>NZ_DAOMOQ010000008.1:0-107010 GCF_035444425.1 Ottowia sp. | reverse complement strand
CCATACCGGTCTGACTCAAGCCAAGGAGCCTCCACGAAAACCGGGGCGGTTCAGCTCCACCAACTCAGTGATAGCCCTGATCCGCCGCCACCTTGCCGCGGAACACGTGGTACGACCAGCCGGTGTAGCCGAGGATGATCGGCAGCAGGAAGGCCAGCCCCCACATCACGAAGCCTTGCGATGCCGGCGGCGACGAGGCGCCCCAGATGGTGAGGGTGGGCGGCACCAGGTAGGGCCACATGCCCAGCAGCAGGCCGGCGAAGCCGAGCGCGAACAGCGCCAGTGTCCACAGGAACGGCCGCGCGTCGTGCGGGCGCTCGGCGCGCGGACCGACGGCGGCGTCGCGCCAGAGGCACCAGGCGACGAGCAGCGTCAGCGCCGGCACCGGGGACAACCAGATGAAGTGGCCGTCCTCGAACCAGCGCGCCATCACGCGCGAGTCGTGGAACGGCAGCCACAGGCTGACCGCGGCCATGAAGAACAGCACGCCCAGCACCAGCGGCCGCGCCCAGCGCCGCGCCTGCTGGTGCAGCCTGCCCTCGGTCTTGAGGATCAGCCAGCCGGCGCCGAGCAGGGCGTAGCCGCAGAGCAGCGCCACGCCGGTCATGAGGGCGAACGGGCTGAGCCAGCCCCACAGGCCGCCGGTGTAGCGGCCGCCCTCCATTGGCAGGCCCTGTACCAGTGCGGCCAGGATCGTGCCCTGGCTGAGCGCGGCCACGAAGGAGCCCAGGCTGAAGGCCGCTCCCCAGGCTCTGCGCGCATGGCCGTGCGCCTTGAAGCGGAACTCGAACGCCACGCCGCGGAAGATCAGCCCCAGCAGCATCGCCAGCACCGGCAGGTAGAGCGACGACAGCACCAGCGCGTACGCCTTCGGAAAGGCCGCCATCAGGCCGGCGCCGCCCAACACCAGCCAGGTCCCGTTGCCGTCCCAGACCGGCGCCGCGGTGTTCATCATGTGGTCGAGCTGCGGGCCGTCGTCGGCCAGTGGCGCCAGGATGCCCAGGCCGAGCACGAAGCCGTCCAGCAGCACGTACATCAGGACGCCAAAGCCGATCGCGCCCAGCCAGGCGATCGGCAGCCAGAATGCGATGCCGTCGGCGGCGGTGCGGATCAGCTCGTCCGGGATCATGCGCGCGCTCCTTCGACGGCCTCGGTGATGTCGGATTCATCGCCGGCCGACATCGGGCGGGCGCCGGTCTTCACGCGGTGGTCGGACGGCGCTGTGCCAGGCGCTTTCTCTCCCGCTTTCGGTCCCTTCTTGAGCAGTTGCCGCAGATACCACATGCCGGCGCCAAAGATGATGGCGTAGACGGTGGCGTACGCCGCCAGCGACGAGGCCACGGCGGCGGCCTGCAGGGCCGGGTTGACGGCGTCGCGCGTGCGCATCAGGCCGTGGATCACCCAGGGCTGGCGGCCGATCTCGGTCACCCACCAGCCGGCCAGCAGCGCCACGAAGCCCGATCCGCTGAGCAGCTGCCAGCCGCGCAGGATCCATACCGACTGCTCCAGCCTGCCGCGCCACCAGGCCCAGGCCGAGGCCAGCACCACCAGCAACATCAGCAGGCCGATGCCGACCATCACGCGGAAGGCGTAGAACACCGGTGCCACCGGCGGGCGGTCCTCGGGCGGAACGCTGGTCAGCGTGGGGATCTCGCCGTCCAGGCTGTGCGTGAGGACCAGGCTGCCCAGGCGCGGAATGGCGACTTCCAGGTCGTTGCGCTCCTCGCTCTGGCGCGGCACCGCGAACAGCACCAGCGGCACGCCGGCACCTTCGCCGTGCGAGCGCCAGTGTCCTTCCATCGCCGCCACCTTGATCGGTTGGTGCTCCAGCGTGTTCAACCCGTGCAGGTCGCCCACCAGCACCTGCGCCGGCACCGTGATGGCACCGAAAACGATCGACAGGCGCAGCATCCTGAGCGCCATCTCGCGGTGCACGCCGCGCCGCAGGTACCAGGCGCCGACGCCGCCGATCACGAAGCAGGTCGTGATGAAGGCGGCCAGCACCATGTGCGTGAGCCGGTACGGAAACGAGGGGCTGAACACGATGGCCCACCAGTCGCCGGGCGAGAACACTCCGTCCTGCAGCACGTGGCCTTGCGGCGTCTGCATCCAGCTGATGGCGGCGATGATCCAGAAGGTGGAGATCAGTGTGCCCGCGGCCACCATGATGGTGCAGAAGAAGTGCACCGCCGGCCGCACCTTGTGGGCGCCGAACAGCATCACGCCCAGGAAGCCGGCCTCCAGGAAGAAGGCGGTGATCACCTCGTAGCTCAGCAGCGGGCCGAGCACGTTGCCGGCGCGCTCCGACAGCACCGGCCAGTTGGTGCCAAACTGGAAGCTCATCACGATGCCCGACACCACCCCCATGCCGAAGGAGATCGCGAACACCTTGCTCCAGAACCGGTACAGGTCCCACCACAGGCCCTCGCGCGTGCGCAGCCAGCGCCATTCCAGGAACACCAGCCAGCTCGCCAGGCCGATGGTGAAGGCCGGGAACAGGATGTGGAAGGAGATCAGGAACCCGAACTGGATGCGGGACAGCAGCAGCGCGTCCATGAGCGGCCATTGTGGGAGCGAGTGCTGCCGTGGCTTGTAGGCGGGTGCCGATGATGGGGGGCGGTGTACTAAAGCATCTTCGGCCTGGATGCATACAGTCTCAGGCGCTGGAACCTGGATATCGGCCCGTCCCCCGTGTGGGAGCGGCGGCAGCCGCGAATGGAGCTTGCGCCCGGCGCAGACGTTTGTTCGCGGCTGCCGCCGCGCCCACAGCCGCTACCACGACACAGCCAACCCGGTAGGTTGGCGGAGGGCAACGCGAACCCCGATAAAGGCCTGCACTTTGAATTCGCGCCTCCATGGTGTCAGCACTTGAGTCGAAGTTGCTCTGGATCTGCCGTGCGATCGCCCATGCCATGGTGCTTTGCGTGCTGCCACCAGGCAGAGCTATGCAAGCCATCACGCGCATGTCAGCGCCAGCGCACAAGAACAAGCTGCGCCAGACGACTCCGGGCAGGCGTCGACAGGCGCAGCATCAGCTTCCCCAATCCAACTGCAAAGGACCGTGCAATGAAACGCATCAACCTGACCGCCCTGGCGATTGCCGCCGGCATGGCGCTGTCGCCCAGCGTGATGGCGCAGGCGGCGCAGAACACGACCACCGTCGATCCGAAACCGCCGTCACAGCCGCAGCCTGGCCAGTACAACCCGGCCGGTCCGACCGCCGCACCGGCTGCGCCATCGCCCGCCGCCGCGCCGGCGCCGGCGACGCGCAGCACCAGCCCGAACCGCGCCACCCGGGCACCACGACCCGACCGCAACTGACCCGAAGCCGCGAAACCGCCAGCGGGTGCGCAACATGCGCAGCATCCGACTGGCGCGATGTCATCGCGTCTATTGCGCCGGCACCAGACGTCCAGGCCGCTGCCGCGTCCGCCAGTACAACCACCCCGCAATGCTCAGGTTGAGCAGGTTCCAGCCGATGCCGTTGATGAAGGCGGCGTCGTAGCTGCCGGTCATGTCGAAGATCCAGCCGCTCATCCAGCCGCCCAGCGCCATGCCGAGCAGGGTGGCCATGATGACGGCGCCGGTGCGGGCGCCGGCTTCGCGCGCCGGGAAATGCTCGCGCACGATGATGGCGTAGGCCGGCACGATGCCGCCCTGGAACAGCCCGAACAGCGCCGACACGACGTAGAGCGAGATCATGCCTTCCACCGGCAGGAACATGAGCAGCGCCACGCCCTGCAGCGCCGAGCCCAGCAGCAGGGTGCGCAGGCCGCCGATGTGGTCGCAGATCCAGCCCGACACCAGCCGGCTGACGATGCCCGAGAACAGCATCAGCGACAGCATCTCGGCGCCGCGCGCGGCGCCGTAGCCGAGGTCGGTGCAGTAGGCGACGATGTGCACCTGCGGCATCGACATGGCGACGCAGCAGGCCACGCCGGCCAGGCACAGCAGCCACTGCGCCTGCACCGGCGCCAGGCCGAAGGGGCGCTCGGTTGGCCAGGGCGTGACGCGCGCGGGCGCCGCCGCGCCGGTGGCTGGCAGCGTCAGCGCCGGCGGTGGGCGGCGCATGAAGAAGGCCAGCAGCAGCATGCCGATGCCGCAGACCAGGCCGAGCGTGATGTAGGTCGGGCGCCAGCCGTACTCGGCGATGCCCCATTGAGCCAGCGGCGGCCACAGGGTGCCGGCGATGTAGTTGCCGCTGGCGCACACCGCCATGGCGACGCCGCGCCGCTTGTTCCACCACAGGCCGGTGTCGGCCATCAGCGGCGCGAAGGTGGCGGCGCCGCCGAGCAGGCCGAGCAGCCCGTGCGCGATGCCGAACATCCACACATTGCCCGACAGCGCCGCCAGCACGTAGCCGCCCAGCACTGCGGCCGAACCCAGCCACAGCACGCGCGCGATGCCCCAGCGGTCGGCCCAGATGCCGGTCCACAGCCCGCCGATCCCAAGGCACACCATCATCACCGTGTAGGGCATCGAGGCGTCGGCGCGGCTGATGCCGAACTCGGCCTGCACCGCCGGCAGCACCACCGACACCACGTACATGGCGCTGTTGCCCAGCGTGACCAGCAGCACCGTCACCAGCAGGCGCCAGGCGGCGGTGCGCGAATCGATCAGGCTGGCGTCGGCTTGAAGCGTTCTCATGGGCAGGCGAGGGTGGCTGCTTACGCGGGCGTGGCGCTGGACTGCGGCGCCTGCGCCAGCCGTGCGATCAGCCCGTGCTCGGCCGGGCCATCGACCGGGATCCATACCCGCAGCGGGTTGCCGGGCGCCACCTCGATCGATTCGCCGTCAGCGTTCTTCATCACCTGAAGCTGCACGGTGCGGTTGCCCTGCGGCGTGATGATCTCGATCCAGTCGCCGACGGCGAAGCGGTTCTTGGTCTCGATCTCGGCCCAGCCATCGCGCGTGCTTTTCACCTCGCCGACGAACTGGCTGCGCGTGGCGACCGAGTGGCCGGTTTCGTAGTTCTGGTAGTTCTGAGCCGGGCGGCGTTCCAGGAAACCGGATGTGTAGCCCCGGTTGGCCAGGCCCTCCAGTTCGGTGATCAGCCGCGGGTCGAACGGCCGGCCGGCGACGGCGTCGTCGATGGCGCGGCGGTACACCTGTGCGGTGCGGGCAACGTAGTACAGGCTCTTGGTGCGGCCCTCGATCTTGAGCGAATCGACGCCGATGCGGGTCAGCTTCTCCACCAGCTCGACCGCGCGCAAGTCCTTGCTGTTCATGATGTAGGTGCCGTGCTCGTCTTCCATGATCGGCATCAGCTGGCCGGGGCGGCCTTCTTCCTCGATCAGGTAGACCTGATCGGCCTTGGGGTGGCGCTGGCCGCTGCCGGTGGTCGACAGGGCGTTTTCTTCCGCCTGCTCCTGCGCGGCGGCGAAGCTGAAGCCTTGCAGGTTGTCGGGAGTCGCCAGCGCCTCGCCGGTGTTGGGGTCGACGGCGGCGTCGTGGGTCTTGTAGTTCCAGCGGCAGGCGTTGGTGCAGGTGCCCTGGTTGGGGTCGCGGCGGTTGAAGTAGCCGCTCAGCAGGCAGCGCCCGCTGTAGGCGATGCACAGGGCGCCGTGCACGAACACCTCCAGCTCGATGTCGGGGCATTCCTGGCGGATCTGCTCGACCTCGGCCAGGCTCAGTTCGCGCGACAGGATGATGCGCGCCACGCCGATCTTCTGCCAGAACTTCACCGCCGCCCAGTTGGTGGTGTTGGCCTGCACGCTCAGGTGGATGGGGATGTGCGGCCACTGCTCGCGCACCAGCATGATCAGGCCGGCGTCGGCCATGATCAGGGCGTCCGGCTTGAGGGCGACGACCGGCTCCAGGTCGCGCAGGTAGGTGCGCAGCTTGTCGTTGTGGGCGATCAGGTTGCTGGTGACGAAGAACTTCCGGCCGCGCGCATGCGCCTCGGCGATGCCCAGCGCCAGCTGCTCCAGGCGGAACTCGTTGTTGCGCGCACGCAGGCTGTAGCGCGGCTGGCCGGCGTACACGGCATCGGCGCCGAAGTCGTAGGCGGCGCGCATCTTGTCCAGGTTGCCGGCGGGCAGCAGCAGTTCGGGGGCTCGGAGCGTCATGGGGCGCTATTGTCTGCGTTTGGCGACCGGCCTGCCGGCGGAACGCCGCTGTCTTGACTCGTGTCAAGATTGCGCGCTCTGCTTTCAGCTATCGTGCAATCAAGCAAAGATCGATATCAACCCCAAGGAGAAAACATGATCCGTGAAGTCGAAGGCGACATTCTGCTCAGCGAAGCCCAGGTGATCGCGCATGGCATTGCCACGCAGGATCCGTTCGATTCCGGCCTGGCGCTGGCGCTGCGCGAGCGCTTTCCGTCCATGGTCAAGGACTACCGCCACGCCATGCGCGCCAATGCGCCCGATACCGGCGACGTCTGGGTCTGGCGCGGCGTCAACGAGGATGGCTCGGTGCGCGGCATCGTCAACCTGCTGACCCAGGGCATGCAAAGCCAGGACAAGGCGGCGCGCCCGGTCAAGGCCAAGCTGGAGGACGTCAACCGCGCCCTGCGCGCGCTGGCCAAGCTGGTGCAGGACGAGGGCATCAAGAGCGTGGCGCTGCCGCGCCTGGCCACCGGCGTCGGCGCGCTGGACTGGGCCGAGGTCAAGCCGCTGATCCAGCAGCACCTGGGCGGGCTCGGCATCCCGGTGATCGTCTACGAGGTCTACCGAAAGGGCGAGAAGGCCGACGAGAAGCTGGCCTGATCCGGGCGCTCGCGCCCGGTCACCGAGCCAAGGCCCGGCAGGCGCGCCTGCCGGGCCTTGTTGCGTCTGGCGCCACCATGGGCCTAGGAGTCTGCGCGGCAGAACAGGGTAGTTCCTGATGTCGGAGTGAGCGGTGTAAGCGTTGATGACGCATGCCCACGAGTTACCGCCCCTACGAACCCGAGCAAGTGATGTTGTTGCCTGCGGCGCCGCAAGACTGGCTGCCGGCCGGGCACCTGGCCTACTTCATCCATGACACGGTTGATGCGCTGGACCTGAAGGCGTTCTACGCCCGCTACGAGGGCGGCGGCTCGCGCAACCAGCCCTTTCACCCGGCCATGATGGTCAAGGTGCTGCTCTATGCCTACGCCAGCGGCGTGTTCAGCTCGCGCAAGATCGAGCGCCGGCTGCACGAGGACCTGGCATTTCGAATGCTGGCGGCCGGCAACTTCCCACGCCACCGCACGATCTGCGACTTCCGGGCCTTCCACCTGAAGGAGCTGTCGGAGCTGTTCGTGCAGGTAGTGCAACTGGCCCGCGAGATGGGCCTGCTCAAGCTAGGCACGGTGGCCATCGACGGCACCAAGCTCAAGGCCAACGCCAGCCGCCACAAGGCGATGAGCTACGAGCGCATGAAGCAGGCCGAGATTGAACTCAAGGCGCAGATCGATGCGCTGCTGGCACGCGCCAAGGCCACCGACGAGGCCGAGGCGGGCGAGCCCGAGCTGGACCTGCCGGCCGAAATTGAGCGGCGCCAAGTGCGCCTGGCAGCCATCCGTGAGGCCCGCCAGCGCCTGGAGCAGCGCCAGCGCGAGGCGGACCTCGAGCGCGGCCGCAGCGATGACGATGACCGCCGACCGCGGGGCCCGGACGGCAAGCCCCGCGGCGGGCGCTACAAGCGCGAGTTCGGCGTGCCCGAGGCCAAGGCGCAGGAGAACTTCACTGACCCGGACAGCCGCATCATGAAGCGCGCCGGCGGTGGGTTCGACCCCGCCTACAACGCCCAGACCGCGGTCGACGAGGCCGCGCACATTATCGTGGCGGCCGAGCTGGACAACACCGCAGCGGATGCGAACTGGCTGCTGCCGATGATCCAGGCGGTGCACGACAACCTGGGTGAGCTGCCCGAGCTTGGCCTGGCCGATGCAGGCTACCGCAGCGAAGACAACCTGAAGAACGCGCCCATCGACGTGGTGGTGGCGCTGGGCCGAGAGGGCAAGCAGCACGCTGAGATCGACGCCCAGCAGCATCCGCACACCGCGGCCATGGCCGCCAAGCTCCAGACCGAAGAAGGCCGGGTGGCCTACCGCAAGCGCAAGTGGATCGCCGAGCCGCCCAACGGCTGGATCAAGAACGTGCTGGGTTTCAGGCAGTTCAGCATGCGGGGGCTGCATCGGGTGCGGGCTGAGTGGAAACTGGTGTGCACGGCGCTGAACCTGCGGCGGATGGCAGCGATGGCCGGCTGAGGGGCCGCAGCTGGCCCCAACCAAACCCGGCTCAACCCTTCCGCTCGCAGACCGCCACGTAGCCTCGCAGCCTGTCACAGAACCCGCAAGGGGTCGATCACGGCCATCGAGACCCCAGATGCCGCTTCGCTATCGCAGTTTCCTCGCGCTGAACTTCTGCCGCGCAGACTCCTAGGGCCTGTGCGTCACGCCCGGGGTGGCGGCGCGCGATGAAGCGGCGCTGCCGCGCCGGGCCGACAGGGCATTGCTGGCTTGGTTGACGGCAGTTTCGGGCGCTGCAAGCGGGATCTCGGCCCGCCACCCGTGTGGGAGCGGCGCCAGCCGCGAATGGCCGTTGCTTGTTGGACGCGTTGATTCGCGGCTGCCGCCGCTCCCACAGCCACAGCCAACCCAGTAGCTCCCACAGCCACAGCCAACCCAGTAGCTCCCACAGCCACAGCCAACCCAGTGGCGCCCACAGCCACAGCCAAGGCGACGACCCGCCGCAGCCTGAATTCGCGCCACCATGGTGCAGGCACTGGCGCCGAAGTTGCCCCGGCGGCAGGCATTTGGTATGACCACGAGTAGGGCGATGGCCGCCGCGATGGAAAAGTCACGGTGCGCCTGACACAATGGGCCACGCCTGCGCTTGGCGGGCATCACACGATATTGAAGGAGAAGCTCATGGCCACCAGGAAATCCCACGCGTTCGCGTCCACCCTGAAGTCCTTCAAGACCGCCTCCGGCGAGACCGGCAAGCTGTTTTCGCTCAAGGCGCTGGCCAAGGAGTTCCCCAACGTCGAGCGCCTGCCGCTGTCGATCCGCATCGTGCTGGAGTCGGTGCTGCGCCATTGCGACGGCAGCCGCGTCACCGTCGATCACGTGCGGCAGCTGGCCAACTGGCGGCCCAAGGCGCCGCGCACCGACGAGATCCCGTTCACCGTCGCGCGCGTGGTGCTGCAGGACTTCACCGGTGTGCCGCTGCTGGCCGACCTGGCGGCGATGCGTTCGACCGCGCAGCGGCTCGGCGCCGACCCGAAGAAGATCGAGCCGCTGGTGCCGGTCGACCTGGTGGTCGACCACTCGATCATGGTCGACTACTACGGCCGCCCGGATGCGCTGCAGCTCAACATGGAGCTCGAGTTCCGCCGCAACCGCGAGCGCTACGAGTTCATGAAGTGGGGCATGCAGGCCTTCGACACCTTCCGCGTGGTGCCGCCGGGCTTCGGCATCGTGCACCAGGTCAACCTGGAGTACCTGGCGCGCGGCGTGCACCGACGCGCCGATGGCGTGTGCTACCCCGACTCGCTGGTCGGCACCGACAGCCACACCACCATGATCAACGGCATCGGCGTGGTCGGCTGGGGCGTCGGCGGCATCGAGGCCGAGGCCGCGATGCTGGGCCAGCCGGTGTACTTCCTGACGCCCGACGTGGTCGGCTTCGAGCTCACGGGCCGCCTGCGCGAAGGCTGCACCGCCACCGACCTGGTGCTGACGGTGACCGAGTTGCTGCGCAAGCACAAGGTGGTCGGCAAGTTCGTCGAGTTCTTCGGCGAGGGCACAGCCAGCTTGAGCGTGCCCGACCGCGCCACCATCGGCAACATGTCGCCCGAATACGGCGCCACCATGGGCTTGTTCCCGGTCGACCACCGGACCATCGAGTACTTCGAGGGCACCGGCCGCACCCAGGCCGAGATCGAGCTGTTCGAGGCCTACTTCCGCGCCCAGGGCATGTTCGGCGTGGCGAAGGCCGGCGAGATCGACTACTCCCAGGTGGTGACGCTGGACCTGGGCGACGTCACGCCCAGCCTGGCCGGCCCCAAGCGGCCGCAGGACCGCATCGACCTGGGCAGCCTGTCGAAACGCTTCACCGAACTGTTCAGCACGCCGATGGAAGACGGTGGCTTCAGCCGCCCGGCCGAGCTGCTGCACACGCGCGTGACGCTGGAGTGCGGCATCGGCGAGGTGGCTGGCCGCGCGCCGGCCACACCGGATGGCGCGCCGCGCTCGGTGGTCGAGATGGAAGGCAACCGGCCGCTGGTCGACGCGGTGGCGGCGGTGGTCGAAGAGTGCGAGGTGCCGGAGCCGGGGACCCCGGAAATCACCATCGGCAACGGCGACGTGCTGATTGCCGCCATCACCAGCTGCACCAACACCAGCAACCCGAGCGTGCTGCTGGCCGCCGGCCTGCTGGCCAAGAAGGCGGTCGAGGCCGGCCTGACGGTGGATCCGCACGTCAAGACCTCGCTGGCACCCGGCTCGCGCATCGTCACCGAATACCTGACCGAAACCGGCTTGCTGCCTTACCTTGAAAAGCTGGGCTTCACGGTCGCCGGCTACGGCTGCACCACCTGCATCGGCAACTCGGGCGACCTGGCGCCGGAGATCAACGAGGTCATCAACCAGAACCAGCTGGTGTGTGCGGCGGTGCTGTCGGGCAACCGCAACTTCGAGGCCCGCATCCACCCCAACATCAAGGCCAACTTCCTGTCCAGCCCGCCGCTGGTGGTGGCCTACGCGATTGCCGGCAACGTGATGGTGGACCTGATGACCGAGCCGGTCGGCCAGGGCAAGAACGGCAAGCCGGTCTACCTGGGCGACATCTGGCCGAGCAGCGACGAAGTGCAGAAGCTGCTGAAGTACGCAATGAAGGGCAAGGCCTTCCGCGCCAACTACGCCAAGATCGAGACCGAACCCGGCGAGCTGTGGGAGCGCATCGAGGGCGTCGAGGGCGATGTCTACACCTGGCCGACCAGCACCTACATCGCCGAGCCACCGTTCTTCGAAGGCTTCACCATGGACCTGGGTGACACGGGGCAGGGCGGTGCGGCGGTGCACGGTGCGCGCATCATGGCGCTGTTCGGCGACAGCATCACCACCGACCACATCTCGCCGGCCGGCAGTATCAAGGAGGCGTCGCCCACCGGCCAGTGGTTGCGTGAGCACGGGGTGCAGAGGGCTGACTTCAACAGCTATGGCTCACGCCGCGGCAACCACGAGGTGATGATGCGCGGCACCTTCGCCAACGTGCGCATCAAGAACCTGATGATCCCGCCGCACGCCGACGGCAGCCGCGAGGAGGGTGGCCTGACCATCTACCAGCAGCCGGGCGAGGAGCAGGGCAGCAAGCAGTTCATCTACGACGCCGCCATGAAGTACATCGCCGCCGGCGTGCCGACGGTGGTCTTCGCCGGCGAGGAATACGGCACCGGCTCCAGCCGCGACTGGGCCGCCAAGGGCACGCAGCTGCTCGGCATCAAGGCCGTGGTGGCCAAGAGCTTCGAGCGCATCCACCGCTCCAACCTGGTCGGCATGGGCGTGCTGCCGTTGCAGTTCAAGCCCGGCGAGTCGTGGGAAAGCCTCGGCCTGCACGGCGACGAGCTGATCGACATCATTCCCGACGATCTGGCGCCGATGAGCAATGCGCGCATGGTCATCACGCGCGCCGACGGCTCGAAGCAGGAAACCAAGCTGACCCTGCGCATCGACACGCCGATCGAGGTCGACTACTTCCGCCACGGCGGCATCCTGCCGTTCGTGATGCGGGAGCTGCTGGCCTGATGCGCATGGCGCGGGCGTCGATGCGGGCGGTCCGATGAACGCACGCGTGTTCGGCAATCCCTTCGTCGACCGCTACCTCGCGGCCTACATCGGCTTCGACGTGCCGGCGCTGCTCGCCATGCTGAGCGAGGATGTCTGCTTCGAGACCTACGCGAACGACCGCCTGACTGCCTCGGCGCGCGGCATCGCCGAGTACGAGGCGCTGGCCAGGAGCTCGGGGGCGCTGTTCTCCGAACGCAGCCAGGCGCTGCGCTCGCTCAGCCTGTGGTCGGATCGCGGCATGGCGGTGATCGACTTCCGTGGCACGCTGGCGCGGGACATCCCGGACGGCCCGCCGGCCGGCACCGTGCTCGAGCTGACGGCCCGGTCCGAGTTCAGGTTCCAGGGCGACAGGATCACCCGCATCACCAACCGCTCCTGAAAGCGTGTCAGGCATCTCAGGCCGCGTGGCGTCAATCAGGTCTTGAAAGGAATCGACATGAACCAACGCGTCCACCTCGGCCAGGCCGCCCCGGAGCTGTACCAGGCGGTGCTGGCGCTGGAGCAGCTGATGTCCGATCGCGTCGCCAAGGCCGGCATCGACAAGGGCCTGGCGCACCTGCTGCGCCTGCGCGCCTCGCAGATCAACCAGTGCGCGTTCTGCGTTCGCATGCACACGCGCGACGCGCTGGCCAGCGGCGAATCCAGCGACCGCATCGCCATGGTGGCGGCATGGCATGAATCCGGCTATTTCAGCCTGAAGGAGCGCGCCGCGTTGGCGCTGGTGGAGGCCATCACCCTGGTCGCCGATGGCCAAGTGCCGGATGCGGCCTATGCGGAAGCCGCAGCCAGCCTTTCCAGCGAGGAAATCCTGGCCGTCGAATGGCTGGCGGTGGTCATCAACGCCTGGAACCGCATCGCCATCGCCAGCCGCTACCCGGTCGAGCCGTAGGCGCGCGTGGCGACGCGATGGGCGCGCTCTACGACCGCATCGGTGGCAGCTACGCGCGGTCGCGCCGTGCCGATCCCGGCATCGTGCAGGCGCTCGCGGGGCTGTTGCGCCCGCTGCGGTCCGGCACCTACCTCGACCTCGGCTGCGGCACCGGCAGCTACACCGTTGCGCTGAATGCGCTGGGCGGCACCTGGAGCGCGGTGGATGTGTCCGGGACCATGCTGGGCCAGGCGCGCGCAAAAACCGGCGAGATCGGATGGATACAGGCCAGCGCGGATGCGCTGCCGTTCGGCGATGCGGTATTCGACGGCGCGATCTGCACGCTTGCCATCCATCACTTCCCGGACCTCGAGTCGGCGTTCGCCGAAGTCCGCAGGACGCTGCGCGCCGGGCCCTTCGTCATCTTCACCGGCCTGGCCGAGCAGATGCGCCACTACTGGCTGAGCCACTACTTCCCGGACATGATGGCGTGCTCCATAGAGAAGATGCCATCGGAGCGGCAAGTCCGGGCGGCATTGAACCGTGCGGGGTTCAGGTCGGTCGCGCTGACGCCGTTCTTCGTCACGAACGCGCTGCAGGATCTGTTCCTGTACTCGGGCAAGCACCGGCCCGAGCTGTACCTGGATCCGGCGCTGCGTGCCAACATGAGTTCGTTCTCCAGCCTGGTCACCGCTGCCGAACTTGAAGACGGATTGGCGCGGCTGGTCGCCGACCTGCGCAGCGGTGCCTTCGCGGCGGTGCAGGCGCGCCATGTCTCGGCGCTGGGTGACTATGCGTACCTCTGTGCGCGGCCCTGATGCGCTGTGCCGCGATTGGGCCTATAAAGCGTATCGACCTGACAAGGAGCGCCTCCGTGACCACACCGTCTTCGATTGCGCTGGCTGGCTTCGTCACCTGGGCGCTGCTGGTGGTGCTGATGGAACTGGTGCGTACACGGCTGGTGCTGACGGGGCGGGTCTCGCCGGCGGGCTTCGTGCCGGACAACGCGAACCTTTCTCCCTTCATGCAGCGCCTGGCGCGCGCGTATGCCAATTGCGTCGAGAACATCCCGATCTTGGGCGGCCTGCTGCTGGTGGCCATCGTCACCGGACGCGCGCCGGTTACCGACCCGCTGGCCTGTGTGCTGCTTGGCGCCAGGGTGGTCCAGTCGTCGATTCATCTGGTGTCGGTTTCGCCGCCGATGGTTACCGCCCGCTTCGCCGCCTTCGCGGTGCAGCTGGGCATCGGCCTGTACTGGGCCTGGAAGCTGCTGTTCACGGCCGGCGCCTGATGGCCCGCGCGGCCGCGACCTACGGGTGAGGCGGGCGGCCCCGGCTGATCGCGGCGTCACCGCTGGTGGCCAGCGCCGCCACCAGCGCCCACGGCGGCACAATTCGGTCCATGAGAACGCAACAACTGCTGATCGCCGGTGGCGGCATCGGTGGGCTGGCCGCGGCGCTGGCGGTGGCGCGCGCCGGCTGGGACGTGCGCCTGTTCGAGCGTGCGCCGCAGTTCAGCGAAGTCGGTGCCGGCGTGCAGCTCGGCCCCAACGTGACCCGCGTCCTGCGCGACTGGGGCCTCGAGGATGAACTGGCTGCCGTCGCCGCCTTCCCCGACCGCCTGCAGGTGCGCAACGCCGTCAGCGGCGCCGAGCTGGGCACGCTCGGCCTGGGCGCGCACTCGCTCGAGCGCTACGGCGCGCCGTACGCGACCATCCACCGCGCCGACCTGCACGGCCTGCTGCACCGCGCCGCCCGCGGGCAGGCGCGGCTGCACCTGAACCTGGAGCACGAGCTGACCGATTTCGTCGACGACGGCAAGACGGTCACGCTCGGCCTCAAGTCGGGCGCCCCGGTCGAGGGCGACGCGCTGCTGGGCGCCGACGGCCTCTGGAGCCGGGTGCGCCAGCAGCTGCTGGATGACGGCCCGCCGCGCGTGACCGGCCACCTGGCCTACCGCGCCATGCTGCGCCAGTCGGCGCTGCCGCAGGCGCTGCGCAGCAGCCAGGTCACCGCCTGGCTGGGGCCGCGCCTGCACGTGGTGCAGTACCCGGTGCGCCGGCGCGAGTGGATGAACCTGGTGGCGATCGTGCACGGCGCGCCGCCGGCCGATCCCCAGAGCTGGGACCACCACGCCAACGCCGCCGACCTGCAGCGCGCCATGGGCACGCTCTGCACGCCGCTGCGCGATCTGATCGCGGCCGTGCCGGCGGCCAGCGTCAACCCGCAGGCCTGGCGCCTGTGGGCGTTGGCCGACCGGCCGCCGCTGAGCGCCGCCGGGCAGATGGCGCGCGGCCTGGTGGCGCTGCTGGGCGATGCCGCGCACCCGATGCGGCCCTACCTGGCGCAGGGCGCCGGCATGGCGATCGAGGACGCGGCCGAGCTGGCACGCTCGCTGGCCATGGATGCCGTGGATGTGCCGACGCGGCTGAAGCGCTACGCGCTGGCGCGCTGGCAGCGCTGCGCACGCGTGCAGGCGCGCTCGATCCGCAACGGCCAGATCTTCCATTCGACCGGGCTGATGCGCCTGGGGCGCGACGCCTCGATCCGGCTGCTGGGCCAGCGCGTTCTGGACGTGCCCTGGCTGTACCGGGGCTGAAGCACCGCGCCTGGGCCGGGCGCCGGCGACGCGGCGGCGGTCTGGCGCGCGGGGAACCCGGGCTTGTTGTTTGTCTCTATCAAGAGTACATTTTGTCTCTAATGATGGAGGTGCCCATGACCGCTTCGCTTTCGTCCGCCACCGCGCGCCAGGCTTCCGACCGGCCGGGCGCCTACGTGATCCCCGGCCGCGCGGCGCACCAAGCAGCGTACCGGCTGTCGCCGGTGGAACGCTCGCAGCTGGTCAAGCAAGGCGTGCCGGCGCGCCAGGTGGTGGCGCTGAGCCAGGCCATGGGCCTGCCGCGCGACCAGTTGATGCGCGTGCTGGGGTTGGCGCGCTCCACCGTGGAACGCAAGATCGCCCAGCGCGGCGCGCTGTCGCAGTCCGAGAGCGAGAAGCTGGTCGGCGTCGAGCGCCTGATCGGTCAGGTCGACGCCATGGTGCGCGAAGCCGGCGAGGCGCCGCCCGAGTTCGACGCCGCGCGCTGGTTCGCGCGCTGGATGGCCGAGCCGGTCGCGGCGCTGGGCGGCCTGACGCCGCAGTCGCTGCTGGACACCGCCGACGGCCGCGAAGCCGTCAGCACGCTGCTCTACCAGATGAAGTCCGGCGCCTATGCCTGATGCCGACGCCGTCAGCGTCTGGCGCATTGCCACCGACACGCCGGCCTATACCGCCGACGACCTGAGCGGCGCCGGCGCGCGCGCCACCGGTGGGCGCTGGAACGAGCGCGGCACGGCGCTGGTGTACGCCAGCAGTTCGCGCGCGCTGGCCTGCCTGGAGACCGTGGTGCACCTCGGCGGCGGCGTGGCGCTGCCGCTGAACCGCTACCTGGTGCGCATCGACGTCCCGGCCGCGTGCTGGGCCGCGCGCACGGTGTTCGATGCGGCCCGGCACGTCGGCTGGGACGCGCTGCCGGCCGGCCGCGTCAGCATCGCCTGGGGCACGGCCTGGGCCGCCTCGAGCGCCAGCCTGCTGGCGCAGGTGCCCTCGGTGATCGTGCCCGAGGAGCACAACCTGCTGCTCAACCCCCGGCACCCCGACGCCGCGCAACTGCGCGTCCGCAAGCTGCGCCGCTGGCTGTACGACCCGCGTGCCGTGGCTGGCCGCACCTGACTGCCTAGAATGCCCGCATGAACACTGCCGCACGTCCCCGCATCCTGATCGCCCGCGCCATCTTCCCCGAGGTGGTCGAGAAACTGTCGCAGCACTTCGAGGTCGAGGCCAACCCGTCCGACGAACTGTGGCCGCGCGACGAGCTGGCGCGCCGCCTGCAGGGCAAGCAGGGCGTCTTCACCACCGGCGGCGAGCGCATCGACGCCGCGCTGCTGGCCCAGTGCCCCGAGCTGAAGATCTGCGCCAACATGGCGGTCGGCTACAACAACTTCGACCTGGCGGCGATGACGGCCGCCGGCGTGCTCGGCACCAACGCGCCCGACGTGCTCACCGAGACCACCGCCGACATGGGCTTCGCGCTGCTGATGGCGGCGGCGCGCCGCGTCACCGAGAGCGAGCATTTCCTGCGCGCCGGCAAGTGGGACCGCTGGGCCTACGACATGCTGATCGGCCAGGACGTGTACGGCGCCACGCTCGGCATCCTCGGCATGGGCCGCATCGGCCGCGCCATCGCCCGGCGCGGCGCACTCGGCTTCAACATGCCGGTGATCTACCACAACCGCTCGCGCCTGCCGGCTGAAGCAGAGGCCGAGGTCAGGGCACGCTACGTCAGCAAGGACGAGCTGCTGCGCCAGTCCGACCACCTGGTGCTGGTGGTGCCCTACAGCGCCGAGTCGCACCACGCCATCGGCGCCGCCGAGCTGGCGCAGATGAAGCCGACCGCCACGCTGGTCAACATCGGGCGCGGCGGTGTGGTCGACGACGCGGCGCTGGCGCAGGCGCTGCTTGACAAGCGCATCGCCGCCGCCGGCCTCGACGTTTTCGAGGGCGAACCCAAGCTCAATCCCGCGCTGCTCAAGTGCAGCAACGTGGTGCTGACGCCGCACATCGGCAGCGCCACCGTGCCGACCCGCATGGCGATGGCCGGGCTGGCGGCCGACAACCTGATCGGCTACCTGACTACGGGCAAGGCGCTCACACCCCTCAACCCGGAGGTCATCGGCCAGCGCTGACACGCCCCGTGGCTCAGGGCAGGAGCGGCGGCCGCCGCGAACAGCCGCCGACATGTACCCCAGGGTAGGAGCGGCGGCAGCCGCGAACAGACGCCTCGATCGGGCACAAGTCGATTCGCGGCTGCCGCCGCTCCCACAATGTCAGCATCGATCTCCGACAGCCAGCACCCAAGCCGCGCGATCAGCCACATTGAAGACAGCATCCTCGCCGCCATGACCGCCGCCGAGTTCATTGCCAAATGGGGTCCCGGTGGCCCCGCCTACGCGCTGAACGAGGAGCAGGGCGCGCAAAGCCATTTCCTCGACCTGTGCGATCTGCTGGGCGTGGCCAAACCCGGCAGCGGCGACGCCGATGGCGAATACCTGTTCGAGCGCCGCTCGCTGCAACTGGGCGAGGCGCGCGGCTTCGCCGACGTGTTCTACCGCGACCACTTCGCGTGGGAGAACAAGGCGCCGGGCCGCAACCTCGACACCGCGCTGCGCCAGCTCCAGCAGTACAGTCTGGCGCTGGCCAACCCGCCGCTGCTGGTGGTCTGCGACCGTCTCACGATCCGCATCCACACCCAGTTCAACGGCCATCCTTCCGAGACGCACACGGTGCGGCTGGAGCAACTCGACCAGCCCGACAAGCGTGAGCTGCTGCGCCGACTGTGGACAGCCCCCGAAAGCTTTCGCCCGCGCGCCACCAGCCGTGACATCACCGAAGCCGCCGCCCGGAGCTTCGCCACCCTGGCCGAGCAGTTGCGTGGCCGCGGCCACGACGCCGATACCGTGGCGCACTTCCTGACCCAGTGCCTGTTCTGCTTCTTCGCCGAGGACGTCGGCCTGCTGCCCGGGCGCATGTTCGAGCGCCTGGTCGGCAACCGCCAGCTCACCAGCGACCGGCTCAGCGCCGGTCTGCAGGTTCTGTTTGCCACCATGCGCGATGGCGGCCTGTATGGTCCCGACGACATCCCCTGGTTCAACGGCAACCTGTTTCAGCGCATCGACGTGCCGCCCTTGCAGGTCATCGACATCACCGAACTGCGCAACGCCGCCGCCCTCAACTGGAGCGCCATCGACGTCTCCATCTTCGGCACCCTGTTCGAGCGCGGCCTCGACCCCGCCAAGCGCAGCCAGCTCGGCGCCCACTACACCGACCCCGCCACCATCGCCCGCATCGTCGAGCCCGTCGTCACCCGCCCCTTGCTACAACAATGGGAGCTGGCCGCGCAAGACCTGCGGGCGCTCACGGCCAAAGTCAAGAAGCATGGCGACGCCGCCCACCGCAAGGCCCACGCCCGCTTCGTGCAGTGGCTGGAGGTGCTGCGCGCCTACCGCATCCTCGACCCCGCCTGCGGCAGCGGCAACTTTCTGTTCCTGGGCCTCAAGGCGCTCAAGGACATCGAACTGCTCACCATCATCCAGGCCGCCGACCTGGGCCTGGATCGCGAGCAGGACCTGGTCACCGGCCCGCACAACGTGCTCGGCATCGAGCTGAACGAATACGCCGCCGAGCTGGCCCGCGTCAGCATCTGGATCGGCGAAATCCAGTGGCGCATCGCCCATGGCTACCCGCCCAAGACCAACCCCGTGCTCGAGCCGCTGGAGCAGATCGAATGCCGCGATGCGCTGCTGCAATTCCTCCCTCCCCCGCTGGGGGAGGGCCGGGGTGGGGGCACGCCCGCCCAGCCAGCCACCGCCCAGCCCCTCACCCCCACCCTCTCCCCAGAGGGGCGAGGGAGCCAGCCCGCCACCGAAGCCCCCTGGCCCGCCGCCAGCGTCGTCATCGGCAACCCGCCGTTCATAGGCGTCAGTCGCAAGCGCCGTGAACTTGGCTCCGAATACGTCGATGCGCTGGACGCGGTTTATGCACCTCGCGTACCGGGCGGCGCTGATCTCGTTTGCTACTGGTTTGAGAAAGCGCGTGCAGCCATCGAGCGACAAGCATTGACCGCTGCCGGTTTCGTAGCCACCAACTCCATCCGTGGGGGCGCCAATCGCGCTGTGCTGGACACCATCACGCGCGAGTCGCGCATTTACGACGCCTGGAGCGACGAGCCCTGGATCAACGAGGGCGCCGCCGTGCGTGTGTCGTTGGTTTGCTTTGGGCTTCGACTCCCAGCACGGCTCAACGGACAAGATGTACCTGAGATATACGCCGACCTGACAGCACCGACTCAGGACGGCGTCAACCTTGATCTGACCAGCGCGCACAGGTTGACGACCAACTTCGGTGCCAGTTTTCAAGGTGCGTCGAAGAAGGCCAAGTTCGAGATAGACGGTACGCTCGCACGCCGATGGCTGCGGCAACCTAATCCACACAGCAAGCCCAACAGCGATGTACTGAAGCCGTGGGCCAATGGGTTCGAACTGAGTCGCAGGCCACAAGATCAATGGATCATCGACTTCGGAATTGAGATGACGGAAGCCGATGCATCGTTGTACGAGACGCCATTCAGCTACGTGACCTCTCACGTAAAACCAGAGCGCCTAAGAAACAACCGTGAGGCATACCGCAGGTTCTGGTGGCGCTTTGCCGAACCCCGTCCAGGATTGCGCGCCGCACTCCGTGAGGTTCATCGTTTCGTCGGCACGATTGCACATTCCAAGCATCGGTTTTTCACTTGGCTGCCAGTGACGACCTCGCCGGATCAAGCGCTGATCACCATCGCCCGCGCCGATGACACCACCTTCGGCATCCTGCACAGCCGCTTCCACGAACTCTGGTCGCTGCGCATGGGCACCTCGCTGGAAGACCGGCCGCGCTACACCCCCACCACCTGCTTCGAGACTTTTGCCTTCCCCGCCGGCCTGACCCCCGCCGACACCGCGCACCAGCGCACCGAGGACATCGAAGGCGGCGCGCTGATCCCGGCCGGGCTGCCCGAGGCCGTGCGCGCCGCCGCGATCCCCATCGCCCAGGCCGCGCACCGGCTCGACACCCTGCGCCAGAACTGGCTCAACCCGCCTGAGTGGACGCAGCGCGTGCCCGAGGTGGTGCCGCTGGGCATGACCGAATCGCCGTACCCCGACCGCATCGAGCCGCGGCCCGGTTTGAGCGCGCAGGACGACAAGGCGCTGCAACAACGCACCCTCACCAAGCTCTACAACCAGCGCCCGGCCTGGCTGGCGCAGGCGCACGCGGCGCTCGACGCCGCCGTGGCGGCCGCCTACGGCTGGCAGGACTACACGCCCGAGATGTCCGACGACGAGATCCTGCGCCGGCTGCTGGCGCTGAACCTGGCGCGAGCGACGCTTGAGAAGAAGGGTGATGACCACCGTGAGAAGGCGGTGCAGCCATGAAACTCGACAAAGTTTGGCGGGGTGCGGTGCTGGGTTGGTGGCTGGCGACAGGACTCGTTGCGCCAGCCGCTGCCTGGAAGATCACACCCGAGGCGACGGCGACGGAACGCGGCTTGGCAGCGGTGTCCGGCACCCGGTTGCGCCAGTTGGTCAGTGCTGGCGCCTTTCAAGGCGTGGCGGTGGTGGGTGAGGCGGTTCACGAAGAAATCACCCGGCGCGCGTTGCAGTGCCCCGAGGACGGGCCTCGGCCGACCGGCTGTGCGTTCGACATCCGCTATGAACTGGCGGGGGCGCGCTGGAATGACGACCCGGCGTTCCGGTTTCTGCCGGGGCGCGGGCAATACGCGGGCTGCCTGGCGGGCCAGACGGTGCGCATGGTCACGCAGCCGGCCTGCTGGATACAGGTGTTCCTGAACGGGGAGCGCATGGCTGCTCGGGGCAAGCGCTTCACCGGTGCCAATTCGAATCTGCTGGTGCGCTCGCATTTCGGCGATCTGCAGTTTCTGCACGCCATGGCGGGCACTGATGGCGAGGCGCCGGAACAGACGCGGCGGCAGATCATGGCGTGGCTGGAGTTTACCTGGCGGACCGCGATTGGCGACCGCGGCTTCGGATCGCAGCGTATCGTGTCCAGCTTGCCGATCGAGGGGTTTGACCGGCTGTTCAGGTTCAACCGCGGGTGGCGCATCCAGGACTTGTTCGCGCTGGGTAACCCCGGCGTGCGGAGCGCCGAGGGGATTCAACGCATCGCATTCGGCAGCTTGCTGCATCTGGTGCAGGATTCGTTTGCCGGGGGACATGCCGAGCGCGCCGAGGCGGTACCCGGCGCGATCTGCGCAGGTCGACCGGACTGGCCGGCGCCGGGCCCGATCGTCGAGTTCCATTCGTACCCGCATCAGGACTCGAGAAAGCATGGTCATGCCGATAAGCTGGATGCGCTGGAGGCGCAGGTTGAATCCACCCGACCCACCGTAATCGCCGTGGTGCAAACGCTGGCTGCACTGTGGCGCGACCGAAAGCCCTGGGAAGAAGCCCAGGCTTATCTTGAATGCGTGGTGGCCCTGTCGCCGCAGGCACGAGCGTCATCGTCAGGAGAGCGCTATAGGCTCAACGTGGATCGAATCCAATGGGGCGGGTGAGCTAGGGCATGGCCTTGCTCAAGGAAAACTGGGCAACAGCGCTTTGTGGCACGCGCGAGCAGCTATTTAATCAGGAGTGAAATGACCGAATCCGTCTGGCCCGCATGGCTGATCTGGCTGGCGCTGGCTGCGCTGGGCCTCAACCTGGTGTTGGTGCTGGCACTGCTGTTCAAGCGCCCGCGCCGCCCCGACGACGTGGCTTCGCGCGGCGAGCTGCAGCAGCTCGTCGGCCAGGCGGTGGGGCAGGGCAATGAACGGCTTGAGCGCGAGCTGCGGCAGGAGATCGGCGGCAGCGCGCGCGAGGGGCGGCAGGAGCTGACGCATTCGCTGGCCAGCTTCCAGGACGCGGTGGTGCGCCAGGGCGCCGAGGCGGTGCGCACTCAGAACGCCCAGGTCGATGCGCTGGCGGCGCAGTTGACGCAGCTGCGCGGCACGCTGGGCGACACGCTGGTGGCGCAACTGCAGGCGCTGGGCCTGTCGATGGCGCAGCAGGCGCAGGAGACCACGCGCACGCAGAACGCGCAGATCGACGCCTTCGCGCAGCAGCTGATTCAGTTGCGCGGCACCCTGTCGGAGACGCTGACGCAGCAGCTCACCGGCCTGAGCGAGGCCAACGCGCGCCGCCTGGCCGAGGTGCGCGGCACGCTGGAGCAGCAGCTCGGCGCGCTGCAGGCCAGCAACACGGCCAAGCTCGACGAGATGCGCCAGACCGTGGACGAGAAGCTGCAATCGACGCTGCAGGCGCGCCTGGGCGAGAGCTTCAAGCAGGTCGCCGACCGCCTGGAGCAGGTGCACAAGGGCCTGGGCGAGATGCAGACGCTGGCGCAGGGCGTGGGCGACCTGAAGCATCTGCTGACCAACGTGAAGACGCGCGGCATGTTCGGCGAGGCGCAGCTGGCGGCGCTGCTGGAGCAGGTGTTCGCACCGGACCAGTACGCCGAGCAGGTGGTGACGCGGCCCGGCACGCGCAACGCGGTCGACTTCGCCATCCGGCTGCCCGGGCGCGGCGACGAAGGCCTGCCGCTGTGGCTGCCGATCGACGCCAAGTTCCCGAACGAGGACTACGAGCGCCTGCTCGACGCCCAGCAGCGCGCCGACGCGGGCGCGGTCGAGGTGGCGGCCAAGGCGCTCGAGGCGCGCATCCGGCTCGAGGCCAAGGGCATCGCCGAGAAGTACGTCGAGCCGCCGCACACCACCGATTTCGCGATCCTGTTCCTGCCCACCGAGGGCCTGTACGCCGAGGTGCTGCGGCGGCCGGGACTGATGGACGTCTTGCAGCGCGAGCACCGCATCACGCTGGCCGGCCCGACCACGCTGCTGGCGATGCTCAACAGCCTGCAGATGGGCTTCCGCACGCTGGCGCTGGAAAAGCGCAGCAGCGAGGTGTGGCAGGTGCTGGGCGCGGTGAAGACCGAGTTCGGCAAGTTCGGCGACGTGCTCACGCGCATCAAGGCGCAGACGCAGACGGTGCTGAACACGCTGGATCAGGCGCAGACGCGCACGCGGCAGATGAACAAGGCCTTGACCAAGGTCGAGGCGCTGCCGGATACCGAGTCGCAGGCGCTGCTGCCGGGGGTGGGCGAACAGGACGGCGGGGTTGATTGATTGGCGCGGTCGTCGTTCGCGGCTTCCGCCGCTCCCACACCAAGATGCATGGAGCGTTCGCGGCTGCCGCCGCTCCCACACCGGTGTGGGAGCGGCGGCAGCCGCGAACCTGCATCACATCCACACCGCATTCCAATGCGGATAGTCGCCCACACGCTCGACCAGCCCGGCGCGCACCGGATTCGCCACCAGGTAGTACCTGGCAGCGGTGCGCAAGTCCTCGTCGCGCCGCAGCGCATGGTCGTGGTAGCCGGCCTGCCACAGCGGCTGGCCGGCACATGAACGCTGGCGTTGAACCGCCCTGGCGGCGTGGGCCTTGAAGCTTCCGATGGTCTGCGACAGTGTGCCTTGCTCAAGGCGCAGCAGCCAATGCAGGTGGTCGGGCATCAGCACGTAGGCCAGGGTTTTGCAACGCCCTGAATCATCGCTGCGCCGCAGTTCGGTGATGGCCAGACGCGCCAGCAGGAAATCGGCAAACACCGGCTGGCGTTCGCGCGTGATCGTGGTAACCAGGTACACATAGCCGGAGTGGCTGAAGCGGCCACGGCGCAGCGCGCTGGAGCGCGCGAGCATGGCGGATGGTTGCCTCTTTGTGGGAGCGGTGGCAGCCGCGAACGGATGGCTGGTTCCGAAGATGCCCTATTCGCGGCTGCCGCCGCTCCCACATCCGGTGGATGCCCTGTTCGCGGCTGCCGGCGCTCCTGCATCCGGTGGAGGGGATGTTCGCGGCTTCCGCCGCTCCTACATTCAGTCGAAAGTCTTATTCCACTTCGGCGATCAGCTCGATCTCGACGCAGGCGCCGAGCGGGATCTGCGCCACGCCGAAGGCGCTGCGGGCGTGCTTGCCGGCGTCGCCGAACACCTCGCCGAGCAGCTCGGAGCAGCCGTTGGTGACCAGGTGCTGCTCGGTGAAGTCGAGCGTGGAGTTGACCAGGCTCATCACCTTGACGATGCGCCGCACCCTGGACAGGTCGCCGACGGCGGCCTGCAGCGTCGCCATCAGGTCGATGGCGACGGCGCGCGCGGCCTGCTTGCCTTCGTCGGTGCCCAGGTCCTGGCCCAGCTTGCCGGCCCAGGGCTGGCCATCGCGGCGCGCGATGTGGCCGGACAGGAACACCAGATTGCCGCTGCGCACGAAGGGCACGTAGGCGGCGGCGGGGGTGCTGACGGGCGGCAGGCTGATGCCGAGCGAGGCGAGTTTTTCTGCGGGGGTCATGCTTGGGGCTCCTTGGGTTCAGTACTGCGGGGATGATACGGGCGGTGCGTCGGCCAGCGTGGCGGCGCCGAACGGCTCGACCGTGACGCCGACGCTGAGTTGGTGCTCGGCCGCGCCCTGGACCACGCCGCGCAGCGGCGAGATGTCGGCGTAGTCGCGCCCCACGGCCAGGCGCACGTAGTCCTCGCCGGGCGTGCTCCAGCCGTCGCGCGCATTGGTCGGATCGAGGTCGTACCAGCCGTGGCCGCCGGCCTCGGCGGCCAGGTCGGGCAGGAACACCGAGACCCAGGCGTGCGAGGCGTCACTGCCGACCAGGCGCGGCTGGCCCGGCGGCGGCTCGGTCAGCAGATAGCCGCTGACGTAGCGCGCCGGCAGGCCGAGCGAGCGCAGGCAGGCCAGCATCAGGTGGGCGAAGTCCTGGCAGACGCCGCGGCGCTGCTCCAGCACCAGCCGGGCCGGGGTGTTGAGCTGGGTGCTGGCGCTGGCGTACTCGAAGTCCTGGTGGATGCGCTGCATCAGCTCGCGCGCGGCCTCGATCAGCGGCCGGCCGAGCGTGAACGAGGAGCGCGCGTAGTCGGCAAAGGCCATGCCCGGGTGCACGTATGCCGACGGGTAGATGAATTCGGCCGCCGGGTGCCAGTCGGTGCCGGCGTGGTAGACGAAGCTTTCCGCCACCGCGTTCCAGGCGATGCGGCTGGGCGCCGCGTCGGGCGCCCGCGTGACGACCAGGCTGGTGGCACGCACCCACAGCCGCTGGTGCGCGCTGGCGATCTCGAAGAAGGCGCGCTGGTTGCGGTAGATGTCCTGCGTCTCGGTCAGCAGCACCGGGGTGGGCTCGACTTCCAGCCGGGCGTCGATGCGCTGCTGGCAGCGCGTCTGCGGCGGCGTCAGGTGCGCCATGTGCAGCGCCGTCCGGACCGGGCGGGCGTAGCGGTAGCAGGTGTCGTGGGTGACGCGCAGACGCATGGGGTTGAGGCCTGTCGACGCTAGGCCCCCAGGCTGGTGTGTTCCTCGCCGGCGTGGCTGAAATGGCGCAGGCCGATCTCGTCGGACAGGCGCGCGCCGGCCGCCATCAATTGCGCCAGCCGGGCCTGCAGGTGGATGAAGTCGCCGATGGCGTCGGCCTCGCACAGGCGCGGCAGCTCGTCGGCCACCGGGCCGTGCAGCGGCGGCAGGTCGAGCGGCTGGCTGTCGTGCTGCCGCAGCCGCGCCAACCGGTCCTGCAGCAGCTGCAACGCGCCGCCGAGCGAGCGCGGGTTCTGCTGGTTCAGCACCACGTGTTCGATCAGCGCCGCGATCGAGCGGCTGCGCTGGTGGCGCGCGTGGAACGAGATCGTGCTGTCGAACAGCTCCAGCACCACGCCGTAGCCGGCGGCGTCGTGCACGGCGTTGGTGTAGAAGCCCTTGGACAGCGCGTCCGACAGGTGCAGCAGGCGCTCGAGCTGCCGCCCCACGGTGAGCAGCCGCCAGCCGTCGTCGCGCCACATGCGGTCCTGCTGCGCGCCGGTGACCGCCGCCAGCGTGTGCGACAGCTGGGCCAGCGCGCGCGCGGCGTCGGCGCTGGCGGCCTCGCCGCCGTGCTGCGATGGATCGCCGGCGCGGCGCCAGTTTTCCCGCGCCTGCTTGATGAAACTCCAGTGCTCCGGCGACAGGCGCTCGCGCAGGCTGGCCGCCACCTGGTACAGGCGCCGCAGCGTGTAGCCGATGCCGGGCGTGCCTTCGGTGTCGGGCAGGGACTGGATCAGGGCGCGCTCGAAGGCGGCGCGGTCGTGCAGCGGCGACGGCGTGCCGGGCGGCACCAGGCCGGCGAACGCGGCCAGCTGCTCCAGCCACATCAGCACCGCCGGGGAAGGCTCTTCCTCGCCGTGCAGCGCGTTCAGCACGATGCCGGCCAGCCGGGCGCCGTTCTCGGCGCGCTCGGTGTAGCGGCCGAGCCAGAACAGGCCCTCGGCGGCGCGGCTGGTGATCAGCCGCTCGCGCTGCACCAGGGCGGTGTCGGCCGGGGTGATGGCGACCAGCGAGCTGCGGTCGGCATGGGGTCCGGCTTCGTGTTCCGGATCGGCCGGCGGCGCCGCGGCGGCGCCGGGCAGCACCCAGGTGTCGGCGCTGCTGCCGCCCAGCGCCATGGTCGCCAGGCCGGCGCTGGCGCTGACCAGCCGCGTCATGCCGCCGGGCAGCACGCTCCAGCGCCCGCTGCCGTCGGACAGCGCGAACACGCGCAGCATGGTCGGGCGCGGCAGCAGGCCGCCGGCGTCGCCCGGCCGGGTCCAGGTCGGCATCAGCGAGGGCGCCAGGAAGGCCTGCACCGTGTGTTCTTCCGGCACGCGCTGGATGCTGTCGGCCCAGGACTGCAGCACCTCGGGGCTCATCAGCGGGCCGACGCCGGGACCGAAGGTGCCGCGGCTGGTCGACCACGGGTAGGTCGGCTTGATGACGCAGCGCGCCAGTTGCGGCAGCACCTCGCGCAGCGTCGGCGGTTCGCCGCACCACCAGGTGTGCAGCGAGGGCAGCCGCAGCGGTTCGCCCAGCACCTGCCGCGACAAGGCGGGCAGGAAGCCGAGCAGGGCGCTTGATTCCAGCAAGCCGGCGCCCGGCGCGTTGGCCACCAGCACGGTGCCGGCGCGCACCGCCTGCAGCAGGCCGGGCACGCCGAGCTGCGATTCGGGCCGCATCTCCAGCGGGTCCAGGTAGGCGTCGTCGACGCGTTTGATCAGCCCGTGCACCGGCCTGAGGCCGTGCAGGGTCTTCAGGTACAGGCGCTCGCCGCGCACCGTCAGGTCGTTGCCCTCGACCAGGGTCACGCCCAGGTAGCGCGCCAGGTAGGACTGCTCGAAATAGGTTTCGTTGTACGGGCCGGGCGTGAGCAGGGCGATGTGCGAATCGGCGCCGCCCGGGGCCTGCGCCTTCAGGCCCTCGATGAAGCCGCGGTAGCTGGCGGCCAGGCGCCGCACCCGCAGGCTGTCGAAGCTGTCGGCGAACTGGGCCGAGACGGCGGCGCGGTTTTCCAGCAGATAGCCCAGGCCCGAGGGCGCCTGGGTGCGCTGCGACACCACCCACCAGTCGCCGTGCGCATCGCGCGCCAGGTCGAACGCGGCGATGTGCAGGTAGGTGCCGCCGACCGCCGGCACGCCGTGCATGGCGCGCAGGTAGTCGGGGTGGCCCTGCACCAGCGCGGCCGGGATCAGCCCGTCCTTGAGCAGCCGGCGCTCGCCGTACAGGTCGTGCATCACCGCTTCCAGCAGCCGCACGCGCTGCAGCACGCCGGCCTCGATGCGCTGCCAGTCGGCATCGGGCAGCAGCAGCGGGAACAGCTCAAGCGGCCACGGACGCTGCAGCTTGGCCTCGTCGGCGTAGACGTTGTAGGTGACGCCGTTGTCGCGCAGATGGCGGCGCAGGGCGCTGGCACGGCGGTCCAGGTCGTGCCAGCCGTCGGGGCCCAGCCCGCCGAAGAAACGGCGCCAGTGTGGGGCGAACGCGGCCGGATCGGGCCTCGAGATGACGGCCGCCGGCTCGCCCGCCGGCCGGGTGCGTCCGTGCAGTTCGTCGAAGACCCCGCTGTCCTGATCGGTGCTGCCGGGATCGCTCTGGAGCGGGATGGTCAAGCTGGGCGGTGATGCCTGCGGCATGGCACGGGAATCCGGTGCGCGGCGCCTCGCATGGGCGCCGTCGTCACCCGCATGTCGTGCCTACCCCGCTTGCGGTTGGCGCCACGGCGACGCTGCGGCAGAGTCACACGCGGGAAACAGGGTTCTGGTGACACGCAACTGATCACGTAGTGGAAAGAGCTGTCCATTCTCGCACCCGCCACGCGGGCACGGTGCGCTGTGGTCATGCAGGCGACGGCATGGACGCTGGCGCCAGCGCGGGCGCGGCGCCTCACACCTGATGTGCAGGCAGGGAGGCACTTGACGCAGGGCACCCGCGATTCGCTTCAGCGCCAGCGCCTGGCCGGCTGGGCTGTGCCGGCGCTGCTCGGCGGCTGGGTGCTGGGCACGGCGTGGCAGGTGCAGCAGGCGGCCCTGTGGCCGCCTGCCGCCTACGCCGGCCTGGCCGGGGCGGCGCTGGTCGTGGCCGTCCTTGGCCTGCGGCAGGCGCGCGAGCGTCCGCACCGGGCCGTGGCCGGCTGGCTGATCGTGGCGGCCTGCGCGGCGGCCGGTGCGGCGTTTGCCGTCGCCGGCGTGCGCGCCGGCGCGATGCAGGCGCAGGCGCTCGATGCGGCGCTGGAAGGGCGCGACCTGCAACTGCTCGGCGTGGTCAGCCGCATGCCGCAGCGCGGCGACGCCGGCTGGCGCTTTCGCTTCGACGTCGAGTCGGCGCGGCTGGACGGCGCTGCGGTGCAGGTGCCGCCGCGGCTGCAGCTGGCCTGGTACGGCTGGCCCGGGCGCGATGGCGCCGCGCCGGCCCAGGAGCCGCTGGCGATCGACCTGCGCGCCGGCGACCGCTGGCAGTTCACGGTGCGCCTGCGGGCGCCGCACGGCAACCTGAATCCGCACGGCTTCGATTACGAACTGTGGCTGTGGGAGCGCGGCGTGCGCGCCACCGGCTACGTGCGCGCCGGCCCGCGCGATGCGGCGCCGCGCCGGCTGGATCGGCGCGTGGCGCATCCGGTCGAGCGTGCGCGCCAGTCGGTGCGCGATGCCATCCTGGCCGGCGCCGACGGCAAGAGCGCCGACCGGCAACGCTTTGCCGGCATCGTCGCGGCGCTGGTGACCGGCGACCAGAACCTGATCGAGCGCGCCGACTGGGACCTGTTCCGCGTCACCGGCGTGGCGCACCTGATGAGCATCTCGGGCCTGCACATCACCATGTTCGCCTGGCTGGCGGTGGCCGTGGTGGGCTGGGTCTGGCGCCGCAGCGCCTTGTGGCGCGCGCCGTCGCCACTGAACCCGAGCCTGCGCGTGCCGGCGCCGCACGCCGCGTTGGTCGGCGGCGTGCTGCTGGCCAGCGGCTACGCCGTGTTCAGCGGCTGGGGCGTGCCGGCGCAGCGCACCGTGCTGATGCTGACGACCCTGGTGCTGCTCAAGCTGGCGGGGCTGCGCTGGCCGTGGTGGATGAGCTGGCTGCTAGCCTGCGCGGTGGTGCTGGCGGTCGACCCGTGGGCCGTGCTGCAGCCCGGCTTCTGGCTCAGCTTCGTCGCCGTCGGCGTGCTGTTCGCGGCCGGCTCCGACCTGGTGGAGACCGGGCGGCGCGGCCTCGGCGGCCGCCTGCGCCAGTTGCTGCGCGAGCAGGCGGTGGTGACGCTGGCGCTGACGCCGCTGTCGCTGATCCTGTTCGGCCAGGCCTCGGCGGTCGGTCTGCTGGCCAACCTGATGGCGATCCCGTGGGTGACGCTGGTGGTGACGCCGCTGGCGCTGCTGGGCGTGCTGTGGCCGCCGCTGTGGGCGCTGGCCGGCGCGGCGCTGACGCCGCTGATGGCGCTGCTGAGGGGGCTGGCGGACTGGCCGCTGTCGAGCGTGTCGATGGCCGCGGCACCGTTGTGGCTGGGCCTGGCCGCCGTCACCGGCGGCGTGCTGCTGGCGCTGCGCTGGCCCTGGCCGCTGCGCGCCGCCGGCCTGCCACTGCTGCTGCCGCTGCTGCTGTGGCAGCCGCCGCGCCCGGCGCCGGGGCAGTTCGAACTGCTTGCCGCCGATGTCGGGCAGGGCAGCGCCGTCATCGTGCGCACCACGACGCGCACGCTGCTGTACGACGCCGGGCCGCGCTACTCGCTTGAGAGCGACGCCGGCCAGCGCGTGCTGGTGCCGCTGTTGCGCGCGCTGGGCGAGCGGCTGGAGCTGCTGGTGCTGAGCCACCGCGACGGCGACCACATCGGCGGCGCGCGCGCCATCATCGCCAGCCAGCCGGGCGCGGCGCTGCTGGCCTCGATCGAGCCCGGGCATGATTTGCACGGCGAGCGCCCGGCGATGCGCTGCCAGGCCGGCCAGCGCTGGCGGTGGGACGGGGTCGAGTTCGAGATCCTGCATCCCGCCGCCGAGAGCTACGCGCGCACGCGCGATGCCAACGCCCTGAGCTGCGTGCTGCGCATCCGCACGCCGGCTGGCGTGGCGGCGCTGCTGCCCGGCGACATCGGCGTGGCGCAGGAGCGCGCCCTGGTGGCGGCCACGGACGAGTTGCGTGCCGAGTTGCTGCTGGCGCCGCACCACGGCAGCCGCACTTCGTCGTCGGCCGCGCTGCTGGCGGCGGTGCAGCCGCGCTGGGCGCTGGTGCAGTCGGGCTACCGCAACCGCTTCGGCCACCCGGCGCCGGAGGTGCTGGCGCGCTACCAGGCGCATGGCGTGCGCGTGCTCGAGTCGCCGCGCTGCGGCGCCATGCGCTGGCACAGCGCACGACCCGACGCGCTGCAGTGCCAGCGTGAGAGCGCCGCGCGCTACTGGCACCACCGCATGCCCTGAGTGGCGCAGCGCCCGGCGCGCTCCTTGCTATGCTGTCAGCCGAGGAGCCGCTCTTGTCCATGCACCCGTTCGATGAAATGTACGCACCCCCGGCCTGGCCGGCGACGCTCGGCTCCGGCGGGTACGAGGCGGGCTGGACGGTGCGCCGGCACTACGGCGACTACGCCGGCTGGCTGGCCGGGCAGAGCGACGAATTGATGCGCGCGCGCCGCGACGAGGCCGAGCTGAACTTCCGCCGCGTCGGCATCACCTTCGCGGTCTATGGCGACCAGGACGCCGGCGCCGCCGACACCGAGCGGCTGATTCCGTTCGACCTGATCCCGCGCATCATCCCGGCCGACGAGTGGGAACGGCTGGAGCGCGGCCTGGTGCAGCGCGTGACGGCGCTCAACCGCTTCATCCACGACGTCTATCACGCGCAGGAGATCCTGCGCGCCGGCGTGGTGCCGGCCGGGCAGGTGCTGAACAACAGCCAGTACCGGCCCATCATGCAGGGCCTGGCGGTGCCCAACCAGATCTACGCACACATCGCCGGCATCGACCTGGTGCGCGCCGGCAATGCCCAGGGCGCGGGCGAGTACCACGTGCTGGAAGACAACCTGCGCGTGCCCAGCGGGGTCAGCTACATGCTGGAGAACCGCAAGATGATGATGCGCCTGTTCCCGGACCTGTTCAGCCGCTACCCGGTGGCGCCGGTGGCGCATTACCCCGACCTGCTGCTGGAGACCCTGCGCGACGCCAGCCCCGGCAAGTCGGCGCACCCGACGGTGGTGGTGCTGACGCCCGGCATGTACAACAGCGCCTATTTCGAGCACGCCTTCCTGGCCCAGCAGATGGGCGTGGAACTGGTCGAGGGGCAGGATCTGTTCGTGCAGAACGGCTTCGTCCACATGCGCACCACCCGCGGGCCGCAGCGCGTCGACGTGATCTACCGCCGCGTCGACGACGACTTCCTCGATCCCGAGGTGTTCCGACCCGATTCCACGCTCGGCTGCGCCGGTCTGATGGCCGCGCAGCGCGCCGGCCACGTGGCGATCTGCAACGGCGTCGGCACCGGCGTCGCCGACGACAAGTCGATCTACCCCTACGTGCCGAAGATGATCGAGTTCTACCTCGGTGAGCAGCCGATCCTGAACAACGTCCCGACCTGGCTGTGCCGCGACGCCGACGACCTGAAGTACGTGCTGGCGCATCTGGAGGAACTGGTGGTGAAGGAAGTGCACGGCGCCGGCGGCTACGGCATGCTGATCGGGCCGGCGGCCAGTGCCGACGAGATCGGGCGGTTCCGCCAGGCCGTGCTGGCCGATCCCGGCAACTACATCGCGCAGCCGACGCTCAGCCTGTCGACCTGCCCGACCTACGTGGAGAGCGGCATCGCACCGCGCCACATCGATCTGCGGCCCTTCGTGCTGTCGGGCCAGCAGGTGCGCATGGTGCCGGGCGGCCTGACGCGCGTGGCGTTGCAGGAGGGATCGCTGGTGGTCAACTCCTCGCAGGGCGGCGGCACCAAGGACACCTGGGTGCTGGAGGCCTGAACCATGCTGTCACGCACCGCCGACCACCTGTTCTGGATGTCCCGCTACACCGAGCGGGCCGTTCTGTTCGCGCCAGTGGACAGGGTGCGACAGCACCACAACACCGCCGCACGCGTCAGCGTGCCGGGGTTCGAGGCTTGAGGGGCAGGACCATGCTTTCGCGCACCGCCGACCACCTGTTCTGGATGTCCCGCTACACCGAGCGGGCCGAGAACACCGCCCGCATGCTCAGCGTGCAGCACGAGACCTCGCTGTTGCCACAGTCGGCCGAGGTATCGGGGCAGGGCTGGCAGGGCGTGCTGTCGATCAGCGAGCTGCTGCCGGCCTACAGCGCGCGCCACGGCGCGGTCGTGCCCGCCAAGGTGATGGAATTCATGGTGCTCGACGCCGGGAACCCGGCTTCCATCGTGGCCTGCCTGAAGGCGGCGCGCGAGAACGCGCGTGCGGTGCGCGGTGCGCTGACCACCGAAGTCTGGGAAACGCTCAACCAGACTTGGCTGGAAGTCGAGCGCCCGAGCCGCAAGAACGCCTTCCGGCGCCATCCGGGCCAGTTCTTCGAGTGGGTCAAGTTCCGCTCGCACCTGTCGCGCGGCGTCACCCTGGGCACCATGCTGCAGGACGAGGCCTTCCACTTCCTGCGCCTGGGCACCTTCCTGGAACGCGCCGACAACACCGCGCGCATCCTGGACGTGAAATTCCACGCCGCCGCCGATGAATTCTTCGGCAGCGGCGGCGAGCGCGACCGCGAGTACGACTTCTACCACTGGTCCACGGTGCTGCGCAGCGTGAGCGCGTTCGAGATCTACCGCAAGGTCTACCGCGACGTCATCACGCCCGAGCGCGTGGCCGAACTGCTGATCCTGCGGCCCGACATGCCGCGCGCACTGCACCACTGCATGAATGGCGTGGTGCACAAGCTGCAGCAGATCAACGCGGACCCGGACCGCGACACCACGCGCCTGGCCGGCCGCCTGCAGGCCGACCTGCGTTTCAGCCGCATCGACGAGATCCTGGCCACCGGCCTGCATGCCTTCCTGACGCGCTTTCTCGACCGCGTCAATCAGCTTGGCGCCGGCATCAGCCGGGATTTCCTGGTGTCCAACGGGACCGCCGCGGCGGTGGGCCAGTGAGCGCCGGCCTTCGATCGTTGTCGGCAGCGCTGCCATACTGAGCCACCGGTTTCCGATCGCGCATGTTCGCCTACATCCTCAAGCGCCTGCTGCTGATGATTCCCACGCTGCTGGGCGTGTTGCTGCTGACCTTCGTCGTCATCCAGTTCGTGCCGGGCGGTCCGGTGGAGCAGTACCTGGCCGAGGCGCGTGCCGGCGCCGGCGGAGGCGCCGCCGAGGGCGGTGGCATGGCCTATCGGGGTGCGCAGGGCGTCGACGAGCAGCGGCTGGAGGAAATCAAGAAGCTGTACGGTTTCGACAAGCCGGCGCATGAACGCTTCTTCCAGATGCTGGGGCAGTTTGCGCGCTTCGACCTGGGTCGCAGCTTCTTCCAGAACAAGGACGTGTGGACGCTGGTGCGGGAAAAACTGCCGGTGTCGATTAGCCTCGGCTTGTGGACTTTCTTCATCAGCTACCTGATCAGCGTGCCATTGGGCGTGGCCAAGGCGGTGCGCGCCGGCACGCGCTTCGATCTGGTGACCACGCTGCTGGTGCTCATCGGCTACGCGATCCCGGGCTTCGTGCTCGGCGTCGCGCTGCTGGTGATCTTCGGCGGGCAGCTGCAGTGGTTTCCGCTGCGCGGGCTGACCTCGGCCAACTGGGACGAGCTGGGTTGGGGCGCAAGAATAGTCGACTACCTGTGGCATATCACGCTGCCGGTGACCTCGATGGTGCTGGGCAGCTTCGCGGTGACGGCGATGCTGACCAAGAACTCGTTCCTGGAGGAGATCCGCAAGCAGTACGTGCTGACGGCGCGCGCCAAGGGGCTGACCGAGCGGCAGGTGCTGTGGAAACACGTGTTCCGCAACGCGCTGATCCCCATCGTGACGGGTTTTCCGGCCGCCTTCATCGGCGCCTTCTTCACCGGCGCGCTGCTGATCGAGACGCTGTTCTCGCTCGACGGCCTGGGCCTGCTGAGCTATGAAAGCGTGATCCGACGCGACTACCCCGTGGTGCTGGGCACGCTCTACCTGTTCACGCTGATCGGCCTGGTCACCAAGCTGATCAGCGACCTGACCTACGTCTGGGTCGATCCGCGGGTGAAGTTCGATTGAGCAACGAATTCAGTCGCCCCATGACGAAGGACGCGCCTTCAGCAGGCGCCGTCGTGCGCGTTAACGTCTGGTGCTGCGGTCGCGCCGAATCCTGGATCGCCTGTCTGGCGAGCGCCGCATGAGCGAAACACCCGCCACAGGCCTGTCGCTCAGCCGCCGCGCGTGGCGGCGCTTCCGTGCCAACCGGCTCGGCTTCTGGAGCCTGGTGCTGTTCGTCACGCTGGTGGTGCTGAGCCTGTTGGCCGAGGTGCTGTCCAACGACAAGCCGCTGCTGGTGCGCTACCAGGGACAGTTCTATGTGCCGCTGGTCCAGACCTACTCGGAGAAGACCTTCGGCGGCGACTTCGAGACCGAGACCGACTACCTCGACCCCTTCATCCGCGAGAAGTTCGCCGAGCCGGGCAACTGGGCCATCTACCCGCCGAATCCCTACGGCAGCAAGACCATCAACTACTTCGCCAAGGCGCCCAACCCTGCTCCGCCCAGCGCCGACAACTGGCTCGGCACCGACGACCGCGGGCGTGACCTGCTGGCGCAGCTGATCTACGGCTTTCGCGTCAGCGTGCTGTTCGCGCTGGCGCTGACCTTCGTCGGTACGCTGCTGGGCGTGATCGCGGGGGCGGTGCAAGGCTTCTTCGGCGGCAAGACCGACCTGGCCTTCCAGCGCTTCATCGAGGTCTGGGCCGCGATGCCCGAACTGTACCTGCTGATCATCTTCAGCGCCATCCTGTCGCCCAGCCTCGGCCTGCTGCTGGTGCTGCTCAGCCTGTTCGGCTGGATGGGGCTGTCGGACTATGTGCGTGCCGAATTCCTGCGCAACCGCCAACTCGACTACGTCAAGGCCGCGCGCGCGCTGGGCGTGCCGAACCGGCAGATCATCTGGCGCCACATCATGCCCAACAGCATGGTGCCGGTGGTCACCTTCCTGCCGTTTCGCATGAGCGGGGCGATCCTGGCGCTGACCTCGCTCGACTTCCTCGGCCTGGGCGTACCGCCGGGCACGCCGTCGCTGGGCGAACTGCTGAACCAGGGCAAGAACAACATCGACGCCTGGTGGATCTCTTTGAGTACCTTCGGCGTGCTGGTGCTGACGCTGCTGCTGCTGACCTTCATGGGCGACGCGCTGCGCGATGCGCTGGACCCGCGAAAGGCCGACACATGAGCACGCCGCTGCTCCAGGTGGAAAACCTGCACGTCTCCTTCGGTGCCAAGACGGTGGTGGAGGGCGTGGACTTCGCCATCGCGCGCGGTGAGAAGCTGGCCCTGGTGGGCGAATCCGGCTCCGGCAAGACCGTGACCGCGCTGGCGCTGCTGCGCCTGCTGCACGGCGCGCGCGTCAGCGGTCAGGCCCTGTTCAACGACGGCCAGCAGACGCGCGATCTGCTGGCGCTGTCCGAGCGCGAGCTGCGCGGCCTGCGCGGCGACGACATCGCCATGATCTTCCAGGAGCCGATGACGGCGCTGAACCCGCTGATGACTGTGGGCGAGCAGATCGCCGAGGTGCTGCGCCTCAAGCGCGCCATCGGCAACGCCGAAGCGGCGCAGGCTGCCATCGAACTGCTGGGCCGCACCGGCATTCCCGAACCCGCGCGCCGCGCCGGCGCCTACCCGCACCAGCTCAGCGGCGGCCAGCGCCAGCGCGCCATGATCGCCATGGCGCTGGCCTGCGAGCCCAAGCTGCTGCTCGCGGATGAGCCGACAACGGCGCTGGACGTCAGCCTGCGCGGCCAGATCCTCGACCTGCTGGGCGAGCTGCAGCAGGCCAACGGCATGGCGGTGCTCTTGATCACGCACGACCTGAACCTGGTGCGCCGCTTCGCCGACCGCGTGGCGGTGATGCAGCACGGCAAGCTGGTCGAGCTGGATGAGACCGACCGCATCTTCAACGCGCCGCAGCACCCGTACACGCGCATGCTGATGGCCAGCAAGCCCGAACGCCAGGTGGACGAGGCGCCGACTGCGCCCGGCCTCACGCCGGCGCTGGCAGCACAGGACCTGCGCGTGATCTACCCGACGCCGCTGCCCGGCATCCGGGGCTGGTTCCACAAGGGCGAGTTCGTCGCGCTGCACGGCGCCGATTTCGCCATTGCCCCGGGCCGCACGCTGGGCGTGATCGGCGAATCGGGCTCGGGCAAGTCGACGCTGGCGCAGGCCGCGCTGGGCCTGCTGCCGCGCCGGCAGGTCGGCGGCGAGGTGCTGGTCGCGGGCCAGCCGTGGCAACTCAAGGCGGCCGTCGACAAGCCGCTGCGGCGCGTGGTGCAGGTGGTTTTCCAGGACCCGTTCTCCTCGCTGTCGCCGCGCATGACGGTGGAGGAGATCGTCGGCGAGGGCCTGCAGGTGCATGTGCCCGAGCTGCCGGCACCCGAGCGCACCACCCGTGTGCGCGCGGCGCTGGCCGAGGTCGGCCTGGGCGAGCAGCAGTTTCCCAACCTGCTGGCGCGTTACCCGCACGAGTTCTCCGGCGGCCAGCGCCAGCGCATCGCGCTGGCACGCGCGCTGATCGTCGAGCCGCAGCTGCTGGTGCTGGACGAGCCGACCAGTGCGCTCGACGTCACGATCCAGAAGCAGGTGCTGGCGCTGCTGCAGAAGTTCCAGCGCGAACGCGCCTTGAGCTACCTGCTGATCACGCACGACGTCGACGTGGTGCGCGCGATGGCGCACGAGGTCATCGTGCTGAAGGATGGCGAGGTGGTCGAATCCGGACCGGCCGCGCAGGTGCTGGGCACGCCGCGGCACGCCTACACGCAAAGGCTGCTGGCAGCGGCCTGAGCGCGCCGTTCAGAGCAGCGCCTGCGCGGCGCCAGCCGCCGCGCAGGCCAGCACCACCAGCCATGGCGCCAGCTTGAAGCGCATCAGCGCCAGCAGCGCGAGGAAGGCCAGCAGACTGTCCAGCGGGCCGCGCAGTCCGTGCGTGACAACCGGGTCGACCAGCGCGCCGAGCAGCACGCCGACCACGGCGGCGTTGACGGCGAGCAAGGCCTGGCGCACACGCCGGCTGGTTTTCAGGCGCTCCCAGAACGGCAGGGCGCCGGCCAGCAGCAGGAAGGCCGGCGCGAAAATGGCGAGCAGGGCGATCAGGCCGCCGGCCCAGCCCGTGGGCGCCTCGCCGCGCGCAGCGCCCAGGAAGGCGGCGAAGGTGAACAGTGGCCCCGGCACCGCCTGCGCGGCGCCGTAGCCCGCCAGGAAGGCATCCTCGCCCACCCAGCCGGGCGGCACCACCTCGGCCTGCAGCAGCGGCAGCACCACGTGGCCGCCCCCGAACACCAGGGCGCCGGCGCGGTAGAAGGCGTCCACCAGCGCCGTGACGGCGTGCGCGGCGCTGCCTTGTGTGGCCAGGGTCAGCACCGGCAAGACGATCAGCAGGACGAAAAACAGCGTCAGCCAGATCGCGCCACCGCGCACCGACGGCGCGGGTGCGCCGGCCGCTGCCGAGGCAGCCGGCGGCGCGACGGCGCGCATCAACCCGGCGGCGCCCAGCCCGGCAGCCAGCAGCATCAGGCCGACCTGGGTCCAGGGCGTCGGCCACCACAGGGCCACGATGGCCGTCGCCAGCGCCAGCAGGCGGCGCGGCCAGTCGGGGCAGAGCTTGCGCGCCATGCCCCAGACGGCCTGCGCCACCACCGCCACCGCCACCACCTTGAGGCCGTGCAGCGCCCCCTGCGCCAGCGGATGCGCCATGTTCCAGTGCGTCAGGCCGAGCGCCAGCCCGATCAGCGCGATCGCCGAGGGCAGGGTGAAGCCGGCCCAGGCGGCCAGCGCACCGGCGTAGCCGCCGCGCTGCAAACCCAGGCCCAGGCCGACCTGGCTGCTCGCCGGCCCCGGCAGGAACTGGCACAACGCCACCAGCTCGGCGTAGGCGGCTTCGCTCAACCAGCGCCGGCGCGTGACGAACTCGTCGTGGAAATAGCCCAGGTGCGCCACCGGGCCGCCAAAGGAGCTCAGGCCCAGACGCAGGAAGATGCGCCCGATGGCCCACGAGCTGTCGCGGGTGCCGGCGGGCACTGCGGAATCGGGGTCGGGCACGGTGGCGGACATGGCGGTGCCGAGCATAGCGGCCGCCCGTGACGGTTGGCGTGGCGGCAGCGGCATGAGGCCAGCTTGTCTTGGGGTCCGGTGACCCCGGGGTCGTTGTCAAGATGATGCAATTGATGCTAAAATCCGCAAGATTGACGACCAGATGGGCGGCCTTGCACCCGCCCATTTTTTATGCCTGCTGGCCGGAGTTTTCGGAGCGGCGGCGATGGGTGGATCTACAGGACAACGTGGCGCTGCAGCAGACGATCGAAGCTACCGTGAGCGGACTGGGATACGAGCTGGTGGAACTGGAACGTTCCGCCGGCGGTCTGTTGCGCGTGACGATCGATTGGCCCTGGATGCCGGGTGAGCCGGCCGAGCGGGCGGTGACGGTGGACGACTGCGAGCGGGTTACGCGCCAGCTGCAGTACGTGCTCGAGGTCGAGGGCATCGACTATCGGCGGCTGGAAGTGTCATCGCCGGGCATCGACCGGCCGTTGCGTGATGAGAGGGACTTCGAGCGCTTCGTCGGCGAGGTGGTCGACCTGACGCTGAAGGCGCCGATCGGCGCGGCGGCGGGCGGCCAGGTGCATGCCAACCGCAAGAAGTTCCGCGGCACGCTGGGGCGGACCGAGGACGGTGCCTGGCAGATCGTCTGGCGCGACGAGTCGCCACCGGCCAAGCCGGGCCAGCGCGTCAGCGCCAAGCGGGCGCCGGCGCCGGAGCAGGCGATGACGTTCGAACTGGACGAGCTACAGTCGGCGCGCCTGGCGCCGCTGGTCGATTTCAAGGGACGCAAGCCGGCCGGCGGCCAGCCGGGGCAAGTGGATTGAAGAGCAGTGCGGGGATGCGGGCCAGCATCTCCGATCGAGAGTTTTGAGATAGGGCGAATCATGAATCGCGAACTGTTGATGCTGGTGGAAGCGATCTCGCGCGAGAAGAACGTCGAGCGCGACGTGGTGTTCGGCGCCGTCGAGGCGGCGCTGGCGCAGGCCGCCAAGAAGCTGTACGAGGGCGAGGTCGACCTGCGCGTGGCGATCGACCGCGACACCGGCGAGTACGAGACCTTCCGCCGCTGGCACGTGGTGCCCGACGAGGCCGGCCTGCAACTGCCCGACCAGGAGATCCTGCTGTTCGAGGCACGCGAGCAGATCCCCGACATCGAGGAGGGCGAGTACATCGAGGAGCCGGTCGAATCCGTGCCGATCGGCCGCATCGGCGCCATGGCCGCCAAGCAGGTGATCCTGCAGAAGATCCGCGACGCCGAGCGCGAGATGCTGCTGAACGACTTCATGAGCCGCGGCGAGAAGATCTTCAGCGGCACCGTCAAGCGCATGGACAAGGGCGACATCCTGGTCGAGTCCGGCCGGGTCGAAGGCCGCCTGCGCCGCAGCGAGATGATCCCGAAGGAGAACCTGCGCAACGGCGACCGCGTGCGCGCCATGATCATGGAGGTCGACCTGACCCTGCGCGGCGCGCCGATCCTGCTGTCGCGCGCGGCGCCCGAGTTCATGATCGAGCTGTTCCGCAATGAGGTACCCGAGATCGAGCAGGGCCTGCTGGAGATCAAGAGTTGCGCGCGCGACCCGGGCAGCCGCGCCAAGATCGCGGTGCTGAGCCACGACAAGCGGGTCGATCCGATCGGCACCTGCGTCGGCGTGCGCGGCACGCGCGTCAACGCCGTCACCAACGAGCTGGCCGGCGAGCGCGTCGACATCGTGCTGTGGTCCGAGGATCCGGCGCAGTTCGTGATCGGCGCGCTGGCGCCGGCCAACGTGTCGTCGATCGTGGTCGACGAGGAAAAGCACGCCATGGACGTGGTGGTCGACGAGGAGAACCTCGCCATCGCCATCGGCCGCGGTGGTCAGAACGTGCGCCTGGCGTCCGAGCTGACGGGCTGGAAGATCAACATCATGGACGCCGACGAGTCGGCGCAGAAGGAAGCCGAGGAAACCGGCGCCATGCGCCAGCTATTCATGGACAAGCTCGATGTCGACCAGGAGATCGCCGACATCCTGATCGAGGAAGGCTTCACCAACCTGGAAGAGGTGGCCTACGTGCCGATCCAGGAGATGCTGGACATCGAATCCTTCGATGAGGACACCGTCAACGAACTGCGCGCGCGTGCCAAGGACGCGCTGCTGACGCTGGCGATCGCACGCGAGGAGAAGGTCGAGTCGGTGTCGCAGGATCTGCGCGACCTCGAAGGCCTGACCGCCGTGCTGATCGCCAAGCTGGCCGAGGCCGGCGTGCGCACCCGCGACGACCTGGCCGATCTGGCCGTCGACGAATTGACTGAAATCACTGGGCAGTCCGACGAGGACGCCACGGCTCTGATCCTGAAAGCGCGCGAACACTGGTTCGCCGATCAAGAGTAAGGGTATGGAGACAAGCACCGAATATGACGAACATCACCGTTGCCGATTTCGCGAACGAACTCAAACGCCCCGCTGAAGCGCTGCTGGAGCAGCTGCAGGCCGCCGGCGTGGCCAAGCAGTCGGCGTCCGATGCGTTGACCGACAGCGACAAGCAGCAGCTGTTGAGCTACCTGCAGGCCAGCCATGGCACCGGCGCCGCGCGCAAGAAGATCACGCTGACCAAGAAGACCACCAGCGAGATCAAGCAGGCCGACGCCACCGGCAAGGCGCGTACGATCCAGGTCGAGGTGCGCAAGAAGCGCACATTCATCAAGCGCGACGAGGAACCGGCGCCGGCACCCGTGCCCGAGGCCGCCGCGCCCGAGGCGCCGGCGGCGCCGGTGATCGACGCGGCCGAGCAGGCGCGCCGCGACGAGGAGGCTCGGCGCCAGGCTGAACTGCTGCGCCGCCAGGAAGAAGACGCCGCCGCACGCCGCCGCGAGCGCGAGGAGCAGGAGCGCGAGGCCGCGGAATCGGCGCGCGAGGCCGAGGCCAAGATCGAAGCCCCCGCAGCGCCGGCCGCACCGGCCGAACCTGCGCCTGCGGAGCCGGTTGTGGCCGCACCAGCGGCAGCGTCCGCACCAGCAGAAATGCCGGCACCGGCGGCCGAACCTGCGCCGACGGAGCCGGCCGCGGCAGACGCCGCACCAGCGGTGTCGGCAGCACCCAGCGCCGAGGACGAGGCTGCCCGTGCGCGCGAGCAGGAAGAAAGCCGCCGCAAGGCGCTGGCCGAGGCGGCCGCGATCCGCGCCATGATGAGCGCGCCGCGCAAGGTGCTGGTGGCCAAGAAGCCGGAAGACAAGAAGGCCGAGGAAGCCAAGGCCGCCGTCAAGGGCACGCTGCACAAGCCGGCGGGTACCGCCAAGGCCGCCGCCCCCGCCGCCGGTGTCAACAAGGAAGTCAAGTCGGCCAAACTGTCGTCCAGCTGGGCCGGCGATCCGGCCAAGAAGAAGGGCATCCCGACCCGCGGCGACTCCAGCGGCGGCCGTGGTGGCTGGCGCGGTGGCCCGCGTGGCCGCCGTGGCGAGCGCGATCGCGGCGATGACCGCAGCGCGGTGCAGGCGCCGGTCGAGCATCGCGCGATCGAGGTCCACGTGCCCGAGACCATCACCGTGGCCGAACTGGCGCACAAGATGGCGGTCAAGGCCTCCGAGGTGATCAAGGCGCTGATGAAGATGGGCCAGATGGTCACCATCAACCAGCCGCTCGACCAGGACACGGCCATGATCGTGGTCGAGGAACTCGGACACACGGCCATGGTGGCAGCGCTGGACGACCCGGAGGCCTTCACCGAGGAAGAGGTGCAGGCGCAGGCGGCCGAGGCGCTGCCGCGTCCGCCGGTGGTCACCGTGATGGGTCACGTCGACCATGGCAAGACCTCGCTGCTGGACTACATCCGCCGCGCCAAGGTGGCGGTGGGCGAGGCCGGCGGCATCACCCAGCACATCGGCGCCTACCATGTGAAGACCGAGCGCGGCGTGGTGTCCTTCCTGGACACGCCGGGCCACGAGGCCTTCACCGCCATGCGGGCGCGCGGCGCGCAGGCGACCGACATCGTGATCCTGGTGGTGGCGGCCGACGACGGCGTCATGCCGCAGACGCGCGAGGCCGTCAAGCACGCCAAGGCGGCCGGGGTGCCGATCGTGGTGGCGATCACCAAGTCCGACAAGCCCGAGGCCAACCCCGAGAAGATCAAGGGCGAGCTGGCCGGCGAAGAGGTGGTGCCGGAGGAATTCGGCGGCGATTCGCCCTTCGTCTCGGTGTCGAGCAAGACCGGCCAGGGCATCGACGAACTGCTCGAGCAGGTGCTGCTGCAGGCAGAGGTGCTGGAACTGAAGGCGCCGGTCGATGCCGCCGCCAAGGGCCTGGTGATCGAGGCCAGCCTGGACAAGGGCCGCGGCCCGGTCGCCACGGTGCTGGTGCAATCCGGCACGCTGAAGGTGGGCGACGTGGTGCTGGCCGGCCAGACCAGCGGCCGCGTGCGCGCCATGCTGGACGAGAACGGCAAGCCGACCAAGGAGGCGGGCCCGTCGATCCCGGTCGAGATCCAGGGCCTGGGCGACGTGCCGCAGGCCGGCGACGACTTCATGGTGCTGGCCGACGAGCGCCGCGCACGCGAGATCGCCACCTACCGCGCCGGCAAGTTCCGCAACACCAAGCTGGCCAAGCAGCAGGCTGCCAAGCTGGAGAACATGTTCGCCGACATGGCGGCAGGCGAGGTCAAGACCTTGCCGATCATCATCAAGGCCGACGTGCAGGGTTCGCAGGAAGCGCTGGGCCAGTCGCTGCTCAAGCTGTCGACCGACGAGGTCAAGGTGCAACTGGTGTACGCCGGTGTCGGCGGCATCAGCGAGTCCGACATCAACCTGGCGATCGCCTCCGACGCGGTGGTGATCGGCTTCAACGTGCGCGCCGATGTCGGCGCGCGCAAGCTGGCCGAGGGCAATGACGTCGATATCCGCTACTACAACATCATCTACGACGCCGTCGATGAGTTGAAGGCGGCCATGTCCGGCATGCTGGCGCCCGAGCAGCGGGAAGAGGTTATCGGCACCGCCGAGATCCGCACCGTGTTCGTGGCCTCGAAGATCGGCACCGTGGCCGGCTCCTACGTCACCAGCGGCGTGGTGCGGCGCGATGCGCACTTCCGCCTGCTGCGCGACAACGTGGTCATCTACACGGGCGAGCTGGAGTCGCTCAAGCGCGTCAAGGACGACGTGCGCGAGGTCAAGGAAGGCTTCGAGTGCGGTATCAAGCTGAAGAACTACAACGACATCAAGGAAGGTGATCAGCTGGAGTTCTTCGAGATCAAGGAGATCGCGCGGACGCTGTAAGGTCCGAATACCGGACGCGAGGAACGCGAAAGCGTCGCAAAGTACGCGAAAGATTCCGTGCTCAAGGAGGGCACCGCCAGTTCTCGGGTTTCGAACAAGCCCGCCATGGAACGGATATCGGTTTCTTTCGCGACTGTTGCGTGATCTGCGCGCCCTCCGCGTCCCGGATTCCTGAAGTTCATGCCCAAGAAGCATTCCGTCCCCAACCGCGGCTTTCGCGTCGCCGACCAGATCCAGCGGGATCTGGCGGAGTTGATCGCGCGCGAGCTGAAGGATCCACGCGTCGGCATGGTGACGCTCAACGCAGTCGAGGTGACGCCTGATTACGCGCACGCCAAGGTGTATTTCAGCCTGCTCACCGGCGATCCCGCCGAGACGGAGGAGGCCCTGAACCACGCCGCTGGCCACCTGCGCAACGGCCTGTTCAAGCGCCTGCACATCCACACCGTGCCGACGCTGCACTTCATCTTCGACCGCACCACCGAGCGTGCCGCCGACATGAACGCGCTGATCGCCAAGGCGGTGGCGTCGAAGTCCAAGGACAGCGACGAGTAAATGAGCACCGCCGGGCCGCCCCAAGGTGCGAAGGCCCCCTTGGGGGGCAGCGGACCACGCGCAGCGGGGGAGCGTGGGGGCGGGTTTCGGGTGCAGCGGCGCCCGGTGCATGGGGTGTTGTTGCTCGACAAACCGCTGGGCCTGTCCAGCAACCAGGCGCTGCAGAAGGCCAAGTGGCTGCTGCGCGCCGAGAAGGCCGGCCACACCGGCACGCTCGACCCGCTGGCCACCGGCGTGCTGCCGCTGTGCTTCGGTGCGGCGACCAAGTTCAGCCAGGGGCATCTCGACGCCGACAAGACCTACGAGACCACCGTGCGCCTGGGCGTGACCACCACCACCGCGGACGCCGAGGGCGAGGTCGTGCGGACCACGCCGGTCAGCTGCAGCGCGGGCGACGTGGTCGAGGTGCTGGACCGCTTCACCGGTCCGATCCGGCAGTTGCCACCCATGCACAGCGCGCTCAAGAAGGACGGCAAGGCACTGTACGACTACGCGCGGGCGGGCCAGACGGTGGAGCGGGAGCCGCGCGAGGTGCTGATCCACGAGCTCGAACTGCTCGACATGGATCTGACGGGCGAGCAACCGTTCCTGCGCCTGCGCGTGAAGTGCAGCAAGGGCACCTACATCCGTACCCTGGGCGAGGACATCGGGGTCGCACTCGGCTGCGGCGGCCACCTGGTCGCGCTGCGCCGGGTCGCCACCGGGCCGTTCGATGTCAGCCAGTGCATCACGCTGGCAGCACTGGAGGCGCTGGACGAGCCGCAGCGCAGCGCCCAGCTCAAACCGCCCGAAGTGCTGTTGCCCGATCACACCCCCGTTACGCTGGCCAGCGATGATGCCGGGCGCTTTCTGAGCGGCATGCGCCGCCGCGGCCTCTGGCCCGACGCGGCACGGGTGGCAGTGTTCGGTGAGCGGCCGCACGCGCTGCTCGGCACTGCCCACATCCAGGCCGGCGAAATCATTCCCGATCGACTTCTCAGTCCCCTCGAAATCCAGCAGATCCTGCAAGCGGCGCTGTCACGCGGCGCGCGTTCCTGAACAGACGAATCCATGACCAAGCAAATCCGCAACATCGCCATCATCGCCCACGTCGATCACGGCAAGACCACCATGGTCGACCAGCTGCTGCGCCAGAGCGGCACCTTCCGCAGCAACGAGAAGGTCGACGAACGCGTGATGGACTCCGGCGCCATCGAGAAGGAGCGCGGCATCACCATCCTGGCCAAGAACTGCGCCGTGTCCTGGCAGGGCACGCACATCAACATCGTCGACACGCCCGGGCATGCCGACTTCGGCGGCGAGGTCGAGCGCGCGCTGTCGATGGTCGACGGCGTGGTGCTGCTGATCGACGCCCAGGAAGGCCCGATGCCGCAGACGCGCTTCGTCACCCGCAAGGCGCTGGCGCTGGGCCTGAAGCCGATCGTCGTCGTCAACAAGGTGGACAAGCCGGGCGCGCGGCCCGACTACGTCATCAACGCCGCGTTCGACCTGTTCGACAAGCTCGGTGCGAACGACGAACAGCTCGACTTCCCGGTCGTCTACGCCAGCGGCCTGAACGGCTGGAGCGCGCTGGAGCCCGGTGCGCCGGGCGAGCAGTGGGGCGAGGACATGACGCCGCTGTTCGAGACCATCGTGAAGCACGTACCGGCGCACCAGGGCGACCCGAAGGCGCCGCTGCAGCTGCAGATCTCGTCGCTGGACTACTCCACCTTCGTCGGCCGCATCGGCGTCGGCCGCATCAATGCGGGCACGCTGAAGCCCGCCACCGACGTGCTGGTGATGGAGGGCCCGGATGGCAAGTCCTACAAGGGCCGCATCAACCAGGTGCTCAAGTTCGAGGGTCTGGAGCGGGTGCAGGCGAGCGTTGCCGGCCCGGGCGACATCGTGCTGGTCAACGGCATCGAGGACATCGGCATCGGCGTCACGCTGACCGACCTGGCCAAGCCGCAGCCGCTGCCGATGCTGAGGGTGGACGAACCGACCCTGACCATGAACTTCAGCGTCAACACCAGCCCGCTGGCCGGGCGCGAGGGCAAGTTCGTCACCAGCCGCCAGGTGTGGGACCGGCTGCAGAAGGAGCTGCAGAGCAACGTCGCCCTGCGCGTGCAGGAAACCGCCGAGGAGGGCGTGTTCGAGGTCTCCGGCCGCGGCGAGCTGCACCTGACCATCCTGCTGGAGAACATGCGCCGCGAAGGCTACGAGCTGGCCGTCGGCAAGCCGCGCGTGGTGTTCCGCGAGGTGGATGGCGAGCGGCACGAGCCGATCGAGCTGCTCACGGTGGACATCGAGGAGGGCCACCAGGGCGGCGTGATGCAGGCGCTCGGCGAGCGCAAGGGCGAGCTGGCCAACATGGAAAGCGATGGCCGCGGGCGCGTGCGGCTGGACTACCGCATCCCGGCGCGCGGGCTGATCGGCTTCCAGACCGAGTTCCTCAACCTGACGCGCGGCACCGGCCTGATCAGCAACATCTTCGACGGCTACGAGGCCTGGCGCGGCGAGATCGCCAGCCGCAAGAACGGCGTGCTGGTGAGCCAGGACGACGGCGAGATCATCACCTACGCGCTCGGCAAGCTGGACGACCGCGGCCGCATGTTCGTGCGGCCGGGCGATGCGGTGTACGAAGGCATGATCGTGGGCATCCACAACCGCGACAACGACATCGTCGTCAACCCAGTACGCACCAAGCAGCTCACCAACTTCCGCGTCAGCGGCAAGGAGGACGCGATCAAGATCACGCCGCCGATCATCCTGACGCTGGAGTACGCGGTCGAGTTCATCGAGGACGATGAACTGGTCGAGATCACGCCCAAGAGCATCCGTCTGCGCAAGCGCTTCCTGAAGGAACACGAGCGCAAGCGCGCCAGCCGCGGGGCCTGATTGACCAGCGCATCGCTCACCGCCGTGCCGTCCGTGATGTCGCACGGCCGCGCCGCCTGGACCATGGTGCTGGCGGCGCTGCTGTGGTCGACCGCCGGCGTGGTCACGCGCCAGCTGCAGGTGGCACAGGGCTTCGAGGTCACGTTCTGGCGCAGCTTCTTCACCGTGCTGTCGCTGCTGGTGATCCTGCCGCTGTGGCAGGGCCCGGACGTGTTCGCGCGCCTGCCGTGGCGCCGCCGCCCGTTCTGGCTGGCGGGCTTCTGCTGGGCCGTGATGTTCACCGCCTTCATGGTGGCGCTGACCATGACCGGCGTCGCGCGCGTGCTGATCACGATGGCGGTGGCGCCGCTGCTGACGGCGCTGCTGTCGCGCGTGGTCACCGGGCACCGCCTGCCGGCGCGCACCTGGGCGGCGATCGTCGCCGGCGGCCTCGGCATGGCCTGGATGTTCGCCGGCCAGCTGGGCGGCGTGGCCAGCGGAAGCGAATGGCTGGGCTCGATCGTCGCGCTGGCGGTGCCGATGGCGGCGGCGGTGCAGTGGACCGTGGCGCAGCGCAGCCAGGCGCAGGGCGAGCCGATCGACCTGGTGCCGGCGGTGCTGCTGGGTGCGCTGATCTCCAGCGCCGTCACCTTGCCGCTGGCCTGGCCGTTCCGGGCCACGACCCCTGACCTGGCCTGGCTGGCGCTGCTGGGCCTGACACAGCTGGCGATCCCCTGCGTGCTGGCGGTGCTGGCGGCGCGCGTGCTGCCGGCTGCCGAGGTCTCGCTGCTCGGCCTGCTGGAGATCGTGTTCGGCATCGCGCTGGTGTGGCTGCTCGCCGGCGAGGCCCCGCGCCCCGAGGTGCTGGCCGGCGGCACGCTGGTCATCGGGGCGCTGCTGGCCAACGAACTGCTGGGCTGGCATGAGCAGCGCCGCGACGGCGGCAGCATCGGCCCCGCGTAGCTGCGGTGGTGAGCAAGCCCTGCCAGCTCAGCGGTGGCGCTCCTTCATGGCGCGCTCGACCTCACGCTTGCCTTCGCGCTCCTTGATGGTGTCGCGCTTGTCGTGCGTGGCCTTGCCCTTGGCCAGCGCGATCTCGCATTTCACGCGGCCGTTCTTCCAGTACAGCTTGATGGGCACCAGGGTGTAGCCCTTCTGCTCCACCTTGCCGATCAGGCGCCGGATCTCGTCGCCGTGCAGCAGCAGCTTCTTGGTGCGCACCGAATCCGGCCGCACGTGCGTGCTGGCGGTGCCGAGCGGGTTGATCTGGCAGCCGATCACGAACAGCTCGCCGTCGCGGATCACCACGTAGCCGTCGGTGAGCTGCGCCTTGCCGGCGCGCAGCGCCTTCACTTCCCAGCCTTCCAGCACCATGCCGGCCTCGAAGCGGTCTTCGAAGAAGTAGTTGAACGCGGCCTTCTTGTTCTCGGCGATGACCGGGCTGGGCGACTTGGATTTCTTGGTGGCCATCAGAAAAATATGGGCGCTGGTACGTGCTTTGCAAGCACGCGCGGGGCAGCGCCGCGGTGCAACCCTAGAATCGGGCAGCCGCGCATTCTATGAAATCCGTCCACAAGTCCGTTCTCATCTGGTATTCGGCGCAGGAAATGTTCGACTTGGTCGTCGATGTCGAGCGCTATCCCGAGTTCCTGCCCTGGTGCGACCACGGCAAGGTGCTGGGCGAAGTTCCGAACGGCATGACAGCCGAGGTGGGCATTGCCTTCAAGGGCGTCAAGCAGGTCTTCACCACCCGCAACGAGCACGTGCCGGGCCGCGAGGTCAGGCTGCACCTGGTGAGCGGTCCGTTTTCCAGGCTGGAAGGCGTGTGGACCTTCACCCCGGTTGGTGGCGACAGCCAGCGCGCCTGTCGGGTTGATCTGAAGATGAACTACGGCTTCTCCAACGCCTTGCTGGCCAAGCTGGTGGGTCCGGTGTTCGACAAGATCGCCGGCAGCCTGGTCGATGCCTTCGTCAAGCGCGCCGAGCAGGTGTACGGCGCCGCCGCGGCATGAGCCAGCAACTGCGCGTCACCGTGGTGTACGCGCCGGTACCGCGGCAGGTGCGCGAGTTCGCCTTGACGCTGCCGGCCGACAGCACGGTGCGCGCGGCCATCGAGGCCAGCGGCGTGCTGGGCCTGCACCCGGAGATCGAGTTGGGCGCCCGGATGCTGGGTATCTGGGGCCACAAGGTCACGCTGGGCCATGTGCTGCGCGATCAGGACCGTGTTGAGATCTGGCGCCCGCTGCGCGTCGATCCCAAGCACGCGCGACGTGAGCGTTTCAATGCGCAGGGCGCGCGGGCAGCCGGGCTGTTTGCGCGCCGCCGGCCGGGAGCCAAGCCGGGTTATTGAGCGGCATCCGGCGGGGCAGGGTGGACCGGGCGTTCAACCGGGGTTCGCACCGACTCGCATTCGGCAATCCGGAGTCGGGTAGTGCGGCTGCAGTCGGGTATGGACATGTCTTTCGGCGCCAACGCCGATTCGCGGCTGCTACTGCTCCCACAGCCGGGTCTGCGCCAGCGTCAGTTGCACTCGGAACCGATGATTTCCTGCAGGCGCCGCTGCTCCGCCGCGCGTTCGGTGTCGTCGATGAACTCGCGCTCGCCGCGTTCATTGATGCGCGCCAGGCGCTGACCCGAGTCCAGCGCCGCCTTGGCCCCGAGCGCGCGCCGGCAGTTGTCGGCGCGGGTGGCGTCGGCCTCTGCCTGCCCGGCCTTGGTCTTGCTCGCATCACTGACCTGGGTGGGCTTGTGCCGATCGGGTTTGGCGTCTGCTTGCACCGCAGCCACCGGCGCCGAGGCGGCCGACGCAGCCGCTTCGGGGACCTTGCGCTGCGCTGCAGCCTGCGGCGCACGCGGCTGCGACAGCAGGTTCTTCTGCGGCAGATCGACGGGTGGCGGCGTGTCGCTGAACACGCGCCGCCCGTCACGGTCGATCCATTGGTACTGGGCCAGCACGGCCGTGCTCACGATCAGGCCGACGATCAGCACAAGGTATCGGACAGCTTTCATGATGAGCCAGTGTAGCGGGCGTGCCACCACAGCCACAAGCGTGGTTCGGTGCCGTGATCCGCGACCGTGCAGGCCGGAAAACGCCCTGAGTACAATTCGCCTTTTGGAGCCTTCACCCATGCGCCTTCTCGGCAAAGCGCTGACCTTCGACGACGTTCTGCTCGTTCCAGCGTACTCCCAGGTCCTGCCCAAGGACGTCAACCTCTCCACCCAGTTCTCCCGCAACATCCGCCTGAACCTGCCGCTGGTGTCGGCCGCGATGGACACCGTCACCGAGGCGCGCCTGGCGATCGCCATGGCGCAGGAGGGCGGCATCGGCATCGTGCACAAGAACCTCACGGCCGACGAGCAGGCCGTGCAGGTGGCCAAGGTCAAGCGTTACGAGTCCGGCGTGCTGCGCGATCCGGTCGTCATCACGCCGGAGCACACCGTGCTGCAGGTGATGCAGCTCAGTGACGAGCTCGACATCAGCGGCTTTCCGGTCATCGACCACGGCCGCGTGGTCGGCATCGTCACCGGCCGCGATCTGCGCTTCGAGACCCGCTACGACGTGCCGGTGCGCGAGATCATGACGCCGCGCGAGCGCTTGGTCACGGTGCCCGAGGGCACCAGCCACGACGAGGCCAAGGCGCTGCTGAACAAGCACAAGCTCGAGCGCCTGCTGATCATCGACGAGCAGGACCGGCTGCGCGGCCTGATCACGGTGAAGGACATCACCAAGCAGACCACCTTCCCGAACGCCGCGCGCGATGCCGACGGCAGCCTGCGCGTGGGCGCCGCGGTGGGCGTCGGCGCCGGCACCGAGGAGCGCGTCGAGGCGCTGGTCAAGGCCGGCGTCGATGCGCTGATCGTCGACACCGCGCACGGCCACAGCCAGGGTGTGGTCGAGCGCGTGCGCTGGGTCAAGCGCAACTACCCGCGGGTCGAGGTCATCGGCGGCAACATCGCCACCGGCGCCGCCGCGCGCGCGCTGGTGGAAGCGGGCGCCGATGGCGTCAAGGTCGGCATCGGGCCGGGCAGCATCTGCACCACGCGCATCGTCGCCGGCGTCGGCGTGCCGCAGATCACCGCCATCCATGACGTGTCGGCGGCGCTGGAAGGCACCGGCGTGCCGCTGATCGCCGATGGCGGCGTGCGCTATTCGGGCGACATCGCCAAGGCCATCGCTGCCGGCGCCCACAGCGTGATGATGGGCGGCATGTTCGCCGGCACCGAGGAGGCGCCGGGCGAGATCGTGCTGTTCGGCGGCCGCAGCTACAAGAGCTACCGCGGCATGGGCAGCATCGGCGCCATGCAGCAGGGCAGCGCCGACCGCTACTTCCAGGAAAGCACCACCGGCAACCCCAACGCCGACAAGCTGGTGCCCGAAGGCATCGAGGGCCGCGTGCCCTACAAGGGCAGCGTGGTCGCCATCATCTTCCAGCAGGCCGGCGGCCTGCGCGCCGCCATGGGCTACTGCGGCTGCGCCACGGTGGAGGAGATGCGCGACAAGGCCGAGTTCGTCGAGATCACCGCCGCCGGCATCCGTGAATCGCACGTGCACGACGTGCAGATCACCAAGGAAGCGCCGAACTACCGGGCCGATTGATCTTCGGGCGGCCTGAGCGTCGTTGCCTCTGTCGGGGTCCGGTGTCGGGCCCGGCTTGATACCGGTGCTTCGGCTGCTCAGTCCTCCACCGGCGGCTTGACCAGCAGCACCGGCACCGGCGTGTCCTCGAGCAGCTTGCGCGACACCGACACGCCTTCGATCAGGCGCCGGAACGGCCCCAGCGCGCGCGAGCCCATGATCACCATGTCGCAGTGATGCAACTCGATCAGGTCCAGCACGCCCTGCGCCGGGTCGCCCGAGACCACGGCGGTTTCGTAGGCGACGTTGGCCTGCTCCAGCAGCCGGGCCGACGGCGCCATCAGGTCTTCGGCGGCTTCCAGGGCGGCGTCCTCGATCAGTTCCGGATCCTGCGAGGTGACGATCTCGTAGAAGCTGGCCGGCGCCTGCACGTTGGCCAGCACGAAACTGGCCTGCAGGCCTTCGCGCACCAGTTGCAGCGCGAAACGGGTTTCGTGCAGGGACAGTTCGGTGCCGTCGACCGGGAGCAGGATCTTCATGTCAGCTGTGCCTTTCTAAACTACACAAATCATAGCAAACTGCGCCGATTCCGCCAGCGGGCCGGCGCCGCGCGTCGATCAAGCCAGGCTGGCGCGCCGAAGCCGCGCTGAAAGCATGTGATCCGCACGCAGTTCAGCGGCGCGGCTGCCCGCCCGAGAACTCGCCTGCCGCCGGTTGCAGCGGCGCGGCTGCCGGCGCCGGGGCCGCTGCTTCGGCCGCGGACGCTGGCGCCGCAGCCGGGCCCGCCTTCGGGTCCTGCGTCGCGCGTGCCAGCAGCGGGGCGCAGCCTTCGTCATCGTCGGCGCCCGGTACGGTGATCGGCACCAGCACCAGCGCGCCCGGGGCCGCCGCGAGTGCGGCGATGGCGGCGGCGGCGCGGGCGATCAGCGGACCCGGCTTGACGCCGACGTGGGCCTTGGCGAACGGGCCGCGCACTTCCAGCGGCGTGCGCAGCGAGAACAGCTTCAGCTCGTAGGCCTTGGGGTCGATGTCGATGTCGAAGATCTCGCGCCGCATGTCGGCGCTGCCGGTGACCTCGATCAGGGCCTCGTCGGTGTTGAATTTGACGTTGCGCATGTGCGCCACGCCGCCGCGCACCGGCACGTCGGCGATGGCGCAGCGCAGCCGCACCTCGTGGTCCTGGCCGAACAGCTTGGTGACGATGACGCTGCCCAGGTTCAGTCCGGCCATGTCGAGCAGCAGGCTGCTCATGACGCCGTCGCGCACGTACAGCCTGGCCTCGCCGTTGGCCGTGGCCAGGACCTGCGCGACCGACTGGCCCTGGCCGTCGAGCGCCACGCCGCCGTCCATGCGACCCAGGCTCTTCTTCATCAGCTCGATCTTCGGGAACAGCGCGGACAGCTTCAGCCCCTGCACGTCACCGCGCAGCGAGACCTGCATCGGCCGGGCGCGTGAATCCATCCGCACCTGGGTCTTGAAGCGGCCGTGGGCGACGCCGAAATCCAGCGGTGCCAGCTTCAACACCGCGTTCTGCATCACGGCGTGCACGCGCAGGCTGTCGATCGGCACGGCTTCGGGGCGTTCGATGCGCTGGCCGCTGTAGTGCAGGTCCAGATCCATGTCGTCCCAGCGCCTGGTGTCGAATGGATCATCGGGCAGGATCTTGCCCCGGCGCGGCTTCTTGTCGGGTGAACGGGGTTTGGCGCCGATCACCGGACCCAGGTCCACCAGCCGCAGCAACTTCGACTGCACTATGCCGACCAGGCGCGGACGCGGCTTGGCCGAGGTGTAGCTGACGTCGCCGCTCAGGTCGCTCTTGCCGATGTGGCCGCTGAAGTCGCGGTAGTCCCATACCGCGCCGTCGGGCTTGAGCGTGCCGACGAGATGGCCCCTGGTTTCGAACGCCGGCGTGTCGGGCAGCACCACGCCGGTGAGCGCATGCAGGTCGGCCAGGCTGCCACCCTTGAGCGTGAGCTGGAAGTCGACGCCCGACAGATCGCGCGGATTCGCGATGATGCCCTCGGCCTCGGTGGCCAGGCGCCCGGCCTGGGCGCTCAGCTTGAGCGGGTAGTCGAGCTGTTCGTCGCGCAGCGACAGCAGCTGGCCGGCCTTGCCCGAGCCCTTGACCTCGGCCTTGCCGTGCCAGCCGGAGAAATCGAAGCCGATGCCGTAGCGCCCGCCCTCGCTGGCATCCGGCGCCAGGCTGTCGACCTGGGCGGCCAGGCTCAGCTTGCGTATGGCGTCGTCATACGACAGCTGGCCCTTGCTGAGCAGCAGTCGGCCGAGCGAGACGCGCCAGCGCTCCGGCTGGTCCGGCCGTCTGGCGAGGTCGATGGTCCAGTTGTTGCTCTCGTCCTGCTGGCGCTCCATGCGCACGTCGGGTTCGGCCAGCGCCACGCTGCGGATGTCGATGTGGCGCGCCAGCAGCGGCAGCAGGGCGACGTCGGCCGAGGCACGTCCGATCTGGGCGAAGTGCGGCCCCTTGGCGGCGAACTCCGGCGGGTTGCCGATCAGCACGTCGTGGGCATGGATGATCGGCGTCGGTACCCAGCGGCGCCAGCCGCGTTCCTGCCGCATCGGCCACTGCCAGTCGAGGTCGAGCGGGCCGCGGATCGCGAACTCGCGCCCGATCGCCTGCGACACCTGCTGCGATACCCAGGCGCGCGAGCTGTTCCAGTCGTTCCAGGTCAGCCAGGCGAGCGCGGCGCCGAGCGTGACCAGCAGCGCCAGCAGCAAGGCCAGCAGCCAGCGCAGCGCGGCACGGGCAGGGGGCGGCGGGGCGGGTTCGGCACTCATCTCCAGACAGGGCCTGCGGCGGCGGTGAGGGCGCGGACAGGCGGTTGCGAGCTTGGGTTGCGGTCCATGCTAGCCGTGAAGACAGCGCTTGCGTTGCCACGATCGCGGCTCGCGCGCTTCTCCTACAGCCGCTTGCGCAGCGCGCCACCCCGACTGCTGCACGCCATCCGACAAAAGGGTGGCCGCGGCTTCGTTGCGCCCATGGGATCGCCCAGGTCCATTCACCGACAGGCTCGTCTGCCATGGCCATGCCCTCAATCACGAGGACATGGGATGATGCAACTGGTGGACGTGGTCTGATACCGATTGGCGCTCAGTACGACAGAGCCCCGTTCGCACTGAGCCTGTCGAAGTGCAGGCCTCTGGCAGGGCTTCGACAAGCTCAGCCTGAACGGTGTTCTATGTACTCGAAATCGATGCCGTGTGCAGCGTAACGCAAGCAGCCCGCCTTGTATGCGGGCTGCTCTGGCCTCGGCACCGGCCGGGATGCCTCTTCAGGGATGCAGGCTCAGCGCCAGCGCCGCTTCGGCGACGGGGCTTCTGCGCGGCTTCTTCTGGCGGGTGCTGGCACTGGCCTTGGCGGCACGGGCCACGCGGCGATCCACGCGCGCGCCGTCGACGCGCCGCTGGATGTGGGCCAGCGCCTCTTCCACCTGGTCGATCAGGATCAGGCACAGATCGCCGCTCTTGAGCCGGTCCATGGCGTGGTCGATGGCGATGAACTCGCCGTGGATTTCCTCCACGTGGCGGGTGCGCGCGGCGTCGGCCAGGCCTTCGCGCAGCAGCGCCAGCACCTCGCCGTCGGCGCGACCGCGCTGGCAGGCGTCCTGGTACAGCACCACCTCGTCGAAGGCGCTGCCCAGGATGCGGGTCTGGCCGCGGATGTCCTCGTCGCGCCGGTCGCCGGCGCCGCTGATGACGACCGAGCGGCGGCGAGCCGGCATGTTCTCGACGCCGGCCACCAGGGCTGCGATGGCATCGGGGTTGTGGCCATAGTCGGCGATCACGGTGGCGCCGAGGTAGTCGAACACGTTGAAGCGGCCGGGCACGCCGTGCAGGTCGCTGATGAAGCTGGCCAGGCCCTTCTGGATCGCGTCCCAGGACACGCCGACGGCCCAGGCAGCCGCCACCGAGGCCATGGTGTTCTCGACCTGGAAGCCGATCCGGCCCTTGCGCGTCAGCGGCACGCGCGCCAGTGGCAGCCGCTTCATGAAGCCGCCTTCGGCGCAGACGATGTCGCCATGGTCGACGAACACCACGCGCTTGCCCAGTGCCCGGTGGGTGGCGATCACCGGGTGATGGCCATCCTGGGCAAAGAAGGTCACGCTGCCGGGGCAGTGCGGCGCCATCGCCACCACCGCCGGATCGGCGGCATTCAGCACCGCGGTGCCGGTCGGCGCGACGTTGAGCACGATCACCCGCTTGAGCACCTTCAGGTCCTCCAGCGTGGTGATGTAGTTCAGGCCCAGATGGTCGCCGCCGCCCAGGTTGGTGACGATGGCGACGTCGCACTGGTCGAAGGCCAGGCCTTCACGCAGCAGGCCGCCGCGTGCGGTTTCCAGCACCGCCGCATCGACGTCCGGGTGCGCCAGCACGTTGCGCGCGCTGCGCGGACCGGAGCAGTCGCCCGAGTCGATCTGGCGCCCGTTGACGTACACGCCGTCGGTGTTGGTCATGCCGACGCGCAGGCCGCTGGTCTTGAGCAGGTGCGCCGCCAGCCGCACGGTGGTGGTCTTGCCGTTGGTGCCGGTGACGGCGATCACCGGGATGCGGCCGTTGCCGCCATCGGGGTACATGTGGTCGATCACCGCCTTGCCGACGTCGCGCCCCTTGCCGAACGAGGGGCTGATGTGCATGCGCAGGCCGGGTGCGGCGTTGACCTCGACGATGCCGCCGTTCTGCTCCTCCAGCGGCTTGATGACGGTCTCGCACACCACGTCGACGCCGCAGATGTCCAGGCCGACGGTCTGCGCGGCCTCGATGGCGCGCGCGGCGACCTCGGGGTGCACGCTGTCGGTGACGTCGGTGGCGGTGCCGCCGGTCGACAGGTTGGCGTTGTTGCGCAGCATCACGCGCTGGCCCTTGGCCGGCACGCTGTCGGGCGTCAGCGCCTGCGCCGCCAGGCGCGCCTCGGCGATGGCGTCGATGCGGATCCTGGTGAGCGAGGTGCCGTGGCCTTCGCCGCGGCGCGGGTCCTTGTTGACCTCGGCCACCAGTTCGCGCACGCTGTGCCTGCCGTCGCCGATGACCAGCGGCGGATCGCGCCGGGCCGCCGCCACCAGCTGGTTGCCGACCACCAGCAGGCGGAAGTCGTGGCCGGGCAGGTAGCGCTCCACCATCACGGCGCCGTAGTGCGCGGCAGCCTCGTAGGCGACGTCGAAGTGTGCGCGGTCGCTGATGCCGACGGTGACGCCCTTGCCCTGGTTGCCGTCCTGCGGCTTGACCACCACCGGCAGGCCGATCCCCTGCGCCACCTTCCAGGCGTCCTCGAGATCGGTCACCGGGCGACCCAGCGGCACTGGCACGCCGGCGGCGTGCAGCAGTTTCTTGGTCAGGTCCTTGTCCTGGGCGATCGATTCGGCGATGGCACTGGTGCCGTCGACCTCGGCCGCCTGGATGCGGCGCTGCCGGCTGCCCCAGCCGAGCTGCACCAGGCTGCCGCGCGTCAGGCGCTTGATCGGGATGCCGCGCTGCAGGGCGGCATCGACGATGGCGCCGGTGGAGGGGCCGAGGCGCTCGTCCTCGTCCAGCTCGTGCAGCTCGGCCAGCACGGCGGCGACGTCGAACGGCTCGCCGGCCACGGCGGCACGGCACAGCTGCTGGGCCTTCTCGAACGCCAGGCGGCCGACCGCTTCCTCGGTGTACTGCACGGCGACCTGGAAGGTGCCTGCAACTTCAGTCGGCGTGGTGCGGCTGAAGGTGACCGGGCAGCCGGCCTGCGCCTGCAGCGCCAGCGCCGTCAGCTCCAGCGCGTGCGCCATCGAGATCGGCGTGCTCGGCAGGTTGGCGTGCAGCGCGCCGACCTTGGGAAACAGCGCGCGCAGGCGCTGCTCGAAGGCCGGGGTGCTGTCCAGGTCGCGCTCGGCGCCGGCGTCGCAGCTGACGACGGCCTCGATGGCGGTATGGCGGCTCCAGAGGTTGGGGCCGCGCAGAGCGCGAATGCGGGTGACTTCCATGAACGTTCCTAGGGTGGAAAACCGATATCAATAACGGGCGGACGCTTGCCTCAGTGGACAGCCGTGGCTGCCTGTCCTTCACAAAAATGCAGCAGGCTGACACGGATCAGATCCGCCGGCACGCCGAGCGCCCAAGTGGCGGCGACCGCGGCGAGGACGTGCGCGCGCACGTCCGGCGGCGCCTCGCTGGTGATGGCGGCAAAGCAGGGCGCCGACAGCTGGATCAGCAGCTGCTCCTGATTGCCCTGCGCCAGCACAATGTCGTCGCCGCGCGCGAACACCGCGCGGCCCTTGCCGGCCCGGTGCGCCGCCACGGCGGCGTTGTCGGCGTCGACGCTGTAGAGCAGCACCTCGCCGTCGGAATAATCGGCCAGTTCCAGCACCGCCGCATCGTCGGCGTTCAGCACCGACGCGCCCTGCGGCAGCACCACGTCGATCTGGGTGCGAACCACGTTCGGCATCTGTTCGGCCTCGGTGATGTAGAGGTCTTCCAGCCCTTCGGGGCCGGGCATGGCCATCACCATGCCGACCTGGCAGCGGTCGTAGGGCAGGCCCTCGCTCAGGATCTGGCGCGCCGAGGTCTCCAGCACGGCAGCCTGCACGGTGCGGTTGATCAGCATGCGCTCGCCGTGCTCGTAGCCCAACGCGCTGCTCTTGGACAGCTGGCGCTGGCCCAGGAACAGGCCGTCGCGGCAGGCCAGGGCGGTCTGCCAGCCGTGCAACTGCAGCAGCGCCGCCACCAGGTGCGCCGCCAGCGCGCTCTGGCCATTGCCGACCAGGCCGACGATGGGGATGCGGCCGCTGCTGCCGGCGGGAAACAGGTGTTCGGCAATCGCTTCGCCGACCGGCTGCGCGCGGCCGACGGCGGGTTTCAGGTGCATCAGCAGGCCGGGTCCGGCGTTGACCTCGACGATGGCGCCGCCTTGGGGCCCCAGCGGCTTGCCGATGTCTTCCACCACCAGGTCGATGCCGGCGATGTCGAGGCCGACCACGCGCGCCGCCAGCGCCATCTGCTCGGCGACGTCCGGGTGCACCTGGCCGGTGACGTCGATCGCCATGTTGCCGGTGCGCTGCACCACCGCCGATTCGCCGCGCGGCAGCACGCTGGTGGGCGTCAGGTCCTGGCGCGCCAGCAGCAGCAGCAGCACCGGGTCGTCGTGGCGCAGGGTCTCCAGCGGCAGGTGTTCTTCCTCGCCGCGGCGCGGGTCGGTGTTGACCTGAGCGTCGATCAGCTGCGTGATGCTGGAGCGGCCGTCGCCGCTGACGCGGATGATCTCGCCACGCGTGGCGGCGACCACTTTTCCGCCGACCACCAGCAGACGGTGTTCCTGGCCGCGGATGAAGCTCTCGACGATGACCTCGGAGCCCTCGGCCTCGGCGGCAACGAAGGCGGACATGACTTCATCGCGCGTGTTCAGGTTCAGCGAGACGCCGCGCGCGTGGTTGCCGTCCGACGGCTTGACCACCACCGGCAGGCCGATGTCCTCGGCCGCTTCCCAGGCCTGCTCGGCGCTCTCCACCGTGCGACCCTCGGGCACTGGCACGCCGGCGGACGCCAGCAGCTGCTTGGTCAGGTCCTTGTCGCGCGAGATGCCCTCGGCGATGGCGCTGGTGCGGTCGGTCTCGGCGGTCCAGATGCGGTGTTGCGCCGCGCCGTGGCCGAGCTGCACCAGGTTGCCGTCGTTCAGTCGGATGTGCGGGATGTCGCGCTCGCTGGCGGCGTCGACGATGCAGGCGGTGCTGGGGCCCAGGCACTGCCGGTCCACCATGTCGGTCAGCCGCGCGATGACGGCACCGACGTCGTAGGGCCGGTCGTTGATGGCGGCCATCACCAGGTCGCGTGCCGATTCCAGCGCCAGCTTGCCGATCGCCTCGTTGCGGGTGCGGATGATGACCTTGTAGACGCCGTGCTCGTGCGTCATGCGCGCCTTGCCGAAACCGGTCTTCATGCCGGCCTGGGTCTGCAGCTCCAGCGCCACGTGCTCCAGGATGTGACCGGGCCAGGTGCCGTCGCGCAGCCGCATCAGGAAGCCGCCGCGCCGGCCGACGCTGCAGCGGTGCTCGATCAGGCCCGGCAGCCAGGCGGTCAGGCGCTCGTAGAAGCCGGGCAGGGTGTTGGAGGGAAAATCCTCCAGCTCGCCGATGTCGACGATGGCCTCGATCACCGCGCGGTAGGTCCAGATGTTGGGGCCGCGCAGGTGCGCCATGCGGCGGATCACGATATCGGCGAACTGCCGCGTCGGCCGGGCCGCGGATTCCGGGGCCGCTTCGGCTGTGGCCGCCAGGGCCGAGGGATACAATCCGCCTCCGCTGGAAGAAGGGCTATGCTCTTTCTGGTCGATGCTGCGCATGTGTTCGCTTTCCGTGCCTGCTTCGTTATGGAGGGCTCTCCTCGAACTTCCCGGCCCTCGTCGCTAGAAACCCATGTCATCCCGCAGTGTTCCCGAACTCCCTGGCTCCGGGCCGGTCCTGCCGGCCCCACAGGGGGCGCAGACGCCGCTGCGACCAGCAGAGAACGCGCTGGGTTCGCTGCAAGTTGACTTGGACCATCGGCTGCACTTCGGCAGCGCCGAGTTGCAGCTTACAAATCAACGGCTTATAGCGCGGTTTCCGGATGCAACAGGCTGGCAGAGCTGGGAATTGCGGCCCGGGCTGCGCCTGCTGCACCACGACCACGCCGGCGTCGGCACCCTGGAGTTGCGTGACGAGGCCAGCCGGCTGGCGGCCTGGCGCTTCACCCTGGGCCACAACCCGGCCGCGCTGCGGCTGCTGAACCAGTTCGACCAGGCGGTCGCCGCGCTGGGCACCGAAGGTGCCGGTCCGGCCGGGCTGGTGATCGAGCCGGAAACCGATCTGGACCTGGTGGAGCCGGAGACCGACGCCGCCGCCGAGGACAAGCCCCCGTCCACCTGGACCCTGCTGCGCCTGTGGCGCTTCGCCCGGCCGTACCAGGGCCGGCTGCTGGCCGGCTTCGTGCTGACGCTGGCAGCGACCGCCGCCACGCTGGTGCCGCCCTACCTGACGATGCCGCTGATGGACGAGGTGCTGATCCCGTTCCAGAACGGCCAGCGGATCGATACCGGCTACGTGGCGCTGCTGCTGTCGGGCCTGGCGGGCGCGGCGCTGCTGGCCTGGGTGCTGGGCTGGGCCCGGACCTACATCCTGGCGCTGGTGTCCGAGCGCATCGGCGCCGATTTGCGCACCAGCACTTACGAACACTTGCTCAAGCTTTCACTTGAGTACTTCAGCGGGCGGCGCACCGGCGACCTGATGGCGCGCATCGGCTCGGAAACCGACCGCATCAACGTGTTCCTGTCGCTGCACCTGCTGGACTTTGCCACCGACGTGCTGATGATCGTGATGACGGCGGTGATCCTGTTTTCGATCAACCCGACGCTGGCGCTGGTGACGCTGGTGCCGCTGCCGGTGATCGGCTGGCTGATCCACGTGGTGCGCGACCGCCTGCGCACCGGCTTCGAGAAGATCGACCGGGTCTGGTCCGAGGTCACCAACGTGCTGGCCGACACCATCCCGGGCATCCGCGTGGTCAAGGCGTTCGCGCAGGAAGACCGCGAGGCCGGGCGCTTCCGCGAAGCCAACCGGCACAACCTGGCGGTCAACGACAAGCTCAACAAGCTGTGGTCGCTGTTCTCGCCCAGCGTCACGCTGCTGACCGAGATCGGCCTGCTGGTGGTGTGGGCGGCCGGCATCTGGCTGGTGAGCCAGCAGCAGATCACCGTGGGCGTGCTGACCGCCTTCCTGGCCTACATCGGGCGCTTCTACACCCGGCTCGATTCGATGAGCCGCATCGTCTCGGTGACGCAGAAGGCGGCCTCGGCCACCAAGCGCATCTTCGAGATCCTGGACCACGAATCCAGCGTGCCGGAGCCGAAAAACCCGGTGCGGCTGCCGCACATCGCCGGCCGCATCGAGGTCAGGAATGCCGCACTGCGCTACGGCAACCGCTCGGTGATCCGGGGCCTGAACCTGGCCATCGAGCCCGGCGAGATGATCGGCCTGGTCGGCCACTCGGGCTCGGGCAAGAGCACGCTGGTCAACCTGATCTGCCGCTTCTACGACGTCACCGAGGGCGCCATCGAGGTCGACGGCATCGACCTGCGCCAGCTGCGCGTGGCCGACTACCGGCGCCACGTCGGCCTGGTGCTGCAGGAGCCCTTCCTGTTCTTCGGCACCATTGCCGAGAACATCGCCTACGGCAAGCCCGAGGCCACGCGGGACGAGATCGTTGCAGCCGCGCGCGCGGCACATGCGCACGAATTCATCCTGCGGCTGCCGCAGGGCTACGACTCGCTGGTGGGCGAGCGCGGCCAGGGCCTGTCGGGCGGCGAGCGCCAGCGCATCAGCATCGCGCGCGCGCTGCTGATCGACCCGCGCATCCTGATCCTGGACGAGGCCACCGCCTCGGTCGACACCGAAACCGAGCGCGAGATCCAGAAGGCGCTCGACAACCTGGTGCGCGGCCGCACCACCATCGCCATCGCGCACCGCCTGTCGACCCTGCGCAAGGCGGACCGGCTGGTGGTGCTGGACAAGGGCCTGAAGGTGGAAGAGGGCACGCACGAGCAACTGATCGCCCGGCGTGGCGCCTACTGGCGCCTGTACGAGGCGCAGGCGCGGCAGGAGAAGGCCGAGCGCGATCGCATGCTGGTGGTGGACGAAGCCGAACTGGCGCCGCCGGCGCAGCCCGCCGCCGAGCACATCGATCGCGACGATGCCGCCGCGCCAGGTGCTGGGCTGAAGGAGCAGCGTCCATGAGCGCCAACGCATTCGAGCTGCGGCGCGACGCCTTCGGCCGCCTGGTGCTGACCGATGCGGGCGGCCGCGAGCACGTGAACGTGGTCGCCGTGCGTGCGTTTCCGATCTCGGCGCCCGACGAAGGCGTCAGCGTGGTCGATGGTGATGGCCACGAGCTGGCGTGGGTGCCGCGCCTGTCCGGGCTGGATGAAGCGCGCCGCACCCTGCTGGCCGAGGCGCTGGAGCAGCGCGAGTTCATGCCGCGGCTGCTGCGCGTCAAGGCGGTGAGCAGCTTCGCCACCCCCAGCACCTGGGAGGTCGACACCGACCGTGGCCCGACCAGCTTCGTGCTCAAGGGCGAGGAAGACATCCGCCGGCTCGGCCCGGGCCTGTTGATCGTCAACGACGCGCACGGCGTGCAGTACCTGATCCAGGACCTGCTGGCCATGGACCGGCACAGCCGCAAGCTGCTGGACCGCTTCCTGTAGCCGGTTTGGTTCAGGCGCTGCTGCGACAGCCGGCGTGGATGTCGCGCGCGGCATCGTAGACCCGAGTCTGCACGCCCAGCAGGCCAAGCATCGAGTGGAAGTAGTTGTCGTGCGAGAGTTTCTGGTCACGCCGACCGGCCAGGCAGGCCTGACTGAGATGGCTTTGCTGCTGGAACGCGGGTGACAGCCAGGCGATCCACGGCACCTGCTTTTGCACATCGGGGGCGAAACGGTAGGGCAGGCCGTGCAGGTACAGGTTGTTCTCGCCCAGCGACTCGCCGTGGTCCGACACGTACTCCAGCGCCGGTGTCCATTGCTGCTGGTGCTGCTGCAGCCAGTCGATCGCCGAGGCGAGGAAATGGTCGGTGTAGACGATGGTGTTGTCGTAGGCGTTCACCACCTGCTCGCGCTCGCACTGCTGCAGTGCGTTGGTGGTGCACTCGGGCAGGAATTTCTTGAACGCCGGCGGCGTGCGCTTGTAGTAGGCCGGGCCGTGGCTGCCCATCTGGTGCATGAACACCACCACGCCGTGCGCGCGCCGCTCGGCCGGCAGTTGCCCGATGCGCTCGTCGAGGCCACGCAGCATGACCTCGTCGAAGCATTCGTCGTCGCTGCACAGTTCGCCGCCGCCCGCCTGCAGTTGGCGATAGTCGACCCTGGGCACGCGGTCGCACACGCCCTTGCAGCCGCCGGCCTGGTTGTCCAGCCACAGCACGGCCAGACCGGCGCGCTGCAGCACGTCGACCAGGCCTTCGGAGTTGCCCTGGCGGGCCTCGAAGGCTTCGCGGCCCAGGTGGGAAAACATGCAGGGCACCGACGCCGCGGTGTTGGTGCCGCACGACCAGACGTTGCGCAGGCTGGCGACGCCGCGCCGGGCCAGTTCGGGCGTGGTGTCGCGCGCATAGCCGTTCAGCCCCAGATGGTCGGTGCGCGCAGTCTCGCCCAGCACCATGATCACCAGCGGCGGTCTGGCGCCGGGCGCCAGCGGCGGCAGGTGGGCATCCTCGCCCAGCGGGGCGACCGCCACGCCACTGCGCTGAATCGGCTTGCGGCCCAGGCTGGCGACGGCGTAGAAGGAATTCAGCGGGTTGATGAGGTAGCGCAGCTGGGTGTGGTTGCGCATGGTGGCCGCCAGGTCCTGGAAGAACAGACCGCCAGCACCAACCGTCACCGCGATCCCGGTGGCAAACAACAGGGTGTTGCGGCGCAGCTGCCGCCGCGCGGACGGCCACTCGACCCGCGTGCGCCACAGCAGGGCGACCGGCAGCACGCCCAGCACCAGCAGGCTGCCCAGCATGCGCAGGCTGAACAGTTCACGCGCCTCGCGCGCATCGGTCAGCAGCACGTTGACCATCATGCTGCGGTCGATCACCACGCCGTAGCTGAGCATGAAGTAGGCGCCGGCGGCAGCCGACAGCAGCACCAGCGTCAGGGCGGGCTTCAGCGTCCAGCGCCAGGCCAGCAGACTGAGCAGCGCCACATGGGCGGCGGCGATCATGAAGCCGAAACCGATGCCGAAGGCGAGCCCGCGGCCATTGGCCAGCTCGGGCAGATCGGCCAGTGCGCGCCACAGGGCAAGGTTGGCGATGCTGGCGACCCACAGCGCGGCCAGCACGATGACGGTGGCGGGCCGCTGTGTCCAGGCGGCATGCCCTGACGGCGCCGTGGCGGCAGGAAAGGTTGGCATGACCTGCCAGTCTGCCGGCGGCGTCTGAAGCCCGGCTTAAAGGCCGGGGCGGCAAGCGGCGGCTACAGGCCCAGCGTGTCGGCGAGTTGCTTGACGCGCGCGCTCACCTTTGGATCCATCGTCATCGGCCGGCCCCATTCGCGATGCGTTTCGCCGGGCCACTTGTTGGTCGCGTCCAGGCCCATCTTGCCGCCCAGGCCCGCCACCGGCGAGGCGAAGTCGAGGTAATCGATCGGGGTGTGATCGATCAGCAGGGTGTCGCGCACCGGGTCCATGCGCGTGCTCATGGCCCAGATGACGTCGGGCCACGAACGCGCGTCGATGTCCTCGTCCACCACCACGATGAACTTGGTGTAGAGGAACTGGCGCAGATGGCTCCATACGCCCATCATCACGCGCCGCGCGTGGCCGGCGTAGGCCTTGCGGATGCGCACCACCGCCATCCGGTAGCTGCAGGCCTCGGGCGGCAGGTAGAAGTCGACGATCTCGGGGAAGGCGCGTTGCAGCAGCGGCACGAACAGCTCGTTCAGCGCCAAGCCCAGCATGGCGGGTTCGTCGGGCGGCTTGCCGGTGTAGGTGCTGTGGTAGATGGCGTCCCGGCGCAGCGTGATGCGCTCCACCGTGAACACGGGGAACTCGGCGCGCTCGTTGTAGTAGCCGGTGTGGTCGCCGTAGGGGCCTTCGAGCGCGTGCCGCCAGCCGCTCGGGTGGTTGGTGTCCGGGTGGATGTGGCCCTCCAGCACGATCTCGGCGCGCGCCGGCACCTGAAGCGGCACGCCGATCGCCGGGGCCACCTCGGTGCGCGCGCCGCGCAGCAGGCCGGCGAACTGGTACTCGGACAGGCTGTCGGGCACCGGCGTGACGGCGCCCAGCAGCGTGGCCGGATCGGCGCCGATGGCCACCGCCACCGGATAGGGCTGGCCCGGGTGGCGTGCGCAGTGGTCGGCGAAGTCCAGCGCGCCGCCGCGGTGCGCCAGCCAGCGCATGATGAGCTCGTTGCGGCTCAGCAACTGCTGGCGGTAGACGCCGAGGTTCTGCCGCGTCTTCAGCGGCCCGCGCGTGATGGTCAGGCCCCAGCTGACAAGCGGCGCCACGTCGCCGGGCCAGCAGTGCTGGATCGGCAGCCGACCCAGATCGACGTCGCCGCCTTCCCACACGATCTGCTGGCAGGGCGGCTGGCGCACGGTCGCGGGTGCCATGCTCCACAAGGTCTTGACCAGCTCGCGCCTGCCCCACAGCTCCTTCATGCCGCGCGGCGGCTCGGGCTCCTTGAGCTGGGCCAGCACCTCACCGAAGGCGCGCAATTCGTCCAGCCCGGCTACACCGAGCGCGCGCGCCACGCGGCCGGGCGTGCCGAACAGGTTGGTCAGCACCGGCATGCGGTGGCCGGTCGGCTGCTCGAACAGCAGGGCCGGGCCGGCGGCGCGCAGCACGCGGTCGCTGAGCGCGGTCATCTCCAGCTTCGGCGACACGGCTTCAGTGATGCGGCGCAGCTCGCCCGCGGCCTCGAGCTGGCTCAGGAAGTCACGCAGATCCTGGTGCGGCATGGTGGGGTGGAGCTGATCGGGTGGCCGCATTGTGCGCTGCGGCATGCCGCGACTGTGGCGCGCTGGCGTGCCCGGCGCTCTCAGTCGCAGACGGGGACGGCGGCGCTGCGCAGCGGCTGCGCGCGCAGATCGGCTTCGACCCGCTGCAGCACCTCGGCCGCCTGTCCCGGGTCGAAGTCCTCGTGGGTGCGCTTCTTCACGCCGTACTGCTGCAGCTGGTAATGCCGCTCGGGCACCACGCCGTGGCGCGCCAGGCAGCTCCTGGCGCAGTTCAGCGCGCAGCCGTCCAACGCGATGATGGGCCGGCCCGACTGCGCCAGCCGGACCAGCGAGGGCACGTCGCCGCCGACGCCGGCAATGCACGACATCTCGGCCAGCCCGCGCCGGTCGAGCCGGAGCGCGACATGGTTGGCCAGCTGTGCGGCGCTGGAGCAGCCCGAGCAGGAGTACACCAGCGGGTGCTCGGCACCTGGACGCGCCTGGCTCATCCCCGGCCTCCGGAGAAGAACGCGGGAAACGGCGGCAACCGTTCGGCCAGCTGCGGCGACCAGCGCGAAAGCACGGCGCGCGGCGCCCAGTGGCGCGGATCGAGTACCGGCAGCTCGATGGCGTCGAGCGCGTTTTTCACCACCAGGCCGAGCTCGGTGTCGCCTTCCATCACCAGGCGGCGATTGAAGAACAGCGTGTCCGGATCCTGGCGGCGTTGCGCCAGCAGCAGGAAGTCCTGCGCGTTCGCGCTGATCGCCAGGTCGGGTTCGGCCTGCGGCGCGCTGGGTACGAAGCGCCCGCCATCCCAGCTGAAGTCGAACGCCAGCCGCGCATCGCGCACGCGGATCGACAGGCGCTTACCGGCCAGCAGCGCCGTCACGTCGGCCGGCAGGTGGCGCGCCAGCGCCAGGTTGATGGCCGTGACCAGCAGCATCGAGCCGGGGTAGGCCGGCAGGCGGGCCAGCACGGCACCGACCGGGCGCGGCAGGGTGAAGGGCGGGGGAGGGGTGGTGCTCATGTTCAAACCTCTCATGCGGGCGTGACGGCCTCGGGGATCACCAGGTCCAGCCCGGGCTTGCCGTGCCAGTAGCCGTTGCACGGCTCGGCCGGCATCAGCGGGCGCATGCGCTCGAGCGCGTCGGCATCGGGCTCCGGCGCCTGGCGCGCGGCATCGAAGGCGGCGATCACCTCGCTCATGTGCTGCGACTGCGGCGACAGGCGCAGCAGGTCGACCCCCAGCGCGCGCAGCGACGGGATGTCGTTGATCAGGTTGTGCACGCGCGCCGACTGGGTCTGGATGCCGTTGAGCACCAGGAAGGATTCGCCTTCGCGCGTGGCCAGCAACTGCCCGTCGGGGTGATGGATGCAGCTGAAGCCGCAGTCGTCCTTGGGCAGGTTGTAGTGGCGCGCGGTGAAGCAGCGCGCCGAGAACGCCAGCGGCATGCGGCCATAGGCGAAGACCTCTGTCTCCAGCCCGGCGGGCCTGGCCTGCTGCAGCAGCGCCAGGTCGCTTTGCCGCATCTCCAGCGGCATGACCCAGCGGCTGGCGCCCAGGCTTGCCATCCAGTCCAGTGCATCCGCGTTGAACAGGTTGAGCTGCGGTCCGGCCACGAAGGGCCGCTCGCCGGCCAGGTTGTGTACCGCGCCCATGTCGTTGGCTTCGACCAGGAACTCCTCGTTCTGCGCGATCTTGTGCATGGCCGATACGTCGGAGCCGGATTCGAGCAGCACCATGGTCGACAGCACGGCCTGCTTGCCGGCATCGCGCAGCATGCGGGCGACGTCGATCCAGTCGGCCAGGCGCAGTTCGTGCCGGCGCGAGCACACCGCCTCGCCGACATAGACCACGTCGACCGGCGTTTCGGCGATGGCCTGGTAGAAGTCGAACACGGTGTCGCGCGGCCAGTAGTACAGCAGGGGGCCAAGAGAAAGCTTCATATGTCATGCCTTTCGTTGCGACCTTGTTTCCGAAGATCGCGGCATGGGCGGCAATGCCCATGGTGCGACAGGCCGCGGAGCAGGCCGGGCCAGCGACCGCCGCGGAGCCGGCTTTGCCGGGCCGCTGGCGATGCCCCCTTGAGGGGGGATGCGACCGGAACGCAGTCCGGGAGAGTCGGGGGTGGGTTCATTTCCAGGGACGGTGGTAGGCGCCCAGCGTGTGCTGCTGGCCTTCGGCGACCTGGTCGAGGCTGGCCATCCAGGCGGTCTTGGGCGCGTACAGATGGCCTTGCGCCATGCAGTGGTCGATGGCCTCGCGCCAGACCTTGGTGACCTGGGCCACGTAGGCGGGGCTGCGCTGGCGGCCTTCGATCTTGAAGGCGTGCACGCCCATCTTCACCAGCTGCGGCAGCAGCTCCAGCGTGTTCAAGCTGGTGGGTTCCTCCAGCGCGTAGTAATTGCTCTCGTCGCCGACGTCGAAGCGGCCCTTGCACAGCGTCGGGTAGCCGGCGTTCTCGCCGCCCGCGTAGCGGTCGATCAGCACGCCGTTCAGGCGCGATTCCAGGCCTTTGGACGTTTCCTGCCAGCGCACGAACTTGGCCGGCGAGCAGACGCCGTGCGTGTTCGGCGATTCCCCGGTGGCGTAGGACGACAGCGCGCAGCGGCCCTCGACCATCACGCACAGGCTGCCGAAGCCGAACACCTCGATCTCGACCGGCGTGCGATCGACCACCTGGCGCACCTGCTCCAGCGACAGCACGCGCGGCAGCACCGCGCGCTGGATGCCGAACTGCTGGTGGTAGAAGTTGATGGCGTCGTGGTTGGTGGCCGAGCCCTGCACCGACAGGTGCAGCCGCAGGCCGGGGTGGCGCTCGCAGGCGTAGCGCATCAGGCCGGGATCGGCCAGGATCACGGCGTCGACGCCCCACAGCGCCGCGCGGTCGAGCGCCGAGCGCCAGGGCGCCGGGTTGCTGGCCTGCGGATAGGTGTTGAGCGCCATCAGCACCTTGCGTCCGCGCGCGTGAGCGTAGGCAATGCCGTTCTGGATCGCCGCCTCGTCGAAGTTCAGGCCGGCGAAGTTGCGCGCGTTGGTGGCGTCGCGCAGGCCCAGGTAGACGCAGTCGGCGCCTTCGTCGATCGCTGCCTTGAGTGCGGGCAGGCTGCCGGCCGGGCAGACCAGCTCAGGCGGGGAAGTGGAAGGGCGGTTGGAGGAATCGGTCACGGCGCTTTCGGCATGCACGCATGCTCTGCCAGCGCCAACCAGGTCGGGCACGTGAAACGGCGAACACGCAGGCCGCGACCTTATGCCGATCCAGGGTCACTCGCCATGATCCTGGTCAAATACGTCGGGCAATTCCTGAACGATTTGCTCGGAATTGATGTGCTGGGCCTGTCGAGGCCAACCGAACAGCCGGACGCAGAGAACGCGAAAACCGTGCGAAGGACGCAGAAGGGATCAAGCAAAGCCTCGACGGTTTTCTTCTTGCGACTCTTGCAAGACCTTGGCGTCCCTTGCGTTCGAATGCCCGATATTCGGCCGTCCGGTACGCGTTGCCGTCAGGCGCCGAAGAAGCTCTTGAGCTTGTCGGTCCAGCTCTCGGTGCTGGGCGAATGCTTGCCGCCGCCCTTGCGCAGCGACTCGTCGAATTCCTTCAGCAGCTTGCGTTGGTGCTCGGTCAGCTTGACCGGCGTCTCGATGCTGATATGGCAGTACAGGTCGCCCGGGTAGGACGAGCGCACGCCCTTGATGCCCTTGCCGCGCAGGCGGAACTGCTTGCCGGCCTGGGTGCCGTCGGGGATGTCGATGGCGGCCTTGCCGTTCAGCGTCGGCACCTCGATCTCGCCGCCCAGCGCGGCGGCGGCGAAGCTGATCGGTACCACGCAGTGCAGGTCGTCGCCGTCGCGCTCGAAAATGTCGTGCTTGCGGATCCGGATCTCGATGAACAGATCGCCCGGCGGCCCGCCGTTGGTGCCGGGTTCGCCGTTGCCGGTCGAGCGGATGCGCATGCCGTCGTCGATGCCGGCGGGGATCTTCACCTCCAGCGTTTTCTGGTTCTTGACCTTGCCCTGGCCGTGGCAGGTGCCGCAGGGGTCCTTGATGATGCGCCCGCTGCCGCGGCAGTGCGGGCAAGTCTGCTGCACGCTGAAGAAACCCTGGCGCATCTGCACCACGCCCTGGCCATGGCAGGTGCCACAGGTGGTGGCGCTGGTGCCGGCCTTGGCGCCGCTGCCGTTGCAGGTGTCGCACTCGTCCCAGCTCGGGATGCGGATCTGCGCTTCCTTGCCGTTGGCCGCTTCCTCCAGCGTGATCTCCATCGCGTAGCTGAGGTCGGCGCCGCGGTACATCTGCCGCCCGCCGCGCGCGCCGCCGCGCTGCTGGCCGAAGATGTCGCCGAAGATGTCGCCGAAGGCCTCGGCGAAGCCGCCGAAGCCTTCCGGGCCGCCGCGCATGTTGGGGTCCACGCCCGCATGGCCGTACTGGTCGTAGGCGGCCTTCTTCTGCGGATCGGACAGCATCTCGTAGGCTTCCTTGGCCTCCTTGAACTTGGCCTCGGCTGCGCTGGCCGCTTCACCCTGGTTGCGGTCCGGGTGGTATTTCATCGCCAGCTTGCGATAGGACTTCTTGATCTCGTCGTCGCTGGCGTTCTTGGGGACGCCCAGGACTTCGTAGTAATCGCGCTTGGCCATTCGGTTTCTCGATCGCTTCTCTTCACAGGACAAAGCCGCGCAGACGGCTCAAGAGCATCTGCGCGGCACTTGGACGGCGCGGGCGACACCCGCGCAGCTTCGGTCAGCTGTCCTTCTTGACTTCCTTCACCTCGGCATCGACCACGTTGTCGTCGGCCGCGGCGGTGGCGCCTTCGGCACTGCCGCCCGGCGCGGCGCCGGCACCCGCTGCCTGCGCGGCTGCGGCGGCATCGGCGTACATCTTCTCGCCCAGCTTCTGGCTGGCGTTCATCAGCGCCTCGGTCTTGGATTCGATCTCGGCCTTGTCGTCGCCCTTGAGGGTTTCTTCCAGCGCCTTGATGGCGGCCTCGATCTGCTCCTTCTCGCCGGCGTCCAGCTTGTCGCCGTGCTCGCCGAGCGACTTGCGCACGCTGTGCACCATGGCGTCGCCCTGGTTGCGCGCCTGCACCAGCTCCAGCTTCTTGTGGTCCTCGGCGGCGTTCAGCTCGGCGTCCTTCACCATCTGCTCGATCTCGGCCTCGCTCAGGCCCGAGTTGGCCTTGATGGTGATCTTGTTCTCCTTGCCCGTGCCCTTGTCCTTGGCCGACACGTGCAGGATGCCGTTGGCGTCGATGTCGAAGGTCACCTCGATCTGCGGCAGGCCGCGCGGGGCGGGCGGGATGCCTTCCAGGTTGAACTCGCCCAGCAGCTTGTTGCCGCTAGCCATCTCGCGCTCGCCCTGGAACACCTTGATCGTCACTGCCGGCTGGTTGTCGTCGGCGGTCGAGAAGGTCTGCGCGAACTTGGTCGGGATGGTGGTGTTCTTGGTGATCATCTTCGTCATCACGCCGCCCAGGGTTTCGATGCCCAGGGAGAGCGGGGTGACGTCGAGCAGCAGCACGTCCTTGCGGTCGCCACTCAGGACCTGGCCCTGGATGGCGGCGCCGACGGCCACGGCCTCGTCCGGGTTGACGTCCTTGCGCGGCTCCTTGCCGAAGAACTCCTTGACCTTGTCCTGCACCTTGGGCATGCGGGTCATGCCGCCGACCAGGATCACGTCCTGGATGTCGCCCACAGCGATGCCGGCGTCCTTGATGGCGGTGCGGCAGGGCGCGATGGTGCGCTCGATCAACTCCTCGACCAGGCTTTCCAGCTTGGCGCGGGTGAGCTTGATGTTCAGGTGCTTGGGACCCGAGGCATCGGCCGTGATGTAGGGCAGGTTGATGTCGGTCGAGGCCGTGCTGGACAGTTCGATCTTGGCCTTCTCGGCCGCTTCCTTCAGGCGCTGCAGGGCCAGCACGTCCTTGCTCAGGTCGACCGCCTGGTCCTTCTTGAACTCGCCGATCACGTAGTCGATGATGCGCTGGTCGAAGTCCTCGCCGCCGAGGAAGGTGTCGCCGTTGGTGGCCAGCACCTCGAACTGCTTCTCGCCGTCGACGTCGGCGATCTCGATGATCGAGACGTCGAAGGTGCCGCCGCCCAGGTCGTAGACGGCGATCTTGCGGTCACCGCGCTCCTGCTTGTCGAGGCCGAAGGCCAGCGCTGCGGCGGTGGGTTCGTTGATGATGCGCTTGACTTCCAGCCCGGCGATGCGGCCGGCGTCCTTGGTAGCCTGGCGCTGGCTGTCGTTGAAGTAGGCCGGCACGGTGATGACGGCCTCGGTGACCGGCTCGCCAAGATAGTCCTCGGCGGTCTTCTTCATCTTGCGCAGGATCTCGGCGCTGATCTGCGGCGGCGACAGCTTCTTGCCGCGCACCTCGACCCAGGCATCGCCGTTGTCGGCGGCGACGATCTGGTAGGGCATCAGGTCGATGTCCTTCTGCACTTCCTTCTCGGCGAACTTGCGGCCGATCAGGCGCTTCACCGCGTAGATGGTGTTCTTCGGGTTGGTCACGGCCTGGCGCTTGGCCGATGCGCCGACCAGCACCTCGCCATCTTCCTGGTAGGCGACGATGGACGGCGTGGTGCGCGCGCCTTCGGCGTTCTCGATCACCTTGGTCGAGTTGCCTTCCATGATGGACACGCAACTGTTGGTGGTGCCTAGGTCGATGCCGATGATTTTTGCCATGTTGGTTCTCCGGGATGCAGAAATAGATGGGATGTCTTGAAGCTGAGGGGTCAGGGGCGGCTTTTCAAGCGTGAAGCGGGCTCACTTGGGCGCCGTCACCGTGACCAGCGCCGGGCGCAGCACGCGGTCGGCGATGGTGTAGCCCTTTTGCAGCACGCTGACCACGGTGTTGGCTTCTTGGTCGGCCGGCACCATGCTGATGGCCTGCTGGTTGGCGGGGTCGAATCGGGCGCCCGGGGCGGGATCGACCTCGACCACCTTGTTGCGCTCGAGTGCCGACAGCAGCTGGCGCAGCGTGGCCTCGGTGCCTTCGCGCAACTGCTCGGCGGTCGCGCTCTCGACCTTCAGGCCGGCTTCCAGGCTGTCGAGCACCGGCAGCAGGCTTTCGGCAAAGGATTCGACGGCGAACTTGCGGATCTTGGCGATCTCGTCGTCGGCGCGGCGGCGCGCGTTCTGCGCCTCGGCCTGCGCGCGCAGGGCCTGGTCCTTCAATTCAGCCACCTGGGACTGGAGCGCGGTCAGTTCGGCCTGGGCGTTCTCCAGTTGCGCCAGGGCATCGGCCTCGTTGGCGGCGGCTGCGGCTTCCAGTTCTTCAGCGCTCATGGGCGGCTCGATCGGGCCGGTGGCGTGCGGAGTCGAGTAGGGTCGCTTGGATTCGGACATGCTCTGAAACTAAAGGGAGTTGTTCTTGAGGGCGGTACTCGCGCTCACAGGTGGATGCTCGACCCTGGTTTTCAAGGGTGTTTTGCGCAAGAAAACGCCTGAAAAGCCGGGCAAAAGCGCACGGAAACGCAACAGGCCGCACGCAGCGGCCTGGGTACGCGGATCGCCCGGACTCAGGAAACGCCGAGCAGCTCGACGTCGAACTTCAGCGTCGCGTTGGGAGGAATCACGCCGCCGGCGCCGCGCGCACCGTAGCCCATCTCGGGCGGGATGATCAGGCTGCGCTGGCCGCCCACCTTCATGCCGGCCACGCCCTGGTCCCAGCCCTGGATGACATGGCCGGCGCCGAGCGGGAACTGGAACGGATCACCGCGGTCGCGGCTGGAATCGAACTTGGCGCCCTGCTGGCCGTCGTTGTAGAGCCAGCCGGTGTAGTGCACGGTGACGGTGCGGCCGGGCTGCGCTTCGGCGCCGGTGCCGACCTGGGTGTCGGTGATTTGCAGGCCAGTGGGCGAGGGTGTGGTCATGGGTCTTGTTCCAGCGTTGGGCTGCCGGCGCCGGGACTTCAGGGCGAACTGGCAGCAGGATGAAGGGGAATCAGGAAATCAGGAAACCGGGAGCAGGCGGCGGGGCGCATCTTGATGCCGGCCACCGGCGCAGCGCATTGTGCCGGAGTCGCCGCGCCTACTTCTTCTTGGCCTGGGCGGCGACCCACTTGGTGGCGAAGGCCTGCAGGTCCGACAGGCGCTTGACCAGATCGGTGCCGCTGAGCGTGAGGCAGTAGCCGTCCGAGCCGTGCGTGACCAGATTGGCCGCGCGCAACTCCTTCAGGCGGGTGTTCAGGGTGTTCGGCGTGATGCCGCCGACGCTGTCCTGCAGCAGGCGGAAAGTCTGGGGATGGCCGTCGCGCAGCGCCCACAGGACCCGGATGGCATAGCGCGCTTCGAGCAGCGCCAACAACTGGCCTGTGGCCGCGTTTTCTTTCGAACTCATGTCAGGCTTCTCCTCGTGCGCACCGGAATGCGTGAGGCTGACTATATCTTAATTTTGTAGCACGCTAGCAGTTTCATAGCTCCCGGCGCCGTGTGGTCGTGGGTTGCGCGCTACAAATTCCGGACCTCCTGGCGGCAGCCGGGTAAACCCCTAGGCCCGGTAGATCTTCTGCAGCAGGCGGATCAGGGTCTTGCGCTCGCTGGCCGTCAGCGCGCTGGCCACCTCGGTTTCGAGTTCGGAAGCGGTGATTTCTGCCTGCGCCATGAGCTCGTTGCCGCCTTCAGTCAAGTACAGGCCGAGGGCGCGGCCGTCCAGTGGATGCGGGTGGCGGCGCACCAGTCCGCGCTTTTCCAGCGCGTCGATCTTGCCGACCAGGTTGGGTGGCAGCAGGTTGAGCACATCGCACAACTGGCGCGAGGTGATGCCCGGGTTGTGGTGGATCACCGACAGGATCGAGAAGTCCACGATGCGCAGCCCGTAGCCGGCCATGCGCGGCACGAACTGGCCGATCGCCGTCAGCGCCGCCATGCGCGCGTTGTAGCCGACCAGGGTTTCCAGGTAGCTGGTATCGACCGACTCGACGACGGCGGTCGCGATGATGGGGAGGGCATCGGCGGTGCTGTTCATGGGGTCGGGGGTACGGGCAGGCGTTGGCCGATGATGGCACAACGCAGATCGAACTCCGGCAGCACCCAGTGCCGCAGCGCGCCGGTGGCATCCAGCCAGCGCTGCGCATCGGCGGCGCTGCCGGTCGCGTCCTCGATGCGCGCGCCAGCCCAGCCGAGCAGGGTCATCGCCACCGCGCGCAGGTAGTCGTCGGCGACCCAGTAGGCCAGGGTGGTGTCCTCGGCACCGGCGGCCACAAGCTGGCGGGTCAGCACCTGCAGGCGGTCGGAGTCAACCGCAACGGCGCTGGCCAGTGCGCCCTTGCCAAGGTCGGCACGAATGCCATCAAGCAGGGCGCATAGGCCGGCACCGCCATCGGCCAGCACCTTGCGCACCAGCAGGTCGATGGCCTGGATCTCGTTGGTGCCCTCGTAGATCATGGTCACGCGGGCGTCGCGCACGTGCTGCTCGATGCCCGATTCGCGCACGTAGCCATGGCCGCCGAAGACCTGCAGGCAATCGCTGCCGCCGTGGAAGGCCTGCTGCGTGCAGGCGCTCTTGAGCACCGGCGTGGTGAGCTGGCACCAGCGTTCGGCCTGTTGGCGGCGCGCGGCGTCGGGATGGTGCCTGGCGATGTCGAGTTCCAGCGCGGTCTGGTAGGCCAGCACGCGGCCGGCGTCGATCCAGGCGCGCTGCGTGTTCAGCGTGCGCTGCATCGCCGGGTGCTCGATGATCCGGCTCGTCTCCCGGGCACCGGGCGCGCGCATCTGCCTGCGCTCATGCGCGTAGGCATCGGCCTTCTGCCACGCGGCCGAGAGCAGGCCGATGCCCTGCAGCGCCACGTGCAGGCGGGCCGCGTTCATCATCACGAACATCGCGTTCAGACCCTTGCCGGCCTGGCCGACGAGCCAGGCCCGGGCCTCGTCAAAGCGCATCACGCAGGTGGGCGAGCCATGCAGGCCCATTTTTTCTTCGATGCGCTCGCAGACCACCGCCGAACGTGTTCCGTCCGGATAGAACTTGGGCACCAGGAACAGCGACAGGCCTTTGGGCCCCGGCGGCGCGTCGGGCAGGCGCGCCAGCACCAGGTGCACGATGTTGCTCGTGAGGTCGTGCTCGCCGCCGCTGATGAAGATCTTGGTGCCACTCAGGCGGTAGCTGCCGTCGGCTTGCGGCACGGCCCTCGTGGCGCACAGGCCCAGGTCGCTGCCGGCCTGCGGCTCGGTCAGGCACATGGTGGCCAGCCACTCGCCGCTGGCGATCTTTTCCAGATACTCGCGCTTCAGTTCCTCACTGCCATGATGCCGCAGGCATTCATAGGCACCATGCAGCAGGCCCGGCGCCATGGTCCAGCCGTGGTTGGCGGCCGACAGGCTCTCGTACAGCGCCGCGTCCAGCACGGCGGGCAGGCCCTGGCCGCCGTGCTCGGGCGCGGCGCTCAAGGCCGGCCAGCCGGCCTGCCAGAAGGCCTGGTAGGCGTCGCGAAAACCGGGTGGCATGGTGACGGCACCGTCCTGCCACCGCGCGCCGGTCTCGTCACCGACGCGGTTCAGCGGCGCGATCATGCCGCTGACGAACCGGCCCATCTCGTCCAGCAACTGGCGCATCAGCGCCTCGTCGGCGTCGACGAAGGCAGGCGTGTCGGCGAGCTGCTGCGGCGCGCGTAGCACGTCGAACAGGATGAAGTTCAGGTCCTCGACGGGGACGCGGTAGTCGTTCATGCGCCTTGCTCAAGTGGCTGGATGCGGCCGTGCCTCCACGGCCCGTTCAGGGTTCGGCCGTGGAGTCGACGACCCGTGTGCGCCGGCCCGCACGAGGCGGGCCGGCTGCTGCGGGATGCCGGCGCATCGGCCGCGCACGGCGCTTACTTCTCGACCTTGAACTCGCCGCCGGTCACGCGCATCAGCACGCCGGTGTCTTCCGTGTAGCCCCAGTGGTCCTGCGCGGTCCAGTTCAGCACGCCATGCGCCAGTGTGGTCTTGCCGATCTGCTCGAAGGCATCGCGCAGCGCCGAACGGAACTCGGGCGTGCCTGGTTTGGCCTTCTTGAGCGCGATCGGCACCGCCTTTTCCATCACGATGATCGAGTCGTAGGCATGGCCGGCGAACTGGTTGCGCGAGCCGGGGCCGTAGGCTTTCTCGTACTGCTGCACGAACTTGATCGCCTCGGCCTTGGCCGGGTGCGTGTCGGGCAACTGCTCGGCCAGCACCGCCGGGCCGGAAACGACGAAACCGCCTTCCACCGCCTTGCCGCCGACCCGCATCAGGTCGCGCGTGGCGGCGGCGTGGGTCTGGTAGATCTTGCCCTTGTAGCCACGGTCGACCAGCGCCATCTGCGGCATGGCGGCGCCCGAACCCGAGGCCACCACCAGCATGGCATCCGGGTTGGCCGACACCAGCTTGAGTGCCTGGCCGGTCACGCTGGTGTCGGCGCGGGCGAAGCGCTCGACCTGCACCAGCTTCATGCCGGCCTTCTCGGCCTGGGGTTTGAAGTCGGTCAGCCAGGTTTCGCCGTAGGCATCGCTGTAGCCGAGGAAGCCGATGGTCTTGATGCCCTGCTTCTTCATATGCTCGATGATGGCGTGGCCCATCACCGCGTTCGACTGCGGCATGCGGAAGGTCCACTTGTCCTTGCCGCCCGGCACCGCCACCGGCGACCAGGCGATCTGCGGCGTGCCCGATTCCTCGGCAACCTGGGCGATGGCGGCGGCCACCGGCGTGGCGACCGAGCCCATGATGACGTCGACCTTGTCGTTGGTGACGAAGCGCTTGGCGTGCGTCACGCCCTGGTTCGGGTCGGTGGCGTCATCCATCAGGAGGACGTTGAGCTTCTCGCCGGCGATCTCCTTCGGCCACAGCTTGACCTGGTTGCCGGCCGGGATGCCCAGGCCGGAGGCCGGGCCGGTCATGGGCGCGATCACGCCGATGGTGATATCGGCCAGCGCTGCGCCGCTCGCAGCCAGGACGGTGGCGGCCACGATGGCCTTGAGGGTGAATCGGGTCATGGGTTGTCTCCTTGGGTTGCAGGGTGGAAAACGAATGGTGAAAAAATGGTCGGCAGGCGGGTTGCAGTGGCTGCGAGCCGGTCGTCAGCGCCTGGCGCGTGGAAAGGCGAGGGGGTGTGGGGTGGTTCAGGAGTGCGTCATGAGCAGGCCCTTCTGATGAACTCGGGGATCGGGATGGCTTTCAGGCGCTCCGGGTCACCGTCGGGATGGACCACGAAGGCGCGGGTCTCCAGGCCCTCGCACAGCACCAGGTCGCCGCGCCGGATGACGTGCTTGTGGATGATCACCTTGTCGCGCCATTCGGCCACGCTGGTGTAGACGCTCAGCTTGTCGCCGTAGGTGGCCGGCTTGAAGAACTTGGTGTGGATCTCCAGCAGCGGCGTGCCGATGATGCCGACGGTCTTCTCCAACTCGCGCCAGGGCGGTATGCCGCATTGCATGAAGAAATCGAGCGAGGAGGCATCCATCCACTTGCAGAAATTGGGAAAGAACACGATGCCGGCCGGGTCGCAGTCGCCGAACATCACTTTCACGTCGTAAACAGTCGTCTTGCTCATCTTGTTGTCAGGGATTTCATCAGGTGGCCCTTAGCGTACCGGGCCGATCCGTCATCGTGGCGCCATGCGCAGCGCGCCGTCCAGGCGGATCACCTCGCCGTTCAGGTGCCCGTTGGTGACGATGTGGCAGGCCAGTTCGGCAAACTCCTCCGGCTTGCCGAGCCGCGAGGGGAAGGGGATCGAGGCCGCCAGCGAGGCCTGCACGGGCTCGGGCAAGGTGCGCATCAGCGGCGTGTTGAACAGGCCCGGCGCGATGGTGCAGACGCGGATGCCGTGCTGCGCCAGGTCGCGCGCCATCGGCAGCGTCATGCCGACCACGCCGCCCTTCGACGCGCTGTAGGCTTGCTGTCCCACCTGGCCGTCGAACGCGGCCACGCTGGCAGTGAACACCATGGCGCCGCGCTCGCCGTCTTCCATCGGTGGGAGCCTGGCGCAGGCGGCGGCGAACAAGCGTGCGGCGTTGTAGGTGCCGATCAGGTTCACGTTGACGACCCTGATGAAGTCTTCCAGCGGCGCCGCGCTGCCGTCCTTGCCAATCACCCGCCGGGCGGTGCCGATGCCGGCGATCTGCATCAGGATGCGCGCCGGGCCGTGCGTGGCAGCGGCCTGCTCAATGGCGGCCTGCATCGATTCGCTGCTGGTCACGTCGGCCTGGATCGCCACGGCGCAGCCGTCGCCGTACTGCGCGCTGATGTCGGCGGCCACCTTGCTGGCGTTGTCGAGATTGACGTCGAGCACCGCCACCTTGGCGCCCAGACGCGCCAGCTCGCGCGCGGTGGCTTCGCCCAGGCCGGAGCCGGCACCGGTGACGAGGGCGGCTTGTCCATTGATCTGCATGAATGAATCTCCTGAAGAAGTCGAACAGAACACTTAAGGCACAGAGGCACAGAAAAAAGAAGAGGACAAACTTCGGTGAGTCTCTGTGCCTCTGTGTCCTGTTGAGGGTTCGATGCTTAGGCCGCCGGATTCTCCAGCAGCAGCGCCATACCCTGGCCGCCGCCAACGCAGGCTGAACTGATGCCGTACTTGAGGCCGGCGCGCCGCATCTCGCGCGCCACGGTGATGGTCAGCCGCACGCCGGTGGCCGCCAGCGGATGGCCGAGCGCGATGGCGCCGCCGTTGACGTTGAGCCTGGCCAGATCCATGCCGAGTTCCTGGGCGACCGCCAGCGTCTGTGCGCCCTGGGCCTCGTTGACCTCGAAGCGGCCGATGTCGTCGAGCTTGAGGCCGGTGCGCTCGAGCAGCAGGCGGATCGCCGGCGCCGGGCCGATGCCCATGATCTCGGGCGGTACGCCGACGACGGCGGCAGCCACCACGCGCGCCAGCGGCTGCTTTCCGTTGGCCTTGGCATAGGCTCCCGAGGCGACCACGGCCGCAGCCGCGGCATCGACCAGCGCGGACGAGTTGCCGCCGGTCTGCACGCCGCCCTCGAACACCGGGCGCAGCTTGGTCAGCACTTCGACCGGCGAGGGGCGCGGGTGCGTGTCCTGCGCGACCTCGGTGAGCTTGCCCTGCAGGCGGATGGCACGGGTCTTGTAACCCTCCAGCTCGAACTTCTCGCTGACCACCGGCACGATCTCGCCGGCCAGGAAGCCGCTCTGCTGCGCCGCCACCGCCTTGGCAAACGACTGGTGGGCAAACTCGTCGACCTGCTCGCGCGTGATGCCGTATTTTTTCGCCAGGTTCTCGGCGGTCTGGATCATGTTGATGCCGGCCGCCGGGTCCTTCAGCGCCTCCCACATGTAGTCCTTGAAACCCACCGGCGCGCCCAGCTTGAAGCCGGTGCGGTGCTCGAACGCGGCGATCGGGTTGCGCGTCATGCTCTCGGTGCCGACCACCAGCGCCGCGTCGCAGGCACCGCCCTGGATGTGTTCGCCGGCCTGGCGGAACAGCTCGAAACCGGTGCCGCAGATGCGCTGCGCCATGATGGCCGGCACCTCCAGCGGCACGCCGGCGTAGAGGCCGATCAGGCGTGGCAGGAAGAACTGATCGAAGTCGCCCGGCGCCATGTTGCCGCAGACCACCGAGCCGATGTCGCCAGCCGGCACGCCGGCGCACCCGAGGATTGCGCGCGCCGCCTTGATGCCGAGGTCGGTGGGCGACACATGGCCCAGCGCGCCGCGGTAGTCGACCATCGGCGTGCGCACGCCATCCAGCATCCAGACGTCGTCGAAGGCGGTGAAGAATCCTTTGGTGGCCATGTCGAGAACCTTTCCTTGTTGCTTGGGCCGGAACACAGAGTCACGGAGACGCAGCGGAAAGAAAAGAAGGAACCTCTGCGAACCTCTGTGCCTTCGCGCCTCTGCGGCCTGTTCGAATGTCTTGCATGCAGCCGGGCGAACTAGAGCTTCATGTCCGGCTTGATGACGATGTGCCCCGGCGTCTCGTTGTACAGCGCCTGCACCAGGTCATCGCGGTGCTTGAGCACGGCGCGCTGGTTGATGCTGCCCTTGTCGGTGACTTCACCGAGGTCGATCGATGGCAGCTCGGCCATCAGCATCAGGCGCGTGACCCGGTTGGCGCTGCCGGTGGCGGTGAGCGACAGGTCGGTCACCAGGCTCTGGAACTTCTCCAGCACCGCCGGCGCCTTCAGCACCTCGCTCATCGGGGCGTCGGCGGGCAGGCCGGCAAGCGATCGCACCGCCTGGGTCGGAAACACCAGCGCGCCGACTTCGTTGCGGTTGAGGCCGGTGATGACCACATCCTGGACATAGGGTGCACCGCCGGCGATCACGCGGCCGCGCAAGGGCCCGACGCTGACGAAGGTCCCGGTGGCGAGCTTGAAGTCCTCGGCGATGCGGCCGTCGAAGCGCAGGCCTCGGTTGCGGTCGGCCGGGTCGATCCACAGCACGGCGTCGCCGGTGCAGAAGAAGCCTTCCTCGTCGAAGGCTTCGGCCGTGGCCTCGGGTGCGCGCCAGTAGCCGGGCGTGATATTGGGGCCGCGGTAGCGCAACTCGGTCTTGCCCTCGATCGGCACCAGCTTGCATTCCATGCCGGGTGTCGGCAGGCCCAGTTCGCCGGCCTTGATATCGGGGCCGCTGGGGAACAGGCCGTACGGGCTCGACTCGGTCATGCCGAATCCGCAGGTCATGATGATGCGCTCGCCGATCTCGCGCTCGGCGCTCTCGAACAGCGAATCCCACACCGATTGCGGCAGCGAGGCGCCGGCGTAGAAGAACATCTTCACGCGCGAGAACAGCTTGCCGCGCAGCGCGTCATCGGTCTTCATGGCGTTGGCGATCGCCTCGAAGCCGGTCGGCACGTTGAAGTACAGCGTCGGCGCCACCTCGCGCAGGTTGCGCAGCGTTTCGCCGACCAGCGCCGGCGTCGGCTTGCCCTCGTCGATGTAGAGCGTGCCGCCGTTGTTCAGCACCATGCCGACGTTGTGGTTGCCGCCGAAGGTGTGGTTCCAGGGCAGCCAGTCGACCAGCACCGGCTTCTCCTCGGTCAGGATCGGCATCGAATGGCGCATCTGCTGCTGGTTGGCGCACCACATGCGGTTGGTGTTGATCACCGCCTTGGGCAGCTTGGTCGAGCCGCTGGTGAACAGGAACTTGACGATGGTGTCGGGGCCGGTGGCCGCCTGCGCCGCATCGACCGCGGGCGTCGGATCGGTGGCCAGCAGATCGGCCAGCAGCGTGGCCTGGCGACCCTTCAGCTTCGGGTGATCGGCGTTGCGCGAAACGGCGATCTCGCAGTCGGCCGGCGCCGTCGCCGCCAGCGCCGGGCCGTAGCGCTCGCCGTCCTCGGCCCAGATCAGGCCCGGCGTCAGCGTGTCGATGATGTGGCGCAGCTTGCCGTAGTCCTTGCTGATCGTCGAATACGCCGGCGATGCGGGCGAGAACGGGATGCCGACATAGATGCAGCCCAGCGCCAGCAGCGCGTGGTCGATGCCGTTGTCGCTCAGGACGATGACCGGGCGTTCTGCCGACAGGCCGCGGTCGAGCAGCGCCTGCCCGATGCGGCGCGCGGCCGCCAGGGCCTCGGCGTAGCTGACGCGGCGCCAGTCGCCGAGCCGGCCGTCCGGCAGGCGCTCGCGCTGCGCCACGAAGGTCTCATCAGGCGTCTCGCGCGCCCAATGGACCAGCCGGTCCGACATGCGCTCGCCAAACGGCGCCAGCGGCTGCTCCGCGCTCAGGTACTGCACGCCGCCGTCAGCCTCGCGAACCTGCACGCGCGTGACGCCGAAGGCGAGGGGGCGGTACTTCGGTGCTGCGGTATTGCTGCTCATGTTTGTCTCTCTCCGATTTCCTGTGACGACTGGTGGTGGCTGGCTGGCTGGCCGGTGCGTGATGGATGGCCGATGCCGGTGCGCCACGCATGCGATGTCAGTCGTCAGCCATGCGGCGTGGCGGCGAACGCTGCCGTCATCCCTTCTTCACCTTGGTACCGGGCTTGCCCTCCAGGAAGGCGCGCACGCGCGCCTTGGCATCGGGCGCGGCCTGGGCGATCGCGCTGATCAGCGCCTCGGTCATGAAGCCGTGGTCGGCCGGCTGCTCGGCAATGCGCGGCAGCGCGTGCATCAGCGCGTAGTTGGTCAGCGGTGCGTTGGTGGCGATGCGCTCGGCCAACTCCATCGCCTTGTCGAAGGCGTTGCCGGCCGGCACCAGGTACTGCGCAAGACCCAGGCGCTCGCCGTCCTCGGCGTTGTAGACGCGGCCGGTGAGCATCATGTCGGTCATGCGCGCCACGCCGATCAGCTTGGGGATGCGCACCGAGCCGCCGCCGCCGACGAAGATGCCGCGCGTGCCTTCCGGCAGGGCGTAGAAGGTGGTGTCGTCGGCGACGCGGATATGCGCTGCGCTGGCCAGTTCCAGCCCGCCACCGACCACCGCGCCATGCAGCGCGGCGACCACCGGCACCGGGCCGTACTGCACCGCGTCGAACGCCACGTGCCAGTTGCGCGAATGGTGCATGCCTTCGCCGGCGTCGCGCTCCTTGAGTTCGGACAGGTCGAGCCCGGCGCAGAAATGCTCGCCTTCGCCGTCGATCACCGCCGCGCGCACGCTGCCGGGCAGGTTCTGGAAGATGTCGCGCAAGGCGGCGATCAGGCCATCCGAGAGCGCATTGCGCTTGGATGCCCGCGTCAGGCGCACGACGGCGATCTCCTTCTTCTTGCCCGCGAGTTCGAGCGAGATGTCCTTGTTTGGCTTCGGCATAGGGTCTCCTTGCTGCGTATTATCATTATGAAATATAACTAAATACAAGAGTCTTGCCGCTTTTTCCGATCAGGGTTTTCCCGTGGCGAACGTGGGAACCGTCGAGTTGGCAAAATAGGCTCGCACCCGTGCATCGCACCGACCCCGATCGCCAGACCAGCCAGGAGCCGCCAATGATCCGCCGCCAATTGCTGCTCGCCAGCGCATCCGCCGCGCTGTGCCCGGGCATCGCGCTCGCCGCCACCAAGTTCCCGTCCAAGGTGGTCAAGATCGTGGTGCCCAATGCGCCCGGCGGCGCCGCTGACATCACGGCGCGCGCGGTCGGCGAACACATGGCCAGAACGCTCGGCCAGCCGGTGGTGATCGAGAACAAGCCTGGCGCCGGCGGCGTGGTGGCAGGACAGACGGTGGCTGGTGCGGCGCCGGACGGCCACACGCTGCTGCTGATCTCGAGCGGCACCGCCGTCAGCGAGGCGCTGTTCAGGTCGCTGCCGTTCGATACCCTGAAGGCCTTCACGCCGGTGGCGCCGCTGGCCACGTTCGATCTGGTCATCGTCGCCAACGAGGGTGGTGAGTTCAAGACCCTGGGTGAGCTGATCACCTGGGGCCAGGCCAACCCCGGCAGGCTGAACCTGGGCACGCCCAACATCGGCACCACCCAGCACCTGGCGGCCGAGCTGTTCAAGAGCGCCGCCGGGCTGGATCTGCAGGTGGTGCCGTTCAAGGGCACGCCGGACGTGATCACCGCCATCCGCAGTGGCCAGCTGCACGCCGGGCTGGACATCCTGAGCCCGCTGCTGGCGCAGATCCAGGGCAAGGCGCTGCGCCCGCTGGCGGTCACCGGCAACAAGCGCTCGCGCGTGCTGCCCGATGTGCCGACCGCGCAGCAAGCCGGCGTCAAGGGCTTGAATGCCGCCTCGTGGAACGGGCTGGCAGTGCCGGCCGGGACGCCGAAGCCGGTGGTCGAGCAGCTCAACAAGGCGGTCAATGCCGCCCTGGCCGATGCGGCGGTGCGGCAGAAGCTGGAAGCGCTCAACCTCGACCCACATCCCGGCACGCCGGTGACTGCCGCCGACATGTTGAAGGGGGACATTCAGCGCTGGGGCGAGGTGATCGCCAAGGCCAAGATCGAGCGGCAGTGACGGTGGTCGATCGGTTCAACGACCAGGCATCCGAACACGAAAGTTCCCCGAAGGATTTGAAGCAATCAGGAGTTCGATCAGCGTCGTGGCAGCCAGGCGGGCGCTTGTTGCATGGGATGGAGTGGGGTACTTATGAGCACGCTTGAGCACATCGGTCTGATCGGGTACGGCGAAGTCGGCAAGATCTTCTCGGCCGGCCTGAAAGGGCAGGCCGACGTCGGGTCGGTGGGTGCCTGGGATCTGAAGTTCGCCGAACCCGCCACACGCGAGCGGGAACGGGCGCATGCCGGGCAGGCGGGCATCGAGGCGCATGGGTCGGCGCAGGCGTTGTGCGCGGCAAGCGACCTGGTGATCTCGGCGGTCACCGCCTCGAACACGCTGGCGGTGGCCGAGCAGGCGGCGCGCCATATCCGCGCCGGCGCGCTGTTCCTGGATCTCAATTCCGCCTCGCCGGGCACCAAGCAGCAGTGCGCGCGCCTGATCGAGGACGCCGGCGCGCATTACGTCGAGGCCGGCGTCATGACCTCGGTGCCGCCCTACGGCATCCGCGTGCCGATGCTGCTGGGCGGCGCGCGTGCGGCCGAGCTGGCCGAGCGCCTGAACCGCTGGGGCATGGACGCCAAGGTGGTGAGTGAGCGGCTGGGCATCGCCAGCGCGATCAAGATGTGCCGCAGCGTGATGATCAAGGGCCTGGAGGCGCTGGTGATCGAGAGCTACACGGCGGCGCGCGCCTACGGCGTCGAGGAACACGTGCTGCCGACCTTGCAGGAAACCTTTCCCGGCATCGACTGGAGCGCGCAGGGCGCCTACTTCTTCAGCCGCGTGGCGCAGCACGGCCAGCGCCGCGCCGAGGAAATGCGCGAATCGGCGCGCACGGTGCAGGAGGCCGGCTTCGAGCCCTTTATGGCGCGCGCCATCGCCGGCAAGCAGCAGTGGGTGGCCGACCAGGCCCGAGCGGGTGTGTTCGCCGACATCGGCAAGTCGGCTGAATGGCAGGCCTACGCCGATGCGCTGCTGGGTGTGCGCTCGCGTGGATAGCAGATCGGGAAGTCAGAACAACCGGACGCCACGAATGCAAGAACTGCGCGAAGGACGCGAAGCATTCAAGAATTGTTCTCGAAGGCTGTCTTTCGCGACTTTCGCGGAACCTTCGCGTCTAGTCAGCTCCGCTGTCCGATCCAGGCCTTGCCGAACACCAGTCAAGCCATGCCCTGGTGGCGCAGCAGCGCGTCCAGCGTCGGCTCGCGGCCGCGGAAGGCCTTGAAGGATTCCATCGCTGGGTGGCTGCCGCCGGCTTCCAGGATCGCCTGGCGGTAGCGGCGGCCGGTCTCGATGCTGGGCGTGCCATCGTCGGCGGCGGTTTCCTCGAACGCTGCATAGGCGTCCGCCGACAGCACCTCGGCCCATTTGTAGCTGTAGTAGCCGGCCGCATAGCCGCCAGCGAAGACGTGGCTGAAGGTCTGGGCCATGCGGTTGAAGGCCGGCGGCTGGAGCACCGCGACCTCGGCGCGCACGCGCTCGAGCAGCGGCTGGAAGTCCAGCGCCGGATCGTGCTCGGTGTGCAGCAGCATGTCGAACAGCGCGAACTCGATCTGGCGCAGCGTCTGCATGCCGGCCTGGTAGTTCTTGGCCGCCACCATCTTGTCGTACAGCGCGCGCGGCAGCGGCGCGCCGGTGTCGACGTGGGCCGTCATGTGGCGCAGCACTTCCCATTCCCAGCAGAAGTTCTCCATGAACTGGCTCGGCAACTCGACCGCGTCCCACTCGACGCCGCTGATGCCCGAGACGCTGAGCTCGTCGACCTGCGTCAGCAGGTGGTGCAGGCCGTGGCCGAACTCGTGGAACAGCGTGATCACGTCGTCGTGCGTCAGCAGCGGCGGCTGGCCGCCCACGCCTTCGGCGAAGTTGCACACCAGGTGCGCCACCGGCGTCTGCAGCGCGCGGCTGTCGGGGCGCAGCCAGCGCGCCCGCACGTCGTCCATCCAGGCGCCGCCCCGCTTGCCGGCGCGCGCGCCGGGGTCAAGGTAGAACTGGCCGATTAGCCGGCCGTCGCGCTCGATGCGGTAGAACTCGACCGCCGGGTGCCAGGTCGGCGCGCGGTCGCGCCGGATCGCGACCTCGAACAGCGTTTCGACGATCTTGAACAGGCCGGCCAGCACCTTCGGCGCGGTGAAGTACTGCTTGACTTCCTGCTCGCTGAAGGCGTAGCGCGCTTCCTTCAGGCGCTCGCCGATGAACGGCCAGTCCCAGGCCTGTGGGTCGTCCAGCCCCAGCTCGTCGGCGGCGAAGCGGCGCAGATCCTGCACGTCGCGCTCGGCATAGGGCCGCGCCTTGGCGGCAAGCTGGTGCAGGAACTCGATCACCTGCTGCGGCGAGCGGGCCATCTTGGGCGTGATCGACACTTCGGCGAAATTGGCATAGCCGAGCAGTCGTGCCTCCTCGCGCCGCAGCTGCAGGATCTCGCGCATCAGCGGTGCGTTGTCGAAGCGCACCGCATCGCCTTCGGCCTGGTCCGAGGCACGCGTGACGTAGGCCCGGTACAGCCGCTCGCGCAGCGGCCGATCGGTGCCGAACTGCATCACCGGCAGGTAGCACGGCAGCTTGAGCGTCAGCTTGTAGCCGTCGCGGCCTTCGGTCTCGGCTGCGGCGCGCGCAGCCTGCTTCACGTCGGGTGGAACGCCGGCCAGTTCGTCCTCGCCGGCGTACCAGGCGTAGGCGTCGGTGGCGTCCAAAGTGTTCTCGCTGAACTTCTGGCCCAGCTCGGCGAGTCGGTCCTGGATGGCGGCAAAGCGCGCCTTGGCCTCGCCCTGCAGCTCGGCGCCATCCAGCACGAAGTCGCGCAGCGCGTGGCGAAGCGCTTCCTGCTGTTCGGTATCGAGGGTGGCCGGGTCGATCGCCTTGTACTTGGCGTACAGGCGCTCGTCGGCGCCAAGCCGGGTCCAGAACTCGGTCATCTTCGGCAGCGCCGCGTTGTAGGCGGCGCGCAGCGGCGGTGTGTCGGCGACGGCGTTCAGGTGGCTGACAGCGCCCCAGGCACGGCCCAGCCGCTCGGTCGCCACGCCCAGCGTGCCCGACAGCGCCGCCCAGTCGGCGGGGAAATCGTCGGCGGTGACGCGTTCGAGCGCGGCATCGGCCTCGGTCAGCAGCTGATCCGTCGCCGGCGCGACGTGCTCCGGGCGGATCTGGTCGAACAGGGGAAGGTCGGTGAAGTCGAGCAGCGGATTGGGCATGGAATGAAAGATGAGGGCGGATGGATTGATTCTCAAGTCGAACAGCTGGATGCGGAGGACGCAAGAACTACGCCGAGGACGCGGAAGATTCAACAACAACCCTTTGGTGGTCTTCTTCTGCGTCTTCCGCGAAACCCTTGCGTCCGCTGCGTCCGGTATTCCGTCAAGTTCAGCGCCGCGCCCGCAACTCCAGCCCGACGAAGACCGAGCGGCCTGGCGCCGGCTCGAAAAAGCGGCCATTGCCTTCATTGACGATCGTCGAGCCGGCGTGGCGCCGGTTGCCGAGGTTGTCGATGCGCAGGAACGGCTGAATGCGCCAGTTGCCACGCGTGAGCTCGTGCCGCGCGCTGAGGGCGAACACGGTGGCGGCGCCGGCGAAGTCGGTGTTGGCGTCGTTGACCGGCACGCGGCCGATGTGGCGCGCTTCCAGCCCGATCACGCCGCCGCGGGCCCAGCTTGGCCGCCAGTCGAGCTGCGCCGTCAACTGCTGGCGCGGCAGTCCGGGGATGCGCTTGCCGGCGGGCACCCGATCGGCCGGGTTGCTGCAGGGCAGGGCGGTGCAGCGGCTGTAGCCGTCGCGGAACCTTGCCCGCATGAAGCTGGCCGCCGCACCCAGCGTGAACTCACCGAGCTCCGCATCCAGTGCCAGCTCCAGCCCGTGGCGGCGCGTGCGGCCGGCGTTCTGGTAGGTGGTGCGGCCGCCCTGGCTGAGCGCCGGCACGATCTCGTTGTCGCTGTGCACCTGGAAGGCGGTGGCGCTCCAGCCGCCCCAGCCATGGCGCCCACGCAGGCCGATCTCGGCACTGCGGTGGCGGCTGGCGCCCAGGGCCCGGTTCAGGCCACCCTGGCCACCGGGCGAGTAGGCCGCCTCGTTCAGCGTCGGTGTCTCCAGGCCGCCACCGATGCTGCCGAACAGTTGTAGTGCATCGGCCAGTTGCACCCGCGCGCCGAGCACCGAGCTGAAGCCGGAGAACCGCACACGGCCACTGTCGTCGTTGCCGGGTCCGATGTAATGGTCGCGCGAACTGAACGCGATGCGTGAATGGCGCAGGCCGCCCGAGAGCGTCCAGGGGCCGCTTCGCCATTCGGCCTGCACGTAGGGTTCCAGCGCGTCGGCGACGTTGCGCTCGTCGCGGCGCAGGCGGCCACGCACGCCCAGGCGTTCGCCGATGAAGTTCTCGTAGCCCCGGCGATGCTCCTGCTGGCGGCTCCAGCTCAAGCCGGCGACCAGGCCGAGCGTGGCGTCGCCCATCGGGCGCTCCAGCCGCCAGCGCGCATTGATGCCGCCGTAGCCGCGGTTCAGATCGATCACGCCGCCAGCCGAGGTCGGCGCGGCCTGGGCGGCGGGCGGAATCGCCTGGTACTGCACCACGCCGCGCTGGCCCAGCCAGCCGATCAGCTCCAGTCGCTGCCCGGCGCCCAGGCGCCGCTCCCAGGCGGCGCCGAGTTGGGTCTGATGCACAGTCTTGCGGCTGTCGTAGCGCAGCGCGTTGGCGGTGGTCTGGCGCCAGTCGGCGTCGAACTCGGCGCGCGACAGGCCCAGCGGATCCTGGGCCTGGCCCTGGTGATGATTCAGCAGCAGCACCAGCCGGCCATCGGCGTCCTGGCGCGACAGCTTGAGGTTGGCCGTGCCCTGCGTGGCCGCACTGTGCGGGCGCGCGCCGTCGGTCGTGAAGCCGCTGACGGCGAGTGCGTAGGCCCAGCCCGTTTGCTCCGGCGGAGCGGTGCGGCCGAGCACCTGGCTCGACAGGCGCCACTGCCCGTCGCTGCCGGCGGCGAAGCCGGCGCGCCATTCGCCCGGCCAGCGGCCGTCCTCGGTGGTGAGCGCCAGCACGCCGCCGCTGTTGGCGCCGTACAGCGCCGCGAGCGGCCCGCGCACGAATTCGATGCGTTCGGCCGCGCCGATAGGAAAGTGGCTGGTCTGCCCCTGGCCGTCCGGCGCGCTGGCCGGGATGCCGTCGACGTACAGCTTGAGCCCGCGCACGCCGAAGCTGGCGCGGCTGCCGAAGCCACGCACCGACAGTTGCAGGTCCTGGGCGTGGTTGTGGCGCTCGCGCACCACCAGGCCGGGCAGGCGGCTCAGGCCGTCGGCGATGCTGATCTGCGGCCGGCCGGCACGCAACTCATCGCCGCTGATAACTTCCAGCGCGGCCGGCGAGTGCCAGCGCTCGGCAATGGCGCGACTGCCCCGCACCACGATGGGGTCGAGCGCGCCGCCGTCATCGAAGTCGGCATCGGACGCCCAGGCGGACGGCAGCCAGGCGCAGGCCGACAGCAGCAGGGCCGCGCGGCGCGCCCGCACGGTGTCAGGCGAGCGTGCGCTCGGCCGCCTCGATGGTGTTCACCAGCAGCATGGCGCGCGTCATCGGGCCGACGCCGCCGGGCACCGGGGTGATCCAGCCGGCAACCTGTTTCACGCCATCGAAGTCGACGTCGCCGCACAGCTTGCCTTGCTCATCCCGGTTCATGCCGACGTCGATTACCACCGCGCCGGGCTTGACCATGTCGGCCGTGAGCACCTTGCGCTTGCCGACCGCGGCCACCACCACGTCGGCCTGCCGGGTCAGCGCGGCCAGGTCGGGCGTGCCACTGTGGCACATGGTGACGGTGGCATTGGCGGCCAGCAGCATCATGGCCATCGGCTTGCCGACGATGTTGCTGCGCCCGATCACCACCGCGTGCTTGCCGCGCAGATCGCGCATGCCGATCGATTCCAGCATCTTCATGCAGCCGTAGGGCGTGCAGGGGCGAAAGCCCGGCTGGCCGACCATCAGCGCACCGGCCGAGGCGACGTGAAAGCCGTCCACGTCCTTGGCGGGCGCGATGGCCTCGATGACGCTGCTCGAGTCCATGTGCCGCGGCAGCGGCAACTGCACCAGGATGCCGTGCACGGCCGGGTCGGCATTCAGCGCCGCGATGCGCGCCAGCAGATCGGCCTCCGCCATGTCGGCGGGGTAGCGCTCGAGCGTGGCGCCGAGGCCGGTCTGCTCGCTGTCGGCGACCTTGTTGCGCGTGTAGACCTGGCTGGCCGGATCCTCGCCGACCAGGATCACCACCAGGTGCGGCTGCACGCCGTGGCTTTTCAGCGCCTCGACGCGGTGCGCCACCTCGGCGCGAACTTGCCGGGCAAGCGCGTTGCCATCGATCAACTGGGCGGTCATGCGGGACTCTGCTGGTGAAATGAAGACAGGAAACAGGAGCCGGGTGGCACGGCGCCACGGCGGGCGCGCTCGCCATGCCGGCTGTCAGCGGGCGCGCCGGCGCGCAAGCTCAGCTTCGATGGCCGTTCTGCCCGAGCGCGATCTTGAGCAGGTCGGCCACCGTGTTGGCGCCCAGCTTTTCCATGATGTTGGCGCGGTGCGCCTCCACCGTCTTGATGCTGATGCCGAGGTCGTCGGCGATCTGCTTGTTCAGGCGACCGGCGACGATGCGCTCCAGCACCTGGGCCTCGCGGCCGGTCAGCTTGGCCAGCAGCGCGTCGCGGCTGGCGGCCTGCTGGTGCTCGGCAAAGCTGATGCGCGCCTGCGCCAGCATGCGCTCGACCAGCGACACCAGCTCGTTTTCCTTGAACGGCTTCTGGATGAAGTCCATCGCGCCCTTCTTCATCGTGTCCACGGCCAGCGGCACGTCGCCGTGGCCGGTGATGAAGGCCACCGGCAGCGGCGACTGGCGCTCCAGCAAGCGGTCCTGCAGGTCGAGCCCGCTCATGCCGTTCATGCGGATGTCGATGATCAGGCAGGCCACTTCGCGCGGGTCGTAGCGGGCCAGGAACACCTCGGCCGATTCAAAGCAGCGCACCCGGTAGTCCTGTCCTTCGAGCAGCCACTGGATCGAATCCCTGACCGCCTCGTCGTCGTCGACGACGTATACCGTGCCCCGCTTTGGAATCAAATTCATGCCGCCATCCTGCTGCTGTGGGCGCTGGGCGCCGCATCCTGCTCCGGGCCAACCGGAATCCAGAAACTGAAGCGGCAGCCCACGATGTGGCCCGCATTGTAGAGATTCTCCGCCGTGATCCGCCCCTGGTGCGCCTCGACGATCGAACGGCACAGGTTCAGGCCGATGCCCAGGCCCTCGTGCTTGGTCGAGAAGAAAGCCTCGTACAGGCGGTCCAGCACCTCCGGCGGCAGCCCGCGGCCGGTGTCGGCCACGGCGAAGTGCAGCACCGGCTGGCCGTCGATGTCGCGTTGCGTGATGCGCAGGTCGACCACGCGGTTGCCGACCGGCCGCTCGGCCACGTCGATCGACTCGGCGCCGTTCTTGATCAGGTTGATCAGCGCCTGCTCGATCAAGATCGGGTCGACGAACAGCGCCGGCAGTTGCGGCGCCACGAAGTAGGTCAGGCGCACCTGGCGCCGGCGCAGCTCGATCTCGGCCAGCTCGACCACCTGCTCGATCATCGGCGGGATCTCGGCCCACTGGCGGCGCGGCTCGCTGCGCTTGACGAAGTTGCGGATGTGCTGGATCACCTGGCCGGCGCGCTGCGCCTGGCGTGCCGTCTTGTCGAGCGCGACCAGCAGATCGGCCGGGTTGATGGTGCCGCCGCGCAGGCGCGAGATCATGCCGTTGCAGTAGTTGCTGATCGCCGTCAGCGGCTGGTTCAGCTCGTGCGCCACGCTGGAGGCCATCTCGCCCATGGTGATCAGGCGGCTGGCGGTCTGCGCCCGCTCGGCCTGCGCCGCAGCCTGTTCGGCGGCGTGGTGGCGCGCGGTGATGTCGGTGGCGATCACCATCTGCGCCAGCCGGCCGTCGACCCAGTTCAGGTAGCGCGAGCGCACTTCCAGCCACTTGTCCAGGCGCTCGATGTAGACCTCGGCGTGGTCGGCCACCGGCGTGGTGGCCAGGCCGTCGAGCGGCAAGCCGGCGAAGGCGTCGACCACGTCCAGGCTTTCATCCGAGGCCTGGGTTTCGGGCGTGCCGGCACGCACCACCAGCGACAGGTGGCCGACGGTGGTGCCGCCGAACCACTGGCGGTACAGCTTGTTTGCGAACAGCAGTTCCTCGCTGCCCAGCGGCGCCACCGACACTGAGGCATCCAGCGCCTCCAGCACGGTGGTGAAGCGCTCGTAGGAGGCCGACAGCTGGCGCCGCACGCGGTTCGGCTCGGTGATGTCGGTCATCGACGCCATCCAGCCGGTCTGCTTGCCGATGGCGTCGATCAGCGGCGAGACATACATGCGGGCGTCGAAGCGCGAGCCGTTCTTGCGCTGCACCCGCATCTGGAAGCCTGCCGGGTCGGCGCCGCCGCCGAGTTCCTCGACCAGGCGCGCCTGCAGCACCTCGCGGTCTTGTTCGGGCCAGTAGGAGAACGGCGCCGCCTCGCCCAGCAGGTCCTCCTCGGTCCAGCCGGTCATGCGGCAGAAGGCCGGGTTGACGTAGATGATGCGGCCTTCCAGGTCCAGCGCACGCATGCCGGTCAGCATCGAGTTCTCCATCGCGCGGCGGAAGCTGGTCTCGGCCAGCAGGGCGTCCTGCGCCTGTTGGCGGCGCTGGCTCTGGCGCCAGTTGGCCAGCAGCATCCAGGTGGTCATGGCGGCCAGCACGGCGACCAGCCAGAACCAGGCGCCGCCGACGGCGTCCTGCGAGGTGCGCCAGGCCTGGGCCCGTAACACCAGGCCGTTGCCGACCGGGGCGACCGGCGTTTCCACCTCGTTGACCTGGCCGCTCCAGGGAAAGCGTTCGGCCAGGCCGTGGCGATCGGGGATGCTGTGGCCGGCCAGCAGCTGGCCCTTGCTGTCGAGCAGGGCGATCGCGTACTTGGCCAGCATGTCGGCCGGCACGCCGTAGCGCATCAGGGCATCGACCGAGTACTCGACGAACAGGCCGCCGGCGAACTTGCCGCCGGGCGTGATCGGCACGTGCAGCTGCAGCACCGGCTCGACGCCGCTGGCCATGTTCGGCTGCGAATACACCGGCTGCAGCAGGTCGCGCGCCAGCTCGTAGCCGGCCTGCACCTCGCCCGGCTTCATGAGCTCGCCCTCCAGCCAGTCGCGCGTCGCGCCGACACTTGGCGACACCTCGATGCCGATCAGGCGCTGGCGTTCGTCGACCCAGCTGATCGCCACCACTTCCGGGTGCTGTACCACCATCGAGGCGGCGCGCAGGCGGAACTGCTGCGGATTGACCTCGCGGTTGGCGATGTCGCGCGCCAGGCGCATCATCTGCTCCTGCCGCTCCAGCAGGCGCAGCCGCACGCGCTGCTGGCTGTATTCGACGTCGCGCTTGACCGCCTCCTGTTCGCGCCGCAGCTCTTCCAGCCGTAGATACCAGAAGGCCGAGATAATCGCCGCCAGGAACAGCAGCACCGCCGCCAGCGGGGCCACCAGCGACAGGTGGTCGTGCCACAGATGGCGCAGCCGCCGCCACCAGGGCACTGGGCCGGGTGGGGCGCGGTCGATCGCAACCGGGGGCGGGGCAGACTGCATGGATTTCAGTGTAGGCGACTGGCCGGCTGGCGGGTGGTCGGGGAGTGCGCGCACCGGCTGCGCGGAAGTCTGTCCGACAAGCCTCCGAACCGACTCCAGGCGGGCACGATCGATGCCCTCGACCACGATACTGTCGTTATCTTGCATCCCGTATTATGAAATTATAACTCATTATTTGGAACATAGAGGGAAAATATGGGATGATTCGGACCTTGGTTCACAATGGCATCAAGCACAACACCTAAAGGAGACAAGAACATGTCCGCTGAGTCTCAAGCTGGCGCCGGTCGGCCGGCCGATTCCGACGCCCTGGAAACGCGCGAATGGATGGACGCGCTGTCCGCGGTGATCGAAAAGGAGGGTGCCGAGCGGGCCCACTTCCTGCTCGAGAACCTGCTCGAGCACGCGCGCCAGAGCAGCATCGACCTGCCGTTCTCGGCCAACACCGGCTATGTCAACACGCTGGAGCCCGAGCAGGAGGCGCGCTGCCCCGGCAACATCGCGATCGAGAAGCGCCTGCGCGCCTACATGCGCTGGAACGCCATGGCGATGGTGGTGCGCGCCAACCGCATCGAGCCGCCCGAGGGCGGCAGCCTGGGCGGCCACATCGGCTCGTTCGCCTCGCTGGCCAGCATGTGGGGCGCCGGCTTCAACCACTTCTGGCACGCCGAGAGCGAGAACCACGGCGGCGACTGCATCTACTTCCAGGGCCACAGCGCGCCCGGCATCTACGCCCGCGCCTACCTGGAAGGCCGCATCAGCGAGGAGCAGCTGGAGAACTTCCGCCAGGAGGTCCACGGCAAGGGCCTGTCGAGCTACCCGCACCCGCACCTGATGCCGGGTTTCTGGCAGTTCTCCACCGTCAGCATGGGCCTGGGCCCGATGATGGCGATCTACCAGGCGCGTTTCCTCAAGTACCTGCACGCGCGCGGCATCGCCGACACCGCCAATCGCAAGGTCTGGGTGTTCCTGGGCGACGGCGAGATGGACGAGCCCGAGAGCCGCGGCGCCATCACGCTGGCCTCGCGCGAGCGCCTCGACAACCTGATCTTCGTCATCAACTGCAACCTGCAGCGCCTGGACGGCCCGGTGCGCGGCAACGGCAAGATCATCCAGGAGCTGGAAGGCGACTTCCGCGGCGCCGGCTGGCACGTCATCAAGCTGCTGTGGGGCAAGGGCTGGGACGACCTGCTGCGCCGCGACAAGAGCGGCAAGCTCCGGCAGGTGATGATGGAGACACTAGACGGCGACTACCAGACCTACCGCGCCATGGACGGCGCCTACATCCGCAAGCACTTCTTCGGCCGCTACCCCGAGACGGCGCAGCTGGTCGAGCACATGACCGACGAGGAGATCTGGGAACTGCGGCGCGGCGGCCACGACCCGGAGAAGGTCTACGCCGCCTTCCACGCCGCCTACCACTTCGAGGGCCAGCCCACGGTGCTGCTGGTCAAGACGGTGAAGGGCTACGGCATGGGCAAGGCGGGCGAGGCCAAGAACACCGTGCACCAGACCAAGCTGCTGGACGACGAGGACATCCGCTACATCCGCGACCGCTTCAACATCCCGATCCCCGACAGCGAGCTCGAGAAGCTGCCGTACTACAAGCCGGCCGACGACACGCCGGAGATGAAGTACCTGCACGAGCGCCGTCAGGCGCTGGGCGGCTACCTGCCGACGCGGCGCGAGAAGGCCGACGAGAGCTTCACCATTCCCGCGCTGGAGACCTTCAAGGCGGTGACCGACCCCACAGCCGAGGGTCGCGAGATCAGCACCACCCAGGCCTACGTGCGCTTCCTGACGCAGCTGCTGCGCGACAAGGCGCTCGGCCCGCGCGTGGTGCCGATCCTGGTCGACGAGGCGCGCACCTTCGGCATGGAAGGGCTGTTCCGCCAGATCGGCATCTACAACCCCAAGGGCCAGCTCTACACCCCGGTCGACCGCGACCAGGTGATGTACTACAAGGAGCAGGAAAACGGCCAGATCCTGCAGGAAGGCATCACCGAGGCCGGCGGCATGTGCTCGTGGATCGCGGCGGCGACCTCGTACTCGACCAACAACCGCATCATGATCCCGTTCTACATCTACTACTCGATGTTCGGGTTCCAGCGCTTCGGCGATTTCGCCTGGGCCGCCGGCGACATGCTGGCGCGCGGCTTCATCCTGGGCGGCACCGCCGGCCGCACCACGCTCAACGGCGAGGGCCTGCAGCACGAGGACGGCCACAGCCACATCCTGGCCGGCGTGATCCCCAACTGCGTCAGCTACGACCCAACGTTCGCGCACGAGGTCGCCGTGATCCTGCACCATGGCTTGAAGCGCATGGTCGAGAAGCAGGACAATGTCTTCTACTACATCACCCTGCTGAACGAGAACTACCCGATGCCGGGCCTGGTCGCCGGCACCGAGGAGCAGATCCTCAAGGGCATGTACCTGTGCCAGCCTGGCGCCGAAGGCGACAAGCGCGTGCAGCTGCTGGGCTCGGGTTCGATCCTGCGTGAATCGATCGAGGCGCAGAAGCTGCTGGCCGCCGAGTGGGGCGTGCAGGCCGACGTCTGGAGCTGCACCAGCTTCAACGAACTGGCACGCGAGGGCCAGGACACCGACCGCTGGAACCTGCTGCACCCGACCGAGCAGCCGCGCCAGTCCTTCGTCGCCCAGCAACTGGGCCAGACCACCGGCCCGGTGGTGGCATCGACCGACTACCTGAAAAACTACGCCGAGCAGATCCGCGCCTACGTCCCGGCCGGCCGCAGCTACAAGGTGCTGGGCACCGACGGGTTCGGCCGCAGTGACTTCCGCCGCCGCCTGCGCAAGCACTTCGAGATCGACCGCCACTACATCACGGTGGCCGCGCTCAAGGCCCTGTCAGACGACGGTAAGCTGCCGGCCGCCAAGGTGGCCGAGGCGATCAGGAAGTACGGCCTCGATGCCGACAAGATCAACCCGCTGCACGCCTAAACGGAGGGACTTGTCATGGCATTGGTTGAAGTCAAGATCCCCGACATCGGCGATTTCGCGGAGGTCGGCGTGATCGAACTGTTGGTGGCGCCGGGCGACACCGTGAAGGTCGAGCAGTCGCTCATCACGGTCGAATCCGACAAGGCGTCGATGGAGATTCCGTCCAGCCACGCCGGCGTGGTCAAGGAGCTCAAGGTCAAGCTGGGCGACCAGGTCAGCGAAGGCAGCACCATCCTGGTGCTCGAGGCCGCCGCCGAAGCTGCGGCGCCGGAACAGAAAGCGGCGGCTCCCGCGCCGGCCGCACCGGCGCCGGCCGCGCCCCAAACGCCGGCGCCCGCCGCGGCAGCGCCAGCCGCTGGTGGCGGTCTGGTCGAGGTGCGCGTGCCCGACATCGGCGACTTCAAGGATGTCGCCGTGATCGAGGTGCTGGTCAAGCCGGGCGACACCGTCAAGATGGAGCAATCGCTGGTCACGGTCGAGAGCGACAAGGCCTCGATGGAGATCCCGTCGAGTGGTGCCGGCGTAATCAAGGAACTGAAGGTCAAGCTGGGCGACAAGCTCAACCAGGGCGACCTGCTGGCCGTGCTGGAAGGCAGCGGCGGTGCCGCGGCGCCGGCCGCGCCTGCGGCAGCGCCGACGCCAGCCCCTGCGCCCGCGGCAGCCCCGGCGGCGAGCGCCAGCGCACCCGCGGCCGCTCCGGTGGCCGCCGCGCCGGCCACCGCGCCCGCGCACGACCCGACCCGGCCACCGGTCGGCCTGCCGCATGCCAGCCCGAGCGTGCGCAAGTTCGCACGCGAGCTCGGCGTGCCGCTGGCCGAGGTCAAGGGCACCGGGCCCAAGGGCCGCATCACGCAGGAGGACGTGCAGGGCTTCACCCGCGCGGTGATGGCCGGCAGCACGCAGACGCAGGCCCAGGCTGCGGCACAAGGTGCTGCCGGTGGCGGCGGCGCCGCGCTGGGCCTGATCCCCTGGCCCAAGGTTGATTTCGCCAAGTTCGGCCCGATCGAGCCCAAGCCGCTGTCGCGCATCAAGAAGATCAGCGGCGCCAACCTGCACCGCAACTGGGTGATGATCCCGCACGTCACCAACAACGACGATGCCGACATCACCGAGCTGGAAGCCTTGCGCGTGCAGCTCAACAAGGAAGCCGAGAAGAGCGGCGGCCCCAAGGTCACCATGCTGGCCTTCATCATCAAGGCCTGCGTGGCGGCGCTGAAGAAATTCCCCGAGCTGAACACCAGCCTCGACGGCGACAACCTGGTCTACAAGCAGTACTGGAACATCGGCTTCGCCGCCGACACGCCCAACGGCCTGGTGGTGCCCGTCATCAAGGGCGCCGACGGCAAGGGCATCCTGCAGATCAGCCAGGAACTCGCCGAGCTGAGCAAGAAGGCGCGCGACGGCAAGCTGGGTCCGGCCGAGATGACCGGCGCCACCTTCACCATCAGCAGCCTGGGCGGCATCGGCGGCACCTACTTCACGCCGATCATCAACGCGCCCGAGGTGGCGATCCTGGGCGTGTGCCGCAGCGAGATGAAGCCGCGCTGGAACGGCAAGACCTTCGAGCCGCGCCTGATGCTGCCGCTCAGCTTGAGCTACGACCACCGCGTCATCGACGGTGCGGCGGCGGCGCGTTTCAACGCCTTCCTTGGCCAGGTGCTGGCGGACTTCCGCCGCGTGATGCTTTGAGCGGGAGCCCTGACATGAGCGAAATCCAGGTCAAGGTACCCGACATCGGCGACTTCAAGGACGTCGCCGTGATCGAAGTGCTGGTGCAGCCCGGCGACACGGTGAAGGTCGAGCAAAGCCTGATCACCGTGGAGTCGGACAAGGCGTCGATGGAGATCCCGTCCAGCCACGCCGGCGTCGTCAAGTCGCTGGCGGTGAAGCTGGGCGACGTGGTCAACGAGGGCTCGGTGGTGCTGACGCTGGACGCGGCCGATGCCGGCGCTGCGGCGCCGATTCCTGCGCCCGCGCCGGCAGCGACAGCCCCGGCGCCCGCACCCACAGCCGGACCGGCGCCGCAGGCCGCTGCCTTTGGCGGCAGCGCCGACCTCGATTGCGATGTCGTCGTCCTCGGCGGCGGCCCCGGCGGCTACTCGGCGGCCTTCCGCGCCGCCGACCTCGGCCTGAAGGTGGTGCTGATCGAGCGCTACGCCCAGCTTGGCGGCGTGTGCCTGAACGTCGGCTGCATCCCGTCCAAGGCGCTGCTGCATGTGGCGGCGGTGATGGACGAGGTAAGCCACCTGGCGGCGCTCGGCATCGACTACGGCGGTGCGCCCAAGGTCGACATCGACAAGCTGCGCGCGCACAAGGAAAAGGTCATCGGCAAGCTGACCGGGGGCCTGGGCGCCATGGCCAAGATGCGCAAGGTGACCATCGTGCGCGGCTATGGGTCCTTCGTCGGCGCCAACCACATCGAGGTGGAAGAAACCAGCGGCACCGGCCAGGAAAAGACCGGCAAGAAACAGGTGGTGCAGTTCCAGCGCGCCATCATCGCCGCCGGCTCGCAGGCGGTGCGCCTGCCCTTCATGCCCGAAGACCCGCGCGTGGTCGATTCCACCGGCGCGCTGGCGCTGGCGAGCGTGCCGAAGCGGATGCTGGTGCTCGGCGGCGGCATCATCGGCTTGGAGATGGGCACGGTGTATTCCACGCTGGGCAGCCGGCTCGACGTGGTCGAGATGCTCGACGGCCTGATGCAGAGCGCTGACCGTGACCTGGTCAAGGTGTGGCAGAAGCTGAACGCACCGCGCTTCGACCACATCATGCTGGGGACCAAGACGGTGGCCGCCAAGGCGACCGACGCCGGTATCGAAGTCAGCTTCGAGGGAGAGAACGCCCCCGCGCCGCAAACCTACGACCTGGTCCTGCAGGCCGTCGGCCGCAGCCCCAACGGCAGGAAGATCGGCGCCGACAAGGCGGGTGTCGCCGTGACGGATCGCGGCTTCATCAACGTCGACGTGCAGATGCGCACCAACGTGCCCCACATCTTCGCCATCGGCGACATCGTCGGCCAGCCCATGCTGGCGCACAAGGCGGTGCACGAGGCGCACGTGGCGGCCGAGGTCATCGCGGGCGAGCTGAAGGGCGACGAGGCGCTGGCCAGGGCAGCATTCAACGCCCGCGTGATCCCCAGCGTGGCCTACACCGATCCCGAAGTCGCCTGGGTCGGCCTGACCGAGGACCAGGCCAAGGCGCAGGGCGTCAAGGTGACCAAGGGCCTGTTCCCTTGGGCAGCCTCCGGCCGCGCGATTGCCAACGGTCGCGACGAGGGCTTCACCAAGCTGCTGTTCGACGCGGCCACGCACCGCATCGTCGGCGGCGGCATCGTCGGCACGCACGCCGGCGACATGATCGGCGAGATCGCCCTGGCGATCGAGATGGGCGCCGACGTCGTCGACATCGGCAAGACCGTGCATCCGCACCCCACGCTGGGCGAAAGCATCGGCATGGCGGCCGAGGCGGCGCATGGCTCGTGCACCGACCTGCCGCCGCAAAGGCGCTGAGGCAGCGGCCCAATCCGCCGCTGCTTCAAGACTCAAGACTTCAGTTCACCGTGAGATCCCGGCCGCAAGCTGGGGTCGCCGTCTGCGCGCTGAGGCGGCCTGGTCTCCGGCTTGCACCGGAATGGCGAACCAATGCTGGTCGCCCGCCTGGAAACGCAATCACTTGGCACCAAGCACCGGCGGCTGCGCACGCGACACCGCATCGCCCAGTCGCTGCCGCAGCTCGGCCCTGAAGTCCTCCCCGCCGCTGACGCCCAGCATGCGGGCCACGCTGGTGGTGCGATCCACTCGATAGCGTCGCCCCGTGCCCAGCGCCTGCTCGAACGCGTTGGCGCGCTCGTGCGCGGCCTCGAGGTCCACGTCCACCAGCAGCACCGCATGCGCCAAGACGGCATAGTGACCCGGCGCCGGGCCATCGCCGCGCAGCCGCCGCCAGTACTGCGCCGTGCCGGCGATCTTGCGCGCCTGCGCGCCATCGCCGCAGGCCAGGTTGAAGCGACCGTCGCAGAACGAACCTTCGACCTCCTGCCAGTGAGTCGGCACGCCCAGCGCCGCCAGCGGCGCCCGCAGCAGCTCGCACAGATGCAGATAGACCGGCTCCGGCCGCACAGCCACTCCCGCCGCTACGGTGTAGGCCAGGCTCAGGTTCAGGATGCCCGGGCCCTGCGGCACCAGTCCGCCGCCCGACGGCCGCACGTGCACAGGGCAGACCTCGGCCGCAAAGCGGGCACGCACGGCATCGAAACCCGGGTGGGTGCAATAGTTGCGCGGCACCACCAGTGACAGCGGCGCCTGCCACAGCCGGGCCACCGGCTGGCTCAACCGGTCGAGCAGGGCCGATTCCTCAGCGATCGGGTCGGACGTCGCGTCGAAAGCCTCAAGCAAGCGGAAGTTCACAGATGAACTACCAACGACGCGCTGGTGCGATCAGGCTTACACGTGCTTATAGGGCCGTCACTGCTCATACTTTAATAGCTGGTGCTGGCGACGCTGAATGTCAACGACCAATAGGTGCGGATCCGCGTCCACAGACATCCGCCCGACAATCCTGCAGCGACCGCCAGCAAGCAACGCAAGAGAATCGTCGCTGGCCACTGAGAGCACTTTCATTCTTTGGCTACCACGGTGTCATACAGCCCGATATGCGTCAGCCCGTCGTGGCTTTCGATGCCCGTGTAGCGCAACGACGCATCCTCGTAGCGCCGGAACGCGAACACGGCCTGATTCATCTGTTCGGTATTGAACACCTTCAATTGCACCAGCAAGTGAAAGTCCTCTACTGTTAGGCCTGTTACCGTGAGGAACAGATCGGGCTCCAACTTCGTGATCACGTCCTGCAAGGTGTTTTCACGGAAGTCGGTCAGGTACATGAAGGCCGGGATGCGCGTGGCGAACTTGATCAGCTTCTCCTGCACCAGCTTGCGCTTCGACTTGAACTCCTTCTCTTCCGCAGTCAACTCGCGTTTTTCCACCGGGGACAAGTCTCGCTCTTTGGCCTTGGTCTTCAGCGCCTTGATCTTCTCGCTCTTGTTGATGATCGTCTCGATGATGTTGTCGCCCAGCGAGCGCCAGCCCTCGATGCGTTCTACGGCCGCCATCGCCTCCGGGCTGGCCAGAATGCGGCGCAGCGTGCCGTTGTCCACATTCACCAGCAGCGCGCTTTCCCACTTTCGGGCCAGCAGCGTCGCCGACGTACCGGCCATGGCGATGTCCAGAATCCCGCCTGCGTCGATCTGTGTCATGTTGGCGCCGTCGTAGGCCAACACGGGCAGGAAGGCCACGAGGTCGCGCACCGCCGTCTCGGGGTTCGATTCGCCCGGCGACAGCCCGATGCCGTAGTCTGACAACTGCCGGAGGGCGCGCGTTGGCGCAAAGTCAAACACAAAGCACACCGGCTTGAGAATTTCCTCCTCGTTCGGGTTGTCGCCGTTGGGGTTCTTGATCGACCATGGCGACTGCACCCGAAACGCCGCCTGAAAGTACGTGTCGGGCGACTTCAAGTTGCGCAGCATCAGGATGGACGACCACTGCGGCACCGTCACCCCAGTGGTCAGCTTGCCGCACGACAAGGTGATGGTCTGGCTGTCGAAGCCGCTGCCGATGGCCGCCCGCACCGGCGGCAGCGCTGCCAAGCCAATGCCCGCAGACGCCCCCGCCGCCACGACGACGGTGTACCCATGCCAGAACGTGTTGTGCCGTTCGGCCAGCAGGTTCGCCATCGCATGGCACGCCGCCACGTTGGGCAGAAACCAGAACGAATGCTGCAGATACGGCAGCAGGCGCACATCCGAATAGGGAAACGGCGGGCGCGCGCCCACCTTCAGCAGTTCGGCCGAATGCGCCGTGTAGCCGCCGCGGATGATGTCCAGCCACTTCTGCACGTCGCGCTTGTGCTTGAACTCGGCCAAATCGCCTGTGCCCGTTGCCTCGAAGAACGCATTCAGGTCAAACTCGTCGAACTCCCCGCCGCTGGCGATGGCCAGCAATTCGTCCGGCATCTGGTAGGTCAGCAGCCGCATCTGCGGCAGGGCACCGTAGGGGTTGCGCTGGCCGGGGTGCTGCTCGGCAAACGCCGCCTTGGCGCGCTGCTCGTCGGTGTAGGTCCAGTTGAAAATCTGCTCTTCGATGAACTCGCCCGTGGCCAGCGCCTTGAACGGCGTGCCCGACAAGTACAGATAGGCCTGCGTGGTGATGGGCAGAAAGTCCGCCTCGCGCTCGGCCAGAACACCAAGGCCCTCGTTCACGCCCTCCAGTTCGCCCGTGTATTCCAGCTTGGCTTCTTGTTTGGCCTGCGCGTCGTCCTCGCCCTCGAACAACTCCTTCGCCGTGTCGCGCCAGGCGCCGAAGTGGTATTCGTCGAACACCACCAGGTCCCAGTTCACCGTGTGCAGCCATTCGTTGCGCGGTTTGATATTGCCCGCCGCGTCGCGCCCGAGCAAATCCTGGAACGAACCGAAATACACCACCGGCTGGTTGCGGTCCACCTGCGTCGGATCGCTGCCCGAGGTGCGCGACAAGTACTGCCAGCCGTTGAAGTCGACATGGCTTTCCAGGTCGGTCTGCCAAGCGTCCTCCACCGCCGGCTTGAAGGTCAGCACCAGCACGCGCTTGGCGCCGAGCCGCTTGGCCAATTGGTACGTGGCAAACGTCTTGCCGAAACGCATCTTGGCGTTCCAAAGAAAGCGCGGGGCCGCGTGGGCGTTCTCGGCCCAGATGGATCGGTAGTAGGCTTCGGTCTTGTCCATCGCCTCCTGCTGCTCCGCCCGCATGCCAAAGCTCTCGTGACGCGCGCCGCTGATGCGCTGGCCCGTGCGCAACTCGGCCAGCACCGTGCGCACGTCGGCCACGGTGCAGCGCACCCATTCCAGTTGCGCCTTGGCAAAGCCCTTGCGCACCAGGGCGGCGCGCACCTCATGGTCGGTGAACAAACTGCCGTCGTCCCGCTCGGCGTCTTCCTCCAGTTCGATGGTGAAGTTCTGGATGGCCGCAGTCTTGAGTTGCTCGGCCACGCGGCGGCGCACGTCGCGCGTGGTCTGGCCCACCTTGAGCAGCCCCGCGTGCCCGTCGTCAGCGATGGCGTAGGCGTAAATGCGAGGGCGTGCAGTGGGCTTTTCAGCGAGGATGTCGTCGATGGTGGGTTTACTCATCAACGTCCTCGTCAGTCACTTCCGCGTCGAACAACTCCGCGTCATGTTCGGCCACTTGGGATTCGATAAAAGCGATTTCTTCTGGACTCAGGCCGTATCGTTGGTAGAGTTTCGCGTCTGTCCATTCTTCCTCCAGGGGTAAATCCGGTACGAATCCATATACGCCGCGCGCAGCATCTTGTGTTGGCTTGCGTAGCGAGACTAAAAATCTTGCAAAACGAGTTCGCAAATAACTTGCATAATTGCGGGCCTGTGTCTCATCGTCGAACGTGCCAGCCACAATATAACTTTCGGTGCAAGCTGTAAGTGGTTCAGCAATTATTGGTTTACTGAGGAATTTGGTCTCGATCGCCGCACTCGTGCCTTGCACTCTGGTCATCAAGATTTTCCACTTATCGATCCATTGGTCATTAGTTGGAATCTCCGATCGTTCGATCCAGCTGATTTTTTGTGAGCCAAAGAGTTTGATAGGCTGCTTTAATCGAGTTGGTCGAGGCTTGCCGTGATAAAACGTCCGGAGGCCAAACGGTTTTTGGCTGGAAACTCTTTGATCCAAGGTTGGTTCTTTTTTGGAGCGTATTTTATCAAGGATGGGAATGGCTTCGTTTCGTCGCACCAACACATCATACTCATCCAAATCTCTTGCGACCGCTGGCCCGGTCGGGATGCCATCCCACATGGTTTGAAAACTGCATTGGCCATCGTGATTGCGATCCCAAAGGAAGTAGGAAACACCTCCGCGAATCTTGACGCCCGGAAAGGCTTCATAAAGTTTTGGGTAATCCACGATACTGCGTAGACGCTTGTCTCCTAACATGTTGGCTCGATAAGCGTCAAGCCCCTTACCGCCGGCCATCCAGCGCGAAGGGGTCACGAACACCGCATAGCGCGGATCGAGTTGCAGGGCCTTTTCGACAAACAGTTGGTAAATCGGCGCCGCACTGCTGCCATAGCCACCATCACCCAACTGGTACGGCGGGTTTCCGATAATCACGTCGAATTGCATATCGCTTCCAAACAGCTCGGCAATTCGAGCCTTGATGTCGGTCGTGTGGATGAACGCGTAGGCATGGCTTTCCAGCCCTTCGCCGCGGTCCAGCGCGGACTGGCTGGCGCCGCAAAAGCTGCACTTGCCATTGACCCAGGTGTGCTCGGTGCGTTCGAACCAGATGTTGCCCGCGTCCGAGCCGAAGCCCTTGCCGATGGAGTGCTCGCCCAGCGCGTGCTTGGAGCAGTACACGCTGCGCCGCGCCAGCAGGCTGGTCAGGCGCGTGATGCCGATGCCAAACACCTGCCGGGTGAGGATATGGTTGACACGCGCTTGCAGGTCGGGCATCTGCTGCGCCAACCCAAGCGTCAGGCGGCTGGTGATTTCGCGCAGGAAGATGCCGGACTTGGTGCAGGGGTCGAGAAAGCACACGTCGGGGTTGGCCCACAGGTCGGCGCCGTCGTGGTCGGCGGCCCAGGCGTCGGCCAATATGTCCAGCATTCGATGTGCCAGCGCGGGCGGCGTGAACACCTCGTCGTTCGATAGGTTGGCGATACAAGTGAGCACGTCGGGATTACGCCCGCGCAGCGAGAAGCTGGCCAAATCGTTCATGCGTGCTCCGTGGTGGTGGGCGTGCTGGCGGCGGCCAGCTCGCGCATGCTCATCGGCGGATAGGTCTGCACGGGGGTGAAGATGTCGTGTTTGCCGAACAGTGAATCTTCAGGGCTGAAGGCCGAGGTGCCGGTGAGCACGTCCAACCGGAAGTCGCGCCGCATGTACCTTCCCTTGCCCAGGTAACCCCATTCGGCAAAGGTGATGGGCACATTGGGCGCGACCTGCATCGACACCGCATCGCCGCGCACGATGTTGTGGGCCAGCACATGGGCGGCGGCGCGGTACAGGTCGTCACCTTCCTCCAATTGCAGGTATTCGGCGAACACGGCCAGCATGTTGGCGCGGCATTCGGCGGCGTTGTCGGGCAGGAGTTCGATGCCGTAGGCGCACATCAGCCCGTATAAGGCGA
>NZ_DAOMOQ010000007.1:0-111554 GCF_035444425.1 Ottowia sp. | reverse complement strand
GGTACCCGGGCGACGAGAACGGCGTCGGCGGCATCTACAACTTCGTCACCAAGCGGGGCCTGGCGGCCGGCAAGCGCTCGCGCATCTCGTGGACGCAGGTCGAGACCGGCTCGGCCATCACCTGGAAATACCCCAGCGTGGTGCTGCGCGGCGACGACTCCAGCGGCGAGTTCTACTCGGTCGCGGTGACGCACCACCACCAGCAGGCCGACACCGGCACCAAGATGATCCACCTGGGCAAGAACACCTCCAGCCGCATCATCTCCAAGGGCATCAGCGCCGGCAAGTCGCAGAACAGCTACCGCGGCCTGGTGCGCGTGGCGCCGACGGCCAGCGGCGCGCGCAACCACACGCAGTGCGACTCGCTGCTGATCGGCGGCGAGTGCGGCGCCCACACCTTCCCCTACGTCGACACCGCGCGCTCCGATGCCGTGGTCGAGCACGAGGCCACCACCACGCGCATCTCGGAAGAGCGGCTGTTCTACTGCCAGCAGCGCGGCATCGAGCCCGAGGAGGCCACGGCGCTGATCGTCGGCGGCTTCTGCCAGGCGGTGCTGGAAGAGTTGCCGATGGAATTCGCGCTGGAGGCCAAGGGGCTGCTGGCGGTATCGCTCGAGGGCGCGGTGGGCTGAAGCCCGACGCAACACCAACCAAGGAACCGAACATGACCAATCAAGCCAATCCCCTGCTCACGGTGCGCAACCTGAGCGTCGACGTCGCCGGCCACCCGGTGCTGAAGTCGCTGTCGCTGGACGTCGCGCACGGCCAGGTGGTGGTGCTGCTGGGCGCCAACGGCAGCGGCAAGAGCACGCTCGGCATGACGCTGGCCGGCCATCCGCGCTACACCGTCACCAGCGGCAGCGCCACGCTGGACGGCAAGGACCTGCTGACCATGGAGCCCGAGGAGCGCGCGCGCGCCGGTGTGTTCCTGTCCTACCAGTCGCCGCCCGACGTGCCCGGCGTCAAGACCAACCTGTTCATCCGCACCGCGCTCAACGCGGTGCGCCAGGCGCGCGGCGAGAAGCCGCTCGACGCCTTCGACTTCCTGTCGCGTGCGCGCGGCGCCGCGGCGCCGCTGGGCCTGCCCGACACCATGCTGGGCCGGCCGGTCAACGACGGCTTCTCGGGCGGCGAACGCAAGCGCAACGAGCTGCTGCAGCTGGCCCTGCTGGAGCCACAGCTGGCGATCCTGGACGAGATCGACTCCGGCATGGACGTCGACGGGCTGCGCGCCGTGATCGACCTGGTGCAGCGGCAGCGCAAGGCCGGCTGCGGCTTCATTGTCATCAGCCACCAGCTGAGCCTGATCGAGGCGCTGCAGCCGGACCAGGTCGCCTGGCTGCAGGACGGCGCCATCGGCGAACTGGGCGACATCGAGCTGGCGCGGCGCGTGGCATCGCAAGGCTACGTGCAGGCGGCGCAGGCCGCCAGGGTGGCGGCATGAGCGCGGCCCGCACCGACATGCAGGCCGCGCGCGAACAGCTCGAGCGCAGCGGCTGGATCACGCGCAAGACCGAGGCGTTCCGCCACCTGTCGCCGCCGCCGGCAGCGCTGTGGCTGGGCGACGAAGCGCAGGCTGCCGGTCAACCCGCCGCCGCCTCTGGCTGGAGCGTGCAGCCGACGCAGGCGCAGCCGAGCACGCGCATCGTCACGCGCATCCTGGACGCCGCCAACGCGACGCAGCGCCACGAGCTGTTCGCCGACCTGCCGCTGCCCGACGATGCCAGCCGCGACGACGCCGCACCATTTGCCTGGGCGCATCGCGCCCTGTGCCGCGAAGGACTGCGCCTGCAACTCGAACAGGCCGACGGCCGCGCGGCCGACCAGGCCACCTGGCTGACGCTGCAATACCAGCCGCAGGCGACGGTCGAGGCGCCACTGGCGGTGATCGAGGTCGGCGCCGGCGTGCGCGCGGTGCTGGTCGAGACCCATCCGCACCCGGCCGGCATCGGCCCGCTGGTGCAGAACCTGCAGTTGCATGTGCGCCTGGCCGCCGGTGCCTCGCTGGTGCATCTGCGCGTGGTCGAACCGCAGGACGACGACCAGATCGCCCACCACGTGCAGGTCCGGCTGGCGCAGGGTGCGCAGTACCGCCAGGCACTGATCGGCGAAGGCAGCCGCTACCACCTGCAGCGCCTGGTGATGGATCTCGACGAGGAGCAATCGAGCGCCTGCGCCGGTGCCGTGTTCATGAATGCCGGCACCTCGCTCGACTTCCAGAACCGCATACGCCACCTGGCGCCGCGCAGCTACGGTCAGGTGCAGGCGTTGGCACTGGCGCGCGATGCGGCGCGCGTGGTGCTCAATGCGCACAGCTACATCGCCCCCGGCTGCGACGACGCCGACGTGCACCAGCGCCTGTGGGGCGTGCCGCTGCACGGTGAACCGCGGCTGGTGCTGCGGCCGCACCTGGAGATCCTGCACGACCAGGTGCAGGCGGTGCATGGCGCCACCTGGGGCGCGCTGCCCGAGGACGCGCTGTTCTACGCCCAGCAGCGCGGCATCGCCAGCAACGTGGCGCGCGGCCTGATCGTGCAGGGCATGGCCAACGACCTGCTGAACAAGACCATCGGCGACGACGCGCTGATCGAGTCGCTGGACGCGCCCGACCGCATGTCGCGTGCCATCGCACGCCTGCTCGACGACGGCGCCGGGGCGCCGAAGACCGTGTCGACGGAGGTCGGCCGTGGGTAAGCGCCCGGACTGGAACGAGGGCAAGCTGGCCGAACTGCGCGCGCTGTTCCCGGTGCTGCACCAGCAGATCAACGGTCACGCACTGGTCTACCTGGACAACGGCGCCACCACCCAGATGCCGACGCCGGTGCTGGATGCCATGCGCCACTTCGAGCAGCACCGCCGCGCCAACGTGCACCGCGGCGTGCACACGCTGTCGCAGCGCGCCACCGACGATTTCGATGCGGCGCGCGCCATGCTCAAGCGCTTCGTCGGCGCCACCGCGCCCGAGCACGAGCTGGTCTTCACCTCCGGCACCACCGACGCACTCAACATGGTGGCGCAGGGGCTGGCCACGCCCTGCGAGCGCCCGGCCGTGCTGCAGCCCGGCGACGAGATCATCAGCACCGGGCTGGAACACCACGCCAACCTGATTCTGTGGCAGCAGGTGGCCAAGCGCAGTGGCGCCACCCTGCGCATCCTGCGGCCCGATGCCGACGGCCGTCTGCACGCTGCCGACCTGCAGGCGCTGCTGAGCGATCGCACGCGCGTGTTCGCCACCACCGCCTGCGCCAACGCCACCGGTGAGCGGCCGCCCTACGAGCAGCTGATCAAGTTGGCGCGCGAGGCCGGCGCCCTCACCGTGCTCGACGCCGCCCAGGCGGTGTCGCACGAGACGCTCGACTTCGCGGCCATCGGCGCCGACTTCATGGCTTTCTCGGGCCACAAGATGTACGGCCCCATGGGCACCGGCGCGCTGGTCGGCCGCCGCGCCGCGCTGGCGCGCCTCACGCCGCTGCGCTTCGGCGGTGACATGGTCGAGCGGGTCGGCCTGTTCGACGCGGAATTCGCCGAGGTGCCGATGCGACTGGAAGGCGGCACGCCTAACGTCGGCGGCGCGGTCGGCATCGCCGCCGCGGCCGAGTTCCTGCTGGCCCAGGGCCTGCCCGCCATCGACCTGCACGTGCGCGCGCTGCGCGAGCGGGCGGTGCAAGGGCTCGCCGGCATCAAGGGACTGCGCGTGCTGGCGCCGCACGCGCACGAATCGGCCATCGTCTCCTTCGTCGCCGACCACGTGCATCCGCACGACATCGGCACCCTGCTGGACGCGCGCGGCATCGCCGTGCGCACCGGCCACCACTGCGCGCAGCCGCTGATCGACCACTTCGGCGTCGGCGCCACCACGCGCGCCTCGTTCGCGCTCTACAACACCCCCGATGAGGTCGATCAGCTCATCGCCGGCGTCACCCATGCGCTGGAGGTGCTGCGTTGACGCAAGCCCCCAGGCCCAATTGGGATCCGCGCTCGGCACAGGTGCAGGCGGATCAGCGTGCGGCGTTCGACGAACTGCGCGAGCGCTGCCCGGTGGCCTGGAGCGAGAGCATGCACTGGTCGGTGCTGCGCCACGCCGACGTGATGCGCGTGCTGCAGGACCACGAGACCTTCGGCAGCGCGGTATCGCAGCACCCGGCGGTGCCCAACGGCTACGACCCGCCACAGCACACGGCCTACCGGCGCGCGCTCGATCCGTTCTTCAGCCCCGAGCGCATGAAGCAGTTCGAGCCGGTCTGCTGCGAGGTCGTGGCCAATACCGTCGGCCAGGCGCTGGCGCTGCGCGACCTCGAAATCAACCACGAATTCGCGCTGCCGTTCGCGGTGCGCGTGCAGTGCGCCTTTCTCGGCTGGCCGCCGCTGGTGCAGGACGAGCTGCTCAACTGGCTGCGCCGCAGCCATGCCGCCACGCGATCCGGCAACCGCGTGCTGACCTCGACCATCGCGGCCGAGTTCGAGGCCTTCGTCGAGCGCATGCGCACGGCCCGCGAGGACGCGCCGCACGATCAGGACATCAACACCGAGCTGATGCACACCAGCGTCGACGGTCGTCCGCTGGATCTGCGCGAGCTGGCCAGCGTGCTGCGCAACTGGACCGTGGGCGAGGTCGGCACCATCTCCGCCTCGGTCGGCATCCTGCTGCATTGGCTGGCAGCGCATCCCGACTGGCAGCAGCAACTGCGCCAGCGGCCCGAGCTGCTGCCGCCGGCGATCGACGAGATCCTGCGCATCGACGGCCCGCTGGTGGCCAATCGCCGCATCACGCGCGCCCCGGTGGAACTCGGCGGGCGCCAGCTCGGCACCGGCGAGCGCATCTCGATCAACTGGGTCGCCGCCAACCGCGACGCCCGCGCCTTCGAGGAGCCGGATGCATTCCGGATCGACCGCGACCCTTCGCGCAACCTGCTGTATGGCGCCGGCATCCATGTCTGCCCCGGCGCGCCGCTGGCGCGGCTGGAGCTGCGCCTGCTGATGGAAGAACTGCTGCTGCGCACCACGCGCATCGAACTGCCGCCCGGCGATCCACCGACGCGCGCGGTCTACCCCGACGCCGGATACGCCAGCCTGAGGATCAGGATGCAATGAACGAACCGATCGAAGATCTCTACCAGGACCTGGTGCTCGAGCACAAGCGCTCGCCGCGCCACTACGGCCACCTCGCGCAGCCGACGCAGAAGGCACAGGGCACCAACCCCTCGTGCGGCGACTCGGTAGCGGTCGAGGTCCGGGTCGAAGACGGCGTGCTGCAGGACATTGGCTTCACCGGCCATGGCTGCGCCATCTGCATCGCCTCCTCGTCGATGATGAGCGAAGCCCTGCATGGCCATGAACTGGCGGTGGCGCGCGACCTGCACGCGCGCTTCCGCGGTGTGCTGACCGGCGAGATCGAGCCGGGCGAGGCGCACCTGGGCAAGCTGGAAAGCCTGGCCGGCGTGCGCCGCTACCCGAGCCGCATCAAGTGCGCGCTGCTCGGCTGGCACGCACTGATGCACGCGCTGGCCGAAGCCGACCAGGCCGGCGCCAGCAAGGAGGTTTGAGAACATCATGTACATGCGTGACAACGTCATCCTGCAACGCGACGTCGAGGTCGAGCGCATTCCCGACGGCATGCCGATGACCCTGCCGTCCGGCACCATCGCGGTGCTGACGCAGGCGCTCGGCAGCACCTTCACCCTGGCCGCCGAGGGCAACCTGGTGCGCCTGAAGGGCGAGGACGCCGACGCCATCGGCCAGGCACCACCGGTGGAGGTCGGCTACGACATCGAGGATCCGTCGGCGCTGACGCGCGACGATTTCGAGGAACTGGTCTGGAAGGCGCTGGCGACCTGCTACGACCCGGAGATCCCGGTCGACATCGTGCAGCTCGGCCTGGTCTACGAATGCGACGTGCGCGAGGACGAGGACGACAGCTTCGCCGTGCACATCGTGATGACGCTGACGGCGCCCGGCTGCGGCATGGGCGAGAGCATCAGCAACGAGGTGCGCGAGAAGCTGCAGGCGCTGCCGCGCGCCGGCTACATCCAGGTCGACCTCACCTTCGATCCGCCCTGGGGCCGCGACCGCATGAGCGAGAGCGCGCTGCTCCAGTTGGGGCTCTGAAACACCGAGCGGCGACGCGGACGCGCGGCGCTCCGCACCGGTCGCGCGAGATCAGCTGACCAGGGCGGGCCAGTGCCAGCCAGCGCCGGAACTCAGGCCGGCCCCGCCTGCGCTTCCGGCAGGGGCATCCGGAACGCCACCGACAGCCGGTTCCAGCCGTTGATGGCGACGATCGCCAGCGACAGCTCCACCAGTTCCTGCGGCGTGAAGGCGCTGCTGGCCTGCTCGTACACCGCATCCGGCACGTAGTCGTCGTGCACCAGCGTCAGCGCCTCGGTCCAGGCCAGCGCGGCGCGTTCGCGCCCCGAGTACAGCCCGGTCTCGCGCCAGGCCGGCAGTAGCAACAGGCGCTGCGCGGTCTCGCCCTGCGCCAGTGCATCGCGCGTGTGCATGTCGAGGCAGAACGCGCAGCCGTTGAGCTGCGAGGCGCGGGTCTTGACCAGTTCCAGCAGCAGGGGTTCGAGCCCGAAACCGTGCACGGCCTGCTCCAGCGCCAGCATGGCGGCAAAGGCCCGTGGGCTGGTCTTCTTGTAATCGATGCGTTCAGACATGAGGTGGTGCTCCTTCATTCGGCTCGCCGGGGTGCGCGGGCGGGATGCCGGCGTTCGGCGCGCTGCAAACCGTTTGTGACATGTTTCCAGTTCCAACGGGATGCCCCTGCCGCCGGTGCGGCCAGCGGGCCGGAGAAAGAGCTTGACGCGATCCGAGACGACCCAGTAATATTACTAACCAGTCAGTCATTAAATGAGTTCCCAGAAACCCACCCCAACGGCGGCGCCCCGGCGCACACGCCGCAAGCAGGCACGCCCGGGCGAATTGCTCGAGGCGGCGCTGGCCTTGTTCGTCGAGAAGGGTTTCGCCGCCACCCGGGTGGAGGAAGTCGCCGCCCGCGCCGGCGTCTCCAAGGGCACGCTGTTCCTGTACTTTCCCAGCAAGGAAGAGCTGTTCAAGGCCGTGGTGCGCGAGAACGCCAGCCGGCACCTGGCCGACGCCATGCGCGAGGTGGCCGGCTACGCCGGCAGCAGCGCCGAGCTGCTGCATGAGTTCGTGCGCCGCTGGTGGACCCAGTACGGCGGCACGCCGGCGGCCGGCCTGACCAAGCTGATCATGAGCGAGGCCGCCAACTTCCCCGAGCTGGCGCGCTACTACCAGGACGAGGTGGTGCAGCCCGGGCACGAGCTGGTGCGCCGGATCGTGCAGCGCGGCATCGAGCGCGGGGAATTCCGCCCGCTCGACCCGGCGCTGGCAAGCCACCTGATCCTGGCGCCGCTGGTGCAGCTGGTGATCTGGCGCTTCTCGCTGGCGCCCTGCGGCCCCGCCGGGCAGCTGCCAGACCCGCCGGTGCTGCTGGACCTGCATGCCGACATGATCGTGCGCGGGCTGCGGCGGGAACAATCGCGCCCATGAACTCCGCGCTCCGCCGCTGGCTGAAAACCACCGTGCTGCTGCTGGCGCTGGCGGGACTCGTCCTGCTCGGCTGGCGCAGCTACAGCGCGCGCCAGGCCGAACGGCAGGCGCAGTCGGCGCAGCTCGAAAACCCGGTGATCGAGCTCGGCGCCATCGATGTCGCCCGCGTCCGGACGCAGCTGCTGCACAGCGGGTTGCCGATCTCCGGCGTGCTCAAGGCCGTCAACACCGCGCTGGTGAAGGCACGCGTGCCGGGCGAGTTGCAGGGTCTGACACTGCGCGAAGGCGACCGGGTCGAGGTCGGCCAGGTGATCGCACGCGTCGAATCGAGCGAATACGCCGACCGCGTGCGCCAAGCACAGCAACAGGCCGACGCCGCCCGGGCGCAGGTCGACATCGCCCAGCGCCAGTACGACAACAACGCCGCGCTGGTGCAGCAGGGCTTCATCTCGAAGACTGCGCTCGACAACTCGCTGGCCGGCCTGAACAGCGCCCGCGCCAACCACCGCGCCGCGCTGGCCGGCATCGAGGTGCTGCGTAAGTCGCTTGCCGATACCGTGCTGCGGGCGCCGATCAGCGGCCAGATCTCGCAGCGGCTGGCGCAGCCCGGCGAGCGCGTGTCGCCCGAGGCGCGCATCGTCGAGATCGTCGACCTGAGCCGGCTCGAGCTGGAGGCGGCACTCAGCCCCGCCGATTCGGTCGCCGTGCAGGTCGGCCAGCAGGCCAGCCTGGCCATCGAAGGCGTGGCCGAGCCGGTGCAGGCCACGGTGGCGCGCATCAATCCGAGCGCGCAGGCCGGCAGCCGCAGCGTGCTGGTGTACCTGAGCGTGGCCGGCCAGCCCGGCCTGCGCCAGGGCCTGTTCGCGCAGGGGCAGCTGGCAACCGCACAGCAGCAGGCGCTGGCGGTTCCCTTGAGCGCCGTGCGCACCGACAAGCCGCTGCCCTACGTGCAGGTCGTCGAGGGGGATCGCATCGCCCACCACACGGTGCAGACCGGCACCCGCGCCGCGGTCGCCGACGAAACCTGGGTCGCGGTCACCGGCGTGCCGGAAGGCGCGCTGGTGCTGCGCGGCGCCGCCGGCCTGCTGCGCGAGGGCACGCAGGTGCGGCTGGCGCAACCGGCCTCCATCGCCAGCGCACCGCCGGGCAACGTGCGGCCATGAGCTTGCCGGCCACGCCGCGCAGCCGCGCCTGAGCACCCATCACCAGCCATGTGGTTCACCAAGGTCAGCCTGAACAACCCGGTGTTCGCCAGCATGCTGATGCTGACCTTCGTCGTGCTCGGGCTGTTCTCGCTGCAGCGCCTGCAGGTGGACCAGTTCCCGAACGTCGACTTCCCGGTCGTCGTCGTCACCACCGACTACCCTGGCGCCGCACCCGCCATCGTGGAGAGCGAGGTCAGCAAGAAGATCGAGGAAGCCGTCAACTCGATAGCCGGCATCAACGCCCTGTACTCGCGCAGCTACGAGGGCTTCTCGGTCGTCATCATCGAGTTCCAGCTGCACATCGACGGCCGCAAGGCAGCCGACGACGTGCGCGAGAAGGTCGGCCAGGTACGCCCGCTGCTGCGCGACGAGGTCAAGGAACCGCGCGTGCTGCGCTTCGATCCGGCCAGCCGCGCGATCTGGTCGCTGGCGGTACTGCCCGATCCGCCGCCGGGCCAGCAAGCCCTGTCCGCCATCGAGCTGACCAACTGGGCCGACCAGGTGCTCAAGAAAAGGCTGGAGAACGTGCGCGGTGTCGGCGCTGTGAACTTGGTCGGCGCCTCCAAGCGCGAAATCAAGCTGTACCTGCAGCCGCAGGCACTCGAAGCGCTGGGCGTGACGCCCGACCAGGTGATGGCGGCTGTGCGCGGCGAGAACCAGGACGAACCGCTCGGGCCGGTGCGCACGCCGGCGCAGGAGCTGACCGTGCAGCTCGAAGGCCGCATGCAGCGGCCGGAGGACTTCGGCCGCATCATCGTCACCCGGCGCGGTGGCGCGCCGATCTACCTGGAGCAGGTGGCGCGCGTGCACGACGGCGCGCAGGAGCAGGAATCGCTGGCGCTCTACAACGGCGAGCGCACGCTGCTGGTATCGGTACAGAAGGCGCAGGACGAGAACACCATCGAGGTCGTTGATGGCCTGTACCAGGCGGTGGAACTGCTGCGCGCGGAGCTGCCGCCCGGCATCAGGCTGGAGCCGGTGACCGACTTCTCGCGCCCGATCCGGGTCGCCGTGACCAACGTGCGGCAGACCCTGATCGAGGGCGCGGCGCTGACGGTGCTGATCGTGTTCCTGTTCCTCAACTCGTGGCGCAGCACCGTCATTACCGGCCTGACGCTGCCGATCTCGATCATCGGCACCTTCTTCTTCATGCAGGTGTTCGGCTTCACCATCAACATGATCACGCTGATGGCGCTGAGCCTCTGCGTGGGCCTGCTGATCGACGATGCCATCGTGGTGCGCGAGAACATCGTGCGCCACGCGCAGATGGGCAAGGACCGCTTCCGCGCCGCGATGGAGGGCACGCACGAGATCGGTCTAGCGGTGCTGGCCACCACGCTGTCGATCGTGGCGGTGTTCCTGCCGATCGGCTTCATGGAAGGCATCATCGGCAAGTTCTTCCACGAGTTCGGCATCACCATCGTGGCGGCGGTGCTGATCTCAATGTTCGTCGCCTTCACGCTGGACCCGATGCTGTCCTCGGTCTGGCACGACCCCAGCATCCGCACCCATGGCGCCAAGGCCGGCCCGCCGGTCACGCTCTACGACAAGACCATCGGCCGCGTCACCGCCTGGTTCGACGACGCCACCGAGCGCCTGGCCAAGGGCTACCAGCGCCTGCTGCGCTGGGCGCTGGCGCACAAGCTGCTGACGCTGCTGATCGCCGCCGCCATCTTCGGCGCCAGCGTGGCCATGGTGCGGCTGCTGGGCACCGAGTTCGTGCCGCAGGCCGACTTCTCCGAAACCAACATCGCCTTCTACACGCCGCAGGGCTCGGCGCTGGAGGCAACCGAGGCCAAGGCGCGGCAGGTATCGGCGATCCTGGAAAGCTATCCCGAGGTGGTCTACACCGTCACCACCATCAACAGCGGCAACGCCACCGGCAAGACCAACGCCAGCCTGTACATCCGGCTGGTCGACCGCCACCGGCGCACGCGCAGCGCCGACGAGCTGGCGGCCGACTTCCGCCAGCGCCTGCGCGCCGTGCCCGGCATCACGGTGACGCAGGCCGGCCTGCTGGAGCCGGTGGGGGGGCAGAAGCAGATCGAGTTCTCGCTGCAGGGCCCGGACCAGGCCGAGCTCGAACGCCTGGCGCGCCCCCTGATGGCGCAGCTGCGCGCCATCCCTGGCCTGGTCGACCTGGACTCCAGCAGCAAGCCCGACAAGCCGACGGTGGAGGTCAAGGTGCGGCGCGAGGCCGCCTCCGAGCTCGGCCTCAGCTCGGCGCAGATCGCCGGCCCGCTGCGCACCCTGATCGCCGGCACCATCGCCGGCAACTGGCGCGCGCCGGACGACCAGACCTACGACGTCGTGGTGCGGCTGGCGCCCGAAGCGCGCACCACGCTGCAGGACCTGGAGCGTCTGCCGCTCACCGTCGGCGTCAACCCCGACGGCACGCCGCGCATCGTGCGCCTGAACCAGGTGGCCGAACTGGAGCAGGCCACCACCACCAACCAGATCAACCGCCGCGCCATGCTGCGCGAGATCATGATCACCGCCAACGTGCACGGCCGCACCACCGGCGAGGTGTCCGGCGACATCCGCACCGCGCTCGGGCAGACGGCCTTCGCGCCCGGCTATGGCTACACCTTCGGCGGCGCCACCAAGAACATGCAGGAGAGCTTCGCCTACGCGCTGCAGGCGCTGGCGATGGCGGTGATCTTCATCTACATGATCCTGGCCAGCCAGTTCAGGAGCTTCCTGCAGCCGCTGGCGCTGATGACCTCGCTGCCGCTGACGCTGATCGGCGTGGTGCTGGCGCTGATGCTGTTCGGCTCCAGCATGTCGATGTTCTCCATCATCGGCGTCGTCATGCTGATGGGTCTGGTGACCAAGAATGCCATCCTGCTGGTCGATTTCGCCATTCGCGCGCGCGAGGGCCGGGTCGGCGAAACCGGCGCGCTCGACGGCGTGCACGAGGCGCTGCCGCGCGAGCAGGCGTTGCTGATAGCCGCGCGCGTGCGCCTGCGGCCGATCCTGATGACCACGCTGGCGATGGTGTTTGGCATGGTGCCGCTGGCCTTCGCCGTCAGTGAGGGCGCCGAGCAGCGCGCACCGATGGGCCAGGCGGTGATCGGCGGCGTCATCACCTCGTCGCTGCTGACGCTGGTGGTGGTGCCGGTGGTGTACTGTTACCTGGACGATCTGGCGGGCTGGCTCAAGCGCCGGTTCCGCAAGTCCCCGCCCCTGGGGCAGACCGGCGGCGGCCGATAGAATTCAGGGTTTGCCCGCATTCACGCATGGAGCCTTTGAGATGAACGTCGAACAAGCCCGCTTCAACATGATCGAGCAGCAGATCCGCCCCTGGGACGTGCTCGACGCCCATGTGCTGGACCTGCTGGCCGTGGTGCGGCGCGAGGACTTCGTGCCGCCGGCGCACCGCGCGCTGGCCTTCGCCGACCTGGAGATCCCGCTCAAGCCCGGCGACGCCGCCATCGCCGCCGGTCAGGTGATGCTGGCGCCGCGCGTCGAGGCCCGCATGCTGCAGGATCTGCAGGTGGCCAAGCACGAGAAGGTGCTGGAGATCGGCGCCGGTTCCGGCTTCATGGCGGCGCTGCTCGGCCACCGCGCGCAGCGCGTGCTGACGTTGGAGTTCGACGCCGAACTGGCGCAGAGCGCCTACGCCAACCTGCAGCGCGCCGGCGTGCTGAACGTCGAGGTGCGCGTGGCCGATGGCGCCAGTGCGGACCTGTCGGCCGACGGCCCGTTCGACGTCATCGTGCTGTCGGGCTCGGTGGCGCGCTTGCCCGACGCGCTGCTCGAACTGCTCAAACCCGGCGGTCGCCTGATGGGCATCGTCGGCGAGGAACCCATGATGCGCGCCACCCTGGTGCGCAGGAGCGAGGCCGGCCTGATGGAAACCCAGCCCTGGGACACGGTGGCACCGCGGCTGCTGGGCTTCCCCGAACCGGCGCGCTTCCGCTTCTGAACCATGTTGCCGGCGCAGCCCTCGGCCGTCTGATGATCGAGCAGGTCACCCCGCAAGCGCTGCCGGCCTGGCTGCAGGCCGCACGTGCCAACGGCGAGCCACTGCTGCTGGACGTGCGCGAACCGGCCGAGTGGCGTGTCGCCAGCGTGCACGCCAACGGCGTCGAGGTGCTGCAGATGCCGATGATGAGCATCCCGCCGCGCCTGCACGAGCTCGATGCGGCGCGCCCGGTCGCAGTGCTGTGCCACCACGGTGGCCGCAGCATGCAGGTGGCGATGTTCCTGGCGCAGCGCGGCTTCACGCATGTCGCCAACATCGCCGGGGGTATTGATGCCTGGTCGCTGACCGTGGACCCCAGCATTCCGCGCTACTGAAGGACACCGATGCGCCTGCCCTTTCGCCGCTCCCTGACCTGTGCCGTCGCCCTTCTGGCTTGGGGCTTGGTACCAGCGCAAGCGCAATCCCTGCTGCAGCTCTACGACAGCGCCCAGCATTACGACGCCGCCACCCAGTCGGCGCAGGCACAGGCGCAGGCCAGCCAGGCCCGCGCCGACCAGGCCCGTGCCGGGCTGCTGCCGCAGCTCGGCCTGCAGGCCGGCGCGCAGCGCAGCTGGAGCGACGTCAACGTCGCCGGCAATTCGTCCAGCCGCTCGTTCAACGTGCTGAACGGCTCGCTGGTCGGCTCGCAGCCCCTGTACCGGCCGGCCAACCGCATCAGCTGGGACCAGGGCAAGATGCAGGCCGAACTGGCGCAGGTGCAGCTCGCCGGCACCGAGCAGGACCTGATCGTGCGCCTGTCGCAGGCCTACTTCGACGTGCTGGCGGCCGACGACTCGCTGCGCTTCGTGCGCGCGCTCAAGGCCGCCGTCGCCGAGCAACTCGAGTTCGCCAAGCGCAACTTCGAGGTCGGCAACGCCACCATCACCGACAGCCGCGAGGCGCAGGCACGCTTCGACCTGGCCACGGCGCAGGAGATCGCCGCCGAGAACGACTTGCGCGTCAAGAAGCTGGCGCTGGACCAGCTGGTCGGCCAGATCGGCACGCAGCCGCGCCCGCTGGCCGAACCGATCGTGCTGCCGCTGCCGCAACCCGACAGCGTGCAGGCCTGGGTCGATCTGGCGACTGCGCAGCATCCGGCCGTGATCCAGAGCCGCATGGCGCTCGACATCGCGCGGCTGGAGACCGAGAAGGCTAAGGCCGGCCACCTGCCCACCGTGGATTTGCAGGCTAGCGTCGGCCAGAGCCGCTATCCGGACGGCAACCCCTCGGTCAGCGCGGCGCCGGGCGCGCGCTACCGCAGCACCAACGCCGGCATCGGCGTGGTGCTGAACTGGCCGCTGTTCGCCGGCTACGCGATCGAGAACCGGGTGCGCGAAACCCTGGCGCTGCAGGACAAGGCGCGCGCCGACCTCGACAACATCGAACGCACGGTGTCGCAGGCCACGCGCGCCGCCTTCTTCGGCGTGCAGTCGGGCCTGGGACAGGTTAAGGCGCTGGAGGCGGCCGAGCAGTCCAGCCTGACCGCCCTGCAGGCCAACCAGCTCGGCTACCAGGTGGGTGTACGCATCAACATCGACGTGCTGAACGCGCAAAGCCAGCTGTTCCAGACCCGGCGCGACCTGGCGCGGGCGCGCTACGACGTGCTGGTCGGCCTGCTGCGTCTGAAGCAGGCCAGCGGCTCGCTCGACTACACCGATCTGCTGCCGATCAACCGGATGCTGATGCCCTGAGAGCGGCGCGCGCGGCAAACGCCTTCCGCACGGTTCCCGCCCGCGAAACCTAGGCGTTGTTGGCCGGCTTCGATGGCGCCTGCTGGCGCTGCTCCGGCGCGCCTTCCAGCGCCGCTTCCAGCCACAGCGCCGCGACGAAGCGCCGGTTGAACATCAGCCACAGCAGGATCGGCGCCATCGGCGCCATCATCAGGAAACCGAACTGGTAGCCGTAGGCGATTGCCTCCAGCGACCACTGGTTCCAGCCCAGGTAGGCCAACCCGGTCGGGCCGGAGCCGATCGCCACGTCGCGCAGCCACTGGAAGCAGATGCCCCAGGCCTGCGCCGGAATCAGGATCAGGCTGCCGACCAGGCCCTTGAGCCACCAGCGCCCGGTGCGTGCGGCCAGCAGCATGGCCCACAGGAGCACCATGCCGTAGCCGTAGGTCGGGTAGCTGACCTCGGGCGCCAGTTCGGCCAGCACGTCGCCGGTCGGCCCCTGCATGCGCACCTGCACCAGGGTGTGCAGTACCGCGTTGACGCCTTCCTGCTCGAAACCCTCGACCCAGTGGAACAGGCTCTTCATCACGGTGCCGGCCAGCCAGATCGGCGGCGCCGCGAACCAGCGCGCGGCCCAGTACCACAGCGGCAGCAGCAGGGCCAGCCAGACGACCGCCAGCAGCAGGAAGCGGCCGATCAGGGTGGCGCGCATGGGCATGGCGGGCGCTCAGGCCGCCGCAGCGACTGCCGGCTTGGGATCGCGCTTGGCGACGTAGCGCATCCACAGCAGCCAGACGATCAGCACGTCCAGCATGATCAGCGCCTGCCACATGTAGAGGTGCGCGAACTCGAACACCTGGAAATTCCACTGCCCGAGGAAAAATAGGCTGACGATGCGGATCAGGTTGACCGCCTGCACGGCGATGAAGCCCAGCCCGATGCCCCACAGCTTCATGCGCCAGGAGGAGGGAAACGCCAGCATCGCCGCCACCAGCACGATGGTCGCCTCGACGCCATTGCAGCCGGCCTCGATCGACACGCCGAAGCCGGTCTTCGCGCTTTGCAGCACGCGGCCATAGGAGATCACCGAAGGGTCGATCAGGTGCACGATGCTGGCGCTGACGCTGGCCAGCCAGCCGGTCCACGGGTGCACCACCGCCTGCTGCACCGGACCGAGCATCTCGATGCCGAACAGCACCAGTTGAACCACCAGGAAAATGCCGAAGAACCGAAGCACCTTGCGCCTTTCAATCGTTACCAGAGGAGCCGGAAGCAGGCCAACAAACTTTAACAGACCACTGGGCGAAATGCGCAGCCGAAAAAGCCTCGACGCGTGTGCCGGAAATGTGGCCGTCTCAGGCGCGGCGCAGCAAGCCGGCAACGGCTTCGGCGCTGCGCATGGCGGCGCCACGGTGGGCACGCGAGAAATCCAGCGCGACCTGGCGCCGGCCAGTGTGCCCCACGGCGTCGGTAAGCCAGGCCAGCGCCACCGTCAGACCCGCTCCCAGGTCCGGCACCCGGCGCGCAGCGCCGGCGGCTTCCGCCATCTCGGCGGCCTCGGCAAAGTTGAAGGTGTGCGGCCCCATCACCAGCGGACAACCGCAGGCCGCGGCCTCGATCAGGTTCTGCCCGCCCAGCGGCGCGAAACTGCCGCCCAGCAGGGCCACATCGGCAAGAGCGTAATACGCTGGCATCTCGCCCAGGCTGTCGCCCAGCCAGACCTCGGCGGTGACCGGCGGCCCGTCAGCCCACTGGCTGCGGCGCGACAGGCTGAATCCCTGATCCAGGATCAACTCGGCGATGGCATCGAAGCGCTGCGGATGGCGCGGCACGATCAACCATTGCGGCCAATGCGCTGCGTCGGCACGGCCTGCTGTTTCGGTGGTTGCCGCCAGATCGCGTAGCCGGCCCAGGAACTCGGCCTCCTCGCCTTCACGCGAGCTGGCCAGCATCACCACCGGACGCGCCGACCACACGTGCCAGGCCTTGCCGCGCGCCAGCAGCGCCGCGTCGGGCTCGGCATCGAACTTGAGGTTGCCGAACACGCCCGCCACCGGCGCGCCGATCTGGCGCAGCCGCTGGGCATCGGCTTCGGTCTGCGCCCAGGCCGCCGCCAGCGCGCGGTAGGCCGGCCGCATCAGCCAGCCGGCCCGCTCCGCCCCACGCAGGGATCTGGCCGACAGGCGGGCGTTGGCGAGCGCCAGTGGCACGCCATGCGCCCGGCTTTCCAGCACCAGGTTGGGCCAGACCTCGGTCTCCATCAACACGCCGACATCGGGCCGGAAGTGGCGCAGGAAGCGCCGCACGGCGCCCCGCGTGTCCCAGGGCTGCCAGACTTGCACGTCGCCCGGCCGCAGCAGCTTCAGGCCTTCGGCGCGTCCGGTGGCAGTGCCATGCGTGAGCAGCAGCCGCATGCTCGGCATGCGCTCGCGCAGCGCCGCCAGCAGGATGGCGGCGGCGCGTGTCTCGCCCAGGGAGACGGCATGCAGCCACACCAGCGGTCCGGCGCCCTCGGGTCGTGCGGTACTGTAGCGCCCGAAGCGCTCATCCACCGCCTCCAGATAACCCGGCTCCGCCGCGCCGCGCCGTTGCAGCTTGCGCCGCAGCAGCGGCTGGGCGAGCCAGGTGGCAAGGTCGTAGAGCAGGCGGGACACAGCGGGCTCGATGACGGAATGATTTCGCTGCGCGTCAATGACGGCGGCTGCGCCGCCATGACCACTGCGAGGCGCGAGACTTCATGTACCGATCGGCAGTCATTTGGTCATCGAAGCCGCGCAGCGGCAAGGTCATCTCGTCATTCTGTCAGTGCGCCGACGCACCGACCTGCGCATCGGGCTTGACGCGGCGCAGCAGGGCCAGCATGTCGGCCTCGATGCGCTGCAGCGCTGCCGGCGTATGGCCCTCGAAGCGCAGCACCAGCACCGGCGTGGTGTTGCTGGCACGAATCAGCCCGAAACCGTCGGCCCAGTCGACCCGCAGGCCATCGATGGTCGACACCTGCGCCGGCGCCGCGAACGCATCCCCCGCCAGCGCCTGCAGTTCGGCCGCCAGCCGATGCGGCTCGCCCTCGGCGCAGGCCACGTTCAGCTCCGGCGTGCTGTGGCTGGTCGGGAGCTCGTTCAGCACCGCGCTGGCGTCGGGCGAACGGCTCAGGATCTCGAGCAGGCGGCAGCCCGCGTAGGTGCCATCGTCGAAGCCGAACCAGCGCTCCTTGAAGAAGATGTGGCCGCTCATCTCGCCGCCCAGCGGCGAATCGAGTTCCTTCATCCGGGCCTTGACCAGCGAATGGCCGGTCTTGTACATCAGCGGCTCACCGCCTGCCGCACGAATGGCCGGCGCCAGGCGCTGCGAGCACTTGACGTCGTAGACGATGGTGCCGCCCGGCACGCGCGACAGCACGTCGCGGGCGAACAGCATCATCTGCCGGTCGGGAAAGATGTTCTGCCCGTCCTTGGTGACGATGCCGAGCCGGTCGCCATCGCCGTCGAAGGCCAGGCCGAGTTCGGCGTCAGTCTGCTGAAGCGCAAGGATCACATCGCGCAGGTTGTCGGGCTTGCTGGGGTCGGGATGGTGGTTGGGAAAGCTGCCGTCGACCTCGCTGAACAACTCGATCACTTCGCAGCCGATGGCGCGGAAGATGGCCGGTGCCGAGGCTCCGGCAACGCCGTTGCCGCAATCGACCACGATCTTCATCGGCCGTGCCAGGCGGATGTCGGAGACGATGCGCTCCCGGTAGGCCGGCAGCACGTCGTGCGGGCGCACGCTGCCGCCATCACGCCGCTGCCAGCTCTCGGCCTCGATCATGCGGCGCAGCGACTGGATGTCCTCGCCGTGGATGGCGCGGCCTGCCAGCACCATCTTGAAGCCGTTGTCGTCGCGCGGGTTGTGGCTGCCGGTGACCTGGATGCCGCTGCTGCACAGCGTGTGCGCGGCAAAGTACAGCATCGGCGTGGTGGCCAGGCCGATGTCGATCACCTCGATGCCGGCCGCCACCAGGCCACGGATCAGCGCCGCGCCGAGCGCGGGGCCGGACAGGCGGCCATCACGGCCCACCGCGACCACCCGCTCGCCCAGCGTCAGCGCCTGCGTGCCGAAGGCCAGGCCGAGCGCCTCGGCCACCGCCTCGTTGATGGTCACCGGCGTGGTGCCGCGGATGTCGTAGGCCTTGAAGATGCTGGAAGTGACTTGCATGGCCCGAGATTGTAGGAAGCCTGCCGCACAACGCGGTGCTCGGCGATACTTGCGCGCCATGCCCGCCCGAGCCGCCGCCCCTGCCACCGTGCCCGTGTCCGGGTTGGTGGCGCTGGAATTCGTGCTGCTGGCCGCCATCTGGGGCTCATCCTTCATGTTCATGCAGCAGGCGGCACTCGAGTTCGGCGCCCTGCCGACGGCTTTCGTGCGCGTCAGCGTGGCGGCGCTGTTCCTGCTGCCGCTGATGCTCGCACGCGGCCAGTGGCTGGCGCTGCGGCGCCACGCCGGCCCGGTGCTGCTGTGCGGTTTGATCAACTCCGGCATCCCGTTCGCGCTGTTCAGCTTCGCGCTGCTGCACCTGCCGACCGGCCTGTCGTCGATCCTGAACGCCACCGTGCCGCTGTTCGGCGCCCTGGTCGCCTGGGCCTGGCTGGGCCACCAGCCCGGCGCCTCGCGCACGATCGGCCTGGTGATCGGCTTCATCGGCGTCGCCCTGCTGGCCTGGGACAAGATCAGTTTTCAGGGCACTTCGGCCGGCATGGCCGCCTGGGCCGTGCTGGCCTGCCTGTGCGCCACCTTCAGCTACGCCACCGCGGCCAGCTACACGCACCGCTACCTCAGCGGCCTGCCGGCGCTGATGACCGCCACCGGCAGCCAGATCGGCGCCGCACTGGGTCTGGCACTGCCGGCGTTGCTGTTGTGGCCTGCCACCGCCCCCAGCGCTGGCGCCTGGGCCTCGGTCGTCGCGCTCGGCGTGCTGTGCACTGGCATCGCCTACATCATGTACTTCCGGCTGATCGAGACGCTGGGGCCCGCACGCTCGCTCACCGTCACCTTCGCCGTGCCGGTGTTCGCCATCGTCTACGGCGCCACGCTGCTGGGCGAGGCGATCACGCCTTGGATGCTGGGCTGTGGCGCCGTGGTGCTATGCGGCACCACGCTCGCAACCGGACTGGTCAAGCTGCCGTGGTTCAGGTAGTCGTCGCGCTCAGCATGCGCTCGACATAGCGCGCGATCAGGTCGATTTCCAGGTTGACGCGCGCACCGGTTGCCAGCGCATGCAGCGCCGTGTTCTGCACCGTGTGCGGGATCAGGTTGATGCTGATCTCGCAGCCCGCCGCCAGATCACCGACGCGGTTCACCGTCAGGCTGACGCCGTTCACGGTGATCGAGCCCTTGTAGGCCAGGTACTTCGCCAGTTCCTTCGGTGCCAGGATGCGCAGTTCCCAGCTCTCGCCGATCGGCGCGAACTGCGTCACCTCGCCGATGCCGTCCACATGCCCCGACACGATGTGCCCACCCAGTCGGTCGTGCGCCCGCAAGGCCTTCTCCAGGTTCACCGGCCCGGGCCGGTCCAGCGCGCTGGTGCGCGCCAGCGATTCGGCCGAAATATCGATCACGAAGCGCCTGCCTGCCGCATCGACCTGCGTCGCCGTCATGCAGGCGCCGTTCAGCGCGATGCTGTCGCCCGGCTCGACGTCGTCCAGATAGGCTGCCGGCGTCTCGATGACCAGCTGCTTGCCGTGCGCGCTGCTGGCGCCCAGATCACGCACCTCCACGATGCGGCCGACGGCGGTGATGATGCCTGTGAACATGGGCCTCGCCTCCATGCGAGAAAGCCCCGCAAATCCATGACTTGCGAGGCTTCTTGCGATTGTGTTGGCGCGGCTGGCAGGATTCGAACCCACGACCCCTTGGTTCGTAGCCAAGTACTCTATCCAACTGAGCTACAGCCGCGCAGAGCCGCGCATTGTAGCATTGAATTCTGGTAGGGCGTGCTGGACTCGAACCAGCGACCAAGGGATTATGAGTCCCCTGCTCTAACCAACTGAGCTAACGCCCCCGCCGAACGCGATTCTAGGCGCCGCTGCCCTTGCCCTGGCTGAGCGCGTTGCTGACCAGGCGCGCGGTGATGTCGACGATCTGGATCATGCGGTCGTAGGGCATACGGGTGGGGCCGATGACGCCCAGTGTGCCGACCACCTGGCCATCGACTTCATATGGCGCGCTGACCACCGACAGCTCCTCCACCGGCACCACCTGGCTCTCGCCGCCGATGAAGATGCGCACGCCCTCGGCCTGGGTGGACACGTCGAGCAGGCGCAGCAGCTGCGCCTTCTGCTCGAACAGATCGAACGCGCGCCGCAGCTGGTTCATGTCGCTGGAGAAATCGCTCACCGACAGCAGATTGCGCTCGCCGGAGATGATGACCTCGTCCTGCGCCTGGCTCATGGCTTCCGAGCCGGCCTGCACGGCCGCCTGCATCAGGGTCGCGATCTCGCCGCGCAGCCGATCGACCTCCTGGTGCAGCCGGGTGCGCACCTGCTCGATCGCCATGCCGGAGAAATGCGTGTTGAGGTAGTTGGAGGCCTCGATCAGTTCGGCCGGCGTGTAGTCGACTTCGGTGAACAGCACACGGTTCTGCACGTCACCGTCAGGCGCGACGATGATCAGCAGCAGGCGCCGCTCCGACAGACGCAGGAACTCGATGTGGCGGAACACCGAGCTGCGCTTGGGCGCCATCACCACGCCGACGAACTGTGACAGGTCGGACAGCAGGTGCGCAGCGCTGGCGATCACCTTCTGCGGCTGGTCCGGCGCCAGTTGCGGCGCCGGCAACTCGGGGCGCTGCGCGGTCAGCATGGTGTCGACGAACAGCCGGTAGCCGCGGGCGGTCGGAACCCGGCCGGCCGAGGTATGCGGGCTGGCGATCAGACCTAGTTCCTCCAGATCCGACATCACGTTGCGGATGGTGGCGGGCGACAGATCCAGCCCCGACGCACGCGACAGCGTGCGCGATCCGACTGGCTGACCGTCCGCGATGTAGCGCTCGATCAATGTCTTGAGCAGCAGGCGGGCACGGTCGTCAAGCATTCAAATCATTATGATGTAATTTGGCAATGAGCCTGAAGTTCCGCCGCGTCGCCCTGGTTGGCAAGTACGCTGAATCGGCCACCGGCACGACCACCGATTCGACACGCGAGGTCATTGCCGACATCGGCCATTTCCTGCGTGAGCAGGGTTGCGAAGTCAGCCTGGCCGAACACACGTGGCTCAGCACCGGATTGACGGAGTTCAGCGCGCTCGACGTGGCCGCCATCGGCAGCGACTGCGATCTGGCGGTGGTGGCCGGCGGCGACGGCACCATGCTGGGCATCGGGCGCCAGCTGGCCCGCTACGGCACGCCGCTGATCGGCATCAACCAGGGCCGGCTCGGCTTCATGACCGATATCCCGCTGGGCGAGTACCGCGAAACGCTGGCGCTCATGCTGGCCGGCGCCTACGAGGAGGATCACCGCACCCTGATGCACGGCAGGGTCTTCCGCGAAGGCGTCAGCGTGTTCGAGGCATTCGCCATGAACGACGTGGTGGTCAACCGCGGTGCCGCGGCCAGCATGGTCGAGTTGCGCGTCGACGTCGACGGGCATTTCGTCGCCAACCACCGCGCCGACGGCATCATCATCGCCACGCCGACGGGGTCGACCGCCTACGCGCTGTCGGCCGGCGGACCCTTGCTGCATCCACTGGTGCCGGCCTGGGTGCTGGTGCCGATCGCGCCGCACACGCTGTCGAACCGGCCGATCGTGCTGGCCGATCCGGTCGAGATCTCGATCGAGATCGTCGCCGGAAAGGACGCCAGCGCCAGCTTCGACATGCAGTCGATCACCTCGCTGCAGCACGGCGACCGCATCGTCGTGCGGCGCTCGGAGTTCCGCGTGCGCTTCCTGCACCCCAGGGGCTGGAGCTATTTCGACACGCTGCGCGAGAAGCTGCACTGGAACGAAGGAGGCGTCTGAGCACCATGGCGCTGCGCCACCTGATGCTGCGCGATTTCGTCATCGTGCCGGCGCTGGAGCTCGACCTGCATGAGGGCTTCACCGCGTTGACGGGCGAGACCGGCGCCGGCAAGTCGATCCTGGTCGATGCGCTGCAGCTGGTGCTCGGCGGCCGCGGCGATGCGCTGTGGGTGCGCGAAGGCCAGCCGCGCTGCGAGATCGGCGCCGAGTTCGACGCCCCGCCACCCGCCCTGCCCTGGCTCGAGGCCAACGGCTTCGAGGTCGATGCCTCGGAGCTGCTGCTGCGCCGCACGATCGGCGCCGCCGGCAAGAGCCGCGCCTGGATCAACGGCTCGCCTGCCACCCTGACGCAATTGCGCGAACTGGCCGACTGGCTGCTCGACATCCACGGCCAGCACGCCTGGCAGAGCCTGACGCGGCCGGCTGCGATCCGCGCCCTGCTGGACGCCTACGCCGGCGTCGACACCGCGCCGCTGGCCGAAGCCTGGCAGCACTGGCAGCAGGCGCAGGCCGCGCTGCAGCGGGCGCGGGCTGCGCAGGGCCAACTGGCGCAGGAACGCGAGCGCCTGACATGGCAGATCGGCGAACTCGACAAGCTGGCACCGCGCGAGGACGAATGGGACGAGCTGAACCAGCAGCACACCCGGCTGTCGCACGCACAGGCGCTGATCGACGCCGCGCAGACGGCTGCGGCGGCGCTGGAAGGCGACGACGCCGGCACCCTCGGCGCCTTGCCGGCGCTGGCGCAGGCGCAGGAGGCGCTGCAGGCCGAAAGCGGCATCGAGCCCGAATTCACGGCTTTGGTCGAGGTGCTGGAAGCCAGCGCTGCGCAGGCGCGCGACACCGCCCACAGCCTGCACGCCTACCTGCGCCGCGCCGACCTGGATCCGGATCAGCTGGCCGAGCTCGACCAGCGCATGGGTCAGTGGGTCGGGCTGGCGCGCCGCTTCCGCCGCCCGCCCGAGGAGCTGCCTGCGCTGCTGGCAGGCTGGCGCACTGAACTGGCGCAACTCGAATCCAGCGCCGACCTGGATCGGCTGCAGCGCGATGCGCAGCAACAGCACGCGGCGTACCTGCAAGTCGCACGCCAGGTCTCCGCCCAGCGTGCCAAGGCCGCACCGCGCCTGGCCGACGCGGTCACGGCGGCGATGCAGGATCTGGGCATGGCCGGCGGCCGCTTCGAGGTCAGCTTGCAGCCGCTGGCCGAACCGACCGCGCACGGGCTGGAGGGCGTGGCCTTCCTGGTCGCCGCCCACGCCGGCTCGACACCGCGGGCGATCGAGAAAGTCGCCTCGGGCGGCGAGCTGTCGCGCCTGGCACTGGCCATCGCCGTCACCACCAGCCAGCTCGGCGAGGCCGGCACGCTGGTGTTCGACGAAGTGGACGCCGGCGTCGGCGGCGCGGTGGCGGCGACCGTCGGCAGGCTGCTGCGCCGGCTCGGCCAGGACCGGCAGGTGCTGTGCGTAACCCATCTGCCGCAGGTGGCGGCCTGCGCCAACCGGCACCTGCTGGTCAGCAAGCAGGCCGGCAGTGGCGGCACCACCACCAGCGCGGTGAACGTCGTGGAAGGCGAGGCGCGCACGCGCGAGATCGCCCGCATGCTGGGCGGCGAGCGCATCTCGGAAGCCACGCTGGCGCACGCGCTGGAAATGCTGCAGTCGCCCGCAGCCAGCTCGGCCGATCAGGCCACGCCGTCCAAGCGCGGCCGCAAGGCGCGCGCATGATGACCGAACTGGTGGTGATCACCGGCATGTCGGGGTCCGGCAAGTCGATCGCGCTGCACGCGCTGGAGGATGCCGGCTACTTCTGCGTCGATAACCTGCCGCCCGAGCTGCTGCAGCCCTTCATCGCGCTGGAAGACCAGCGCCGCGGGCGCAAGATCGCCATCGCCATGGACGTGCGCAGCGGCGAGTCGCTGCCGCAGCTGCCGCTGCTGCTGCAAGGCCTGCGCGACCGCGGCCTGTCGCTGCGGCTGCTGTTTCTCGACGCCAGCGACCACACGCTGGTGCGGCGCTTCTCGGAGACCCGACGCCGGCACCCGCTGTCGCTGCAGCCCGACACCAACGGCCACCACACGCTGATGCAGGCGATCCAGCACGAGCGCGAACTGCTGGGCGACCTGCGCGAGCGCTCGCACGTGATCGACACCAGCTTCCTGCGTCCGGCGCAGCTGCTGGCCGCGGTGAAGGACCTGATCGCGCTGCCGACGGCGCAGCTGACGCTGGTGTTCGAGTCCTTCGCCTTCAAGCGCGGCATCACGCTGGACGCGGACTACCTGTTCGACGTGCGCATGCTGCCGAATCCGCATTACGAACCCGATCTGCGCCCGCTCACCGGGCGCGATCAGCCGGTGATCGACTTTCTCGACGCGCAGCCGCCGGTGCAGCTGATGCTGGAGCAGATCGCCGACTTCGTGCGCACCTGGCTGCCGGCGCTGGCGCGCGACCACCGCAGCTACGTCACGGTGGCGATCGGCTGCACCGGTGGGCAGCACCGCTCGGTCTACCTGGTCGAGAAACTGGCGGCGCTGTTCGGCGATGAATGGCAGACCCTGCGCCGGCACCGCGAACTGGACGTGCGTCAGGACTGAAGCTGCGCGCCGAGAAAGCGGCGCACCGGCGCCGGCAGGCCCAGTGCCGGCCACTCGGCTTGCGCGTACCAGCATCCCTCGGGCGCCTGGCAGGCCGACGCCGGGAGGTGCGCGCTGAGCACGTGCACGTCGAGATCGCGGTGGGTCAGCACATGGACGAAGGGCGCGTGCTCCACCACGGTCCGGCGCGCCGCCACGGGCAGGCTGTCCAGCAAGGCATCGCGCGTGGCGTACTGCGGCAGGCAGTGCAGGCGCGCCCAGATGCCGCTGGCCGGTCGCTGCGCCAGCCACACCCGGCCGCGCGCATCGACGGCGTGCAGTAGCCACAGCGTCATGCGGCCGCGGCGCGGGCGGCGGCTCTTGACCGGGTAGCGCTCCGGCTGGCCTTCGCGCGCCGCCACGCAGACATCCTGCAAGGGACATATCGCGCAGGCCGGACGGCGCAGCGTGCAGATCGTCGCACCGAGATCCATCAGACCTTGCGTGTAGGCCGGCATGGCATCCGGCAGATCCCGGTTCGGCAGCAGCGCTTCGGCGCGCTGCCACAGCGCGCGCTGGTTGGCGGCCAGGCTCGAGTCGGCATCGATGCCGAACACCCGCGCGAGCACGCGCTTCACGTTGCCGTCCAGGATCGCGGCGCGCTCACCGAAGCAGAACGCGGCGATCGCGGCGGCGGTGGAGCGGCCGATGCCGGGCAGCTCCTGCAAGGCCTGCGCGCTGCGCGGAAAGCGGCCGGCGCAGCGCTCCGTCACCTGTCGGGCGCAGCGGTGCAGGTTGCGCGCCCGGGTGTAGTAGCCCAGTCCGCTCCACAGGCCCAGCACGTCTTCCAGCGACGCCGCCGCCAGGCTGGCGACATCGGGAAAGCGCGCCAGGAAGCGCGGGTAGTACGCCAGCACGGTGCTGACCTGGGTCTGCTGCAGCATGATCTCGGACAGCCAGACCCGGTAGGGATCACGGCTGGCCTGCCAGGGCAGGTCGTGGCGCCCGTGCTGCCGCTGCCAGGCGATGATGCGCTGCGAGAAGCCGGTCGGGCCCTGCTGCGGCATCGGCACGCCCGGCGCAGCCCCCATCAGCCGCGCTGGCACTGGGCGCAAAAAAAGGTCGAGCGCTGGCCTTGCCGAATCTGCCGGATCGGCGCACCGCAGCGCAGACAGGGCTGGCCGGCGCGGCCGTAGACCGCGGCCTCGAGCTGAAAATGCCCACTCTCGCCGGTTGCGCTGGAAAAGTCCCGCAGCGTGCTGCCGCCGCGCTCGACCGCGCGGCAGAGCACCTCGCGGATCGCCGCGTGCAGGCGGTCGGCGCGCGGGCGCGACAGGCGGCAGGCACGCACCGTGGGGCGGATGCCGGCCATGAACAAGGCCTCGGAGGCGTAGATGTTGCCGACACCGACCACCAGGTCGCCCGCCAGCAGCACCTGCTTGATCGGCGCGCGGCGCAGCTTCAGGCCGGCGTGGAACGCGGCTGGATCGAAGCCGTCGTCCAGCGGCTCGGTACCCAGAGTCGAGAGCAGCTTGTGCGCCGGATCGACATCGGCGCCGGCGGACCAGACCACCGCGCCGAAACGGCGCGGATCGTGCAGGCGCAGCACGCCCTGGCTGGTCACGAGGTCAAAGTGGTCGTGCGGGCCAGGCACCGGCAGCTCGGGGCGAAACACCAGGCTGCCGGACATGCCCAGGTGCATCAGCAGCACGCCCTCGTCGAGCTGCAGCAGCAGGTACTTGCCGCGGCGCCTCACCTTCAGCACCGACAAGCCGTGCAGGCTCTCGGGCGCGCGGCCGAGCGGCCAGCGCAGCGGCCGCCCCAGCCGTACCGACAGGATGCGCGCGCCCGTGATGCGGTCGGCGAAGCTGCGCCGGGTCACCTCGACTTCGGGTAGCTCAGGCATGGCGGCGACGGGACATGGGCTTGGATTATTATCGTTCGATGAAGTCCTCCCATCGCGTCCTGCTCGCGCTGCTGCTGGCATCGGCCGGGTCCACGTCGCTGGCCCAGGCACCCGTGACACCAGCGGCCAGGCCGGCTGCATCCGCCACCGCAATGCAGGCGCAGTCACAGCCGCAGTCGCGCATGACGGCCCGGCTGCTGTACGAGTTGCTGCTGAGCGAATTCGCACTGCAGCAAGGCGATGCGCAGACCGGCGCGTCCCACATGCTGAACGCCGCGCGCCGCACCGGGGACGAGTCGCTGTTCAAGCGCGCCACCGAGATGGCGATCCAGTCGCGCGCCGGCCCGGCGGCGCTGGAGGCCACGCGCGCCTGGAGCCAGGCCTACCCCGATTCCGTGGAAGCCAGCCGCTACCAGCTGCAGGTGCTGATCGCGCTCGGCCGCGTGGCCGACACCGACGCGCCGCTGCGCAAGCTGCTGGCGGCACTGCCCGAGGCCGAGAAGGTCTCCTTCATCAGCGCGATTCCGGCGCTCTACCAGCGCGCGCCCGACCGGACGGTGGCCGCGCAAGCCGTGGAGCTGGGGCTGTCGGATGCCATCGCCCACAAGGAGCTGGCGCCGGCGGCATGGACCACCATCGGCCGCATGCGGCTGCAGGCCGGCGACCCGGCGGGCGCGCTGTCGGCGGCCACGCTGGGCCAGGACGATGGCGCCAGTTCCGAATGGCCGGCGCTGCTGGCGCTGCAGCTGATGACCTCGGCCAACGAGCCGCTGGCCGAAGCCCTGGTGTTGCGCCACCTCAACAATCCGCAGGCGACGCCGGAAGTGCGGATCGGCTATGCGCGCGCGCTGGTCGAGTTGGGCCGTTTCACCGACGCCCACGCGCAACTCGACCAGCTCAACCAGCAGTTGCCGGACTATCCCGAGGGCTGGCTGGTCAAGGGCGCCCTGCTGGCCGACGAACGCCGCGAGGCCGAGGCCGAAACCGCCCTGCAACGCTACCTGGAACTGGTCCAGGCGCAGGCCGAGCAGCCCGGCGCCAGCCGCGAGGTCGGGCGCAGCCAGGCGCTGATGATGCTGGCGCGCATCGCCGAGCGCCGCCGCGACTACGCCGGCGCCGAGAAGCTGCTGGCCCAGGTCGACTCGCCCGACCAGATCCTGGCGGTGCAGGTACGCCGTGCCCACCTGCTGGCGCGCCAGGGCCAGCTGGAGGAAGCGCGCCAGGCGATCCGCGCGGCGCCTGAACGCCGTGCCGAGGACGCGCGACAGAAGCTGCTGGCCGAAGCGCAGCTGCTGCGCGAGCACGGACAGGCCGAGGCGGCCTACCTGCTGCTCAGCGCCGAGCTGGAGAAAAGCCCCGACGACGAGGTCCTTCTCTACGACGCCGGCATGGCCGCCGAGGGCGCCGAGCGCCTGGCCGAAATGGAGCGGCTGTTTCGCCGCCTGATCGAGATCAACCCCGAAGCGCACCATGCCTACAACGCGCTCGGCTATTCGCTGGCCGATCGGGGCCTGCGGCTGGACGAGGCGCGCGCCCTGGTCGAGAAGGCGGTGCAGTTGTCGCCCGACGACAGCTACATCCAGGACAGCCTGGGCTGGGTCGCCTACCGCCAGGGGCGCGCCAGCGAGGCACGCAGCATCCTGGAGGCGGCCTACCAGAAGCGCCCAGACCCGGAGATCGCGGCGCACCTGGGCGAGGTCCTGTGGGTGCTCGGTGAGCACGACCACGCGCGCCGGATCTGGCGCGACGGCCTGCGGCTGGATGCCGAGAACGATACCCTGGTCAAGACGCTCAAGCGCCTGCAGGTGACACCGTGAAGCCGGCGATGGACCGGACATGGGCGAGCACGCGCCGCCTGCTGTCCGGCTGGCTGCTGGTCGCCGCAGCGCTGCTGCTGCAGGCCTGCGCCAGTCCGCCCGGCCAGCCGACAGCCACGACCCAACCCGAGCGCTGGTCCGGGCGGCTCGGCTTGGTCGTCGCCTCCGAGCCGCCGCAATCCTTCTTCGCCGGTTTCGAGCTGAACGGCAACCCGCAGGCCGGCGAGCTCAGCCTGACCTCGCCGCTGGGCAGCACGCTGGCGGTGATGCAGTGGCAACCGGGCCAGACCCTGCTGCGCCAGGGCGAACAGACGCGCCGCTACGAATCGCTGGAAGCGCTGGCGCTGGAACTCACCGGCGCCGCAATTCCGGTGCGCGCGCTGTTCGGCTGGCTGAATGGCACGCCGCAGGCGGTCGATGGCTGGGAGGCCGACCTGGGCAGCCTGGACAGCGGTCGCCTAGTCGCCCGCCGGCTGATGCCGCTGCCGACGGCCGAACTGCGCGTGGTGCTGGAGCGTTGAAATCCCGCCATGCGCGCGCTCTACGAGGTGCCAGCCCCGGCCAAGCTGAACCTGTTCCTGCACGTCACCGGCCGGCGCGCCGACGGCTACCACCTGCTGCAGTCGGCCTTCATGCTGATCGACTGGTGCGACACGCTGCACTTCGAGCGCCGCACAGGCGGTTCGATCACGCGCGAGGACCTTGGCACGGCGCTGCCGGCCGACGACCTGATCGTGCGTGCCGCGCGGCAGCTGCAGGTCGCCACCGGCTGCACCGAAGGGGCGCACATCGGCGTGCAGAAACGCATTCCGGCGCAGGCCGGCCTGGGTGGCGGCTCGTCGGACGCGGCCAGCACCCTGCTGGCGCTGAACCGGCTCTGGCGCCTGGGTCTGAGCCGGTCACAGCTGGCGGCCATCGGCCTCGAACTGGGCGCCGACGTGCCGTTCTTCCTGCACGGCGGCCACGGCTGGGTTGAAGGCATCGGCGAGCGGATCAGCCCGCTGGCGCTGCCGCCGGCCCGCTTCATTGTGGTGAAACCGCCGCAGGGACTGGCCACGGCGGACATTTTCAACGCCGCGGACCTGCGACGCGACACGCCTCCTGCTATACTTTCAGGCTTTGCAGCAGATCCGTACGGCCACGGCCGCAACGACCTGCAACCGGTTGCCGAGCGGCTTTGCCCGCAGGTGGCCCAGACGGTCCAGCGACTGGCGCGACTGGGCCTCAGGGGCGCAATGACCGGTTCGGGCAGCGCGGTGTTCGCCTTGGTGCCGGATGCGCTGGCGGCCCAGGTCGCCACGCCAGAGGTACCGCCAGGCTGGCAGGTGCGCATTTGCGGCAATCTGGAAGTCCATCCGCTGCGCGGCTGGGCGCCAGATGACAGTTGAGGGTGGCTGGCCAGCCGTTTTCGGCCGGCGACCTGTGTAGGGGAGTAGCCAAGTCGGTTAAGGCACCGGATTTTGATTCCGGCATGCGAGGGTTCGAATCCTTCCTCCCCTGCCAAACCAGTGTTCGCAATCGAGAGTCCGGGACGCGCGCGATGCGCGCGATCCCGGCTTTTCGCCGCACCGTACAGTGACCCGCCAGAAAGCGCATGCACCCGTTCAACTCCTCTGACTTTCTGGTGTTCACAGGCAACGCCAATCCGGCGCTGGCCGCCGAGATCGCGGGCAACCTGGGGATCACGCTGGGCGCGGCCGACGTCGGCCGCTTCTCCGACGGCGAAGTCACGGTCGAGATCAAGCAGAACGTGCGTGCGCGCGACGTGTTCGTGGTGCAGTCGACCTGCGCGCCGACCAACGAGAACCTGATGGAGCTGCTGATCATGGTCGACGCGCTCAAGCGCTCGTCGGCCGAACGCATCAGCGCCGTCATCCCCTACTTCGGCTACGCCCGCCAGGATCGCCGCCCGCGCTCGACCCGGGTGCCGATCAGCGCCAAGGTGGTGGCTAACATGCTGCAGGCGGTCGGCGTGTCCAGCGTCATCATGATGGACCTGCACGCCGACCAGATCCAGGGTTTCTTCGACATCCCGGTCGACAACATCTACGCCTCGCCGGTGCTGCTGGGCGATTTGCGGCAGAAGAACTACGACGACCTGCTGGTGGTGAGCCCCGACGTCGGCGGCGTGGTGCGCGCGCGCGCCCTGGCCAAGCAGCTCGGCTGCGACCTGGCCATCATCGACAAGCGCCGACCCAAGGCCAACGTCAGCGAGATCATGCACGTGATCGGCGACATCGACGGCCGCAACTGCGTCGTCATGGACGACATGATCGACACCGCCGGCACGCTGGTGAAGGCGGCCGAGGTGCTGAAGGAACGCGGCGCCCGCAAGGTGTACGCGTACTGCACGCACCCGATCTTCAGCGGCCCCGCCATCGAGCGCATCGCCCAGGGCGCGGCGCTCGACGAGGTCGTGGTCACCAACACCATTCCGCTCAGCGACGCCGCGTCGCAGTGCAGCAAGATCCGCCAGCTCTCGGTGGCGCCGCTGATCGCGCAGACGATCAGTCGCATCGCGCGCGGCGAATCGGTGATGAGTCTGTTCCAGGAGCAGGAGAACCTGTTCTAGCGGAACAAGCCGATCGCCCGGCAATTCGGCCGGACGGTCTTTTTTGAAGCTGGGCCACACTGGTCGCGGTGGGTCCGAAGGAGTATCAAGATGAAATTCGTCGCTTTCGAGCGCAAGAAGCAGGGAACGGGTGCGAGCCGCCGTCTGCGCAATGCCGGCAAGGTGCCGGGCATTGTCTACGGCGGGCACGGTGAGCCGCAGCTCATCGAGTTGGATCACAACGCGCTGTGGCAGGCCGTCAAGAAGGAAGCCTTCCATTCGTCGGTGCTGGACATGAACCTCGGTGGCAAGGTCAGCAAGGTGCTGCTGCGCGACCTGCAGGTCCACCCGTTCCGCCAGCAGATCCTGCACATCGACTTCCAGCGCGTGTCGGCCAAGGAAAAGATCACCATCAAGGTGCCCCTGCACTACAGCGGCGAGGAAGAATCGACCGCGGTCAAGATCGACAAGTGCCTGGTCAGCCAGATCCTGACCGAACTGGAAGTCAGTTGCCTGCCGGCCGACCTACCCGAGTCGATCTCGGTCGACCTGTCGAAGCTGCAGAAGGGCGACACGCTGACGCTCGCCGACATCACCCTGCCCGAGCACGTCGAGCCGGTGCTGCGTGGCCATGCGGCCGAGGACGTGGTGCTGATCTCGGTGGTGAATCCGGTCGTTGCCGAAGCCGAGGCCGAAGGCGAGGCAGGTGCAGCCAGCGAAGCCGGCAGCGCCGCACCGGACGCCGAAGCCGACAAGAAGTGATGCAGCGCGGCCCCCGCGGCCGCACGCGCACAACACACGGCCCGCTCGCGCGGGCCGTTTTCATTGCACTCAGTTGTCGATAATCAAGGCCATGATCAAGCTCTTCGTCGGCCTGGGCAACCCGGGACCCGAGTACGAAGCCACGCGCCACAACGCCGGCTTCTGGTGGATCGATCAGGTCGCGCACCAGCTCAATGCCCGGCTGGCGATGGAGCGCAGCTACCAGGGTCTGGTGGCGCGCGCCAACGTCGGCGGACACAGCGTGTGGCTGCTGCAGCCGCAGACCTTCATGAACCTGTCGGGCCGTTCGGTCGCCGCGCTGGCGCGCTTCTACAAGATCGCGCCGGAGCAGATCCTGGTCGCGCACGACGAACTCGACCTGGCGCCCGGCCAGGCCAAGCTGAACCAAGGCGGCGGCCATGCAGGCCACAACGGCTTGCGCGACATCCATGCGCAACTGGGCACTGGCGACTACTGGCGCCTGCGCATCGGTATCGGGCACCCCGGCCACAAGTCGGAAGTGGTCGGCTGGGTGCTGCGCCGTCCGCCAGCCGATGAGCTGACGCAGATCGAAGCCGCCATCATGCGTGCGGCCCAGGCGTTCGATCTGCTGGCAGCCGGCGACATGGCGCGCGCAACGGCGCACATCCATACCGACAAGCCGCCGCGCGCCAAACCCACCAAACCGGACAAGCCTGTCGCACTGCCTGCATCGAGCCCGGAAAGCCAAGCCGCAGCGCCAGGCGCCGGCGCGCGACCGGATCCAAAGTAAGCCGGGTGCCCGCGCCGACTGGCGGGCTCAGCACCGCCGCCGGTCAGACCTTCTCCGCCTGCAGGCGGAGATACTTCTGCCACAAGGTCTCCCGATCCTCGACGTGGTTCGGGTCGATCGGGATGCATTCCACCGGGCACACTTCCACGCACTGCGGGCCGTCGAAGTGGCCGACGCATTCGGTGCACTTGTGGGGGTCGATCTCATAGATCTCGGGCCCCATCGTGATCGCCTCATTCGGGCATTCGGGCTCGCAGACATCGCAGTTGATGCACTGGTCAGTGATCAGCAGCGCCATGACGACAACTCCATGCAGGCAGACATTTCGGGAGCCAATTATCCGGTGCGCGTGCAGTGCGGCCGGTGCACGGCACCAAAGCCGCCACCGCTTGTGTTGATAATGCCCTGCCCCGCCGGTGGCCGTGCATGAGCTATTTCCTCTTCAAACGCATCCTCACGCTGATCGCCACGCTGGCGGCCACCAGCGTGATCGTGTTCGCGGTGCTGGAGATCCTGCCCGGCAACGCGGCCCAGATGCTGATGGGCCCCGATGCCGACCCGGCGGCAGTTGCCGCCAAGGCCACCGAACTCGGGCTCGACCGGCCGGCTCTCACCCGCTACCTCAACTGGATGGGCGGCCTGCTGCGCGGCGACATGGGCAACTCCTACGCCTACGGCTCGCCGGTCGCCGAGTTGATCGCCGAGCGCCTGCTGCTCACCGTGCCGCTGGCCGTGCTGGCCATGCTGCTGACCACCGTCATTGCACTGGCGGTGGGCGTGTACGCGGCCTCGCGCCACAACAGCGCCGGTGACGTCGGGCTGATGACGCTGGCGCAGATCGGCATTGCGATCCCCAACTTCTGGTTCGCGATCCTCTTGATCCTGCTGTTCTCGGTCAAGCTGCAGTGGCTGTCGGCCGGCGGCTTCGATGGCTGGTATTTCGACGACGACGTGTGGGCCGGGCTGTGGGAAGGACTGCAATCGCTGATCCTGCCGGCCTTCGCGCTGGCCGTGGTGCAGGCCGCCATCCTGGCGCGCTTCACGCGCTCGGCGGTGCTCGAGGTCCTGCGCGAGGACTTCGTGCGCACCGCGCGCGCCAAGGGCCTGTCGCGCCGCGCCACGCTCTGGGGCCACGTGCTGCGCAACGCCATGATCCCGGTCATCACCGTGATGGGCCTGCAGTTCGCCGAGCTGCTGGCCGGCACCATCGTGGTCGAGAACGTGTTCTACCTGCCCGGCCTGGGCCGGCTGATCTTCCAGAGCATCGCCAACCGCGACGTCATCGTGGTGCGCAACTGCGTGATGCTGCTGGCGGCGATGGTGGTGATCGTCAACTTCTTCGTCGACGTGCTGTACGCCGTGATCGACCCGCGCGTGAAGGCGTCTGAAATATGAGCGCCCTCAAGTTCCGAGCGGCCTGCGGTCGACCCACGGCATGAATACGCGCGCTGCCCCAGGCTTCCGACAGCGTGCGCTGCGCCATCCGGGCTTCGTCATCGGCGGCGTGCTGACGGCGTTGCTGCTGCTGGCGGCCGCGCTGTCCTACCTGTGGACGCCGTACTCGGTCTACGACGTGGACATGGACGCCAAGCTGCTGGCGCCGGATGCGCACCACTGGCTCGGCACCGACGCCTTCGGGCGCGACATCGTCTCGCTGCTGCTGGTGGGCGCACGCGCCTCGATCCTGGTCGGCGTGATCGCGGTCGGCATCGGGCTGGCCGTCGGCGCCGCGCTCGGCCTGCTGGCCTCGGCACGGCGCGGCTGGGTCGAGGAAGCCATCATGCGCGTGTCGGACTTCGGTTTCGCCTTCCCGGCCATCCTGTCGGCGATCATGCTCACCGCCGTGTACGGGCCGGGCATCGTCAACGCCATCGTCGCCATCGGCATCTACAACATCCCGACCTTCGCACGCATCACCCGCGCCGCCGCCAACGCCGTCTGGAGCCGCGACTACGTGCTGGCCGCACGCGCCTCGGGCAAGGGCCAGTGGGCCATCACCTGGCAGCACATCCTGCCCAACATCCTGGCGGTGCTGATCGTGCAGGCCACCATCCGCTTCGCTGTCGCCATCCTGGCCGAGGCGGCGCTGTCCTACCTGGGCCTGGGCACGCAGCCACCGCAGCCGAGCTGGGGCCGCATGCTGGCCGAGGCGCAGACGCTGATGTTCCAGTCGCCGCTTCTGGCCGTATGGCCGGGCGTGGCGATCGCGCTGTCGGTGCTGGGCCTCAACCTGCTGGGCGACGGGCTGCGCGACCTGCTCGATCCGCGGCTTTCCAGGAGAGGCTGAAAGGCATGGCCCTGCTCCAAGTCTCCGACCTGCGCGTCGACATCCACACCCATCGCGGCAGCGCGCCCGCCGTGCGCGACATGGCGTTCACGCTGGAGCGCGGCGACACCCTGGGCCTGATCGGCGAATCGGGCTGCGGCAAGTCGATGACGGCGCTGGCGCTGATGGGCCTGGCGCCCGAGAACGCGACGGTGAGCGGCAGCCTCAAGCTGGACGGCCGCCAACTCATCGGCCTGCGCGACCGCGACTGGCGCGCCATCCGGGGCTTCCGGATCGCCATGATCTTCCAGGAACCGATGACGGCGCTGAACCCGGTGCACCGCGTCGGCGCGCAGATCGCCGAACCGCTGATGCTGCACCAGCGGCTGTCGCCCCGCGCCGCGCGCGAGAAGGTGACCAGCCTGTTGGAGCGCGTCGGCATTCCGAACCCGGGGCAACGCATCGACAGCTTCCCGCACCAGTTCTCCGGCGGCCAGCGCCAGCGCATCATGATCGCCATGGCGCTGGCCTGCGAGCCTGACGTGCTGATCGCCGACGAGCCGACCACCGCGCTCGACGCCACGGTGCAGCAGCAGATCCTGGCGCTGATCAACGAGCTGGTGCGCGAGCGCGGCATGGCGCTGATCCTGATCTCGCACGACCTCGGCCTGATCGCGCAGAACGTGCGGCACATGCTGGTGATGTACGGCGGCAGCGTGGTCGAGAGCGGCCGCGCGAACGAGGTGTTCGGCCACGCCGCGCACCCCTACACGCGCGGCCTGCTGGCGGCGCGCCCGAGCCTGGGTCACCGCCTGGTGGCGCACCGCAGCGAGCGCCTGCCGACCATCCCGGGCAGCGTGCCGGACCTGTTCGGCCTGCCGACCGGCTGCCCGTTCGCCGGCCGCTGCCCCTTCACCGAGGACGCCTGCTACCCGACCGAACCGCCGGTGGTGCGGCTGTCGGACACGCACTGGTTCCGCTGCCGCCGCGCCGAGGTGGTGCTGCGGGCGGCCCGCAGCACGGAGAGCCCCGCATGAACACGGCCGCCGCCAATCCCCTGCTGCTCGAAGTGCGCGAGGTCACGCGCCGCTACACGCTGCCGCGCGAATCGCTGTTCAAGCCACCGGCCGAAGTGCCGGCGCTGCGTGGCGTGTCGCTGCAGGTCACGGCCGGGCGCAGCTTCGGCCTGGTCGGCGAATCGGGCTCGGGCAAGAGCACGCTGGCGCGCCTGGTGATGGCGCTGGAGGCGCCCACCAGCGGCGAGATCCTGTTCCTCGGCCGCAATCTGCACGCCCTGCCCGCCGCCGAGTTGCGCGCCGCGCGGCGCGACTTCCAGATGGTGTTCCAGGACCCGTATGGCTCGCTCGATCCGCGCCGGCCGATCTGGCGCACCGTGGCCGAGCCGGCAGCGGCGCTGGAAGGCGCCTCGCGCGCCGAGCAGCGCGAGCGCGCCGCCGCCACGCTGGCCTCGGTCGGCCTGCGCGCCGACGCACTGGACAAGTTCCCTCACGAGTTCTCCGGCGGCCAGCGCCAGCGCATCGCCATCGCGCGGGCGCTGATCACCAGGCCGAAGCTCATCGTCGCCGACGAGGCCGTGAGCGCGCTCGACGTCTCGGTGCAGGCCCAGGTGCTCAACCTGATGGCCGACCTGCGCGACAACCAGGGCGTGACTTTCCTGTTCATCAGCCACGACCTGGCCGTGGTCAGCTACCTGTGCGCCGACGTGGCGGTGATGAAAGGCGGCCTGATCGTCGAGCAGGGGCCGGTGCGCCAGGTGCTGCGCGAGCCGCAGCACGCCTACACGCGCACACTGCTGGCCTCGGTGCCTGAACTTGCCGCCGCCGTGGCAGTCTGATGCGTTGCGGGGGCTGCGCTACCATGCGCAGCGTCCAGACCGATCCGTTCGAGGAGAGCACCCACGATGAAACGCCGTGACTTCGCCCTGACCCTGCCCGCCGTGGCAACGCTGGCGCAACTGCCCGCATTCGCCCAGTCGCGCCGCGATGCCATCGTGCTCGGCATGACGCTGGAGCCGCCAGGCCTCGACCCCACGGCTGGCGCCGCCTCGGCGATCGCCGAGATCGTGCACTACAACGTGCTGGAGCCGCTGACCAAGATCAACAGCGACGGCAGCATCAGCCCGCTGCTGGCCGAGCGCTGGGAAATCTCGCCCGACCTGCGCACGGTCACCTTCTTCCTGCGCAAGGGCGTGAAGTTCAGCAACGGCGAGCCGTTCAACGCAGCGACAGTGAAATACGCGTTCGAGCGCGCCGCCGGCGAAAAGAGCACCAACAAGGACAAGCGCACATTCGCGGCCATGGAGAGCGTGCGCGTGATCGACGACCACACGGTGGTGGTGATCAACAAGGAGCCGGATCCGGACTTCCTGTTCTACATGGGCCAGGCAACCGCCGTCATGGTCGAGCCCAAGAGCGCGGCCGACAACAACACCAAGCCCGTGGGCACCGGCCCCTATGTGCTCGACAGCTGGGCCAAGGGCTCGTCGCTGACGCTGAAGGCCTCGCCCACCTTCCGCGCGCCGGGCAGCATCCGCATCAAGCGCGCCACCTTCCGCTTCATCAGCGACCCGGCAGCGCAGGTGGCGGCCGTGCTGTCGGGCGACGTCGACGCCTTCCCGCGCGTGACGCCGCGCGGCGCCGCGCAGTTCAAGGCCAACAGTGGGCTGCAGACCATCGTCAGCGGCTCGCGCGCCAAGACCGTGCTGGCCATCAACAACGCGCGCAAGCCCCTAAACGACGTGCGCGTGCGCCGCGCCATCAGCATGGCGATCGACCGCAAGGCGGTCATTTCGGGGGCCGGCGACGGCTTCGGCGTGCCGATCGGCAGCCACTACGTACCCGGCGCCGCCGGCTTCGTCGACACCACCGGCGTCAACCCCTACAACCCGGAGAAAGCCCGGGCGCTGCTCAAGGAAGCCGGCATCAGCACGCCGCTGGAGCTGAGCCTGGTGCTGCCGCCGCCGCCCTACGCACGCCAGGGCGGCGAGGTCATCGTGGCGCAGCTGGCCAAGATCGGCATCACCGCCAAGGTGCAGAACGTGGAGTGGGCGCAGTGGCTGGCCAACACCTATGGCGGACCGAAGAACTACGACCTGACCATCGTCAGCCATGTCGAGCCCTTCGACCTGGACAACTTCACCAAGCCGGACTACTACTGGGGCTACAACAACCCGAAGTTCAACGAGCTGTTCAGCCGCATCAAGACCACCGCCGACGTCGCCGAGCGCAACAAGCTGCTCGGCGAGGCGCAGAAGTTGCTGGCCGACGACGCGGCGCTGGCCTGGCTGTACCAGCCGCAGTGGGTCACGGTGGCCAACCGCCGCGTGCAGGGCCTGTGGAAGGACATGCCGGTCTTCGTCAACGACCTGTCGGCGCTGAGCTGGGGTTGAGCCGAGGCCGGCCGCCCCGGCCTGGCAACCCGAAACGGCCCGCGCGGGTACCATGCGCGGGCCGTTTTCGTTTTTCCTGCCAGCGAGCCACGCCATGACCACTGCCCTGCACCAACTCAGCGCCCACGAACTGCTGGCCGGCTACAAGGCGCGCAGCCTGTCGCCGGTCGAGGTGGTGCAGGGGGTGCTGGCGCAGATCGAGCGCTGGGAGCCGCACATCGCCGCCACCTGGTTGCTGCGTCCGGAAGCCGCGCTGGCGCAGGCACGGGATTCCGAGGCACGCTGGCTCCGGGGCGAACCCTGCGGCGCACTGGATGGCGTGCCGGTCACCATCAAGGAGAACATCGCCACCCAGGGCGACCCGGTGCCGCTGGGCACCCGTGCGACGACGCTTGTCCCGGCCACGGCCGACGCACCACCGGCGGCGCGCCTGCACGAGGCCGGCGCGGTGCTGCTGGCCAAGACCACCATGCCCGACTACGGCATGCTGTCGTCGGGGCTGTCGAGCTTCCACCAGCTGTCGCGCAACCCCTGGGATCTGGCGCTGACGCCGGGCGGCTCCAGCGCCGGCGCCGGCGCAGCGGCGGCTGCGGGCTACGGGCCGCTGCACATCGGCAGCGACATCGGTGGCTCGATCCGGCTGCCGGCGGCCTGGTGCGGCATCGTCGGCCTCAAGCCCAGCCTAGGCCGGGTGCCAATCGACCCACCCTACATGGGCCGCGCCGCCGGGCCGATGACGCGCAACGTCGCCGACGCGGCGCTGATGATGCAGGTGCTGAGCCGGCCCGACGCACGCGACAGCATGAGCCTGCCGCCGCAGGCGATCGACTGGTCGCTGGCCTGGCGCCAGGACAAGCCGCTGCAGGGCCTGCGCATCGGCCTGCTGCTGCGGCCCGGCTGCGGCCTGCCGGTGGAGCCGGCGATCCGGGTCGCGGTCGAGCACGCGGCGCACCTGTTCGAGGCCCAGGGTGCCATCGTGACGCCGATGCCGGCGTTCCTGACGCCCGCCATGCTGGCCGGCCTGGACCATTTCTGGCGCATGCGCTCGTACGTCGACCTGCGCGCAATGCCGCACGACACGCGCGCCCAGGTGCTGCCCTGCATCCGCGAATGGGCCGACAGCGCGCACCACATGTCCGGGCCGGAAGTCTTCGAGGCCTACGCGCAGACCCACGCCACGCGCGTCGCCACCACCCAGGCGATGCAGGCGTTCGACTACGTCCTCTCGCCAGTGGCGCCGAACGCGCCGGCACCGGCCGAATGGCCCTCGCCCACCAACGACCCTCTGCGCGGGCTGGAGCACATCGGATTCACGGTGCCCTTCAACATGGGCGAGCAGCCGGCGATCTCGGTCAACTGCGGCTACATGGATTCACCCGGCACGCCCGGCGCCCGGCTGCCGATCGGCCTGCAGATCGCCGGCCAGCGCTTCGACGACCTCGGCGTGCTGCAGATGGCGCGCGCCTTCGAGCTGATCCGCGGGCCGCAGCAGGACTGGCCGCAGCCGCCGGCGGCGACCGCATGACGACATGGCCTTGCCGCGGCGCGGCTTCGACGATGAAATGACCAAGCTGCCACCGCCCGCTCCGGCGTTGTCCTGGTGGCGCAGCCGCCGTCGTCGACGCTGCGCAGCGGCAAAGTCATCGAGCGCAGCGAAGTCAATGTGCGGTTCGTAGAATCGACACCGTGACCTTTCCGCTCAACCCCGACCTGCACTGCCATTCCACCACCTCCGACGGCACGCTGACGCCCGAGGAACTGGCGGCCCGCGCCAAGGCCAACGGCGTCGACCTGTGGGCCCTGACCGACCACGACGAAGTCGGCGGCCAGCAGCGCGCCATGGACGCCGCGCGCGGGCTGGGCCTGCGCTACCTGACCGGCGTCGAAATCTCGGTCACCTTCGCCGACAGCACGGTGCACGTCGTCGGCCTCGGTTTCGACCACACCGACCCGCGCATGATGGAGGGTCTGGCCGACACGCGCGACGGGCGCGGGCCGCGCGCGGTCGAGATGGGCGCGCAACTGGCCAAGGTCGGCATCCCCGGCGCCTACGAAGGCGCACTCAAGTACGTCGGCAACCCGCGCCTGATCTCGCGCACGCATTTCGCCCGCTTCCTGGTCGAGAGCGGCGTCTGCCGCGACACCGCCGAGGTATTCCGCAAGTACCTGACGGAAGGCAAGCCGGGCTTCGTGCCACACCGCTGGGCGCGGCTGGGCGATGCGGTCAGCTGGATCACCGACAGCGGCGGCGTCGCCGTGATCGCGCATCCGGCGCGCTACAACTTCTCGGCCACGCTGGAATACGCGCTGTTCTCCGAATTCCGGCAGCATGGCGGCCAGGCGGTCGAGGTGGTCACCGGCAACCACAGCGCCGCCGAGGTGCTGCGGTATGCCGACCTGGCGCGCGAGTTCGACCTGGCGGCCTCGCGCGGCAGCGACTTTCACAGCCCCGACGAGAGCCACATCGACCTCGGCAAGCTGGCGCCGCTGCCGGCCGGGCTGACGCCGGTGTGGTCGTTGCTGACCGAGCGCATCCACTGACGCGCGGGCGGTTCGCACGCCGGCCGGCCGCGCCGGCGTCAGTGCAGTGTCGCCGCCGCGCCTTCCTTCGGCCGCAGATCGCGCACCCGCACCGCCTTGCCCTCCGAGCGCGCAATGCTGCCGGGCGGCACCACGGTGACCCTGGTCGAGATGCCGATCATCGACTTGATGTGGTGGCTCAGCTCCTTCGCCAGTTCGGGGTACGAGGCCTCGGGAATACCGGGCTGGGCCTCGGCCGATACCGCCACGGTATCCAGCGTGCCCTCGCGGCGCACCGTCAGTTCGTAATGCGGCGCGATGCCGGGGCGTCCCACCAGCACCGCCTCGATGTGCGATGGATAGACGTTGACGCCGCGGATGATCAGCATGTCGTCGGTGCGCCCGGTCACGCGCAGGATGCGCACATGGGTGCGGCCGCAGTCGCAGCGCTCGCGCGTGACGCGCGTGACGTCGCGGGTGCGGTAGCGCAGCATCGGCAGCGCCTCCTTGGTCAGCGTGGTGATCACCAGTTCGCCGACTTCGCCGTCGGGCAGCGGCAGGCCGGTGTCGCGATCGATGACCTCGAACAGGAACTGGTCCTCCCAGCCGTGCAGGCCGTTGCGGCATTCGCATTCGCAGGCGACGCCAGGACCCATGATCTCGGACAGGCCGTAGATGTCGACCGCGCGCAGGCCGATGCGCGTCTCGATCTCCGCGCGCATCTCGGCGCTCCAGGGCTCGGCGCCGAACATGCCGATCCCCAGGCCGCTGCCGCGCAGGTCGATGCCCATCTGCTCGGCGACCTCGGCCAGCGTCAGCGCGTACGACGGCGTCGCGCACAGCACGCGCGGCCGGAAATCCATGATCAGCCCGATCTGGCGCTCGCTGCTGCCGCCCGAGACCGGCACCACCGGGCAGCCCAGCCGTGTGGCGCCGTCGTGCGCGCCCAGCCCGCCGGTGAACAGGCCGTAGCCATAGGCGTTGTGCACCAGGTCGCCCGAGCGCACGCCGGCGCAGTGCAGCGAGCGCGCCACCAGATCGGCCCAGCGATTGAGGTCGCCGGCGGTGTAGCCGACCACGGTCGGCTTGCCGGTGGTGCCCGATGACGCGTGGATGCGCGCCAGCTGCTGCTGCGGCCGAGCGAACAGGCCGAACGGGTAGTGGTCGCGCAGGTCGGTCTTGAGGTTGAAAGGCAGCCGCTGCACGTCATCCAGCGACTGCAGATCCTGCGCATCGCTGAAGCCCGCTTCACGCAGCCGCTCACGCTGCCATGGCACGTTGGCCAGCAGGTTGGCCAGGGTTTCGCGCAGGCGCTGCAACTGGAGATCGCGCAACTGCTCGCGCGGCATCGACTCGATCTGCGGGTGCAACCCGACCGGGCTTGCGCTCACCGCTTCGGCGCTGTGGGTGTTCATGGGCTTGTCTCCTGGGTTATGGGGCTGCCCGGCGGCACCGGTCAGCGACGCACGCCACGCACCGGCAGGTGCGGCAAGGCAAAGCCCTGGTTGAAGGCAGCGCGGGTGACCAGCAGGAACTTGAACACCGCGCCGCTCAGCATCGCGACGGCGCCCGCCAGCACCTGCAGGATCGCCAGCGGCGTGCCGTGCATCGGCACCAGCAGGGCCAGGGTCACCAGCACCAGCGCCGACAGGCTGCCGCCATGCAGCACGCGCAGCGCGTCGTCGCAGGACTGCAGCGTGCGCGCCGGCGTGCGGCCGCTGGCCAGGGCCAGGCGCCAGCGCTGACCGGCCAGCAGGCGCAGCGGCAGCAGGGCGCCGAAGACCAGCCACAGGCCCGGGTCAGCGCCGCCCCAGAACACGGCCAGCAGCAGGTACAGGCCCAGGCCCTCGACCAGTCCGGTGATGACGATCAGCGGGATGATGCGCGGCTCGCGCCAGGCCACGATGCCCTTGGATGCCTGCAGGATGCGCGCCTGGCAGTACAGGAAGGCGGCCGCCAGCAGCGCCGCCAGCCAGCCCGCGGCCGGCCAGACGAAGGCGGCCAGCGCGCCGCTGGCCATCAGCCAGGGCGCGACCCAGGCCTCGCGCGACATCCAGGACTGGCCCGGGTTGATGAACACGTTGAGCGCGCGCCAGGGCCGGCCGATCTCGGCCCACACGTGCAGCAGGCCGATACCGATCAGCGCCAGCGCCAGCAGCAGCGACGCCACCTGCAGCATGCGCGGGCCTTCGGCCAGCACGGCCGCGATCACCAGGCCGCAGCCGGCGCCGCCGCCGATGAAGTTCATCGCCGCGCGGAAGTCCCAGTGCTGCTGCACCCAGGGGTTGGGTCCGTAGCTCATGGGTTTTCCTCCAGCTTGGTCTCGACCCGCGCCGCCAGCTCGTCGGGCATCGGGTCGGCGCTGTCCCAGATGTAGCGCATGTTGGGGCCGGTGCCGAGCTCCTCGTGCATGCGGAAGTGCTGGCTGCGCGCCAGCAGCTGCGACACGTTGCTGTCCGGGTCCTCGACGTCGCCGAAGATCAGCGCCTGCGCGATGCAGGAGTTGACGCAGGCCGGCGTCGCCGCCGGGTCGACGCCCGGCGTCAGGCCGTGCTCCAGTCCTTCGTCGATGCGCTCGACGCAGAAGGTGCACTTGGTCGCCACCGCGAGGCGGTCCTCGTCGTGGCGCAGCGCCTCGTGCTCGCTCGGCTTGCCGTAGGCGAAGGTGGCGCGCTCGGTCTTGTAGCGCGCCTGGTACGGACACGACACCGCGCAGTAGGCGCAACCGATGCACAGGTCGTAGTCGATGGTGACGATGCCGTCGGGCCGCTTCTTGGTCGCCGTGGTCGGGCACACCGGCAGGCAGGGCGGGTCGTCGCAGTGCTGACAGCCGACCGGCACGAAGGCGCGCTGCACGTTCGGGTACTCGCCGAACTCCATGTCGAGCACGCGCCGCCACTGCACGCCCGGCGGCGTGGCGTTGGCGTGCTTGCAGGCGGCGGTGCAGGTCTGGCAACCCACGCAGCGGCGCAGGTCGACTGCCATGGTCCACTTGGTCATGCGTGTGCCCTCCGCTTGCCGCCAGCCGCCGGGGCCGCCGCGCGGTCGGCCGCCGTGGCCTTGTGCAGCGCCACGCGCACGATGTCGGCGCTGGAGCCGGTGGCGTCGGTCAGCTCCATCGACATGCTGGCCAGCGTGTTCAGGCTCGGCAGGCCGAAGTCCTTGGCCAGCGGCGTTTCCCAGTGGTCGAACTGGCCGATCGCCAGCAGCGTGTCGGGCCGGATGCCCTGGCGCAGCACCAACCGGCCGCGCGTGAGGCGCTGCGGCGTGCGGATCACCACCTCGTCGCCCTCGGCCAGGCCCAGCTCGACGGCACGCCGGGTGTTCATGATCAGCCCGCGGTGGCCGGCGATGTTCTCGGCCACCTCGCGGATCATCTGCACGCCGGCGTTGCCGCCCCAGGCGTACTGCATCGAGCGCGCGGTCAGCAGCCAGAACGGGTAGTCGGGCGATTCGCCGCCGCTGCGCTGCAACTCGGCCTCCCACAGGCCGGGGAAGTCCTTCCATTTCGGCAGCGCCTGGTACTCGGCCAGCTGGGTGTCCCACCAGTGCATGCCGCGCTCGTGCAGCCGGCGCCCAAGCTCGACGCCGACGCGCGCCAGCCGCTCCTGGTAGGGCATCTCGAAGCGCAGGCCCTGGCGCTCCAGCACCGGGAACAGGTACCAGTCCAGGCGCGGGAACGGGCGCGTCATCAACCCCTGCTCGCGCCACCAGTCGAGGCCGTGCACCTCGGTGCCGCCGCTGAGCTCGGCGCTGGCGGCCTTGCACACCGCGTCCCAGATGGCGTCGCGGTCGTGCGCCACGTCCTCCTGCAGCGCGTAGTCGCCGTGCGCGGTGCGCAGCCGGGCGCCGGCGGCGCCGCGGTTGATGGCGGCGTTGTAGGGCGCCAGCAGGCCGGTGCGGCGTGCCAGCTCGGTCGCGATGTCGGTGAAGTCGCGCGTTTCGCCACGCATCTCGACCGCCGGCTGGCGCAGCGCGTAGCCCTGGTGGTCCCAGAACTGCTCGACGTACTTGGTGCCGCCGATGCGGATCAGCTGCAGGCTCTCCAGGTCGGTGGCGTCGGGCAGCAGCACGTCGGCGAAATGGTTGCTCTCGTCGCGCGTGTAGGCGAACGCCACCACGAACGGGAAGCGCGCCATCTTCTCGCCCAGCGCCTGCGTGTCCCAGAACGAGATCGACGGGTTGGTGCGGTAGAAGAACCAGACGTCGGGTGGCGTCACGGTGGGCAGGCCCTCGGGCGTCTCGTCGAGAAACATCCACGAGAAGTGCGTCGGCCCCAGCGCCTGGCTCCAGGCGCCGTCGCCGGCCAGCGGCACCATGGTCTTGTAGGCGTTGCGGATGTTGGGGCGCGGCAGCCAGCCTTCCTTGCTGGTCGGGTTGAGCGGGTAGCTCATGAAGCCGTCCGGCCCCGGCTTGACGCTCAGCAGGCGCTCGGCCAGCGGCTTGGCCAGCCGCACCGTGGTGCCGATGGTGCCGCCCGGCACCTCGAGCGCGCCGACCAGCGTCGCCAGCAGCGTGCGCGCCCAGCAGCATTCGTAGCCGCCCCAGCCGTTGTTGACGGTCTTGCCCAGCGTCACCGCGACCGGGCGGTACGGCAGCGTGACGCCGTCGACCTCGGTGGTCTGGCCGATGCAGGCGTGCTCCAGGTATTCGAGCGCGATGCGGCGCATGGTGGCGGCCGGCACGTCGCACACGCCTGCCGCCCATTCGGGCGAATACGGCTGCATGTGGGCCATCAGCTTGTCGTGCGCGGTCACGCCGGTGAGCAGGCCCTGGTGGGTGATCTCGTCGTCGGCGCCGATCTCGATCGCCTCGATCTGTACGCCCTGAGGCACGGACAAGGTTTCAACCAGGCCAGGCGCATCGTGCTCGCGCGCGCATTGCTGCACCGCGTCCCACACCAGCGGCTTGTGCGACTGCGGATCGCGCAGATAGCCGCCGCCCGGCCCAACCAGGTAGCTCGACGCCGTGCGCCGCTTGAGGAAATCGATGTCGAGCCGGTCCACCGGCACCTCGTGCAGCATCACGTGGATCAGCGCGAACAGGAAGGCGGCGTCGGTCTTGGGCTTGATCGGCACCCACTCGGCCGAGCAGGCGCCGGTGACCGACAGGTGCGGCTCCACCTGCACGCGCTTCATGCCGCGCACGCGCGCGTTGGCGTGGCGCCAGACGCCGGCGACGCCACCCGAGGCCTCGATGTTGCTGCCGCAGGAGATCAGGTAATTGCAGCTCGGCGTGTCGGGCGCGACGATGAAGGCGCGGTGCCAGAACTCACCGTACAGGTGCTCGGAGTGGTAGCACTTGACCCCCTGCCCCGAGCCGAAGCCCATGTCCACCGGACCCCAGGCCGACAAGAAGGCCGGGAAGGTGCCCATGTACGACTGCGGCGTGCCGCCGCCGCCGAAGCTGGCCGCCATGCGCGGGTAGCCGGATTCGTCGAGCAGGCCCTCGGCGCGGATCGCGTTCAGCTTGTCGGCGATCAAGGTGAAGGCCTCGTCCCAGCTGATCGGCACGAAGCCGGGATCCTCCTTGCGGCCCTTGACCGGGTTGGTGCGCTTCATCGGCGTCAGCACCCGGTTCGGGTTGTAGGTCTTCTGAATCAGGCCGAAGGCCTTGACGCACACCTTGCCGCCGCCGGGATGCACCTCGGCGGCGCAGAAGTTCGGCTCCACCTCGGTGGCCACGCCGTCCTGCACCTTGACGGTGAGCAGGTCCGGCCCGGCCACGCACTGGTAGCAGTAGGTGGGCACGCGGCGCGGCGCGGCGGCGGCTTTCTTCACGCCAGGCCCGCCTTCTGCGCCTTGGCGGCGAGGCGCTGCTCGGTAGTGGCGACGTCGACCACGAAGCGGCTGTGGCGGCCGCGGCAGATCGGCTCCACACTGTCCTTGCCGGTAATCTCGAAAGTCACCATGCGGCCCTTCACTTCGGCGATGGTCACGGTGAGCTCCACCGCCATGTCCATCAGGGTGGCGGCCATATGGTCCACCTCGACGCGCGTGCCGACCGAGTCCTCGCCCTCATCCAGATGCTGCAGCAGCAGGTTGCGGCAGCTCACCTCGATATCGCGCACCAGCGAGGGCGTGGCGTAGACGCGCGCCTTCTCGCCCATGAAGTCGATGGTGCGCTCGCGGTCGATGGCGATGCTCTCGGTGGCGCTGACGCCGGCTTGCAGGCTTGCTTTCACTGTCTTGACTCCTCTTGTTTGATCTGTGCTGTGTGGCCGGCCGGGCACGCTGCCGTCGGCCGATCCGGACTGGCGCGTGCGCCGCTCAGCCGCCCGAGCAGCCGCAGCCGCCCGAGGCGCCGTGCGCGCCGGCGGCTCCGGCCACGACGGCGCCGGCAGCTGCTTCCAGGCGGCTGATCCGCACCAGGAACTGCTCCGGTCCGCGCTGCAGGTATTCCCAGTCGAACTGGCCCGAGCGCGTGCGCTCGAACTGGAACATCAGCGGCATCGGGTCGTGGTCGTTCAGGATCTCGAACGCACCGCCCACCGGCAGCGCATCGAAGGCGGCGAAGATGGTGGCGTGGCGCTCCGGCGGCGGCACGCTGGGGACAAAGATGCGTTCGATGGGTGCGTTCATGGTGGTCTCCTACCGGGTTGTCTGAAAATAATGGGCGGACGGGTGGCTTACAGCGTGGGTGGCGGCCTGGCTGGCGCAGCGGCTCGCGGTGCATTCACGTTGACGCGTCCACGCAGCACTGCGGTGACCGTATTGGCGATGAAAATCAGCAGCGCGATCAGGTTGCCCATACCGCCCCAGCTGCGCAGCTCGTGCACGCCGAGCGCGTCGCCGCCCAGGCGCAGCAGCAGCGAGGCGTGCAGCACGATCAGCGAGGCGTAGAACAGCGGGTGGTATGGCACCAGCACCTTCAGCACCGCCGGCAGGATGATCGGCGCGTGGCCGAACACCATGGCGAACACGAAGCCCAGCAGCAGCGCGTGCAGGGCGGCGTCGTAGCCGGCGCTGCCGGGCAGCAGCGAGCCGGTCCAGGCCAGCACCGCGCCGCCGACCGCCAGCCAGACGTAGCCGCTCAGCAGGCACACGGCGATGAAACGCGTCAGCCCCTTGCGCTGCACGGTGCGTCGCGCGACGTCCTCGCTCGCGAGCCAGGCCGCCAGCGCCAGCAGCCCGAGACCCATCACGCGGATGGCCCAGTCCTGCCCGGCCGTCACGCCGACGAAGCTCGCCACCAGCACGGCGACGATCAGGCCGAAAGTGCGCACCGCCGCCTTCGACGGTGCCCGCATGCGCGACAGCTCGAGCCGTTCGCCGGCAATCGTCAGCACCAGGAAGCCGATCCACCAGGGCAGCGCCGCCGGCACGAGGCCGGTCAGGGTCCACACCAAGTTGCCGAGCAGCCAGGACGCCGCGCCGAGCGCCAGCGTGAAGGTATAGAGCGCGAACTGGCGCCGCACCACGTCGAGCGAGGCCGCCAGCAGCACCGCGGCGGCCAGCACCAGCAGCCACATGCTCCAGGGCATCCGGCCCAGCAGCATCGCGACCACGCCGAGCGCCGCCGCCAGCGGCCCCAGGTAGGCCCAGGCGCGGCCCAGCGCCACGGCGCGCTCGAGCGCGATCACGGTGCCGAAGAAGCCGCACAGCATCAGCGGGCCATGCGCCACCGCCAGCCCGCCGAACAGATTCGGCACACCCCAGCCCAGGCGCGCCAGCCCGGCCAGCGCGCCACTCAACAGGGCAACGAAACCAAGTACCAGCAGCGGTGCACGTGCCAACGGCCCCGGATTCAGGGGGGCGTCCATCCGAAGAACTCCTTGGCGATGCCACTCATCATGGATGCGTCCCAGGGCGGCTCCCAGACCAGCCGCACCTCGACCTCGCAGTCCGGCGGGCACAGGCGCTGCACCGCGGCGGTGGCCTGGCTGACCAGCATGTCGGCCACCGGACAGGCCGGCGAGGTCATGGTCATGTCGACCGTCACCCGCTCGTCCTGCACGTCGATGGCATAGATCAGCCCGAGCTCGACGATGTCCATGCCGGCTTCCGGATCTTCGATCTCGCGCAGCGCGTCGCGGATCGTGGCGTCGTCGGGCAGGTAGCTCATGGTGTCGGCGCTCGTGCGGTGTTTCGGCTCTTGCGGTGTGCGGTCGTGCCGGCGCGTCAGATGTCGCGTACGAAGGTCAGGCGCTGGCTCGGCGCGAAGCCGCAGCGCAGCAGCAGGCCCAGCAGGTTCATGTTGTCGGGACCGACCACGGTCTCGACCCGCTCGACCTGCAGGGCGCCCAGGTTGGCGAACAGTTCGTCGAGCAGTGCGCGGCCGACACCGCGCCCGGCATAGGCCGGATCGACACCGATGGTGTCGATGATGGCGGTCGGCTCGGTGCGCCCGAAGTCGCCCAGGTCGGCCTTGGCCATCAGGTAGCCGACGATGGCGTCGTCGATGCGTGCGGTCAGCGAAACCCGGATCGCGCTGTCGTTCATGGCCTCGCCCAGGCGCCCGGCGATGTAGTCGCGGCGGTTGCGGCCGGTCAGCTCGGTGTCGACGCGCACGATCTCGTTCAGGTCCTCGGGCCGCATCGGCCGCACGTCGGGCCGGCCGCGCGCGGCCAGTTCGGCGTCGTTGGCCTCGTCCAGGCTGTAGTCGCGGCCGTCGGTCGGCGCCATCACCATGGCGTCGTCGCGCTCGGGCTGGTTGGCTGCCACCGATGCGTCCACCACCCACACCGGGCCGAGGCGGAAGCCGCGCGCCCGCATCCAGCGCACCATGCGCTCGTCGCTCCACAGCGCGGTGCTGCGGATGTCCTGCAGGCCGTGGCGCTGGGCGTAGTTGCTCAGCGCCTCCAGCATCTGGCGGCCGATGCCGTGGCCGCGCGCATCGGGACGCACGCCGACCACCTCCAGCCGCAGTCCGGGCTGGTCGCGGCCGAATTCTCCGCTCATCACGCGCGCCAGCACGTAGCCGGCCAGCCCCTTGCCGTCGACGGCGGCGAACTGCGCGTGCAGTTGCGGCTCCCGGACCGCCGCATCGAGGCGGCGCTGGAAATAGTTGCGGCGCGAACGGCCTTGCATGCCGGCGTCGATGTCGACGACATTCGGCAGGTCGTCGGCGCGCAGGGCGCGGATCTCGACGGCACGTTCGATCTGGGCAGTAGCGGTCATCAATGTCTCCTTGGATTCAGCTTGCGTATTCCATGGCCAGCATGGCGTCCGTCTCGTCGTCGAGCAGATCGTCGAGCAGCGGCAGCAAGGCCATCTCTTCCTTCTGGATGTGCGCCACCTGGCGCTCCACCATCTCCAGCGCGGTGCGGCGCAACGCGTCCCAGCCGTCGGCGTCCAGCGATCCCTCGATCGCCGCCGCCGCCAACGGCAGCAACTCTTCGGCGACATCGCGGATCGCCGCGTGCTCGTCGGCCAGCAGCCCGGCGATGTCGCCCTCGCCCGATTCCTCCATGCGGGTGAACAACTCGTTCTCCTCGAAGTCGAAGTGGCGACCGACGTCGTGCTCGACCTGCTGATGCAGCGCCTTGGCCAGCTCGCGCAGCACGGCTTCATCGGTCTTGCGGCCGGCCATGGCGGCCTCGACGCGGCCCAGGAGATCGAGCTGCCCGCGGTGCTCTTCGGTCAGGAGTCGGGCGATTTGACGGTCACTGTTCATGGTCTGGAGTATTTCGGTACTTGAATACTATTTCATTGATCCAGCGCAAGCTTCGGGCTGTCCGCCCGCAATCGTTCAGGCCGCCGGCGCGGCCGTCGTCGTGGCTGGCGGCCGCATGCGGCGCCAGGCGTGGGCAAAGAAGGCCACGAAGGCCAGTGCGCCGGTGGCGCCCGCCAGCGCCGCCAGCGCCATCAGCCAGGGCTGACCGGTCCAGGTGGCGACCAGCAGCAGCGCGCAGGCCAGCGGGTGCGCCCAGGCGTGCCAGCGCTGCGGACCCGCGGCGGTCAGCGACGAGGGCACTGGCGGGCCGCGCTTGCCGGCCGGCGCGTGCATCGAGGCCAGGAACGGCAGGATGCGCGACAGGATGCCGGTGAGCACGCTGAGCAGGCCGAGCATCAGCAGCAGCGCCGCCAGCGTCACCGGCAGCCAGGCCAGCAGCGCGCCGAGCGCCGGCAGCGCGTGGCCGGCCGCCTGCAGCGCCGCCACCGCCAGGCTGGCGGCAATCAGGGCCCAGCCGAGCTTGACCAGCACGAAGGAGCTGCCGAGCTCCTTGCGCATGCCCTGGGCCAGGCAGCGCCGCATCTGCGTCACGTGGATGGCGAAACCGGTCAGCGCCAGCACGCAGGCCAGCACCCACCACCAGGGCGACGCCGCCTCTGGCAATGCGAACCAGACCAGCAGCAGCGCCGCCGCGCCGAGCCCGGCGCCGACCAGCGCCAGCCGCGTCGCCGGCGGCGGCGACAGCGCGAACATCGGCACCAGGATGGCCGAGAAACCCATCACCAGCATGACCATGAAGCCGTAGCCGGCATAGGCCACGTGCAGCGGCAGCGCGCGGCCGCGGTCCAGCACCGGCGGCCAGCCGGCGTAGCCGCCGACCATCGACAGCGCCGCCAGCAGCAGCACGGCCAGCGCCGCCAGCGCCAGCCAGCCGTGCACCAGCACCACCGGCATGCCGCGTGCGCCGGCCAGGTTGCGCGCCAGCAGCATCAGGTACACCACCAGGCCCAGCGTGACGCCGACCGCGCCGAGCGCCAGCAGCGTCACCTGCGGCAGCGCCATGCCGGCCAGCAGCAGCAGCAGCGAAGGCAGGTACAGCCACCACAGCAGCACGATCCAGCGTGTGCTGCCGATGGGCTGGCGCGTGGCCACCGGCAGCAGTTGCAGGCTGGCGCCGATGGCGGTCATCGCCAGCGTGCCCAGGGTCAGGCTGTGCAGCGCCGCCAGCGGCGGCCCGAGGCCGCTGACGAAACCGGTGGCGGCCGCGGGATCGAGCAGCAGCAGCAGCCAGAACAGCAGGTGGAACAGCGTCGCCGCACCGAAGAAGCGAAACGGCATCGAGGCCGGCAGCAAGCGGCTCTTGGCGGTGCCGAGGAAGCTGCTGGCGCGCGCGGCCTGGCGCGTGGCCTGCATCTTGGGGTCGGCCGCGATGCGCTTGAGCGCGGCGTCGTGCGCGGCCTTGCGCCGCTCCAGATGCGCCGGATCGGCGATCAGCTCGGCCGCCGAGGGTCGCTCGGTGCCGCCGCCGGGCGTGCCGCCACCGGTGCGGTCATCCAAGGCGGCGCAGCAGCAAGCGGACTTCACCGGGATCTCCCTGCAGACGTTCGGCGACCCAGCCGCGCTCGGCCAGTTCGGGGTAGAGCATGACCGGATCGCGGTCGAGGTGGGCCACGAACCGGGCGCCGGCATCGTCGCGCCGCTCGTACAGCTCGCGCACGATACTCACCAGCGGCTGCGGCGGCTCCAGCCCACGGACGTCGATGTGCCACAGGCCGTCCTCACCCAGGACAGCGCGGCGTGGTGGTGGCGGTCGGTCCATGGTTGTCACGAAACGATGTGCTCACACGGATGGGAATGGGACACCTGGCTCGATCCTAGCTGCTTATGCCGGTCAGGGCGACGCCGGGGTCTTCACCCACCGTCTCCGCAATCAACCCCCTTTGTGGTCGGCGCTGCCCTGTGCCCTGCTGCCGGCGCGAGATGGCATCCGGCATGGGCGTGGCCTGCGTGGACCCGCCACGGATGACTATTGCCCCTTCGATCGCCGGCCGCGATGATCCAGTTCAATTCCGCGCCTGCTCGCCCGGCCGGGCACGTCGCACATGCGACACCCGCCGCCGGCTGCGCGCCGACGACGCCGGGAAGCGAATTGGCTCCTGACCTGCAAGCGCGATCGCATGGCGTCTGCTGACTTGTGGTCGGCACCAGCCCTAGCCCAGCAAGCCGGCACCGATGCGTGACCCCAGTTGCCGCATGGTCGGCACGGCGCTTGCATCGGCAGCACGGTAGCGTAGGCTGCTGGTGCGCACGCCCGGCCAGGCCTGGTCGGTCTGCTCCGCGATCTGCAGCTGCCAGGCTTCCATGCCCAGCTCCGCCAGCGCCGGCGGCGTCGAGGCCAGCCGCTGCACCGGACCGCGCAGCAGCAGGCTGAGACCGCCCTGCCCGATCACCTGCAGCGTCGCGCGACCGTCGCGCACCAGGTTGGCGCTGGTATCGCCGCCGCCATCGACGGCGAAGCGCAGCGTCTGCGCATCGACCGCCACCAGCCACGAATAGGTCGAGCGCGCGTAGGCATCGGCGTCGACGCTCAGCACCAGCGCCGGGCAGCAGCGCCGCAGGACCTTGAATGCAGCCGCGCTCAGCATCGCCGCGCCGGCGCGCTGCGTCATGCCTCCACCAGCACCGGCACGCGTGCGCCGTCCACCACGTTCAGGGCCTGGCGCAGGTTCACCGACGCCACCAGCTCGAGCTGGTCGGGCGGGTACCCGTCGACCGCCGGCAGCACCACCGCCGCCGGCAGGCGCGCCGCACCGACGCGGGCCCGAAAGCACTTGGCGGCGCAATAACCGGCTGGCGGCTCGACCACCAGGCCAGGATGCGCGTGCATGGCGCTGCGCAGCTCGGCCCAGCGCGGACCCTGCAGGCGCAGGTTGAAGGTGCCGGGATGCACCGGCCAGTCGAAATGGCGGCGCAGTTGCACCAGCACCCAGTCGAGCTGGGTCAGTATCCGGCCCTGGCCGAGACCGCTGGCCACTGTGCCTTCGGCCTCGAACAGCCGCACCGTGCCCGGCGCGCTAGCGGCGAGCCTGTGCATGCTCGCGCTCCTCGTTGCCGGTCCAGCGCTTGAACAGGCTGACGTCGACGCCGAACTGGTCCAGCGCCTTGTTGACCGACTGGTTGATGATGTCGTCGAGCGTCTTCGGCAGATGGTAGAAGGCCGGCATCGGCGGCAGGATCACGGCGCCGGTCTCGGTGACCTGCGTCATCAGCCGCAGGTGGCCCAGGTGCAGCGGCGTCTCGCGCACCATCAGCACCAGCTTGCGGCGTTCCTTCAGCGTCACATCGGCGGCGCGGATCAGCAGGTTGGCATTGAACGAGTTGGCCAGCGCCGACAGCGTCTTGATCGAGCACGGCGCAATCACCATGCCGTCGTGGCGGAACGAGCCGCTGGAGATGCAGGCGCCGATGTCGCTCAGCTCGTGCACGTGGGTGGCGAGCTTCTTGACGTCGGCGATGCTCCGGTCGGTCTCGTAGACGATGGTGCGCTTGGCCGCGTCCGACATCACCAGGTGCGTCTCGACACCGGCCTGCTGCAGCACCTCCAGCATGCGCACCCCATAGATCGAGCCGCTGGCGCCCGACATGCCCACCACGATCTTCACGGCTCAGCTCCTCAATTCACAGTACTGGTTGACGAAACAACGCCTGCGCCTTCGCCAGCGCGGCGGCGTCCAGCCGCATGCGCTCGTCGCCGCCGCCGGCCGCGTGCAGGGCGATGAACGCCGCCTTCGAACCCTGCCCCGCGCCGCTGGCCGACGGGTCGATGACGTAGGCGTCGGTACCCTCGATCACCACGGTATCACGCGCCGGCTGCCAGCGCGTGGCCAGGGCCCAGGCCACGTCCTCGGGGTCACGGATGTCGATGTCGTCATCGACCACGGTGATGGTCTTCAGCCGCCGATCCAGCGCCAGCGCCAGATGCGCCAGCCGCCGCGCCTCGGAGCGCGAGCAGCAGTGCACCGCGACCACCATCGAGAACGCCGCCGTGCCGCGCGCGATCTCCAGATCGACCACGCCCGCCACCTGGGCGCGCAGCTGCGCCAGCAGGTCGGCGCCGGCGGCCAGCCACAGCAGCATGTCGACGTCGGCACCGGCCGGGCTCAGGCCCGGGTAGACCGGCTGCTCGCGGTGCGTCACCGCGCTGACCTCGATCACCGGGCTGTCGTCGCTGAAGTAGGTGCCGGTGTTCTCGCCGAACGGCCCCTCGTGTTCGCGCACGCCGCACAGCACATGGCCCTCGATGATGGCTTCGGCGCGCGCCGGCACCTCGAGCGCCACCGTGCGCGCCGGCGCCAGCTCGACCGCGCGGCCGCGCAGTGCGCCGCTGAAGCCTAGCTTGTCGGCGCCCTGCCCGCCGCCGGAGCGCACCACGGCGCCGATCAGGGTCGCCGGGTCGAGCCCGAGCGCGATCACCACCGGCAGCGGCTCGCCGCGCGCCTCGGCCGCCGCATGCAGGCGCGACATCGGCGGGTTGGAAAACATCACCGTCAGGCGCCGTCCGCCCTTGACCATCATGCGGTGCACGCCCATGCCGCGCTCGCCGGTCTCCGGGTCGCGGCACATGACGACACCGATGGTGATGTAGGGTCCGCCGTCGCCGGCGTGGTGGGTCAGGATCGGCAGGCGGCCCAGCAGGTCGTCGCCGGCCTGGTGCACCACCTGCTGCACCGGCACATCGCCGGTGAGCACCGGCTCGACAGCCTGGCCGCGGCGCCGGGCGCAGAAATCGGCCAGTTCGTCGACCGGCGCACCCAGCGCCAGCGCCAGGCGGCGCCGCGTCGCGATCAGGTTGCCGGCCACGCGCCAGCCGGGATGGCCGACCACGTTCTCGAACAGCAGGGCCGGTGCATCAGCCGGCGCCTGCCGCAGCGCGGCAGCGATCTCGTGGCGCGGCGCGAACGGCTCGGCAACACGCCGCAGATCGCCCGGTGCCATGCCGTCGAGCAGTTCACGCAGATCACGCCAGGCCATGCCGTGCTCCCGATCGGCCGCCGCTTCAGCGGTACTTGGCCGGCAGCCGCTCGACTTCCTCGAGCACCTGGATGCCGAAGCGCTGCGGCGCCAGCTGCCCGCGCCCGAAGCGCACCTGCAGGCGGTCGGGCGCGTCCTGCTCGTTCTCCGACACGCGCGCCTTGACGCGCTTGTAGGTGTACTTGTGCAGGCCTGGCTCGAGCGTGCGGATGGTCAATTCCAGATCCTGGCCGGGCGCCAGCTCGGCCAGATCCATGACGAATACTTCCCAATGCTTCATGGTGCAGCTCCTTGAGGGTTCAGCGGTGGATGGCCGGATAGCCGTAGTTGGTCCAGTTCGACACCACCTTGTCCTGGATCTCCTTCGGGTACACGTTCTTGAACGACACCACGCTCGGGATGTCGTTGAGCTTGTCCCAGTCGACCGGCCACAGGCAGTCGAACAGAACCTGCGAGCCGATCGAGTACTTGCGGTCGTGCGGCGTCGCGTGCGGATACAGCGCGGTGCCGGTGGTGTTCTTGAACACGTGGATGCCGCGCTCCGGGTTGCAGCGCGTGCAGAACGCGTGGTAGACCTCGTCCCAGTTGAAGATGTCGGTCTTGTCGTCGACCACCATCACCATGTGGAACCAGGGCCCGAGCTTGGAGCCGAAAGCCAGCTGCGCGATCTGCATCGCGATGCCGGCGTAGGTCGGCTTGACGCCAACGATCATCATGTGGTGCGTCGAGCGCGGGTGCATGTAGACGCCGGTGACCGGAATGCCCTGGCTCTTGAGCAGCTTCTCCAGCTCCAGGCCGAGCGAGAACGAGCGCAGCAGCTGCCCCTCGTCCTGCGGCACGCCCATGTTGGAGATCGTCATGGTCGCGTTGTTGCGGTAGGTGATGCAGTTGACGCGGAAGGTGACGCGGAAGTCGCGCGGGCTGGTGCGGTAGCCGGTGTACTCGCCGAACGGTCCTTCCTCGACCTTGTAGTCGGGCAGGATCTCGCCCTCGATGATGATCTCGGCATCGGCCGGCACCTCGAGGTCGTTGGTCTCGCACTTGACCAAGCGCACCGGCTCGCCGGCCAGCATGCCGGTCAGTTCGGGCTCGGGGATCGGCGACGGCGCGCAGGCCGCCATCGCGGCCAGCGGCGACAGGCCGATCGCGGTCGCGAACGGGCAGGTCTCGCCGCGCGGCAGGTAGTAGTCGTTCAGCGCCTTGCCCAAATCCGAGAACGGGAACACCGCGCCCGACATGGTGCGCGAGTCCCACATCATCTGCCGGTACATGCCCCAGTTGACGTCGCCGCGCACCGGGTGCTTGGTCACCACCGCGTGCCAGGTGCCGACGTAGCGGCCGCCGTCGCCGTCGTGCACCAGCGGCACCGGCAGCTTGCACAGGTCGACGTCGGCACCCTTGAGGATGTTCTCCTTGCAGGGCGCGTCGGCGCGGTCGACGATGACCGGCGCCAGCGGCTCGCCGTTGGTGCGCTTGAGGTACTCGGCGCCGATCTCGGGCAGGCTGGAATCCGGATCCATGCCGAGCGAGATCGCCATACGGCGGTAGGTCGACAGCGGCGCGCCGAAGTAGCTGAAGCCGGGGTAGTCCTTGATCGACTCCATGAACGGCGCCGCGGCGCCGAGCTCGCAGGCGCGGCGCACGATGGCGCCGGCCTCATTGTCCCAGTCGACTTGCTGCTTGATGCGCACGGCGTCGCCCGAGGCGACGCAGGCGTCGATGAATTCACGGTTGCTGCGTGGAATGGCCATGGGTCACATTGCTCCGGTGGTCGGGTGGATTGGAAGATGCGCGGGTGGTCAGGAAATCTTGGCCAGGATGGCGTCCCATTTGCCCTGCGCCTTGAGGATCATTTCGGCCGCTTCGCGCACCGCGCCGTGGCCGCCCTTGGAGGGCGTGACCCAGGCCGCGGCGGCGCGCACCTCGGGTACCGCGTCGGCGACGGCGATCGGCATGCCGACGCGCTTCATCAGCGACAGGTCGACCAGGTCGTCGCCGACGTAGGCCACCTCGGCGTCACCGATGCCGAGCTCGGCCAGCATCTGCTCGTAGGGCTCGGTCTTCTTCTTGATGCCCTCGTGGAAGCGCTTGATCTTCAGCTCCTCGGCGCGGTGGCGCACCGAGCCGGACTTCTTCGAGGTGATGATGGCGACCTCGATGCCGCTCATCTGCATGGCGACGACGCCGAGGCCGTCCTTGATGTTGAAGTTGCGCTGCTCGACGCCGTTGTCGTCGATCACGATGCGCCCATCGGTCATCACGCCATCGATGTCGAGGATGGCGAGCTTCACTTGCTTGGCTTGGTCCATGATGGTGATTTCCAGGTTGGTGGCTCAGTGCGGATAGCCCACCTTCGGGCCCTTGAGCGCAGTGCCGACGGCGTGGCTCTGGCCGCCGTAGCGCACCACCGGCTTGGCGCCGGCGCGCACGCTCCAGCCGGTGACCAGGCCGAGGAACAGGTCGTGGTCGCCGCAGGCGGCCACCTTCAGCACGCGGCATTCGTAGCTGGCGGTGCTGCCGTCGACGCGCGGCGACTCGATCGACTCCGAGGGCAGCAGCTTCAGGCCCAGCTGCTGCAGCTTGTCGGCCACAGTGCCGCGGATCGAGCCGGCCTTCAACGTCGCCTCGTTCTGCTTCTCGTCGCCGGTGTTGAAGGTGAAGTTGCGGCCCTCGTTGAGCAGCTTGTGTGCGGTGGTGCCCGGCTTGAGATAGACGGCGACGATGACCGGGTCGTACGAGACCCACATCGCGGTGGCGGCGACGATGTCGATCGCCTCGCCGGCTTGCATGCACAGCAGGCCCTGCGGGCACGGCAGGCTCGACAGCAGCTTGGACAGTTCCTTGTTGCGGCTTGATTTCATGGTGCTTGTCTCCTTGTTGTTCGCGAGCAGCTTCAGTCCAGGCCGTACTCTGCCCAGCGCGACTTGACCAGCGCCAGCGTGGCCTCGTCCAGGCGCGCCTCGACGGGCTTCTGCTTCCATTCGTAGGGGATGCAGGCGTCCATCAGGATGCGCGAGGTCGTCAGCTTGTCGCTGTCGGGATCGAGCGCCGGATCCAGCGGCGTCGAGCGCCCGCGCTTGATCAGCTCGGTGCCGCGCATCGGGTCGTAGCGGCACGACAGCGCCCAGATCACGCGCTGCAGGTCGTCGGCGGCGATGTCCTCGTCGACCGTGATCACGCCCTTGATGCCGTAGCTGCCGGTGTTGCTGCCGATCACCGCGTCGGCGACCTGGCGTGAGTGACCCGGGTACGCCTGCTTGACCGAGACCACGGCCCAGAAGCGGCCGGCCGACTCGGGCAGCACGCACACGGTCTCGATGCCCGGGATCTTCATCTTCTCGAGCTCGGTCCACAGCGTCGCGGTGCGCGTGAACGACAGCAGCATGTGCACGTCGGTGACCGGCCGGCCCTGGCCGGTGGCCCACAGGATCGGCTTGTTGCGGTGCAGGATCTGCTGCACTTCGAGCACCGGCTTGGGGATCGGCTTGTGCAGCTCGTCGGTGTAGTAGCCGGTGTACTCGGCGAACGGCCCCTCGGGCAGGAAGTTGTTGGGGTCGATCTCGCCTTCGAGCACGATCTCGGCGCCGGCCGGCACCGGCAGGCCGGTGAGCGGCGCCATCAGGTACTCAGCCTGCTGACCGCGCACGGTGCCGGTGATGTCGAAGTCGCTGGCGCCCTTGTGCATCAGCGTGCCGGCCATGAACAGCAGCGGATCGCAGCCGATCACCGCCGCCGCCGGCATCTTCTTGCCCAGCTTGGCGTACTTCTTCATGATGCGCTCGCCGCGCTTGCCGGGCAGGATCTGCACGCCGCAGCGCTTGCCGTCGAGCATCTGCATGCGGTAGGTGCCGAGGTTGGTCTCGCCGGTCTCGGGGTCCTTCAGCACCACGAACACCGTGGTGCCGATGTAGCGCCCGCCGTCGAGCGGGAAGAAGCGCGGCACCGGGAACATGTTGAGGTCGACCTTGTCGCCCTGCAGCACGTTCTCCAGCACCGGGCCGTCCTTGACCTCCTTGGCCTTGATCAGACCCTCGGCGCTGATGCTCTTGTGCATCCAGGCCTGCGCCGACTCGCACAGCGTGTTGCCGTGCGGCAGGCCGAGCATGATGGCCAGGCGCTTGGTGGTGGCGAAGGCGCCGGTGAACACCGGCGTGTCGTAGCCCTTGACGTTCTCGAACAGCAGCGCCGGGCCCTTGCGCTCCTCGACCAGTTTCGAGACGTGCGAGATTTCCATGTTCCAGTCGACCGGTGCGCTGACGACCTGGAGTTCATCGGCCTTCCTGCAGGCCTCGATATAGCTTCTGAGATCCATCAATGGGCTCCTTGCGTGACGTGGTGGGGTTGAACTTGGGAGTGTTGCTGGTGCGCGCCGTTGCCGGCGTCGACCGATTCGACGATGCTGAAGCCGGCGCCCTCGAGCGCGGCGATGACGTCCGGCACGCGGTCGGCGTGAAAGCGCACCACCACGCGGCGCTCCGGCCGGTGGCCGTCGGCATCGGGATCCGAGCTGCCGATCGGGTAGATGGCGCGCAGATGCCCGCCGGCCGATTCGACCGCCTCAACGATGCGCGCGAACAGCCCCGGCACCAGCTGTTGCGCCGCCAGGGTGACGCCGCTGCGGCGCTCCCAGGCGCCGAGGAAGTGCGCCGCCAGCGCGAACACTTCGTTGGCCGAGATCATCCCGACCACGATGTCGCCATCCATCACCGGGAACTGACCGACGCCGAGCGACTGGCCCTTGGCCAGCACCGACTCCATGGTGTCGGTGGCGTTCACCGTGGCCGGGTTGCGCACCATCAGGTCGCTGACCTTGAGGCGGTTGTGGAAGTACTCGAACTCGTCCGGACTCTGCGTGCGGGCAACGAAGTGCGCCGCGCGCAGGCAGTTGGCGCGCGTGATCAGGCCGCGCAGCTTGCCGCCATCGACCACCGGCAGGCCGTGCAGGTTGCGCTCGGTCAGCAGCTCGTTGGCTTCCGACACCAGCATGTCGCTGCCGATCACCACCGGTGTGGGTTGCATCCAGTTGCAAACTAGCATCGCCGTTCCCCCTAGCTGAGCCTGCGGCCGCTGAGCAGGCCCGCGAGGATGAAGTCCATGGCCGAACGCGCCTCGCCACTGGTGCTGGTGGCCGCCTTGTCGCTCCACACGGTCTCGGGCCGGGCCTGCAGGATGAAGATGTTGCCGCCGGCCGGCAGGTCCTTGTCGAGCGCCCACTCGACGTCCATCGGACGGCCGTAGTGCTTCTCGATCTGCTTGCCCATCCAGGCCAGCTCGCTGATCTCGTCGTCGATCAGCGACTGCACGTTCTGGCGCTCGGCCGGCACCGGCAGCGTGACGCAGCGCTGCGTCTTGAGGTCGACCGTGCAGCAGACCTCTTTCTGCGAGATGGTGCGCTCCATGATGTCCAGCGTCACCTTGTTGACGACGAAGTGGTCCGGCGTGACCTCGCCAGAGACCACGGATTCGCCGAAGCCGAAGTTGGAGTCGATGACGATCACCGAACGGTCGCCGTTGCCCGGGTGCAGGGTGAACATCACGCCGGCGGTGTAGGCGTTGGCCATCTTCTGCACGCCGACGCTGATCGCCACCTGGGTGTGCTCGAACCCCATGCGGATGCGGTAGGCGATGGCGCGCGCCGTGTACAGGCTGGAGATGCAGCGGCGCACGTGCTCGAGCACGCCGTCGGCGCCGCGGATCCACAGGTAGGTGTCCTGCTGGCCGGCGAAGCTGGCGCCCGGCAGGTCCTCGGCGGTGGCGCTGGAGCGCACCGCCACCGGCGCCGCCGGCACGCAGCAGCGCACCGACAGCTTGCGGTAGGCCTCGGCGATCTCGTCCTGCAGCTCGATCGCCATCGGCCGCGACTCGATCATGCCGCGCACCAGCGAGGACACCTGCTCCAGGCGCTCGATATCCTGCGCGTCGATGCCCTGCAGCAGGCGGTCGATCTCATCCAGGATGCCGGCGTCCTGCAGGAAGCGCGTGCAGCCTGCCGTGGTGATGGCGAATCCGGGCGGCACCCGCACGCCCATGTGGATCAGCTCGCCCAGCGACGAGCACTTGCCTCCGACGCGCTCGACGTCGTGCTTGTCGCACTCTTCAAACCACACCAGCGCAGCATCGCTGGTGGGCTTGGGGCGGACCTGGATGGCTTCAGCAGCGGCAGTCATGGCGTACTACTCCTTGATCCGCTCAACGCTGGATGCTGACCGCGCCGGTCGAGCCGTCGACGCGCAGCATCATGCCGGAGCGGATCACCTTGGTGGCGTGGCCGGTGCCGACCACCGCCGGCATGCCGTACTCGCGGCAGACGATGGCGGCGTGGCTCATCACGCCGCCGACGTCGGTGACGCAGGCGCCGATCTTGGCGAACGCCGGCGCCCAGGACGGCGAGGTGGTCGGCGCCACCAGGATCTCGCCCTCCTCCAGCTGGCCGACTTCGGACACGGTGCGGCACACGCGCGCCTTGCCCTCGACGATGCCGGGGCTGCCGCCGAAGCCCTTGAGCTCGGTGATCGTCTCGGGGTCGCCGACCTCCTGCACCGCGGCCCAGTCAGCCAGCGACTTGTTGGTCACGCCCCACAGCACGATGGTGAAGGGCTCCTGGATCACCTCGGGCGCGGTGCCGATGGCCGGTGGCGGCGACCATTGCTGGAACTTCTCCATCACGCCCTTGCGCCACTCGATCTCCTTCGGCCAGGTGGCGGTGCCGCGCGGCTTGACACCGGTGGCCCAGGCGGTGACCACGTCCCACAGCGCCTGCTTGATCTCGTCGCGCCGCAGCAGCCACACGTCCTCGACATCGGCGAGCACGCCGTGCTCCTTGAGGATCGCGGCGACCTCGCGCATCTTGTTCCAGAACACCGAGTGGAACCAGTGCTCGACGTAGAACAGGTGGTTCTCGACGTAGGGGAACACCGTCTTGGCGCAGCCGAGCAGTTCGTCGAACTGCTTGCGGTCGGCCTCGTCCTGGATCAGGTCACGGTACTCCGCGGTGATGCGGTCGCGCTCGGCGATCACCTTGTCGGTCGGCCGGTCGATCGACGCGCCCTCGCGCAGCTTCTCGATGTAGGTCTGGATGCCCACCAGCGGCACGTTCATTTCGTCGTTCCACGAGCGGTCGTGGTGGAACCAGCCGGTGCCGGTGGAAACGTTGAACCAGGGCTCCTTGGCCAGGCTCAGCGACACCAGCCACTCGGTGCCCTTGGCGTCGGCCTTGAGCGCCTTCTCGACATCGGTCCACTCCTTGCTCGAGGTCACCAGCTGGTCGACGCCAAGCTCGATGGCGCGCCGCGCCAGCTTCTTCAGCTCCTCGTCGGGCTGGTACATGATGACGTCGATGCCCGAGATCATCTGCGTCACGCGCTGCGGCGGGATGCTTGGGAACAGCTTCTGCACGAAGTCGAGGAAGAACACGTAGGCCGCGTAGCCCAGGTTCAGGAACTCGAAGTGGTACTGCCAGCACTTGATGCCGAGATTGATCAGGTCGTCGTAGGCCTTCAGCAGGTGGAAGCCCTTGGACTCGCCGAGTGCGTCGATGACGACATTGAGCTCCTCCATGTCGGGCAGGCGCGGCAGCTCGAGCTTCTCCAGCTCGCGGATGGTCGCCTCCATCTTGTGCTTCCACTTGGCCTCGAGATCGTCCCAGTTCTTGTAGTAGTGGCCGGCGCGCTCCATGAAGTGCGGCACGCGGCTGCCGATCTCGTCGCCGTCCTTGACCGGCACCGGCGAGATGTAGACGTAGCCGTTGATCATCCGGTGGTCGACCCCGCGCACCGGCGGCACCATGAAGATGCGGTTGTTGTACTGGCTCAGCGCCAGGTACCAGGCCTCATCCCAGATGGTGTCGAAGGGGTACAGCGGCTCCGGGTAGTGCAGCCCGTCGTAGAACCAGAACGCCTCCTTCTCGTAGGCGTTGCGCTCGGCATCGTCGGTCACGAACTGGTACTGGTACGGATACATGCGCTCCCAGCCCTCGGTGCCGGGAATGACCTGCGCTCGAACATCATGGGGTACCGGAAATTTCATGGGACTTGTCTCGCTTCAGGTGTTGTCGTTGGAAATTCGTGCGTCGGGCCTTCCGACACGGCAACAGTTGCAGGAAGCGTGCCAACCCGGTGCGCGATCAGTCCGGTACCCGCTGCAGGCCGGCTACACGCCGGGGTAAGGCGCTGCGCGCGCCGCGCGACGAAGGATGCGGGGACTCGGGGCGGCAGGAGTCGGCCCTTGATCGGCTCTTATCCAAAAGGACAAATCGGCCGCGCGCTGGCCGGCGGTTTGACCAAATGATCAGAAGCCGCGATCCGGTGGCTTCGCAGCGCGCCGGCAAGTCGCGCAAAAGGAGCAGGCAGCGCCGCGGCGATTGGTGATCAGGGTGCCGGAGCCCGCCCGCTCATCTCGCGACGCGCGACACGCGTTCTTGTGCTAGGTCAAGTTGACGTACGCCAAATAGGTACTAGGATGCAACTTTCCCGTACTGTCAGCCTGAAATGACCAAGTTGCCCTGCGTCGCGCCTGCGCAGGAAGATGATCTGCGCACGCAACTGCGCTTCTCGCCGGACACGGGCCAGATCTGGCTGCACGAGCACCGGATGCTGCTCGTGCACGCGGAAGCGCAGGCCAGCCTGCGCCGCGAAATCATCCACACGCTCGGCATGGAACGCGCCAAGGGCCTGCTGCTGCGCATGGGCTACGCATCGGGCCTACGCGACGCCGAGCTGGCGCGCCCGCGCATGCAGGCGGCGCAAGACGACACCGAGGCCTTCCTGATCGGACCGCAGTTGCACGCGCTGGAGGGCATCGTGCACGTGACGCCGCTGCGGCTGGAGGTCGACCGCGCGCGCGGGCATTTCCACGGCGAGTTCCTGTGGCAGAACTCCTGGGAAGGCCGCTGGCATCGCCAGCACTTCGGCACCCACCACGAGCCGGTGTGCTGGACCCAGATCGGCTACGCCTGCGGCTACACCTCGGCCTTCATGGGCCGCAAGATCCTCTACAAGGAAGTCGACTGCGTCGGCAAGGGCGACAACAACTGCCGCATCGTCGGCAAGCCCAACGAGGAGTGGGACGACGCCGCCGAATGGGAGCGGCTGCTGGCGCCGGTATCGATCGCCGAGCAGCTGATCGAGCTGCAGTCCGAGGTCGCCAGCCTGCGCTCGACGCTCGACACCCGCATGCTGCTGCCGGGCGAGATGGTCGGCAGCTCGCGCAGTTTCCAGCAGGCCTGCAAGCTGCTGCAGGCGGCTGCGCACGGCGACATCGGCGTGCTGTTGCTGGGTGAGACCGGCGTCGGCAAGGAGCTGTTCGCGCGTGCGCTGCACGACATGAGTTCGCGCCGCGGCGGGCCCTTCGTCGCGGTCAACTGCGGCGCCATCCCGCACGAGCTGGTCGAGTCCGAGCTGTTCGGCGTCGAGAAGGGTGCCTACACCGGCGCCCAGGTCTCGCGCGCCGGCCGCTTCGAGCGCGCCGACGGCGGCACCCTGTTCCTGGACGAGATCGGCGAACTGCCGCTGGCGGCGCAGGCCAAGCTGCTGCGCGTGCTGCAGGAGCGCGAGGTCGAGCGCCTCGGCGGCGAGCGCACGCGCCGCGTCGACGTGCGCATCGTCGCGGCGACGCACAACGAGCTGGCGCAGTGTGTCAAGGACGGGAGTTTCCGCAGCGACCTGTACTACCGGCTCAACGCCTACCAGGTGCTGATCCCGCCGCTGCGCGAGCGCAAGGAGGACATCTCGACACTGGCGAAGCACTTCCTGGCCAAGTACGCGGCCATCCAGGGCAAGAAACTGCGCGGCTTCACCGACAAGGCCAAGCGCGCCCTGCTCAGCCATGGCTGGCCCGGCAACATCCGCGAGTTGCAGAACATCGTCGAGCGCGGCGTGATCCTGGCGCCGCCGGGCGGCTGGGTCGAGGTCGAGCACCTGTTCATGCCCTCGACCGGCCCGCATCCGCCCGAGTACTGCCCGTCCAGCAGCGGCGCGCTCGGCCTGGGCACGAACGCGGGCGCCGGCAATGCCGAGGACGTGCTGTGCGAGGCGGTGTTCAGCGGCAGCATGCAACTGGAGCAGGCCGAGGCCATGCTGATCGAGCGCGCGGTCGACCGCTCGCGCGGCAACCTGTCGGCGGCGGCGCGCCTGCTCGGCCTGACGCGACCACAACTGGCCTACCGGCTCAAGCGCCTGCACGAAACGCAGCAGATCACGCGCGACGAGGCGACCACCTCATGAAGGAATCACCGGCGGCACGGCTGCAGGCCTTCCTGCAGTCGCACCACGTGATGACGCTGGCCACCGTCGGCACCGACGGGCCGTGGGCGGCGGCGGTGTTCTACGCCATCGAGACCACGCCCGCCGGCCGCGCGCTGCTGTTCCTGTCGTCACCGCGCAGCCGCCACGCCGAGCACCTGGCGCGCGACGCACGCGTGGCGGTGACGATCCAGCGCGACTACGACGACTGGCCCGAGATCACCGGCGTGCAGGCCGAAGGGACGGTCGAGCGCATCGACGGCGCCGCGGTGGCAGCGGCGCGTGCGTGCTACGCCGAGCGCTTCCCGCTGGTGGCGCGGGCGCCGGCACGCGTCGCCGAGGCGCTGGCGCGCGTGCACTGGTACCGCTTCGTGCCGCTGCGCCTGTACCTGATCGACAACCGGCTCGGTTTCGGCCACCGCGACAAAATCGAGGACGACAGCGCTTGACGCTCAGCCTGGAGGCGGCTTTATCGCCCCGTGCGCAGAGCGGCGGGAGCCGCGAACAGAACCGCCGTGCACCCGAGACGCTGATTCGCGGCTTCCGCCGCTCCTACTGGTCTGCGCCGCGCACGGCAGCGCATCAGCTCGTGTACAGCGCGTGCTCGACCAGCGCGCGCCGCAGCAGCTTGCCGGTGGCGGTGCGCGGCAGCGCATCGATCGGGCGCAGCCAGGCCGGACGCTGGTACTTGGGCAGCGCGGCGATGCGCGCCTCCAACTCGCGCAGCGCACGGCCGTCGTCGCTGCCGGAGTAGAACAGGCCGACCTCGTCGATGCCGTGCGCGTCGGGCGCGCACACCACGGCGGCCTCGCGCAGGCCCGGCACGTTGGCGCCAAGCCGCTCCTCGAGCTCGACCAGGTTGACCCAGCGCCCCTTGATCTTCACCAGCGAATCCTCGCGGCCGCCGAAACGCCAGCCGCCGCCGGGGGTGCGCGAGAACAGGTCGGCCGGGCAGAAGCAGCCCTGGCGGAAGCTGTCGGCCTGCGCCGCCGGGCGATCCAGGTAGCCAAGCGCCTGCATCGGGCTGCAGACCAGCAATCGGGTCGGTCCGCCGGCGTCGGCGGCTTCCGGATCCAGCGGCGTGATGATGGTGCCGGGCGACGGGTGCAGGCCGTCCTCGCCTTCGATCTCGGTCATCACCAGCACCAGCACTTCGGAGGCGCCGTAGCCGTCGATCATCGGCAGGCCGGTGGCCTTGCTCCAGGCCTGGCGCAGCGAGGCCGGCAGCGCCTCGCCGGCCGAGACGCAGCAGCGCACGCCGGCCGCCGTGACCTGCGACGCCAGCCCCTCGTGCAGCATGTAGCGGTACAGCGAGGGCACGCTGAACAGGATGTTGGGGCGCGTGCGGATCACCGCCTCGGCGACGATCTGCGGCGTCGGCCAGGTCGGGTCGAGGATCAGCGTGGCGCCGTTGCGCAGACCGCCCAGCAGCAGGTTGGCCAGCGGGTAGGCGAAGAACAGCTTGGAGCTGGCGAACAGCCGGTCGCCCGGCCGCATGCCGATGCGCTCGGCCGAGATGCGGCCGGACTCGCGCACGCAGCGGTGCGCGTGCACCACCGCCTTCGGTCGCCCCGAGGTGCCCGAGGAGTGGACCCAGAACATCGGGCTGTCCTCGTTCATCTGCACCGGCGCCTCCAGCGCGGCGGCGGCGACCGCGCGCTGGCCTTCCTCGAGCGTGATCACGCGCTCGCGCCAGGGCTCCGGCGTGTCCTCGGCCGACTCGGCGACGATCACGTTGAAGCCGGCCTCGTCGAGGATGTATTCCCACTCGGGCGCCGGGATGCGCGGGTTGACGCCGACCGCGACACCGCCGGCCCAGATGGTGCCGAGCCAGCACACCACCCAGTCGATGCCGTCGTTGAGCTTGACCGCGACCCGGTCACCCGGGCGCAGACCGCGCGCTTTCCACACCGCGGCGGCGCGCGCCACCCGGTCGCGCAGCTGGCCATAGGTGATGCGCTCGTCGCCGCACTCCAGCGCAAGGCTGTTGGCGTCGTGGCCGGCCAGCAGCAGCTCGGCCGCGTTCATCGCGGTGTCGGTGCCGGGCGCCGCGGTGCGTGCCGCCATCGTCGCCACCTCACCGCCGAACAGGCCCGGCAGCTGGCCGCGCCAGCGGGCGAACTCGGCCGTCAGCAGCTGGGCGTGCTCGCGCTCCTCGGCGGCGAGCTCCTGGTACAGCTGGTGTTCCGGCGAATCCGGCACGACGGTGGCCGCGCGCGCCGAGAAGAAGGCGACAGCGCGCTTTTCCAGCGCGATCGCCAGCTTGAACAGGTCGGCGGCATTCTGGGGCGGCTCGGCGTCGGCGTAGACGGCGGCGGTGCGCAGGCTGAACTCCTCGGACGGCGTCGGCACGCCGACGTGGTAGCGCCGCGACAGCGTCTCCATGTGCTCGCCTTCCATCACCGCGAAGCGGCCGAACAGCGCGCGCAGCGTCTCGTCCTCGCACTCGGCGGCGGCGCGCTGGTAGAACGCGCGCCCGCCGAGTTCGATCTCGAACGCGGTGCGCACCGCGTTCATGGTCGCGGCTTCGGCGGTCTGCACGGCGCTGCCGGCCGTGCGCAGGTCGAGCCGGCCGCCGCACTGCGGGCAGGCGCCGTAGGGGAAGGCAAAGCCTTCACTGATTTTGCCGCAGTCCTGGCATTGCCACTCGATGGGCGCCTCTGCGCAGCAGATGTACAGGCCCTCGTCCTGGTCCTCGAGCGGCTGGTGGCACTTGGGGCATCGCATCATGGTGCGCGTCCTTCAGGGAGTGAGCGTTTCGGATGGGGTCGACGCGGTGGCGTCGGTCGGTGGCGGCGGCCAGTCGGCGTGACCGCTTTGCAGCCAGTCGCCGATGGCGCGCGCTGCGCGCCGGCCGGCGGCCATGGCCAGGATCACGGTGGCGCCACCGGTGACGATGTCGCCGCCAGCGAACACGCCGCGCAGGTTGGTCGCCTGCGTCGCGTCGTCGGCGACGATGTAGCCGCGCTTGTCCAGCGCCAGGCCCTTGGTGGCGCGGCCGACGATCGGATTGGCCTTGGTGCCGAGCGCGTAGATCACGGTGTCGCACTCGAATTCGACGAACTCGTCCAGCGGCACCGGGCTGCGGCGACCGCGCGCGTCGGGTTCGCCCAGCATCATGCGCTGCGCCTTCAGGCCACGCACGTCGCCGTCCTCATTCAGCAGGATCTCGACCGGCGCATGCAGGAAGCTGAACACCACGCCCTCCTCCTTGGCGTGGCGCAGTTCCTCGACGCGCGCCGGCGCCTCGGCCTCGCTGCGGCGGTAGATGCAGCGCACCTCGTCGGCGCCGAGCCGGCGCGCCGTGCGCAGGCAGTCCATGGCGGTGTTGCCGGCGCCGATCACGGCCACGCGCTTGCCCATGCCGATCGGCGTGCCGTGGTAGGGGAAGCGGTCGCCACCCATCAGGTTGACGCGGGTCAGGAACTCGTTGGCCGAGAACACCTGCCCGGCCGATTCACCGGCCAAGCCGAGGAACATCGGTGCGCCCGCGCCGGCGGCGACGAACACCGCGTCGTAGCCCATCGAGCTGGTGAGCTGCTCGATGGTGAAGGTCTTGCCGATCACCTTGTTGGTCTCGAAGCGCACGCCGGCATCGCGCAGGCGATTGACCTCGCGGTCGATGATGTCGCGCGGCAGCCGGAACGAGGGGATGCCGTAGCGCAGCACGCCGCCGACCACGTGCAGCGCCTCGTAGACCGTGCACTCGGCGCCGCGCTTGACCAGGTCGGCCGCGGCGGCCAGCCCGCCCGGGCCGGAGCCGACGATGGCGACCTTGCCGAGCTGCTGCTCGACCTGCGGCGGCTGCACCGGCCGCTGCGCGGCGAAGTCGCCGACGAAGCGCTCCAGCCGGCCGATCGCCACCGGCTCCATCTTGGCCTTGACCAGCACGCACTGGGCCTCGCACTGGCTCTCCTGCGGGCAGACGCGGCCGCACACCGAGGGGAACGGGCTCGACTCGTAGATCGCGTCGACCGCCGAATCGAGGTCGCGCAGCATCAGGTGGCGGATGAAGCGCGGAATGTCGATGCGCACCGGGCAGCCCTCGATGCAGGTCGGCTTCAGGCACTGGATGCAGCGCTCGCTCTCGCGCAGCGCGGAGGCCCAGTCGTAGCCCAGGTTGACCTCGTCGAAGCTCTGCGCGCGCTGCTGCGCCTCGCGCTCGGGCATCGGCACCTGGGTGCGCTCGAGCGCCGAGTACTTCTTGTAGGTGCGCTTGCCCTGCTTGATCAGCAGCTCGTCGAGGCTGCAGACGTGCTCGAAGTCGGCGTTGGCCTCCTGCTCCTGCGTCTTGAAGCGGCGCTGGCGTGCGTGAAGCTCCTTGAAGTCGACCTGATGGCCGTCGAAATCGGGGCCGTCGACGCAGGCGAACTTGACCTCGCCATCCACCGTGACGCGGCACGAACCGCACATGCCGGTGCCATCGACCATGATGGTGTTGAGCGACACCATGGTCTTGACGCCGAACGGCCGGCTGACGTCGGTGCAGGCGTGCATCATCGGCATCGGGCCGATGGCGATGATCAGGTCGGGCTTCGGGCCTTCGCGCTCCAGTACTTCCTGCAACGCCATGGTGACGAAGCCGGGCCGCCCGGCGCTGCCGTCGTCGGTGCAGACGATCAGCTCGTCGGCGTATTCGGCCATCTTGTCCTGCCAGAACACCCGCTCGGCACTGCGGAAGCCGATGATGGCGGTGGTGCGGTTGCCGGCCTCCTTGAAGGCGCGCAGCTGCGGATACACCGGCGCCACGCCGAGGCCGCCGGCCACCAGCACCACGTGGCCGACCTTGTCGATGTGCTGCGGCAGCCCGAGCGGGCCGACGAAGTCCGCAAATTCGTCACCCTGCTTGAAGGTGTCGCGCATCTCGCGCGTGGTCTTGCCCAGCGCCTGCACCACCACCGTCACGGTGCCGCGCTCGCGGTCGTAGTCGGCCACGGTGAGCGGGATGCGCTCGCCGTCCTCGTACAGGCGCAGCATGACGAAATGCCCAGGCTCGGCGGCCTGCGCGACATCGGGAGCCAGCACATCCCACTGGAAGGCGGCGTCGGAGAAAACCTCGTGCTTGACGATCCGGTACATCGGCGAAGTCCTCGGGAGTTCGGTTTCAGGCGTCGGCAGCCGCGCCGTCCCACAGCGTGGCGGCAAGGCGGCCGGTCAGCTTGACCAGCACGCGGCGGCGGTACTTGACCGCCAGCGTCGTGGTCTGCAACACGTTGGAAGTCTTGCGTACCGCCTCGCCGAGCGCGGCGGCCAGCTCGGGCGACCAGTTCTGGCCGACGAAGCTTTCGGTCGGCACCGCGAGCGGCGCCGAGTTGGTTCCGGTGATGGCCACGCGCAGGCCGGCGATGCGCTCGCCCTCGCGCTGCAGCGCCACGGCGACGCCGGCGAGCGGAAAATCGACCGCATCGCGTACCCGGGCCTTCTCGTAGCCGGCGTGCCAGTTGCCGGCCGGCGGCAGGTGCACCGCGGCCAGCAGTTCGCCCGGCGCCAGCGTCAGCCGCCTGGCGCCATCCTCGACGAACAGTTCGGCGACCGGAATGCGGCGCGTGCCGGCGGGGCCGACTACTTCAGCCTCGGCGCCCAGCACCATCAGCGCCGGCGCCACGTCGCCGTGGTAGGTGGCGTAGCAACGGTCGCTCTTGACGACCACGTGGCAGACGTCGCCGCGGTACTTCAGGCAGTAGCCGTTGCCGGAGCGCCACCAGTCGCTCTGGTTGTAGAACACGCAGCGGGTGTCCTGGCACAGGTTGCCGCCCAGCGTGGCGGTCAATCGGTGCGTCGGCCCCGCCACCAGCCCAGCGGCGGTGGCCAGCGCCGGCCAGTTGGCGCGGATGCGGGCGTCATTGGCGATCGCCGCCAGCGTCATGCCGGCACCGATGCGCGCGTGGCCGTCGGCGCCGATCTCGCAGGCGTCGAAACCGGCGACCCGGCTGAGGTCGACCAGCAACTCCGGTTCGCCCAGGCCGCGGCGTAGGTTGGGCAGCAGGTCGGTGCCGCCAGCCAGCGCCTGCGCGCCCGGCGCGGCCAGCGCGCGCGTGGCCGCCTCGACGGTTTCCGGGCGCTCCATGCTGATGTTGGCCAGTGCATTCACGCTGCGGCTCCCTTCATCGCCTTGGCGGCCGCGCGGGCGGCGGCGGCGTCGCGCGCATCGATCAGGTCCAGTACGCGGTCGGGGCTGAGCGGAAACTCGAGCGCGCGCACGCCGACCGCCTCGTGCACGGCGTCGGCCACCGCCGGCAGGAAGCCGGCCAGCATGCCCTCCGACGCCTCCTTGGCGCCGAACGGCCCGTTGGGGTCGATGCTCTCGACGATGATGACCTCGATATCCGGGCTCTCGGCCATGGTCGGGAAGCGGTAGTCGAGCAGGTTGCCGTGCAGCATGCGGCCCTCGTCCCAGCGCGTCTCCTCCGACAGCGCCTGACCCATGCCCATCCAGACGCCGCCCTGCGCCTGGCCCTCGACCGCCAGCGGGTTCAGCGCCTTACCGACGTCGACCGCCAGCCAGACCTTGTGCGCGGTGACCTTGCCGGTGACCTCGTCGACCGAGGCCTCGACCACCTGGGCCGAGTAGCAGAAGCCCATGGTGGCGCCGATGGCGCTGCCGCGGATCTTCTTGTCGCCCTGGAATTCGATCGGGCAGGTGTAGGTGCCCTTGACGGTGATGGTGCCGCTGTCGACCATGGCCGCGGCCACCGCCTCGTGGTAGGTCATGCCGGCGCCGTCGCCACCGCGCACCACGAAGCACTCGTCGATGACCTCGATGTCGGCCTCGAACACCTTCAGGCGCTCGGCCACCGCCTTCACCAGGATGGCCTTGAGCTGATCGGCCGCGTGGATGCCGGCGTTGCCGACCATGAAGGTGACGCGCGACGAATAGCTGCCGTTGTCCTTGGGCGTCAGCGCGCTGTCGGCGCTGATGACGCGGATGCGGTTGATGTCGACGCCCAGCGTCTCGGCCACCACCTGCGTGACCATGGTGTTCGAACCCTGGCCGATGTCGGAAGCGCCGGTGAAGATGGTCAGGCCGCCGTCGAAGTCGAGCTTGAGGTTGACGGTGGCGTGCGGTTCGCCGGTCCAGTGCTTGGGCGTCGAGGTGCCGGAAACGAAGTGCGAGCAGCCCAGGCCCAGCCCGCGGCCGGGCGGCATGCGGCCGCGCCGCTCCTCCCAGCCGGAGGCGGCCTTGACCTTCTCCAGGCACTCGGGCAGGCCGTAGCTCAGCACCTTCTGCGCGTACATGGTGGTGTAGGGAATCTGCGGCAGCAGGTTCAGCTCGCGCACCTTGAAGGCATCCAGGCCGAGTTCTTCCGCCATCTCGGTCAGCAGCGCCTCGAAGGCGGCGCGCGTGTCGACGGTACCGTGGCCGCGCTGGGCACCGCACGGCGGCGTGTTGGTGTAGGCGCGCCAGGCGTCGTGCTTGATGGCCGGGATGTGGTAGAGGCCATGCATCAGCGCGCCGGTGTACAGGATGGTGATGATCCCGTAGCCGGCATAGGCGCCGCCGGCCTGCGTGGCCTCGAGCGCCAGCGCCGTGATGCGGCCGTCGCGCTTGAGCCCCAGCTTCATCTTCACCAGCGTCCACGGGCGGCCGCGGTGCGCGATGAAGGTCTCCTCGCGCGTCTGCGTCAGCCGCACCGTGCCGCCGGCGCGGCGCGCCAGCAGCGCGGCGATGATCTCGAAGTGCAGCGCCTCGGTGCGGGCGCCGAAGCCGCCGCCCAGGAAGGGTTTGATGACGCGGATGCGCGCCGCATCCATCTGCAGGCAAGAGGCCACCTTCAGGTGCACGTAATACGGCACCTGGGTGGTGGTGTGCAGCGTCAGCGCGTCGCGCTGCACGTCGTACTCGGCCAGCGTGGCGTTGAGCTCCATGTGCGCGTGGTTCACCTCGGCGAAGGTGTAGGTCTTCTCGCGCACCAGCTCGGCCTCGGCGAAGCCGGCAGCGACGTCGCCGAACTCGGCATGCACCTCGCGCAGGACGTTGTTGGGCTTCTCGTCGTGGATCGCCACCGCGCCCGGCTTCATGGCCTGCTTGGCCGTCATGTAGGCCGGCAGTTCCTCGTACTCGACGCGGATCAGGCGCAGCGCCGCTTCCGCCGTGGCTTCGTCGACGGCGGCCACAGCGGCCACCGGGTCGCCACGGTAGCGCACCTTCTCGCGCGCCAGCGGAAATTCGTTCTCGGCGATCGGCAGCACCCCATAGGGCACCGGCGTGTCGTCGCCGGTGCAGACCGCGTGCACGCCTTTCAGCGCCAGCGCCTCGCGGGTGTCGATCGAGACGATGCGCGCATGCGCCACCGGGCTGCGCAGGATGCGGCCGACCAGCGCGTCGGGCGCGGCGATGTCGGCCGTGTAGCGCGCCTTGCCGGTGACCTTCTCGACGCCGTCCACCAGCGGCATGCGCACACCGACCGCGCCCTGGTGCGCCAGCCGGGTCTTGACGGTCTCGGGCGCGTTCATCGCGCTGCCTCCCAGGCCGGATCGGCGGCTGCGTGCACCGACTCGATGATCTTCACGTAGCCGGTGCAGCGGCACAGGTTGCCGGCCAGCGCCTGCTTGATCTCGTCGGTCGATGGCTGCGGGTTGGTCCGCAGCAGACCTTCGGAGGCCATGATCATTCCGGGCGTGCAGTAGCCGCACTGCGCGCCGAGCTTCTCGTGGAAGGCCTGCTGCAGACGCGACAGGCGCCCCAGCGTGGCCAGGCTTTCGATGGTCTCGACCTCGCAGCCGGCGACCTGGTGCGCCAGTGTCGAGCAGGCCAGGCGCGGCCGGTCGTCCACCAGCACGGTGCAGGCGCCGCACTCACCGCCGTCGCAGCCGCGCTTGGTGCCGGTCAGGCCCAGCTCCTCGCGCAGCACGTCGATCAGCAGGGCGCCATCCGCGGCCAGCAACTGGCGTTCGCGGCCGTTCACGTTCAGGGTCAGCAGGCGTTTTGGCATCACGGAACCATCAGCAGGAATTGGGGCATCGCCGGAACCCGTAATGTGGTACCACGATACCGATTCGAGTTTGATCCAGCGCAAAAGCTGGGTGCATTGGCGGGGACCGGGTTTACCCGTTCCGCAGCCAGGCCGACGCAGCACGCGCCAATGAAAAGGCGGCCGATGCGGGATGACGGGCAGTGCGCCGGCGCTGGCCGCAGCGCGACGCCAGGGGCGAATCGGAAGCGGTCGGGCTGGGCACCGGAGCCCGTCCGCGCGATGGCCGGTGGCATCGGCGCGGGGCCACGGCCGGCAGCGCGCGGTGACAGGCTCGAGGGCTCACGATGCCCGCAAGCGATGATCATCCTGGCTGCTCCACCCATGCGCCCGACTCCAAGATGGCCGCCCACGCACCGGCCGCGCCGGTCGGCGCAGCGTGGCGGGGTGGCGCTGGCGAAAAAAAGCGGCGGCGCGGCGCAGCGTTGACGAGACTGTGCCCGTCACCGCCGCAGCGGCGCGCCGCCGGGGTGTGCGTCAGCCGTGCAGGCTTTCGTACTTGGCCAGCAACTCGTCGTGGGTCTCGACGAAGTCGGGGTTCGGGACGATGCAGTCGGCCGGGCACACCAGCATGCACTGGGGCTCGTCCTCGGCACCGACGCACTCGGTGCAGCGCAGCGGGTCGATCACGTAGATCGGGTCACCCACCGAGATGGCTTCGTTGGGGCACACCGGCCGGCAGGCGTCGCAGGCGGTGCAGTTGTCGTCGATCAGCAAGGCCATGATGTCTCTCCTTGATATGTCATGCGGTGAAGTGTCAGGCGGCGACTGCGGCCGATTCGAGTTCCTGCAGCTTATGGTAGCGATAAGCGCCCCACAGCGCGGCGCCGATGGCGCCGGCCAGGATCGAGTCGGGATGCGAGCGCACCGTGACGCTGACTTTCTCGGCGGCCATCTCTTCCTGGATCGCCGCCAGCAGGCCGGTGTCCAGCGCCAGGCCGCCGGTCAGCAGCGCGACGCCGCCCTTCACGCCCGTCACCTTCAACAGCTTGACGATGCGCGAGGCCATCGACAGGTGGATGCCCTTGAGGATGTCGGGTGTCGAGATGGCGCGGCTGACCATGTTGATGACGTCGGTCTCGGCCAGCACGGCGCAGATCGAGCTGACCTTCTCGGGGTCCTTCGAGCTCTGCGACAGGGTGCCGATCTCCTCGACCGCCACGCCCAGGTAGCGCGCGATGTTCTCCAGGAACTGCCCCGAGCCCGAGGCGCACTGGCTGGTCATCTTGTACTGCAGCACCTTGCCGCGCTCGTCGACCGAGATCGCGCGGCCGTTCAGCGCACCGATGTCGACCACGGCGCGGGCCTCGGGGTCAAGGAACACGCCGCCACGCGCATGCGTGGTCATCGAGTAGAAGTGGCCGGTCGAGAACTTGACGTTCTCGCCCTCGCCGGTGGTGGCGATGTAGTCGATGTCCTCCGGCTTGAGGCCGGCGTCCTCCATCACGCCTTCGTAACCCTCGCGGGCCAGCGTCATGGGGTCGCGGCGGCGGATGCGCTCGACGCGCTTGGCCAGCCAGTGCGGCGTGCCGTCCTCGTCGATGCGGAACAGCGCCGTCTTGACCGCGCCGGAGCCGATGTCGATGCCGATGGTATGGATGCTCTTGCTCATGATGTTGTCTCCTCAGGCCTTGACGCGGTGCTCGGCTTCCTTGCCTTCTTCCACCACCGCGCGGTAGGCGAAGGTGGCGGCGCCCAGCGCGCCGGTGTAGATCGAGTCGGGGTCGATGTTCAGGGTCAGCTTGCCGTAGTTCTCCTCGACCAGCTCCTCCAGCGCCTTGACCGCGGCCACGTTGTTGGCCACGCCGCCGGTGAAGGTGAACTCGTCGCGGATGCCGCCCGAGCGCGCCAGGATCGACATCGCGCGCAGGATGATGGCGCGGTGCAGGCCGGCCATGATGTCCTCGCGCTTGTCGCCCAGCGCCAGGCGGTCGCGCAACTCGGCGCCGGCGAACACGGTGCAGGTCGAGTTGATGCGGATCTGCTTGGTCGACTGCATGGCCATCGGCCCCAGCTCGTGCAGGCCCATGTTCATCTCGTCGGCGATGTAGCCCAGGTAGCGTCCGCAGCCGGCCGCGCAGCGGTCGTTCATCTGGAAGCTCTCGACGATGCCGGCCGGGTCGACCTGGATCGCCTTGGTGTCCTGGCCGCCGATGTCGAGCACCGTGGCGGTCCTGGGGTACATCACGTGCGCGCCCAGGCCGTGGCACAGGATCTCGCTGCGGATGTGCTCCTTGGAGAACGGCAGCCGGGCGCGGCCGTAGCCGGTGCCGACGGTGTAGGTCTCCTCCAGTTCGGTGTCGAGAATCCGCTTGACCGGCTGCTCGATCTTGCCGCGGTGCGCCTCGGTCTCGGGCATGGCCTTGAAGCTGCGCTCCAGCGCCGCCAGCAGGTGGCGGCGCACCGAGTCGGTGTAGACGCGGTTCTCGACTTCGATGATCGAGCGGTCGAACAGGTTCAGCAGGAAGTCGTAGCGCGTGTTCTGCTCCTTGGCCACGGTCTCGCCGATGGCCAGGTACTGGCTGCCGGCGATGTCGCGGAAGAAGTCGCTCTTGCGCTTGGCGCCGGGCAGGAACAGGCTGGGCGCCTCGACCGTGATGCGCTTGAAGGTCTCCTCCAGCGCCTCCTTCACCGCCGGCACGTCGTCGCCGAAGTTGGCGGTCTCCAGGCTGCGGTGGCAGGTCTCCTCCAGGTCGACCAGTTGCTCCATGTACTGCTCGGCGCGGAAGTCGCGCTCGAGCTGGCCCAGGAAGCTGTCGAGCGAGCCGTTCAGCGCGCCGCTCTCGCCGAGCGCCTGGCGGAACAGGTGGAAGCGACCGTTGACCATCGCCTCGGTCTTGGCGACGGTGGCGGCGGTGTCGTAGTTCGAGCGCGAGTTGGTGATGCCGCGGCCGATGACTTGCTGGTTCTCGTCGACGACGATCGCCTTGGTCGTCGTCGAGCCGAGATCGATGCCAATGAAGGTGCGCATGGTGTTTTCTCCTGGTCGGTGTTCAGTTCACGGCTTCCGGCATGTGCAGGCTGGCCGCGGAGCGTTTCTGCTTGACCATCTGGAAGTAGCTCTCGAGCCGGTTCTTGACGTTGGCCGCCGAGAAGTAGCGCGGATCGACCAGGTCGGTCTCGATGAAGGCGGCCGGCTTGCCGGTGCGCTTCTCGACTTCGCGCAGGATCAGCAGCTGGCCGGCCGAGAAGCTGTTGCAGCTCTTGATCGAGTTGATCAGCAGGCCGTCGGCCTGGTACTCCTCGATGTACTTGCAGATCATGTCGACGCGCGAGGGCAGGTTCAGGTTGGTGTAGCAGCCCAGGCAGTACTCGGCCAGTGACTCCAGCGGATGGTCGGGATCGTGGCGGAAGCCGAAGTCGTACAGGCCGCCGACCTTGGAGTAGGTCGAGCTGACGACCACCGCGCCCTCGTCGTAGAACATCTTCCAGAAGTCGCGGAAGCTGGTCCAGTTGGGCGGACCCTCGACCACGATGCGGTACTTCTCCTCGCCCATCTCGCCGTCCGGCGTGACCGGGCCCTTGCCCTCGCGGATGCGCTGCTCGATCTCGCCGCGCAACGTGCGGTAGTACTCGGTCGCATCGGTGGTGCCACGGAAGGCGGTGAAGATCGGGCCGATGTAGTAGACGGCGCCGAAGTAGCCGTCGATCGGGCTCGGACGGTGCTTGGCCGATTCCAGCACCGCGACCAGGTCCTCCTCGGCCTTGGCCGATTCCTTCATGTACTGGCGCAGGCGGTCGATGTCGAACTTGACGCCCGAGACGCGCTCCAGCGTCGGGATCACGTTCTCCTTCAGCTGGCGCACCACGTAGTCGCGCATGTTGGGCGCGATCTTGCCCTCGCCCTGGTAGGGCACGTGCAGCATGGTGGTCTCGCAGCCGTACTTGTGGCGGATCAGCTCGAACCACTTCATGAAGGTGAAGCAGCCGGTGTAGCTGAGCAGCAGCACGTCGGGCGTCGGCAGCGGGTCGCCGGTGGGGCCGATCTCGCCGCCCTGCATCATGCCGAGGTCGGACTTGACGTAGGTGCAGACGTCCTCGGAGTGGCCGTCGCGCTCGGCGTCCATGATGAACTTGCCGCTCTTCTTGCGCATGCCGTTCTGCAGCGCGTTGGTCTCGGGCAGGCTGCGCGCGAAGTCGAAGCACATCAGCAGCTCGTTGAGGTTGCCCGGCACGAAGGTGGCCGAGACCTTGCGGCCCTGCTGGCGCGCGGTGGCCAGCTCCATGTAGTTCTTGTTGATCAGCTCCTTCTGCATCCACATCGCGTCCTCTTTCTGGACTTCGCGGGGACGCTTGGCGGAGGGTGCTGGTTTGGCAGCGGTGGTATTCATGTGGGTTTCTCCTGGCGCGGGCGCTTAGGCCTCGGCGCTCCAAAGCTTGATGGAATCGGCGAAGGTGCCAGCCTGCTCGCGAATCGGGGCCATCTGGCCGGTGTTCTCGGCGTACTTGAACGCGGTGTAGGGCACGCCGTGTTTGGCCAGAACGTCCTGCAGCATCGGGCGCTCGAGCAGCGCCGGGTCGCAGAACGACGGCGCGGCGAACACCACGCCCTCGGCGCCTCGGGTCTTGACCTGGTTCAGCAGGTACTGGCCCTTGTCCTCGCGCCGCTCGTCGTACTTGGCGGCGGTCGAGGCCGAGTGGTGCAGGAAGGCCTTGGACAGCTCCTCCAGCGGCTTGCCGTCATCGGGCACGTCGTCCAGCAGCCAGCGCGACACCAGCATCCAGTCGTCGTCGACCACGTAGCAGCCGGCCATCTCGACCGACTTGATCAGCGACAGCGGCGGCTGCTCGCAGAAGCTGCCGTTGATGACGACGCGCGCGTTGTCGCGCTTCGGGCGCTCGACCTGGACCACCGCGGCCATGTAGTCGCGCAGCAGCTGGGTGTGCTCCTCGGGCGGCAGCACCATGCCGGCGCGCTGCAGCAGGTAGACCTCGGAGGTCGGCACCTGCCAGGGCTGGGCCGCGCGCATGGCGTAGAGCTCGCGGATCACCCGGCGGTTCTCGTTGTAGACGCGGATCGAGGCATTCAGCGCTTCGTCGGTGATCTCCTTGCCGGCGAGCTCGCCCAGCTCCTTGCGCAGCACCTCCATTTCCTCGGTCCAGAACCTGCCGCCGATCGAATCGTCGTAGTTCTGCGGCACGTCGATGTAGCGCACGTACTTGTCCTTGAACAACATCTTCCACATCCCGGACAGGTTGCGGATGACGTCGCAGATCGACGGAAACAGCATGCCGTCCAGGCAGTCGAGCCGGCCCGTGAGTCCGAGCTCGATGGTCGAACGCGGGATGCGGCAGATGTAGCTCTGGTAGTAGGCGTCGCCCTGGATCACCTCCAGCTGGTCACCGCCGCCGAGGATGCCCACGGACAGCATGCCGGCGGCGTGGATGATCTCGCGCGGCACGTAGATCGGCATGTAGCCGACCGCCTTGCGGCCAGGCACGGCGGCCTTCCATTCCTTGACGGCGTTGAAGTGCAAGTCCTCGAAGAGCGTTTCGCAACGCTCCATGATCTGCAGGACCTCGGGTTTTTCGAGAGTGGCGGCTTGGTTCATCAGCGATGCTCCCAGGTGGGTGAACGGCGCGCGAGGAAGGCAGCCAGCCCCTCGTTGGCGTCGCGGGTGGACATGAGTTGGTCGAGATACAGCCGCTCGACCTCGGCGAGACGTTGGCGCAGCTCGCGGATGCGCGGGGCGCGCGCGGCCGCCACCGCGCAGGCCAGCGCGGCGGCGCTTTTCGGCGCCAGGTGTTCATCGAAATAGGCCAGCGCGGCGGCCTCGGGGTCGCCCGCCAGGGTGTGGACCAGGCCGACCGCGTGCGCGGCGCTGCCGTCCAGGCTGCGGCCGGACCACAGCAGATCCTCGGCCACCGCCTGGTTGACGCGCCAAGGCAGCAGGCAGGAGGCGGCCGGCGCGAACACGCCCAGCTTCAGCTCGGGCTGGCCGAGCTGCGCATCGGGTGCGGCGAAGATCGGGCCGCCGGCCAGCACCACTTCGAGCCCGCCGCCGAGGCACTGGCCGCGCACGGCGACCAGGATCGGCTTCGGGAACTCGACCATCGCCAGCACCAGCGCGTGCAGGCTGGCCAGCATCTGCGCGCAGCGCTCGGCCAGGTGCTCCTCGACGCTGGCGCCGAAGCTGAAGTGCGCGCCTTCGGCATCCAGCAGCACGCCGCGCAGTGCCGCGATGTCGCGGTGCTGGTCGAGCGCCGCGTGCAGCGCGCCGATCATCTCGGCGTCGACGATGTTGGCCTTCGGCCGGTTCAATCGCAGGCGCAGCAGCGCGCCATCGCGATCGAGCCAGACCTTGAGGGGGGATTCGCTCACTTACTTAAGCTCCTGGATCAGGCCTTGGCCTTCTTCGGCTGGATCTCGTCGTGCAGCGTGCCGTGCCAGCCCTGGCCGGCGGCCAGCTTCTGGCGCAGCAGCACGAAGTCGACTTCGCGGTCGTCCTTCGGACCGTCGTTGAAGGCGGTGAAGCCGGCGCGGGCCTCGGTCATCATGTTCAGCGACAGCCAGGCGCGCGAGTTTTCCTTGTTGCGGTTCCAGGCCTCGAGCTTGGGCTTGCGCAGCTCTTCCAGCGACTTGGTGGTGCAGTCGGGGAAGGTGAGCAGGATCTTGGCGCACAACTCCTCGACCTTCTCGTCGAGCGCTGTCAGATCGACCGTGCCGCGCGCCATCAGGGCCTTGCCCTCCTTCAGCGCGTCGCCGGTCTTGGGCTCGCCGTAGACGTTGCGGCCGAACTCGTCGACCATGCGCTGGGTCTCGACCAGCGGGTTGGCGACGTACTTGCCGTCCACCTTCAGCGCCGGCACGATGTCAGTCAGGATGCCCATCTGGTAGGCCTTGTGGGCGCTGAACGGCTCGCACAGCACGCAGGCGGCCATGGCGCGCTCGGCGCCGATGACGACCGGCAGGAAGTCGGTGGCGCCGCCGATCGGGGCCGAGCCGTGCTTGGGACCGGCCTGGCCGTAGCGCGCCAGGTCCGACGAGACCGAGAAGTCGCAGGCCATGCCGATTTCCTGGCCGCCGCCGATGCGCATGCCGTTGACGCGGCAGATCACCGGCTTGTCGCAGCCGATGATGGCCGACACCATGTCGTTGAACAGGCGCATGTACTGGCGGTATTCCTGCCCGTGGCCGGCGTAGTACTCGGCGTATTCCTTGGTGTTGCCGCCGGTGCAGAAGGCCTTGTCGCCGGCGCCGGTGAACACCACGCAGTTGACCGACCGGTCGTTGCTGGCCGCGCGCATGGCCAGGATCACGCCCTTGACCATGTCGGTGGTGTAGGAGTTGTACTGGCTCTCGTTGTCGAGCGTGATCCAGGCGTTGTACAGGCCTTCGGCCACCGTACCGTCGGGCCGCTTGGCGGGCCGCAGCTCATACAGTACGCCGGGCTTCTTGAAGTCATCGACGAGATCGTGGTTGACGAATTCGCGCATGGGTTTGATGGCGGTCATCGCTGGGGTTTCCTCTTTCTTTCTGGGTGAACAGGTGGTTCAGGCGGTGGCGGGCACCATCACGGCACGCTTGCGGATCTCGCGTGCGTGCACGGCGTGGAACACGTGGTTGATGTCATCGAGCGGATGGCATTCGACGAAGGGCTGCACCTTGACCTTGCCGTCGAGCACCAGCTTGAGCGCGGCCGGATAGGCCTCGGGCGGACAGCCCCAGTTGCCGATCGCGCGGGCGTCGAAGGCCATCAGGTTGGACAGGCGCACCTCGACCTTGTCCATGGTGAAGCCGACCACCGACAGCGTGGCGCCGTGCACCAGCAGGCCGAAGGCAGTGAGCTGGCCGGGCGCGGTGCCCGAGCATTCGAAGATGAACCACTCGGTCGTGCGCAGGCCCTGCTCCTTGGCGAAGGCGGTGATCGCGGCCTTGAGCGACTTCTGGTCGTGCTGGCGGCTGTTGAGCGTCAGCGCGGCGCCGTACTCGGCCACCGCCGCCAGCTTGCTGTCGTCGACGTCGATCGCGACCACCTTGGCGCCCATGGCGTTGGCGACCTGCACGCAATAGCCGCCGACGCCGCCGGCGCCGATCACGATGGCCAGGCTGCCGGGCGTCACGCCAGCGCGCGTCACGGCCTGGTAGGGCGTGGTCAGCGCATCGGCGACCACCGAGACCTCGGCCAGCTTGAGCCCGGCGCGGGCCAGCGCTGCCTCGTCGACGCGACACAGACCGCGCGCGGGCACCACGATGTGGGTCGCGAAGCCGCCCTGGATGTCGTTGCCCGGCATCTTCTGGCTGCGGCAAATGGTGCCCAGACCGCGCTTGCACAGATCGCACTCGCCGCAGGGCAGCACCGCCGGCACGATCACCGCGACGCCCATCCAGTCCTCGGCACCGGCGCCGGCGGCGACGATGCGGCCGCTGATCTCGTGGCCGAGCGTGAGCGGCAGCGGCTGGTTGGTGCGCACGCCGTCGTAGTAGTAGCCGAGATCGGTGTGGCAGACGCCGCAGCCGGCGATCTCCACCACCACCTCGCCGGCGCCCGGCTCGACGTCGAAATCGACACGCTCGAGCGGGGCCTGCGGGGCCGTCATTTGCCAGCGATGAGCCTGGATTCGCATGGTGTCTGTTTCCGTCCTGGTTGCTGTCTGGAGTGGCTTCAAAACCGCGCTCTGTGGTAAATTAGTACCGCAATGCCGATTTAGCGCAATTGTCGGGCAGTTGCTTGGATCGGCTTTGATCTAGATCAGAACCAAGCTCATCGCGACGCGATTTACTGACACCCATCGACGCAGGAGACTTTGCCTTGTCCACACCCGCCATCCTTGAACGCCCGGCCGGCCACAGCGCCGCCGCCCCTTCCACCACCGCGGCGAATTCGTCCGCCACCACCCTGTCCGTCGCGCTGGCCGGCAGCGGCGGCGCCGGCGTCATGACCGCCGGCAATCTGCTGCTGGACGCCGCCGCCAAGGCCGGCCTGTACGGGCTGATGGTGCGCACCAGCGGCCCGCAGATCCGCGGCGGCGAGGCCGGCGCACTGGTGCGCCTGGGCAGCCGCCAGATCGAGGCGCTCGACGACCAGTTCGATCTGCTGCTGGCAATCGACTGGATGGGCGTCGGCCGCTTCGCCGACGAGATCGTGCTCGGCCCGCACAGCGCGCTGGTCGGCGACCCGGATCAGGGCGAGGCGCCGGCGGTGTTCACCGACACCGGTGCGCGCTACCTGCCGCTGCCGCTGAAGAAGATGCTCAAGGGCATTCGCGGCGCCTGGGCCAACATGCTGTCGCTCGGCGTCGCCGGCACCCTGTGCGGGCTGCCACGCGAAGCGCTGGAAGCGGCGCTGCGGGAATCCTGGAAGAAGCCGGAAACGCTGGAAGCCAACCTGCAGGCGCTGGCCGCCGGCGCCGAGGCCGGGCTGCAGCTGCGGCGCGACTGGGGCCGCCCGGCGCCGGCCTGGCCGCAGCGCGACACCGCTGCCAAGCGCTGGCTGCTGTCGGGCAACGAGGCTGCCGGCATGGGCGCGCTGCGCGGCGGCATCCGCTTCGTCGCCGCCTACCCGATCACGCCCGCCACCGAGGTGCTGGAATGGCTGTCGCCGGCCCTGCCCAAGGTCGGCGGCACGCTGCTGCAGGCCGAGGACGAGCTGGCCTCGGTCAACATGATCGTCGGCGCCTCGTTCGGCGGCGTACCCTCGCTGACGGCCACCGCCGGCCCGGGCTTGTCGCTGATGACCGAGGGTATCGGCTTGGCGGTGGCGGCCGAAGTGCCGATCGTCATCGTCGACGTGATGCGCGGCGGTCCGTCCACCGGCATCCCGGCCAAGAGCGAGCAGAGCGACCTGTCGATGGCGGTCGGCGGCCTGCACGGGGACGCGCCACGCCTGGTGGTGGCGCCGACCTCGATCTCCGACTGCCTCGGCACCACGCAATGGGCGGTGCACCTGGCCGAAGCGCTGCAGGCGCCGGCGCTGGTGCTGTCGGACCAGTTCCTGGGCCAGTCGCGCTGCATCATCGACCGCCCGGCCGACCTGCCCTACGTGGCCGAGCGCCTGACCGCGCCGGCCGACACGCCCGACTACCTGCGCTACCGCGACACCGAATCCGGCGTCAGCCCGATGGCGATTCCCGGCCGGCGCGGCACCACCTACACCGCCGACGGCCTGGAGCACACCGAGAAGGGCATCCCCAGCAGCCAGGCCAGCGTGCACGCGACGCAGATGGACAAGCGCGCACGCAAGCTGGAGCGCTTCGACTACGGCGCCATGTGGGCCGACATCGAAGGCGACGGCGAACTGGCGGTGATCACCTTCGGCTCGGCCACCGGGCCGGTGCGCGAGGCGATCACGCGTGGCACCACACAGGACCTGTCGGTGCGCCTGATCGCCATGCGGCTGCTGGCACCGGCACGCGTCGAGGCGATGAGCGCGGCGCTCGAAGGCGCCAAGCGCATCCTGGTGATCGAGCAGAACCACAGCGCCCAGCTGTACCGCTACCTGCGCGGCCACTTCGAGCTGCCGGTCCGGCCCGACAAGTACCACCGCCCGGGGCCGCTGCCGTTGCGCCCTGACGAGATCCTGAACGTGCTGCTTTCCTGGAGGAACGCCAAATGACCGAAGCCACCGCTCTCGCACCCGACGCCGAGGCGCCGGCCCTGACCGCCGCGTCCTACAAGTCCGACTACAAGCCGATCTGGTGCCCTGGCTGCGGCGACTACACGGTGCTCAACGCCGTGCTGAAGGCGATGGCGCAGACCGGCCGGCCGCCGCACGAAATTGCCGTGGTGTCGGGCATCGGCTGCTCCTCGCGCATCCCGGCCTATACCTCGTGCTACGGCTTCCACGGCGTCCACGGGCGCTCGCTGGCGGCCGCCACCGGCCTGAAGGTGGCGCGCCCCGACCTGACGGTGCTGGTCGCCAGCGGCGACGGCGACGGCTACTCGATCGGCGGCAACCACTTCCTGCACGCCTGCCGCCGCAACGTCGACATGACCTACATGGTGATGGACAACCACGTCTACGGCATGACCAAGGGCCAGCCCTCGCCGACCACCGAGCCCGACTGGGATTCCAAGCTGTCGCCCGGCGGCACCGGCCTGCGCGTGTTCCACCCGCTGGTGGTGGCGCTGGCCTCGGGTGCCAACTTCGTCGCCCGCGCATTCGCCGGCGACCAGAACGGCACCGCCGACATCCTGGCCCAGGCGATGGCGCACCCAGGCTTCTCCTTCGTCGAGATCCTCAGTCCCTGCGTCACCTTCCGGCCCGAGCAGCGCGGCTGGAAGGACGTGGTGCGCCCGGCGCCGGTCAAGCCGACCTCGAATCCCGAGCAGGCGGCTCGCCGGCTGATGACCGACGACGGCATCAACATCGGCGTGCTCTACCTCGGCAACCGCCCGGCCTTCGCGCTGCCCGAGCGCCGCGCCAGCCAGACACCCCAGGACCTCGAAGCGGAGTTCGCACTGTGAGCCAGACCACCACCCCATCCCAGCTGACCGTACCGGCCACCATCGAGGACTTCATGGCGCAGGCAATCGCCATGGAGTTCGAGGCCGTCGAGCGCTACCAGCAGCTGGCCGACACCATGGAAACGCACAACAACAGCGAAGTGGCCGAGCTGTTCCGCAAGATGTCGGTGATCGAGAACAAGCATGCCGAGCAGATGCTGGCCGAGATGGGCTGGAGCGAGATCCCGCCCGGCACCCGCGCCCAGCCCTGGGAAGGCTTCGACTCGCCCGAGATGGTGTCGATGGACGACATCCACTACCTGATGACGCCCTGGCACGCGCTGCAACTGGCACTGAAGGCAGAGCAGCGCGCGGTGCGCTTCTTCGACGCCCTCGCCGAGGCGGCGCAGACCGACGCCGTGCGCAAGGCGGCACTGGAGCTGCTGGAGGAGGAACGCGAGCACGTCGACCTGATCCACAGCTGGCTGAAGAAGGTGCCCAAGCCCGACGCCGACTGGTACGAGGACCCGGATCCGCCGCGCTACGAAGGCTGATCCGCACGGACTGCCCGACGCCCACCGTTCTTGAAGGAGAGATCATGATCCGTACCCTGCTGCCCGAAGGCTGGGCGCCACCGATCGGCTACGCCAACGGCATCGAGGCCGATGGCAGCGGCAAGATCGTCTTCGTTTCCGGCCAGGTCGGCTGGAACGCGCAGCAGCAGTTCGAGTCGGAGGAAATCGTGCCGCAGTTCGAGCAGGCGCTGAAGAACATCCTGGCGGTGCTGGCCGAGGCCGGCGGGCGCGCCGAGCACATCTGCCGCATGACGGCGTACTGCTGCGACAAGCCGAGCTACATGGCGGCACGGGCCCAGCTCGGCCCGATCTGGCGCGCGCTGATGGGCAAGCACTATCCGGCCATGAGCATGATCTTCGTGTCGGACCTGCTCGACCACCCGGGCAAGATCGAACTCGAGGCCACCGCCGTCGTGCCGCGCGGCTGAGCGCGGCGCGCATCCGGATCTCCAGCCACCAGGGCAGCAACATGGGCCACCGGCGCAGGCCGCCAGCGCGGCGACGCGGATGGGCATAATCCGGCGCCGCCGCCCGCCCGAGGGCGGCGTTCGTCCGGCCTACACGAATCGTGTGGGTTTTTTCTTGATTTGCCGCATAAATCCTGCTCGCATGCTGTGTTCTGCTATATTTGGTACTAAAATACCGAATTAAGTCTGCAGCCCGATCATCCGCATGAATTCCCGCACCACTTCGCTGTCCGAAACGCCCCGGCCCGCCAAGGCGGCGGCACGTCGCGGTCGCCCGCAGAGCACGCCGCAAACCCATCCGGTGGAGGTGCGCGCCGCGCGCCGTGCCGACCTGAAGGAGATCGTGGCGATCGACGCCGCCATCGTCGGCGAGGAGCGCCGCGCCTACTGGCTGCAGGTGTTCCGGCGCTATGGCAGCGGCGAGCACCGCGACTCGCGCTTCCTGGTCGCCGTCGCCGAAGGCACGGTGATCGGCCTGATCATCGGCGAGGTACGCGACTGGGAGTTTGGCTCGCCGCCCTGCGGCTGGATCTTCGCCATCGAGGTCGATCCGGCGGTGCGCCAGCGCGGCGTCGGCGTGCTGCTGCTCGACGCCATCGCGGCGCAGTTCCGGCGTGCCGGCGTGCACACCATCCGCACCGTGCTCGAGCGCGAGAACACGCTGATCCTGTCGTTCTTCCGCAGCCAGGGCATGGTGGCCGGGCCGCTGCTGTCACTCGAGATGGAAATCGACAACTGAGGAAGCGCGCACCATGAAACTGCAGAAGAACACCATGCTGGCGCTGTCGAGCGTGCTCGAGATCGCCGGCCAGCCACAGCGCCACCTGGCGGCCGGCGAGATCGCCGAGAAGTACAAGGTCTCGTCGCACCACCTTGCCAAGGTACTGGCCGAACTGGTGCGCATGGGCCTGGTCGAGTCGGTACGCGGCGCCGGTGGTGGCTACCGCTTCATCGCCAACGCCTCGCGCGTGACGCTGATGGACATCATCGAGCTGTTCGAGGACATGGCGCCGACGCGCCGGCACCAGCCGGCGCCAGACGCCAGCCCGGTGGAACTGGCGCTGCACGCGGTGCTGAGCGAGACCGACGCCAACAGCGTGGCCACCTTCAGCTCGATCACGGTGGCAACCATGCTGCGCATGATCGCGCGCCAGCAGGGCACGGCCCCGGTGGTCAAGCTGGCCGATCGCCGGCCCGCCCCGGTGGTCGAGTTGGCCGAGTTGCAGCGACTGCGCAGCACCGGCACCAGCGCCGATTGATACCGGTTGGCTTTCGACGGCCTGGAAACCCGTCCGCCCTGAGCCGTTCGACAAGCTCACGACAGGCTTTGTCGAAGTGCAGACTGTACGCAGGACTTCGACCGGCCCGGCCCGAACGGTGTTTCTATTCCTGAACGCTGTTCCGGATGCGGCGCGCTAGCGCCGGCCCAGTGCCGACACGTAGGGCAGATCCAGGCGCGGCCGACCCGGCTCCGGTGCGCTCAGCGGCGTGACCGACCTGAAGCTCTGCAGGCAGCGCTCGGCCAGGCGGTGATAGACCTCGGTGCCGGCGCGCTTGGCGGTCAGCTGCACCTCGGTCAGTTCGCGCAGCACGCGCGCCGGCGAGCCGACGCTGAGCGTGCGCGGCGGCAGCTCGACCCCCTCGGGCACGAATGAGCAGGCGCCGACGATGGCCTGCTCGCCCACCACCACCGCATCCATCAACACAGCCTGAATGCCCACCAGCGCGTCGCGGCGCACCGTGCAGCAATGCAGCACCGCAGCGTGGCCGATGTGGCCGTTTTCCTCCACCAGCATGTCGCGGTCCGGAAAGCTGTGCAGCACGCAGGCGTCCTGCACGTTGGCGCCACGCTCCAAGATGATGCGACCCAGGTCGCCGCGCAGGCTGGCCGCCGGGCCGACGTAGCAGCCCGGTCCGATGATGACGTCACCGATCAGGATCGCATCGGGATGGACGAAGGCGGTCGGGTCGATCACCGGCACCAGGCCGTCGAGTTCATAGCAGGGCATGGAGGCTCCAGGGTTCGGAGGAGAAAAGACCGGACTGGTCGACGCGGAGCCCGCTGTGCGGGCGGGTCGGGTTCAGAGCCCGAGCGTCAGCATCGCCGCCTCGGACACGCGCGAACGGTCCCAGGGCGGATCGAAGACGATCTGTACGTCGACCTCGCCGACGTGCGGCAGGCCCATCAGCTTGTCGCGCGCATCGTTCGCGATCACGTCGCCCATGCCGCAACCCGGCGCCGTCAGCGTCATGTCGACCTCGATGCGCTGCAGGCCCTTGGTGCCTTCCAGCGGCATCACGTCGCAGCGGTAGACCAGGCCGAGCTCGACCACGTTGACCGGAATCTCCGGGTCGTAGCAGGTGCGCAGCACCTCCCACGCCAGCCTGGGCACATCCTCCGGCGCGGCGTCGTCCGGTATGTCGGCGCCCTCCGGCTCCGGCAGGCCGACCGCCGACGCATCCTTGCCGGCCAGCCGCATCAGTTGGCCCTGCACCAGCAGCGAGTAGTTCGACCCCAGTGCCTGCGCCACCTGCGCCGTGGTGCCCGGCTGCAGGTCCACCGGGGTGCCGTCGGGAATGCGCTCGACGCGCACCGGGCGGGCGACCACCACCGGCTGATACAGGAAGGAACTGCCGGCGCTCATGGCGCGCTCCAGCGCCGGCCGGCTGGCACGTGTGGGCACCGGGGTGATCGAGGAGTCATCGTCTGCACTGCGCCAAGGTTACTGAATCAGGAAATGTAGGGCAAAGCCGGCATCCACAGCCATCCAGTTAATTGAAGCTATTCGGTACGATAATACCATATTGACCGCGACGGCACAACAGTCAGGGACCACATCATGCGCCGATCCAGACGCCAAATCACCACAAGCATGCGCTGGATCGCTCGTCGAACCTGAATCGACGCGCCAGACCAGCATCCGGCACGCGCGAGCCGGTCATGGATTGCGCGCGATCCACGCCCAGGCCAGGCTCCGCTCGAGATCGACCAGCCACGCCGAGTCTTCCAGACGGGCGTGGGCCGGGTGCAGATGCGCAATGCACCATGGCGCGGCGGGCGGCCGCAGCTGCGCATCGTGGTTGACGCCCCGCAGCAACACCGGCCACAGCGCGGCGCCCTGCTCCGCATCCCTGGCGACACCCAGGCTCATCAGCAGCAACTGCGGGCTGGCACCGATCGCCGGCGTGTACACCGAGGCCATCAGTGCCCCGCCCTGCACCAGGCAGCGGGCGCCGTAGGGCGAGAACGGCTTGGGCAGAGGCTCCACCGCGCCGGAACGGAGCGCGCCGTCGAGCCACGGCATCAGTGCGGCATCGACGCCGTCCGGCACGTCACCGCGCTCGTTGTGGCGGACGCTTCCGGTTCGGATGTCCAGGTGCTTGATATAGGACATGAGGGTGCAGCCTATCGACTCGCCGGATTCTGCCTGATGGCCGCGACGCTGGCCGGACAGCTGGCGAAGCCACGGCCGGGTCCGAAGATCGTCCAGACGCAAACCATCGGCAGTGAGGTGAAGACACGCATTCGGCAACGCGGTGCGCTGGCACCTTGACGGCCTCGGAATCATGAACGCAAGAGCTGCGCAGCGCGATCTGCTGCGGCACGATGACGCACGACAGGCGCTACCCCGCGCCACCATCGCCGGTCCGTCGGCTTGCCGCCCGCGCCTCATCCAGCACCCGCACCATCTGCTGTACCGCGGCATGGGTAGGCACCGGTTGCACGTGGCGGGCAGCAAGGACCAGCAGCGCACCGGTGATCGCGTCGATCTCGGTGCGCCGGCCGGCTTCCACGTCTTGCAGCATGCTGGCGCGGTTGGCGGCGGTGGCGCGGGCCACCGCCTGCACGTGGGCGTGCGCGGCCGCTTCATCGAGTGCCAGGCCTTCGGCGCGCAGCACCGGCCAGGCTTCGCGCACCAGCGCATCGAGCCAGGCGCGATAGGGCGGCGCGAGCAGTTCGCCATTGCGCACGCGAAAGATCGCGGCGAGCGGGTTGATGGCGACGTTGGCGAGCAGCTTGGCCAGCCGCGCTGCAGCGATGTCCGGCGTGACGCGGGCCGGCAAGCCGGCGGCGTCGAGCAGGGTGGCAACGGCTTCGAAGCCCGGTGGCAGCAGGGTCTCGCCGGTCGAGACCGGGGTCACGCCGCTGGCATCACGCCAGGCACCGGCGGTGGTCAGGCCTTGGCCGCAGGGCACGGCGCCGCAGACGACGCGCAGCCGGTCTTCCAGCAGGCCGTTCTGCAGCGAGAGCACACCGCGCGGCCGGAGGCGCAGGGCGGCGCGCGCAGCCGCTTCGGTGTCGGCCGCCTTGACCAGCACGATGACCCAGTCGGCTGCAGGCGGCTCGGCGGGCAGCTCATCGAGCGCCAGGGCATCGACATGGAACCGCGCATCACCTACCCGCACGCCGGCGCGCAGCCGCGCAGCGGTGGCGGCATCGCGCGCCAGCACGGCCACCGGCCCCCGCGCCGCCAGCCTGGCGGCAAAGTGCAGGCCCAGTGCACCGGCGCCGACGATGGCAAGTGGGTATCGGGCGTGTGGCACAGGCGGTGTGATGGACATGGCGCGACCAAGGGCAGGAATGCCATTGTCTCGTGCGTCGACGGCGCCTATCGCTCGCCGCCATTCGCGCGCATCCGGACACGGGGCCGATCCACGTCGCGCAACGGGAACTCTTCCCGGGTCTTCTGCCGTACTTGTGCCGCGCAGGCAAGAAAAAAGCACCTGCGGTTTCCCGCAAGTGCTTGATTTATATGGTAGGCGCGATTGGACTCGAACCAACGACCCCCACCATGTCAAGGTGGTGCTCTAACCAGCTGAGCTACGCGCCTGCACGAAGATTCGAGCCCGAGAGTATAGCCGATTGTGGCCACGAATCCGCCACACGTTCAGCGCCGCTTGGCCGAGCGGACACCGGTGACATCCAGCACCTGGCGCAGCACCTGCGCCAGCCTGCGGGTATCGCTGAGCTCGAGCGTGAAGGTCATCCAAGCCCAGCCCTTGACCGACTGCGTCTGTACGCCGATGACGTTCATCTTCTCACGCGCGAACACCTCCGAGATGTCGCGCAGCAGGCCCTGGCGGTCGACCGCCTCGATCGCGACGTCGACCGGATAGGCCGGCGCGCTGCCGGTGGCCGGCGTACCCCAGTCGACTTCGATCACACGCTCGGGCTCGCGCGCCTGCAGGTCGCGGAACGATGCGCAGTCGCGCCGGTGCACGCTGACGCCACGCCCGCGCGTGACGTAGCCGGCGATCTCGTCCGGCGGCGCCGGCTTGCAGCAGCGCGCGGGCTGCGTCAGCAGCGAATCCATGCCGACCACCAGCACGCCGCCGCGCGTGTCGCCCTCGCGGCGCGGCTTGCGCAGCAGCACCTGCTCGTCGGCGGTGGGCAGCGGCTCCGGCGGCTGCAGCACGGCCTCAATGCTGCGCAGCGACAACTCGTCCTTGCCGACGGTCTCGAACAGCGCGTCGGCGCTCTTGAAGCCGAGGTTGCCGGCCAGGGTATCGAGCGCCAGCGCCGTGCGCCCTTCACGCTGCAGCAGCTTCTCGACCATCTCGCGGCCGCGCGCGACGGTCTCGCGCGTGTGCTGCGCATTGAACCAGGCCCGCACCTTGGCCTTGGCGCGCGACGATGCGAGGTAACCCAGCTCGGCGTTCAGCCAGTCGCGCGAGGGGCCGCCCTCCTTGGCGGCGACGATCTCCACCGTCTGGCCGTTCTTGAGCGGCGTGTGCAGCGGCACCATGGCGCCATCGATGCGCGCACCTCGGCAGCGGTGGCCCAGCTCGGTGTGCACGGTGTAGGCGAAGTCCACCGGCGTGGCGCCGGCCGGCAGTTCGACGATGGCGGCATCGGGCGTCAGCACGTAGATGCGGTCGTCGAACAGGCCGTAGTCCGCCGCGCTGCCGGACAGGTCGCGCTCCCAGGCCAGCAGCTGGCGCAGCACGGCGATCTTGGTGTCGTAGTCGTTGCTGGCGCTGACGCCGGCATAGCCCTTGGTGCCAGCCTCCTTGTAGGCCCAGTGCGCCGCCACGCCATGCTCGGCATGCTGGTGCATCTCGGGCGTGCGGATCTGGATCTCCCAGGCCTTGCCGTCGCTGTCGCGCACCACGGTGTGCAGCGACTGGTAGCCGTTGATCTTCGGCTTGGCGATGTAGTCGTCGAATTCGTCCGGCACGGCGGCGAAGCGCTCGTGCACCCAGCTCAGCGTGTTGTAGCAGTCGTCTACCGTGGGCACCAGCACGCGCAGCGCGCGCACGTCGAACACCTGGTCGAAATCCAGCCCCTTGCCGCGCATCTTGCGCACGATGGAACTGATGTGCTTGGGCCGGCCGCTGACGCTGGCCTGGATGCCGTGCGCGCGCAGCGCCGCCTCGATCTCGGCACGCTGCCGCTCCAGCGCGGCTTCGCGCTCGGCGCGCTTGTGCGCGAGCAGCGTGGCGATGTGCTTGTAGGTGTCAGGCTCCTGGAAGCGGAAGACCAGGTCCTCCATCTCCCACTTGATCTGCCAGATGCCGAGGCGATTGGCCAGCGGCGCGAACACCTCGTGCGTTTCGCGCAGCAGGCTGGGCGCCGGCGGTTTGCGCGCCGCCGCGCAATAGCGCAAGGTCTGCAGGCGCGAGGCCAAGCGCAGCAGCACCACGCGCAGGTCACGGCTGAAGGCCAGCAGCATCTTGCGCACGAACTCGGTCTGCTGCCCGGCATCGTCGGCATCGGCTGCGCGCCCCTGCCGCCCGGCGCGTGAGCGCTGCTGCACGTGCTCGAGCTTGGAAGTCTCGATCGCCAGCCGCGCGAAGCTCTCGTCGAAGGCCTTGCCGATCACTTCTTCCGGCCGGTTGAGCTGCACGCTGGCGTAGCTCAGGTAGACCGCCGCCTGCAGCGATTCGTCACCGCCGATGCCGGCCAGGATGTCGGCCACCGCATCGGCATGCGCCAGCACGTTCTCGCCCGACGAGGTGGTCTCGCTGGTCAACAGCGGTTCGGCGAAGGCGCGCGCGCGGGCGCGCAGACCGGCGACCTCGGCGTGACCCTGGTTGGTGGCGGCGACCACGTCGGCCACCTGCCGACTGGCCAAGCGCCGGGGAGCCGTCAGTGTCTTCATCGGGCGGCGGCTGCGACCGGCAGCAGGAACTCCAGCACCGCCCGCACCTGGTCATCGGCCACCAGCGTGGGCGCGTGGCCGACGCCGGCGAATTCCAGCGCGCGCGCGTGCGGGCCGCGCCCGGCCATGGCCTGCACCGTGGCCGGCTGCAACAGATCGGATTCGGCGCCGCGCAGCACCAGCGTCTCGGCCTTCACGGCGTCGTACAGCTGCCACAGCACGGCTTCGCTGTCGGCCGCGGATTCGCGCGTCATGCCGGCATAGGGCACGGCAATGGCCGGGTCGTAGTGCAGCCGGTAACCGCCCTCGGGCAAGGCCCGCAGCATCGGGCGCGACAGCGCCAGCCACTCTTCGTCGGTGTGCGGACCGAACCCCGAAGAGATCACGCGCATCGCTGCCGCAGCGGTCTCGACGTTGTCGAACCTGCCGGCCTTGCCCAGGTATTCACCGATGCGCTCGAGCGCCGACCATTCGACCGCCGGCCCGACGTCGTTCAGCAGCAGGCGGTGGACCGGCGCCGGCAGCGGCAGATCCGGCGCGCCGGCCAGCATGATGCCGATCAGCCCGCCCATGCTGGTACCGACCCAGTCCAGCGTGCCGATCGGCGCCTGCTGCTGCAGCGCCGCCAGCATGGTCAGCATGTCGGCCACGTAGGTCGGGAACTGGTAAGCCATCGGGTCCTTCAGCCAGTCGCTCTCGCCGCGGCCGACGACATCGGGGCAAACCACGCGCAAGGCGTGTCCCTGCCGCTGCGCCCGCGCCAGCAGCGCGCGTGCCAGCACGTCGAAATCACGCCCCTGGCGCGACAGGCCGTGCGCACAGACGACCAGGTGCGGCGCCTGGTCTTCGCCCCATTGCCACCAGGCCATGCGGTGGCCACCGGCGGCATCGGGACAATGGACGTGATGGAGCGTGGGCAGGGTCATGACGGTTGCAATGCGGTTCAGGGCCGACGCGCGCGGCCTGGGCAAATCCTAATTCAAACACGCCTGCCACAAGCGCCGGTCCGGGCGTCGACACTGATGCCGACGCGGATGCGCGGCCGGGCGCGCCGGGCTTCATCAGCCGGCGCACATAGTCAAAATGGAAAGAAGATAGAAAGAATGAACCTGTCGTCCGGCATGCCCGCGCTAGCGCGCCTGCACCGAACCCGACACGGTCACCTGCACCACGCTCTTGCCGGGCTCGACCGCGATCGGCGCATCCGCGGCGGCGGCCATCATCTCCCTCGCCATGCCGACCATGCGCGGCTGCGGACCGACGCCGTCGCCGCTGACGGTGACCTCGCGCAGCGTGTAGCCGGCGAAGCCGAACGCCTTGACGATCTTGCCGGCCTTGAGCTTGAAGCGCTCGATCGCTTGCAGCTGCGCCTCGGCCTCGACGCGGGCGCGTTGCTCGCGGCTCAGGCCGAAGGCGATGTGGCCCACCGTCATCGACGTCACCCGCGCCGCGGTCTGCGTGATGCGGTCGAAGTCGCGCCCTTCCAGCACCACCTCGGCGCGGCCCTGCCAGCCGTTGATCTTGCCGTCGCGGCCGTGGCGCGGGTGCACGCTGAAGTCGCCGCTGCGCGCGTCCATCTGGCCCGGCTGAACCGACTTCCGGGCTTCAGCCAGGGCCTGATCGACCGCCCTGCGCAACTCGGCCTGCACGGCTGCCGCATCGGCGCCGTCGCGCGAGGTGCTGAGCGACAGCGTCAGCAGATCCTGCTGCGTTTCGACCTGGCCGCTGGCGGACAGGTGCATGACGTTCTGGGGCGAGGCATTCATGCTGGGCACGGGTGCGGTGGTCTGGGCGGCGGCGCCGGCCACCAGACCCAGCGCCAGGATAGCCAAGTGGATGAGAAACGGACGTGCTTTCATGCGGATCGGTGCCGGAGGATGGGTATGAACATGGCGCGTATGCTGACACGGCTGGCGCTCCACGCCTGTCGGACAACAACACCGGCTGGTGCGCGCCATGCCGTGCGCCGGCGCATGACGCGCCCGACGCGCCGGTTCAGCGGGCCGGCAGTTCCGGCGGCTGCAGCGCCACGGCTTTCGGGTGTGCGGCGCGGCGCACCTGCTCGCGCAGTTCCACGCGCTGCTCGGCGCTCAGCCGCCGCACTGACTCGGCGGTGGCGCCCTGCCCTCGGTATTGCGCATCCACCGCCTGCCACAGCGCGCTGCGCGCCATCGCGGGCGTGGTCAGCACCTTGTCGGCCTGCGCCGACATCTCACCTGCTGCAACGCTGCCCTGGGCCATCGCCCCGCACGACGCGCTCAGCAAGCCGGTGCCGCACAGCAGGAGCCATCTCGACTTCATCGCATTCATGACAAGTCTGACGATGGCACGCAGGCGCGTGATTGTCTTGCTGAATGCAGCACCCTGGGGCAATAGATGTAACACTGTGAAAAGCGCACCTGGGTAAACCCGCAACCCGGTCACAATGCCGCTGTTACAAATTCGACCCAGGAACTCAATGAACCAAGTCGCCAACCGAATGGACAAGATCGTCGTCGTCGACGACGACGCCCGCATCCGCGATCTGCTGCGCCGTTACCTGGCGCAGGAAAGCTTCGAGGTGATTCTCGCCGAGGACGCCAAGGCGCTGTCGCGCGTGATGCTGCGCGAGACGGTGGATCTGATCGTGCTCGACCTGATGATGCCCGGTGAGGACGGCCTGTCGGTGTGCCGCCGCCTGCGCGCCGCCGGCGACAAGACGCCGATCATCATGCTGACCGCCAAGGGCGAGGACGTGGACCGCATCGTTGGTCTGGAGGTTGGCGCCGACGACTACCTCGGCAAGCCGTTCAACCCGCGCGAGTTGCTGGCACGCATCAATGCGGTGCTGCGCCGCCGCCCACCGCAGGAGGCGCCCGGCGCGCCTTCGGCCGAGAACGAATCGGTCAGCTTCGGGCCCTTCGTGTTCGACCTGGCGGCGCGCTCGCTGCACAAGAACGGCGTCGATGTGCCGCTGACCACCGGCGAGTTCGCCATGCTGAAGGCCCTGGTGCGCCACCCGCGCCAGCCGCTGTCGCGCGAGAAGCTGGCGCAACTAGCGCGCGGGCGCGAGTTCGAGCCGTTCGACCGCAGCCTCGACGTGCAGGTGTCGCGCCTGCGCAAGCTGATCGAGCAGGACGCCGCCAGCCCGCGCTACATCCAGACCGTCTGGGGCGTCGGCTACGTGTTCGTGCCGGACGGCATCGGCTAAGCACCTGTCCGCCATCGTCGCCGGACGCGGCGCGCGGCGCTGCATGGCACGGTAACGCGGCTTGTGCCGTAGCATCGCGCCGATGGCCCAGTCCCCGCATCCCGACGCTGCCGGCGTGGCGCTGCCACTGCCGGACGACGACGATCCGCCAGACAGCACCGGCGCGGCGCCGCGGCGTGCCGTGCCGCCGCGCCGGCGCAAGCTCGGCCTGACGCTGTTCTGGCGCACCTTCATCCTGCTTGGCCTGCTGCTGCTGGGCAGCACCATCGGCGGCTACCAGCTGTTTCGCACGCTCGAATACGAGCCACGCGTGCTCGACAACGCGCGCCAGGTGGCGTCGCTGGTCAACCTCTCGCGCGCCGCGCTGGTGCACTCGGACGCCATTGCCCGCATCTCGCTGATGAAGACGCTGGTGGAGCAGGAAAAGGTCCGCGTGCTGCCGCGCGAGCCCAGCGACAGCTTTCACCTGTTCACCGCGACCGACCTCGAACGCCGCGTGAGCAGCGAGCTGATCGCCCGGCTCGGCCCAGGTACCGTGGTCGCCAGCCGGGTCAACGACGAGCCCGGCCTGTGGGTCGGCTTCTCGATCGAGGGCGACTCCTACTGGCTGCTGATGGACCGCTCGCGCGTCGGCGCGTCGCTGGGCGGCGGCACCTGGCTGGCCTGGATGGCGGCGCTGGCGGCCGTGTCGCTGCTCGGCGCGGCCCTGTTGGCGCGCTTCATCAACCAGCCGCTGAAGCAGCTGTCGCGGGCCGCCGGCCAGGTGCGCGCCGGCAACTACGAGCACAGCCGGCTCGACGAGACCGTGCAGTCGCGCGAGATCCGCGACGTCAACATCGGCTTCAACCGCATGGCCGATCAGTTGTCGAAGATCGAGCAGGACCGGGCCGTGATGCTGGCCGGCATCTCGCACGATCTGCGCACACCGCTGGCACGGCTGCGACTGGAAGCCGAGATGAGCGTGCCCGACAGCGAGGCGCGCGAGCACATGGTGACCGACATCGAGCAGGTCAGCACCATCATCGACAAGTTCCTCGACTACGCCCGGCCCGACCAGGTCAAGCTGGAGGCGCTGCCCCTGGCCGAGCTGATCGACGCCAGCACCGCGCCGTTCATGCTGCGCGACGACATGGTGATCGAGATCGACGTCCCCGGCGAGCTGCGCGTCATGGCCGACGAGGTCGAGCTCTCGCGCGTCCTGGCCAACCTGCTGGAGAACGCACGGCGCTATGGCCAGTCGGCGAACGATGGCGTGACACGCGTGCACATCGGCGCCAGCGCCAGGGGCCAGCGGGTCCGCTTCGCGCTGCGCGATCACGGTCGGGGCGTGCCGGGCGATCAACTGGCGCAGCTGACGAGCCCGTTCTTCCGCGGCGACAGCGCGCGCACCGCCGCCACCGGTGCCGGCCTGGGCCTGTCGATCGTGGTCAAGATGCTGCAGAGCATGGGCGGCCGCCTGACGCTCGCCAACCATCCGGAAGGCGGCCTGGTCGCCAGCGTCTCGCTGAACCGCGCGCCGCCCGCGGTCGATGACGACGCCGCACTCAAGCCGTGGCGCGATCAGCGTTGACGCCGCGTCAGTCAAGCCGGCGTGGGTCGCAAGCGGGGTTGGTCGCGGTTCAGGCGCTGCGCAGCAGCACGATCGCCCGTGCCTCGATGCTGACGCCCTGCCCGGTCGGCCCCAGGCGTTCGGCGGTCTTGGCCTTCACGTTGACCTGGCCGGGATCCAGCTCCAGAACCTGCGCGATGCGCGCGACCATGGCGTCGATGTGCGGTGCCAGCCTGGGCGCCTGGGCGACCACGGTGCTGTCGAGATTGCCGATCCGCCAGCCGGCCGCGCGCACGCGCCGTGCCGCCTCGGCCAGCAGCGCCGCTGAATCGGCGCCGCGAAAACGCGCGTCGGTATCGGGAAAGTGCCGTCCGATGTCACCCAGCCCGGCCGCGCCCAGCAGCGCGTCGGTGATGGCGTGCAGCAGCACGTCGGCATCGGAATGGCCCAGCAGGCCGTGCGTGTGCGCGATGCGGACACCGCCGATCAGCAGCGGCCGCCCCGGCACCAGCGCGTGCACGTCCCAGCCTTCGCCGATGCGCAAGGCAGGTTGATCGTCGGCAGCGCTCATGGCATGCGGCTCCTCAGCACGGCCTCGGCCAGGGCGAAATCCTCGGGGTAGGTGATCTTGAAATTCTGCGCGCTGCCGGGCACCAGCAGCGGCGCATGACCAGCCGATTCGATGGCACTGGCCTCGTCGGTGATGCCGGCGAAGCCGCTCACGGCGTGCGCCGCGTAGGCGTCGCGCAAGGCCCCGATGCGGAACATCTGCGGCGTCTGCGCCAGCCACTTGTCGGCGCGGTCGATGGTGGCGACCACGCGGCGCCCGGCGTCGGCCTGCTTCAGCGTATCGGGCAAGGGCAGCGCCAGCAGGCCACCCACGGCGTCCGGCAGGCAGGCGTCGATGAGCGCGTCGATCTGCGCCGGCGCGATCAGGCAACGGGCGGCATCGTGCACCAGCACCCAGTCGGTCGGCCGCGCTCCTTCGGCCAGCAAGCGGTGCAGGCCATTGAGCACGCTCTCGGCGCGCGTGGCACCGCCGCAGTCGGCGATCAGCACGGGTGCACCCTGCGGCTGAAGAAAGGCATCACCCGGCGCCACCACGACCAGCACGCGCTCGACGCGCGGCACCGCCGCGAACGCCGCCAGCGTGTGCAGCACCATCGGCTGTCCGGCGACCGGCTGGTATTGCTTCGGTCGCCCCGTGCCCGCGCGCGAGCCGGTGCCGGCGCAGGGCAGCAGGGCGAAGCAACGGGAGCGGGACGACTCGGCAGGCATGGGCGCCGCCATTGTAGTGATGGCGCGAGACAACTACAGTTTCGATAGCTGACGGCGATTTGGGCGTGCAGGAAAGCTTGCTTGTTGGTCAGGATCCGACCTGCTGCAGCAAGGCCCACATCCGCCCGGGCGTCAGCGGCATCTGCAGTCGTGGCGCCAGGTCGGCGCGTCTGTTGCGCGCCAGCGCATCGGCCACGGCGTTGACGATGCACGGTGTGGCGCCGATGGTGCCGAGTTCGCCGACGCCCTTCACGCCCAGCGGGTTGTTGGTGCAGGGGGTGGATTCGTCCATTTCGGTCTTGAACATCGTCGCGAGATCGTGCGCGCGCGGCACCGCGTAATCCATCAGGCTGCCGGTCAGCAACTGGCCGCTGTCGGCGTCGTACACGACCTGCTCGGTCAGCGCCTGGCCAATGCCCTGCACCGCGCCGCCGTCGAGCTGGCCGCGCACGATCATCGGGTTGACCACGCGGCCGACGTCGTTGACGGACGCATAGGCCACGATGGCGATGGCGCCGGTCTGCGGGTCGAGCTCGATCTCGCTGATGTGGCAGCCGTTGGGCCACGTCGGACCGCTCACGGTGTGCGTGTGGTCGACCAGGATGTGGCCGCCGGCCTGCCGGCCGGCCAGTTCGAACAGGCCGATGGCATGGTCCGTGCCGGCGACGAAGAAGCGCGCGGCCTCGTAGCGGATGTCTTCCGCCGCTGCCTCCAGTTCGTGCGCCGCGAGCCGTTTGGCCTCCTCGATGGTGCGGTCGGCGCCCGAGCGCATGGCCGAGCCGCCGGTGAACAGCGAACGCGATCCCGCCGAGCCGAAACCGTTGCCGCGGTCGGTGTCGCCCAGCACCACGCGCACCTGTTCGATCGGCACGCCGAAGGCATCCACCACCAACTGTGCCAGCGTGGTGGCAATGCCCTGGCCCATCTGGTTGACGGCGGAATAGACCTCGATGATGCCGTCGACTTCGAGCGGCGACGGGCCGCCCCTAGCCGCGAGGGCCCCTTCGGGGGGCAGCGCAGACGCGTCAGCGCGGAGCGTGGGGGCCTTGATTTCCACGGTCACGCGCTCCTCGAACACGTTGCCGCCGGTCCATTCGAGGAAGGTGGCGATGCCGAGGCCACGCCACAGCCCGCGCGCCCTTGACTCGGCCGCGCGCGCCGCGAAGCCGTCCCAGTCCGCCAGCGGCAGCGCCTGGTCCATCACGTGCTCGAAGCGGCCGACGTCGTAGGTCTGGCCCATGGGGTTGGTGTAGGGCATCTGCGCGGGCTGGATGAAGTTGCGGCGGCGCAGCGCGATGCGGTCGATGCCGGTCTGCCGCGCGGCCTCGTCCATCAGACGCTCGATGTTGAAGATGGCCTCGGGCCGCCCGGCGCCGCGGTAGGCACCGGTGGGCGCCTGGTTCGTCAGCACGGCGCCGAAGTGAAAGTCGATCACCGGCACGTGGTACACGCTGGTCTGCACCCAGGGGCCGATCAGCAGCTGGATCGCGACGCCGGTGCCCGTGGGGTAGGCGCCCACGTTGGCGTGCGAATGCACGCGCAACGCAAGAATCCTGCCGTCGGCATCGAGCGCCAGTTCGGCGTGCGCCTGCAGGTCGCGCCCGTGCGTGGTGCTGGCGAATTCCTCGCCGCGCTCGCCGGTCCAGCGCACCGGCCTGCCGGTGGCGCGCGCGGCCCAGGCGATCACCGCATCCTCGGGGTACGAACCGGTCTTCATGCCGAAGCCGCCACCGACGTCGCCCACGCGCACACGCACCGACTCGGCCGCCAGTCCCAGCACATTGCTGACGGCCGTGCGCACGGCCGTGGGCATCTGCGAACTGATGTGCATGTCGATGCGCTGGCCGTCCCAAGCGGCGCGCACGGTGCGCGGCTCCAGTGTCAGCGCGGCCACCCGCTGGTGCGTAATGTCGAGCGTGACCACGTGCGCGGCCTGCGCGAACGCGGCCTGCGCGGCGGCCGCGTCGCCATGGCGCGCTTCGCAGGCGATGTTGTCAGGTGCGCCCGAAATCACCCTTGCGTCGCCACCCAGCGCGGCAGCCAGCGTGGGCACGGCGGGCAGTTCTGCGTAATCGACGAACACCGCCTCGGCTGCATCCTTCGCCTGCTGCAGCGTGTCGGCCACCACGGCGGCCACGGCTTCGCCCACGTAGCGCACCGCCTCGTGCGCCAGCGCACGGCGCACCGGCGAGGCGCAGTCGCCACCGTCGGCGCGCTTGAAGGCAGGAGAACCCGTGGGCAGCGGCGGGGCACCTGCCAGATCGGCGCCGGTGATGACGCCGCGCACGCCGGGCATGGCACGCGCTGCCTCGGCGTCGACGCCCTGGATGGCGGCGTGCGCGTGGGGCGAGCGCACGAACACCAGCACGCCATCGCCGAGCTCGCCCAGGTCGTCGGTGTAGCGGCCCTGACCCTTGAGCAGTGCCTCGTCCTCGAGCCGCTTGACCGCCTGGCCACTGCCGAAACGGGTGGGGATGGCGGCGTTGGAATCGGGCATGTCGAAGGCTCCTGCTGTGAGTGTGTGCTGCAACTATAGACGGGCGGTGCGCTAGATCCTGCACGCAACCACTCCTCTGTTTATTATTATTTCCATAGCTGACTATCGATGTTGAACAAGGGCCTGAAGCCGAAACGATCGAGAAACCTGGTCGGCGTAAAATTCCGCTCACACCCCCGTCCAGCCCGGCCGGGGGTTTTCGTCGTTTCCCCCGCACCTTCTCCATGGATCTGCCCAAGCTCATTCCCGGCAAACGCCACGCCCTGCCGCGCCCGCCCGGCTCGGCCGACGCATTGCTGCTCGCGCAACTGGCGCGGCGCGAGACCGCCGGCCAGAGGCTCACCGCCATCGTCACCGCCGAGCCCACCGATGCGCTGCGCCTGCTGCACGAACTGGCCTTCTTCGCGCCCGAGCTGCGCACCACCCTGTTCCCCGACTGGGAAACCCTGCCCTACGACAGCTTCAGCCCGCACCAGGACCTGATCAGCGAGCGCCTGGCGACGCTGTGGGCGATCCGCCAGCGGCAGGCCGACGTGGTGGTGATGCCGGCCACCACGGCGCTGTACCGGCTGGCGCCGCCGTCGTTCATGGCCGGCACCACCTTCCACTTCAAGCAGGGCCAGAAGCTGGACGAGGCGGCGCTGAAGTCGCAGCTCACCCTGGCCGGCTACACGCACGTGACGCAGGTGGTCAGCCCCGGCGAGTACGCGGTGCGTGGCGGCCTGATTGATCTGTTCCCGATGGGCAGCCCGCAGCCGTTCCGGGTTGACCTGTTCGACGACGAGATCGACTCGATCCGCGCCTTCGACCCCGATTCCCAGCGCAGCCTGTACCCGGTGCCCGAGGTGCGCCTGCTGCCGGGCCGCGAATTTCCGATCCACGACGAGGCGCGCGCCAAGTTCCGCCACCGCTGGCGCGAGCTGCTGGAGGGCGACCCGACCAAGAGCCGCGTCTACAAGGACATGGGGCAGGCGATCGCCACCGCCGGCATCGAGTACTACCTGCCGCTGTTCTTCGACGACACGGTGACGGTGTTCGACTACCTCGGCAGCGACGCGACGCTGGTGCTGCACGGTGATCTGGAGGCCGCATTCCAGCAGTTCACGCAGGATACGCGCGAGCGCTACCGCCTGGCGCAGGGCGATCCCGAGCGGCCGGTGCTGCCACCCGAGGCGCTGTTCCTGAACGCGGAGGAGTTCTACCTCGCCGCCAAGCCGCATGCGCAGCTGGCGCTGCGCCCCGGTATCGATGACATCGACGCCAGCGCCTTCGCGCAGCAGCTGCCCGAGCTGACCGTGGTGCGCGGCGCCGACGATCCGCTGGCGCGCTTGCAGGCGCACATGGCCGGCACCGCGCAGCGCGTGCTGGTGCTGGCCGAAAGCGCAGGCCGGCGCGAGAGCCTGCTGGACTTCCTGCGCGCCAGCGGCCTGAATCCGCCCGCCTTCGACTCGCTGGCCGAGTTCCAGCAGGCCACGGACGAGCAAGCCGGCATCGCCACCGCCGCCCTGGTGCAGGGCTTCGCCTGGCTCGAAGGCGGCATCGACTTCGTCACCGAGACCGAGCTGTTCGCCGCCGGCCCGACCACGCGCAAGCGCCGCAAGCAGGAGCAGGTCAGCGACGTCGACGCGCTGATCAAGGACCTGAGCGAGCTGCACCTGGGCGATCCGGTGGTGCATGCGCAGCACGGCATCGGGCGCTACCGCGGGCTGGTCAACATGGACCTGGGTGCCACCAACAGCGACGGCACTCCCGCCCTGCAGGAAATGCTGCACCTGGAGTACGCCGGCAACGCCACGCTGTACGTGCCGGTGTCGCAGCTGCACCTGATCGGCCGCTACACGGGGGTCGGCGCCGAGGAGGCGCCGCTGCACAAGCTCGGCAGCAACCAGTGGGACAAGGCCAAGCGCAAGGCCGCCGAACAGGTGCGCGACGCCGCCGCCGAGCTGCTCAACATCTACGCCCGCCGCGCCGCCCGCGAAGGCCACGCCTTCCGCTATTCGCCGCACGACTACGAGGCCTTCGCCGCCGACTTCGGCTTCGAGGAAACGGCCGACCAGAAGGCCGCCATCCACGCCGTGGTGCAGGACATGATCAGTCCGCAGCCGATGGACCGCCTGGTCTGCGGCGACGTCGGCTTCGGCAAGACCGAGGTGGCGCTGCGCGCCGCCTTCGTCGCCGTCACCGGCGGCAAGCAGGTGGCCTTCCTCGCGCCGACCACGCTGCTGGCCGAGCAGCACTACCAGACGCTGGCCGACCGCTTCGCCAAGTGGCCGGTGAAGGTGGCGAGCATGAGCCGGTTCAACTCCGCGAAGGAGGTGAACACCACGCTCAAAGGGCTGGCCGACGGCAGCGTCGACATCGTGGTCGGCACGCACAAGCTGCTCTCCGAGAAGACCCGGTTCAGGAACCTGGGCCTGCTCATCATCGACGAGGAGCACCGCTTCGGCGTGCGTCACAAGGAGCAGATGAAGCAGTTCCGCGCCGAGGTCGACGTGCTCACGCTGACTGCCACGCCGATCCCGCGCACCATGGGCATGGCGCTGGAAGGTCTGCGCGACCTCTCCGTGATCGCCACTGCACCGCAGCGCCGCCTGGCGATCAAGACCTTCGTGCGCAGCGAAGGCACGGGCGTGATCCGCGAGGCCGTGCTGCGCGAATTGAAGCGCGGCGGGCAAGTGTACTTCCTGCACAACGAGGTCGAGACGATCGAGAACCGTCGCCAGGCGCTGGAAAAGATCCTGCCCGAGGCGCGCATCGCCATTGCCCACGGCCAGATGCCCGAGCGCGAGCTCGAGCGCGTGATGCGCGACTTCGTCGCCCAGCGCCACAACCTGCTGCTGTGCTCGACCATCATCGAGACCGGCATCGACGTGCCGACAGCCAACACCATCGTCATCAGCCGCGCCGACCGCTTCGGCCTGGCGCAGCTGCACCAGCTGCGCGGGCGTGTCGGCCGCAGCCACCACCAGGCCTACGCCTACCTGATGGTGCCGGATACCCAGAGCCTGACCAAGCACGCGGCGCAGCGGCTGGACGCGATCCAGCAGATGGAGGAACTCGGCAGCGGCTTCTACCTGGCCATGCACGACCTGGAGATCCGCGGTGCCGGCGAGGTGCTGGGCGAGAACCAGAGCGGCAACATGATGGAGATCGGCTTCCAGCTCTACAGCGAGATGCTGGCCGAGGCAGTGCGCAGCTTGAAGGCCGGCAAGGAGCCCGACCTGCTGAGCCCCATGCAGGCAGTCACCGAGATCAACCTGCACGCCCCCGCCCTGCTGCCGACCGACTACTGCGGCGACGTGCAGCTGCGCCTGTCGTTCTACAAGAAGCTCGCCACCGCCCGGACCAGCGAGCAGATCGACGCGCTGCTGGAGGAAATCGTCGACCGCTTCGGCAAGCTCCCCCCTCAGGCGCAGACGCTGATCGACGTGCACCGCCTGCGCGTGCTCTCCACGCCCTACGGCGTGCAGAAGGTGGATGCGGCGCCGGGCGTGATCAACATCGCCTTCAAGCCGAACCCGCCGATCGATCCGATGGCCATCATCCAGATGATCCAGAAGAACCGGCACATCAAGCTGGCCAGCAACGACAAGCTGCGCATCGAGAAGGCGCTGCCCGAGCCCCGGGACCGCGCGCAGATGGTGCGCGACGTGCTGCGCAATCTGGGCACGGCGCCAGCGCCGGTGCTGGCCTGAACTGGCCGATCAGCGCGCTCGCGTCCTACAACGTGACTGGATGCCCCTCCACACCGTCGAGCCAGCGTCGCTCCTAGAGTTCATGGCAGGCTTTGCGTGATATGCATGCCATCCGGCAGGCCGCTCAGCCACCGCAGAACTGACAAGGAGCACGAGATGACAAAACTCACGACCGTGGCTTTGCTGGCTGTCGCGGCCGCCCTGAGCGGCCCGGTGATGGCCCAGGACGATCCCAACCAGAGCGCGCAGAACAGCGACCGTTCGTGGCCGAATTCGCCGTTCAAGGAACGGGGCTTCCCGGACGCCGGTGAGTTCAACCCGACCGGGCCGGCCGCGCCGCCACCGGCGCCGGTGTACGTCGCACCGCCGCCTCCGCCGCCTCCGCCGCCTCCGCCGGTCGCACCGCCGCCGCCGGCACCGCCGCCGGTGGTTGCGCCACCGCCGCCGCCTCCGCCGCCCCCACCGCCGCCGCGCCCGGCTCGTCCGGACAGGGGCTGATCCGCAGCCGTCGGCAAGGGCCTTGCAGCGCGAGGCCCTTGCGTTGTGCACCGTGCCGGCTCGGATGCGCCAAGAAGCCACATGCGTGCCACAAACAAGCCGCGTAATCAGGCTGTTTTTCGGCCTTGCACCGCCGGCACATGGAACTGTTCGCGGCTTCGGGGGTATAACCTGAATCCTTCATCAGCCTGAAACTTCCTTGATCCATCCATGCCTTCACTGACTGGCGTTTTCCGTCGAAGCCTGGGCGCGCTGGTGCTGGCGGCCGCCACGCATGCCGTGGCGGCGGGCGGCGCGAGCACGTACGCACCACCGGACGCGGCTGCCGCCCAGGCGGCGAGCGAGTTTGCAGCCCAGGTCATGCGCAGCGGCGACGCCGGCGGGCGCGCCTTCGGCGTCATCGACAAGCAGGCCGCCACGCTGTGGCTGTTCGACAAGCAGGGCCAGGCGGTGGCGAACACCCCGGTGCTGGTCGGACAGGCCAAGGGAGACACGGCGCCGGCGGACATCGGCACGCGCCCGCTGTCCCGGGTCAAGCTGCACGAGAAGGTCACCACGGCGGGGCGCTACCTGACCGAACCGGGCAAGAACCACAAGGGCGAGGACATCGTCTGGCTCGACTACGACAATGCGCTGTCGATGCACCGGGTGCGCAATGTGCCGAAGGAATTCCGCACCAAGCGCCTGCTCACGCCCACGGTGGACGACAACCGCATCTCGTTCGGTTGCGTCAACGTGCCGGCCAGCTTCTACGACCGCTACATCGACCTGATGTTCAGCCGCACGGCCGGCGTGGTCTACGTGCTGCCGGAAACCAAGCCGGTCGCCAGCGTGTTTCCGTTTGCCGGCGAGCCCCCGCCGCAGACCGTGGCGCAGCGCGGCGCGGCAGACTGATCACCTCGAACGCCGGTCACCTCGTCAACCGGATGCGCCCGGCGCATCCAGGGCACTGTGCGGACGCGCGTGCGGCGCGGGCGTCACGTGGATAATCGCATTCTTCGCCGTCGCTGCCGACCGCGCGCCTGACGGCCGTTATCGAAGCCCATGACGTCCCCACAAACCATCGATTGCCCGCGCGAGCTCAGCCCCGGCCTGGTCGTGCGCGGCATCACGCCGCCGCTGGCGCTGCGCGACTTCAAGCTGATCGCGTTCGACATGGATTCCACGCTGATCAACATCGAGTGCGTGGACGAGATTGCCGACGCCGCCGGCCGCCGGGCCGAGGTGGCCGCCATCACCGAGGCCGCGATGCGCGGCGAGATCAGCGACTACAAGGAAAGCCTGCGCCGCCGTGTCGCCATGCTCGAAGGCGTGCGCGAGGAGCACCTGGCGCAGGTCTACCGCGCGCGCCTGCGCCTGAACCCCGGCGCCGCCGAACTGGTGCTGGCCTGCAAGGCGGCGGGCCTGAAGGTGCTGCTGGTGTCGGGTGGTTTCACCTACTTCGCCGACCGCCTGCGCGATCGTCTGGCGCTGGACTTCGCGCGCTCGAACAAGCTGGAGATCGTCGATGGCCAGCTCACGGGACGCATCCTGCCGCAGAGCTGGGGCGACATCTGCGACGGCGCCATGAAGCGCCAGACCGTGCTGCGAACCTGCAGCCTGATCGGCTGCGACCCGGACCAGGCGATCGCCATGGGCGATGGCGCCAACGACCTGGAGATGATGGATGCGGTCGGCTTGTCGGTCGCCTACCGCGCCAAGCCCAGCGTGCGCGAGCAGGCCAAGGTGGCGATCGATCTGGGCGGGCTGGACCGGCTGCTGGAAGTGTTCGACAGCGTGGATTGAAATCCACGCACCGGCCGGCATCCGGGCCGGTGGCTACACTTGACGCACACCGCCGGCCCGACGCCAGCCGAATGACCCGCACGCGGCGCCGGGCTCCCGCGAGCAAGCGCGAGGTTGCTACCGATGCCCAGCAAACCCGATCCGAAGACGCAGTGGAACGTCGGCTACTGGCTGATCGCCCTGCTGGCCCTGTTCGTGCTCCAGACGGTGTGGCAGGCGCGCACCATCGAGCCCGTGCCCTTCAGCGAGTTCGAGCAGGCGCTGGCCGAGCAGCGCGTCGCCGAAGTGGTGATCGGCGACACCACCATCACCGGCCGGCTGAAGAACCCCGACGCCGGCAAGACGGTGATCGTCGCCAACCGGGTCGACGTCGCCACCTCCGAATGGCTGGACCGGTACAAGGTGCCCTACTCGCGCGCCATCGAAAGCACCTGGCTGCGTGACCTGCTGTCCTGGATCCTGCCAGCGGTCATCTTCTTCGGCCTCTGGTTCTTCCTCATCCGGCGCTTCGCCGAGCGCGCCGGCGGCGGCATCGGCGGCTTCATGAGCATCGGCAAGAGCCGCGCCAAGGTTTACGTCGAGCAGAACACCGGCGTCACCTTCGCCGACGTCGCCGGCGTCGACGAGGCCAAGGCCGAGCTGCAGGAGATCATCGCCTTCCTGAAGGACCCGCAGGGCTACGGCCGCCTGGGCGCGCGCATGCCCAAGGGCGTGCTGCTGGTGGGGCCGCCGGGCACCGGCAAGACCCTGCTGGCCAAGGCCGTGGCCGGCGAGGCGGTGGTGCCCTTCTTCAGCATCAGCGGCAGCGAGTTCGTCGAGATGTTCGTCGGCGTCGGCGCCGCGCGCGTGCGCGACCTGTTCGAGCAGGCGCGCGCCAAGGCACCGGCCATCATCTTCATCGACGAGCTCGACGCGCTTGGCCGCGCACGCGGTGCCGGCGGCATGGTGGGCGGCCACGACGAGCGCGAGCAGACGCTGCAGCAGTTGCTGGTCGAGCTCGACGGCTTCGACAGCTCCTCCGGCGTGGTGCTGCTGGCCGCCACCAACCGCCCCGAGATCCTCGACCCGGCGCTGCTGCGCGCCGGCCGCTTCGACCGCCAGGTGCTGGTCGACCGGCCCGACAAGGCCGGGCGGGTGCAGATCCTGCAGGTGCATGTCAAGAAGATCCGGCTGGCGCCGGGCGTCGACCTGGAGCAGGTGGCGGCGCTCACCACCGGCTTTTCCGGCGCCGATCTGGCCAACCTGTGCAACGAGGCCGCGCTGGCCGCCACCCGCCGCGGCGCGACGGAAGTCACGCTGCAGGACTTCACGGTCGCCATCGAGCGCATCGTCGCCGGGCTGGAGAAGCGCAACCGCGTGCTCAGCCCGCACGAGCGCGAGATCGTCGCCTTCCACGAGATCGGCCACGCGCTGGTGGCGCTGGCGCTGCCCGGTACCGATCCGGTGCACAAGGTCTCGATCATCCCGCGCGGCATCGGCGCCCTGGGCTACACCCTGCAGCGCCCGACCGAGGACCGCTTCCTGATGACGCGCGAGGAACTGGAGCGCAGGATCATGGTGCTGCTGGGCGGCCGTGCCTCGGAAAAACTGGTGTTCGGCCACCTGTCGACCGGCGCCGCCGACGACCTGGCCAAGGCCACCGACATCGCGCGCGACATGGTCACGCGCTACGGCATGGACGAGGTGCTGGGCTACGTCGCCTTCGAGGCCCAGCGCCCGCGCTTCCTCGACGTGCCCGGCTACCCCGCGCCGGGCGGCTGCAACGTCAGTCCGCAGACCCAGCAGCACATCGACAGCGCCGTGCGCGGCATCGTGATGAACGCCTTCGACGCCGCCACGCGCCTCCTGGAACGGCACCGCGCGGTGCTGGACCGGGCTGCACGCGAACTGCTGGTCAAGGAAACGCTGGACGAGGCGGCACTGACGGCGCTGACCGCGGGCGTGCGGCCGGCAGCGGCAGACGAGCGTGCCTGACGTTTAGGTTTCGTAGCTCAGCAACACCACCTCGGCCGCCTGCTCGCGCAACGGGATCAGCGCCTGGTACGCCGCCGAGGCAAACCAGCCGTCGACCGCCGCCATGCTGGGAAAGCGTGCAACGACGATGTCGGGGTGCGGCAACTCGCCGGCCAGGGCGGCGACCTGCCGGCCCCGGAACACCAGTTCGGCGCCCCAGGGCGCGAGCGTCGCCGGCACGCTGGCGACATACTCGGCCCAGCGCCCGGCGTCCTTGACGGTGATGTGACCGACGATGTAGGCGTGCGTCATGGCTGCCCGCCCCCGGCTTACGCCGGCACAGCCGGCAGCCCCGACAGCGCCTGCGCCAACTCCCGCTCGTCGTACTTCTCGTTGACCAGCTTGCCGGCGAAGTAGGCCTGGTAGGCCGCCATGTCGAAGTGCCCGTGCCCGCTCAGGTTGAACAAGATGGTCTCGGCCTTGCCTTCCTTCTTGCAGCGCAGCGCCTCGTCGATGGCGCCCTTGACCGCGTGGTTGGCCTCCGGCGCCGGCACGATGCCCTCGGCACGCGCGAACTGCACGCCGGCGGCAAAGCACTCGCCCTGGGTGTAGGCCACGGCATCCAGCAGGCCGAGTTCCTTGCAGTGGCTGATCAAGGGCGCCATGCCGTGGTAGCGCAGGCCGCCGGCATGGAAACCCGGCGGCGTGAAGGTTGAGCCCAGTGTGTGCATCTTGGTCAGCGGCGTCAGGTGGCCGGTGTCGCCGAAGTCGTAGGCGTACTTGCCGCGCGTCAGGCTCGGGCAGGCGG
>NZ_DAOMOQ010000006.1:51025-121166 GCF_035444425.1 Ottowia sp. | reverse complement strand
CGTCGCAGTCGGGCCAGATCAGCACCGCCTTGACCGCCAGCGGCGACCAGTCGGTTTTGTCGACTGGGGCGCGGGCGCCGTTCATGGCCGTGGTCGCGGGGATGCCCAGCCCGATCAGGGTGTCGGCGCATTTCTCGCCCTCGACCAGCACGACCTGCATGGCCGACGCGATTCCCGGCAGGTTGTACAGCGGCCTCGGATCGGGCGCGCGCCACATGCGTGCGCGCACGTCCCAGGGCCGGTACTCCTTGCCGGTGGGCGGATCGAAGCGATAGACGCAGGCGATCAGCTCACCGTTCGCTGCGCAGTAGTCCCATTTCGCGGTGTACGGGCCGAGCTCGTCCAGGGCCACCTTGCGAACCGAGTTGCGCGCGACAGGCGGCGCCTGGCCGAGCCACTGGCGGAGTTCGGCCGCCAGTTGCGGGAAGTCGTGCTGTGCCGACAGGCCTTGTGCACGCGCCCACAGTTCGATGGCGTCGCCGCCTTCGTCGGTGGCGAAGTCCTTCCACAGGCCGCACCGCGCACCCTCCAGCTCCACCACCAGGCTCTTGCCGGGCGAGCCATCGGTGTCGCCAATGTAGAACTTGCCGCCACGGCTGCTGCCATGCGGGAACAGGTGGTGCAAGGCCGCTTCCAGCCGGTCCAGGAGTCCAGCGCGCAAGGCCTCGGTGTCGCTGGCCAGATCCTCGCGCGGCTCGCCCGCGTCGTTGAAGTCGAGCCACACCACGTTGGCACCGATCATTGGCCACTCCAGCAGCGGTCTTGCCAAGGGCAGAACTTGCACTCGACGTGGGTCGGCGTGGTCGTGTGGCGTGGCAGCAGCTCGCCCGACTCGGCGGCACGGAGCACGCGCACCGCGCGATCCGACATGCGCTGCGCCAGCGCGCCATCGAAGGGCACGGCCTCGAACCAGATTTCCTGCGAGTCCTTGTTGATGGCAGTGAACAGTGCCGGCTGGGTCGAGATGCCGGGGATGCTGCCTTCCATGTAGGCCTGGTAGACCGCCATCTGCGCCGAATAAATCGGCTTTGACCGGGCGACGCCGAGCTTGACGGTCTCGCGCCAGGACTTGTCGTTCATGGTCTTGCACTCCCACAGGGCCGGGCCTTGCAGGCCGAGCTCCGCGGGTGCCGCCTGGATCACGCCGTCGACGTGGCCCTGGATGCGACCGCCCGCGACCGAGAAGCCGAACTGGCCGCCGCTGGCCTTCTGCGTGTACAGATCGAAGCCGGCCAGGCGCAGCCAGCGGATGGCGAGTTCCTCCAGCGCGTGGCCGACTTCGAACACACGCAGGATGCGGCCTGGGATCTTGCGGCCGGGATCCACGGTCGCGTGCAGGTACTCGTACTGCAGCGCACGCTCGCAGGCGACTCCCAGGCGCGACGCACCGAGGTAGTGGCGCGGCGCTTGCGCCGATCGCTCACGACTCAGGGCGGCATCGATGAGCTCACCGATCTGCTCATGCAGTTTCGGACGATGGTTGAAGTCCAGCATCAGCGCGCGCCTCCTGGGCCGAGCCCTGCGGTGACGCGCGACAGGCGCGCCTCCCAATGCGCCCGATCGAGTGCCGCCAGCCGTTCGTGCTCTTCCAGCATGTGCGCCTGGTAGGCATCGACCACGACTTCGATCAGGCGCAGCACCTCGGCCTGGCTGTAATCGGCCAGCGGACGATCCATGCCGATGCTGGCCACGCATTCGCCCAGCGGCCCGAGGCAGGCATGCATGGCGGCCAGTTCAAGTTCAGTGGGATCGACCATGCGACCCTCCGTCTTGTGCATCAGCCGGCAGAACACGTTCTGGCAGCGGCGTGAGCAGAACACCCAGCGGTGCGAGCAGCGCGCCGGATCGTGGCGTGGCAGGCGCGCGTTGAACCAGCCGTAGCCGCGTGCCTGGCGTGAACAGATCGCGCATCTCAAGCCGCCTCCCGATGGCTGTCGTTGGCGGCAACCACCAGGCGCTGGATTGAAGCCTTGTTGAACTGGAAGGACAGCAGGGCCGAGGCCTGGTAGCGCGTCAGGCCGAAGTCGGCCCGCACGGCTTCAGGGAGGTAGCGCAGCTGCTTCTCCGTCGGCGGCTCGTTCAGCCAGCGCCGCGTTTTGTGCGCCGAATCGGCCGATTCGTGTTCGTTCAGCCAGTCGTCGGCGCGCGCCATGCACACCGTGCGCTCGCCGACACCGAGCAGGTGCGCCGGCAGGCCCTTGCCGCCGCCGATCGCGTACCAGCGTCCGCTGAGGAAGAAGATGCCACCCCAGGCGTTGAAGCCGGTGGCCATCAGCGCGTCGTCGCAACCGAACAGGTCGCACCAGCGGAAGTTGGAGCGTTTGAGCAAGTCGATCTCGCTCATGACGAAGTCCGCCAGCACGCCGTGTTCTTCCTCCTGCCGTTCCCAGACATGGCCGCAGAGCGGACACTCCATGCAGGCCAGCGGCACGACCGCGCCGCACTCGGGGCAGTCCTTGGTCGGCGCGATGCCATCGGCCAGATGGCCGTCGAGATTGACTTCCTGCTCTAGGCAGCCGTGCATCAGGCTGGCGGTGCCGAAGTCGAGCACGATGCAGTCGGTCTTGACGACGCCCGGGAATTCGGCCGGATCCACGGTGCGCAGGCCCCGGCCGACCATCTGGATGAAGGTCGACTTGTACGAGCTCGGGCGCAGCAGCACGACGCAGCCGGTCGGCGTGTAGTCGTAGCCCTCGGTGAGCACGGCGACGTTGACCACCACCTGCGCCGGGCCGGACTCGTACTGCGCCAGACGCGCCTTGCGCTCGGCGTCAGACAGCTCGCCATGCACCAGCACGGCCGGCACGTCGGCTTCGACGAAGGCTTCGCAGACGTGCTGCGCGTGCGCGACCGTCGAGCAGAACACGATGGTCTTGCGGGCGGCGGCGTGCGCCTTCCAGTGCTTGACCACCTCGGCCGTGATCAGCTGCTTGTCGAGGATGGAGGCGACCTGGTCCATGTCGAAGTCACTCGCGCTGCGGCGCACTTGGCGCAGGGCGTCCTGCACGCCGACGTCGATGACGAAGGTGCGCGGCGGTACCAGATGGCCGGCGGCGATCATCTCGCCCAGCGTGATCTGGTCGGCCACGTTGGAGAACACCTCGCGCAAGCCCTTGCCGTCGCCCCGATTGGGCGTGGCCGTGAGGCCGCAGATGCTGGCGCTGGTGTTGCGCGTCAGCACCTGATCGACCACCGCGCGGTAGCTGGGCGAGGAGGCGTGGTGCGCCTCGTCGATGACCAGCAGATCCAGCGTCGGCATCTGCGCCAGATGCGACGGCCGGGACAGGGTCTGCACCATGGCGAAGGTGGCCTGGCCTTGCCACGACTTCTCCTGGGCGTCGAACACCGAGGTGCTCATGCCCGGATTGACGCGACCGAACTTCTCGCGGTTCTGGTCCGTGAGTTCGGTGCGATGGGCGAGGATGCAGGCCTTGGCGTCCGGCTCGGCCAGCAGCTTGCCGGCCACCGCCGACAGCATGATGGTCTTGCCGGAGCCGGTGGGCGCCACTGACAGCGTGTTGCCGTGCGCGGTGAGCGCCGCCAGCGTGCGATCGACCAGCAGGGATTGGCGGGGACGGAGCATCATGGCTGTGGTCCCCTTCACTGCGCCCAGCTGGGACGCCCGCCGACCGGTGCCGCCGGCGTGGCGGCGGGGGCGCTGGCCACGGGCGCGTGCACACCCGTCATCAGCGCCGAGTAGTCCTTGTGGTCTGGCGTGATGGCGGTCTTGACGACGGCCTTGTCTTCGCCGTTCTGGTCCTTCTCCCAGTCGACCTTGGCCAGGAACTCGATGCCATCGAGGTCGCTGAAGCCGGCGATGCGGCGCGCGTTCTGCGCGGTGGGGGCGTTGTCTCCGGGGTGGACGCCGCGCGCGGAGTTGAGGATCGCCTTGATGAAGGTGCGGCCCATGTTGGCCCACTCAGGACCCTTCGGGCTGTGCAGGCCGATCAGGCTCCACATCTTGCGGCGCGCGAACGGCCCCTCCGTGACGACGAACTCGCAGTTCAGGTAGACCGAGCCGGTGCTGGCGTTGCGCGTGGCGTAGCCACCGGTCCAGCCTTGGGTCGGGTCATCGAAGCCGCCCGGGCGCACCGTCATGCGCACGCGCACCAGGCTGCCCTTGGGAATGAGGTCGAACGAAGATTGCTCGGCGGCGGAATTGAAGTCGAAGTAGGTCATGATCAGGACTCCTCGGTGGAGGTGGATTCGGGGGAGGTTTCGGAGGGGGCGGCGGCAGCGGGCCGCGCGAAGTGCAGACGCTCAAGGGCGGGCCGGGCGGGGCCGGCGATCTTCTGCATCAGGCGACCGAGGTGCGGCTCCTCGATGGCGTCGAGCCGGCCGGAGCGGTCCTTGGCGGGATAGCCCCAGGGGTTGAGCGTTTGGCAGACGAAGGCGCGGTAGCTGCTGCCGTCGTCGGCCTTGAGCTCGACCAGGCTGACGACCTGATCGACGATGCCGGGCAACTCCAGGCCGGTCTTGCTGCCATCGATCTGCAGCGAGTACACGCGGCGGTTGAAGTCGTCCAGCTTCTCGTCCAGGATGCCGACGAACCAGACGTTCTTGGCGCGCGTGTGCTGCAGGTGGGTCAGCCAGCCGATCATCTCGGCGCCCATCAGGCCGTACGCGCCTCGGTTGTCTGGCTTGCCGGTCTTCTCGGAGAAGGCCTGCGGCTGGCCCTTGCACCATTGCAGGCACAAGCGGCCAGCGACGGTGATGCTGTCGACGAACACGGTTTCGTATTTGTCGAGCACGGCCGGGTCGCCGAAGCGCGCGCAGACGGCGTCGAAGTGCGCCTGGCTGTAGGGCTGGTCATCGCGCACCGCCGGGTTGGGGCCGCCGATGAAGACGGCGAAGTCGCGGCATTCGGGCCAGGTGCGGGGACGCAGCGTGTCTCCGCCCCAGCCATCGACCGCGATGTCGCCGGCTTCCAGATCGATGAACAGCGCCGCGATCGGGTCCAGCGTCCACAGCTGCGAGGTCTTGCCGATACCGCTCTTGCCCACCAGCACGCCCTTGACGCCACGGCGTTCGGCCAGGCGCTGGTCGGCCGAGATGATCGGCAGCTTGAGGAGAGAGGAGGTGGTCATGGTCACTCCTCCACCAAGCTCAGGCGGAACGTGGGCTTGCCGGTCTTGAGCGTGCGCGCCGGCGCGAAGGCTTGCCGCAGGGTCTCGGGCCAGGCGTTGTACTTGCCCTCGGCGACGCGGTAGCTGATCTCGACGTATTCGCCCGGGTCCTCGCCGCCAGCGGCGATGCGGCGGGTGATGTCCCGCAACTGGGCCTGGTCCCATTCGACCTTCTTGGGCAACTCGGCGGTAATGCGGACGGCGCCGTCGTCGAAGTGCACGACGCCGGTGTCCTTGCCGGCGGCCAGCCGCAGCTGGTGCGCCTGCTCGGCGTAGCGCAGCGAGAGCGCATGATCGATATGACTGTCGACCGCCTTGGCCGAGGCGAGCCACTCGGCGGCGCGGGTCTTGAGCTGGAGCAGCGTTTCGGCGCTGCCTTGCGCAAGCTCGCTGGCCGGTGTGGCCAGCAGTTGATCGGCGGTGACGGTGCTCATGCGACACCTCCCACCGGGGCGCGTTCCGATGTACTCTTGCGCAGGCTGTCGGCCTCGAAGGCCTCCAGGTCTTCGAGGCGGTACAGCACGCGCCCCTGCAGTTTCAGGAAGACAGGGCCGATGCCTTCAGAACGCCAGCGCTCCAGTGTGGCTTCGCTGACGTCCCAACGGTCCGCCAGTTGGCGTTGGTTGAGGTGTTTGATACTCACGAATTGCTCCTTTCAAGGGATTGCGAATTGGTGAGGTGAGGATCGGATTGAGGATGTGGGGGCGGCAACCGGCCGCATGTGGGGGCGGATGTGGGGGCGGTGTCAGTGGGTGCGTTTTCTGGGTTCAGAAAACAAAACACCGCCGTATTGGCGGTGTTGATGTGCCTCGGAGGCCAGTGCTCTCAGTCGAGCTTGAACCCGTACTTTCCCCTGCGCGGGTTGGCGATGAAGCCCCGCCACTGCTCGTTGTGCTTGAACAGGTCCTGCATCTTCCGTACGGTTCGATCTTGCGGATCAGGACGGTCATGGTAGGCAGCGGCGAGGATCGAGCTCGCATCCAGTTCCCATCGACCTTCTTGGGCCTCGGCGTACATGTAGTCGATGGCCCGCTTTTGCCGGTCCCCGTTGACGACCCATGCATGTGGTTTGGTCCGAATTCGCAGGACGCCATTGGTGAAATCGACCGGCAACGCACTCGGCCTGATGCCATCCTCGCTCGAGGTCAGCACCCGCTCCAGATAGTGCAAGTCCAGGCAAGGACTCGGGGCGTAGTCGACCAAGGCATGGCGCATATAGGCCACCCGGTAGTGGCGCGGCGAACGAATGATGCTTGGCAGCTCATGACCGGCACTGAGGATCAAGCCTTGCGCAGGAAGTCGGGTATCCAGCAGCGATGAATAGATCTGATCTACATGGGTAGCAAGCCCGCGAACGATCCACACCGGTGTCATCGCTGGCCCGACGCGCGCGTCGCCCAGGCACCAAAGGATGCGATCGATACGTGGCGCCTGAATGCCGCCACGCTTGACTTGGGCAATGTTGAGCAAGTCGGCCAGCTCATTCAACAACTGGATGCTGTCGACTTCCAGCACGGCTGCCTGGTCGGCGCCGACTTGTCGTGTGCGGTAGGTTTCCGGACAGCTGTACTCGTAAATATCGGGTTCGTCGGACTCAACCAGATCGACTGGGACGATCTCGTCGCCGAAGGGCGCGCCGATGCTTCCTGCGTAGCCGGTGCACACAGTCCAAGCTTGCAGTTCTTTGCGATCGAGTGCCATTGAACGTGGCAGCGTCCAGCCTGGGACGCCCCAAATCCGATTGCCCTCGGCGTCCAGAATAGGGGTGACCGACTGGTCGAATAGAGCCAGCAGTTCAAGCAGCGCTTGGGTCGACAGACGTGGTTGGGTCACTTCCAAGCTCCTTGACCAAGCCCCATTTACTGAGCAGCCGGTCGCACAGTGCGCGGTCGGTTTCGCGCTTGGTCTTGACGTTGCACTTATTCTCGTGACGCAGAACGACGCGCAGGGTGCGGGCACGCTCTCGACCTATCTTCTTGGTACGAATGGAGATCAGTGCGTAGGTCAGATGGTGGCGCCCGAAGTCAAAGCCGGGTCCGATGAGGCTTCTGGCTGCCGTATAGATGTCCTCTGCATCCCTGGCACCGATCTTTACCACCAGAGAGCGGAACTCTGGCTTGCTGAAGCCGAGTTCCAGCACCTTCACATACTGCACCGGTTCGCCGGTGAGATCGAAGTGGCGCGGTGCGGCCAGACTCTGAAAGTCGTATTGCTTCAGCGGGATCGTGTCCCCGCTGATCGGCGATTTCAGCAGGGTATCAGCAGCAATGAGCGCCAGCGACGTGCGGCCTGCCGTATCTTTCGACAAGACCTCCAAGTGACCCTCGGTAGGTTCGTAGGTGATGTGCGATGAAGTGGCACGAATCACAGGCGCTGATACGAGTTGGCTGTCTTCAACCAGATCGACCATCTCGGGTGGACGGTTGTGATGCACACTGATTTGGTACAGATCAACGTCATCACCAGTCAGCGTGTCGGGGCGAAGCCGCTTGAAGACCTGGACCGCCACGGTGTCCACGCTGCAGAAGAAGTGCGCTGCGACTGCCTCACGGAACGCCTGCTGCGCCACCTCGTCATCCAAGACGATGAGATCCTTCGGGGCCACGAAGCCTGAATAGCAGGTCAGGCTTTGGCGAAATACGTCTGCCTGGCGAGCGTTCAGGGCTTCGTCGAACAGCATGCCAGCCTTCACATGCAGCCAGAGCGCACGCTCGTACTGGCTTGGACAGGCGGCAAATTCTGCTTTGGCTTTGGCGCCCACGATACTGAGGCTCAGTACCTCGACGGCGTCCTGACCTGGTCCATCGCACAGCAGCATGATGCGCTCGGCCACCTCCTCGAGCTTGCGTCTGCTGGCAACGGACAAGGACGACAACTCAGTCGCCATCGCGGCGCGTTGCTCCCGCTTACCTTGCTTCGGGTCCAACTCCGGCATGGACAGGTGGAACTCGCTGATGACAAAGTCCCGAAAAACCGCCGGTGGCAAGTGCGTCAGCAGCTTGGATAGATTTTCAGCGTCGTTCATGATGGCCTCCCTTAGCTATGGTTTTTATAGTTCAGCGCCTGCGGGCGGAACAAGGGGACTATACGGGTGCCGTAGTTCGCTATCTCTGGCATTAACCCGCATGCGCCCTTAACTTGCCCATGGTGTCAGAGGCGTCCTGCTCGCACAATTTCACAGCATGTGAGTTGTGCCGAGAGAGCCGCTACCCATGCACCAAGCCAAACAAGTCCCGCCCCAGAAGCTGACGCCCGACCAGCGTCGGCACGAGATCGCGTCGCTGTTGACCAACGGCCTCGTGCGCCTGCGCAACAGCGCTGTGGCGCCGTCCGCGAAAGTGGACCGAGAGAGCACGTTTGAGCTTGGCTTTTCTGGTGACCAGCGCGTTCATACGGACCCCGTCAACTACCCAACCACGGAGTCCCGATGACCACCCACACCACGCCACCTTCGTTGGCTGCCCGAATCGCCGGCCTGCCCGATCTGCCCATGTCAGAGATCAAGGCGCTGTGGCGCAAGCTCTTCGGCGACGCCAACCCCACGCACAACCGCCAGTTTCTGGAGCGCCGCATCGCCTACCGTTTGCAGGAGATCGAGTTCCGAAAGACCAACCGCCAGCTTGTGGACCGCAACCACCGGCGCATCGAAGCCCTGATCAAGAACGGACGAGTCAAGACACGCGATCGCACCTACCGCCCGCCCGCTGGCACAGTGCTCACACGCCAGTACGGCGGCGCCGAACACCAGGTGCTGGTGACGCTGGACGAGCAGTACGAGTACCAGGGCCGCTTGTACCCGAGCCTCTCCATGATCGCCCGCGAGATCACCGGCGACCGCTGGTCGGGTCCGCTGTTCTTCGGTCTGAGAGAGCGATCGAAGCCCGCCGCCAAGAAAGGGGGCGTGCGATGAGCGAGGTCACGAGGCGCCGCGTGCGCTGTGCCGTCTACACGCGCAAGTCCACCGACGAGGGTCTGGATCAGGAGTTCAACTCCATCGATGCCCAGCGCGATGCGGGCCATGCCTACATCGCCAGCCAGCGTGCCGAGGGCTGGATAGCGGTCGTGGACGACTACGACGATCCCGCCTTCTCCGGCGGCACCATGGAGCGCCCCGCGCTCAAGCGCCTGATGGCCGACATCGAGGCTGGCCAGATCGACGTGGTCGTCATCTACAAGATCGATCGCCTGACGCGCAGCCTGACCGACTTCTCCAGGATGGTCGACGTGTTCGAGCGTCACGGCGTCTCCTTCGTCTCGGTCACCCAGCAGTTCAACACCACCACCTCGATGGGGCGGCTGATGCTGAATATCCTGCTGTCCTTCGCCCAGTTCGAGCGCGAAGTCACCGGCGAGCGCATCCGGGACAAGATTGCCGCCAGCAAGCGCAAGGGCATCTGGATGGGTGGCGTGCCGCCGATCGGCTACGACGTGGTGAACCGTCGGCTGGTTCCCAACGAGGTCGAGGCCAGACTCGTGCGACACATTTTCCAGCGCTTTGTCGAACTGGGCTCCACCACGCTGCTGTGCAAGGAACTCAAGCTCGATGGCGCCACCTCCAAGGCCTGGACCTCGCAAACCGGCGTTCACCGTCCGGGCAGGCCGATCGACAAGGGCACACTTTACAAACTGCTGCGCAGCCGAACCTACCTGGGCGAGCTGCGCCACAAGGAGCAGTGGTACCCCGGCGAGCATCCCGCTATTCTGGATCAGCAGATCTGGGATCAGACCCAGGCCATCCTGGCCACCAACGAGCGGGTGCGTGCCAACAACACCCGCGCCAAGGTGCCGCACCTGCTCAAGGGCATCGTGTTCGGCAGCGACGGTCGCGCGATGACGCCACTGCACACCACCAAGAAGAATGGTCGCCGCTACCGCTACTACAAGCCGCAACGCGATTGCAAGGAGCACGCTGGCGCGTCCGGCCTGCCCACCTTGCCGGCAGCAGAGCTGGAATCGGCTGTGATGGATCAGTTGCGGACGATTCTGCGTGCTCCCCAACTGGTGGCGGACATGCTGCCACGGGCGCGTGAACTGGATCCTGACCTCGACGAAGCCAAGATCACCGTGGCCATGACGCGACTCGATCAGATCTGGGATCAGTTGTTTCCGGCCGAGCAGACGCGCATCGTCAAACTGCTGGTTGAGAAGGTGATCGTGTCGCCGGATGATCTCGAGGTCCGGCTGCGTGCCAATGGCATCGAGCGTGTCGTGTTGGAACTGCAGCCCACCGCGAAACCGGAATCTGAGGAGGCCGCGACATGAGGAAGTTCAGCATCCTCAAGACCGGGGAGCCGGAAGTCATCGAGGCCGGCGATGGTCGGCTCACGCTGACCGTGCCGATCCACATCAAGCGGCGCAGTGGGCGCAAACTGGTGACGCTGCCGACTGATCCGGAGACTGGCGAGCCAGCGAAGGCCAGGCCGTGGGATACCAAGACGACACCCTTACAGATGGCCTTGGCACGTGGCCATCGTTGGTTGGCCATGCTGCAGTCGGGCGAGGTTTCATCGCTGCGGGAGATTGCCGCTCGTGAAGGGGTCGACAACAGCTACGTCAGCCGGATGATGAACCTGACCGTCCTCGCGCCGGACATCGTCGCCGCCATCCTGGATGACGCTCTGCCGGATCACACCACGCTGTTTGACTTGGCGGTGGATCCACCTGCGTTGTGGGATGAGCAGCGGGCGAAGGTTGACAGTTTGTGTGTTAAGTCGACCTCGGAGGTCAATTGAACCTGGGCTGCACGCCTAACCGATTCGCCAAGGAAGACGGCTAGCGCACCTGCTGCTGAAGGACGCCGACCAATTCCGCAAGCCGGCTAACGACGATGGTCCCGGAGTTCCGGCATTGGTTCTGGATATGAGGTGCCATGAAGCGATCTGCTCTGAAGACGTTGACATATGGGGCGTAGAACGCGTGTAGCGCATCGACAGGTTGGCTATCTTCAGGCTCCTTCTTCCGTCCACCTCCTACGTTCATCCATATTGATGAGAACAACGATTTAACGCCTGTGGTGATGCCAGGACAATAGCGTTCGACTTCAGCAACTGAGTGCTCGTCAAGCTGAATCCCTCTGGTTCTTGATGCTCGCACAACCATGCCTAGAAGTTGGCTGCTTTCCATCTCTTTCCAGCGCAAAGCAAGCTGCCCCTGTGGTCCGGTTGGATCTGCATCAAGGTCAGCCTCGCGCAGCATGTCTGCGTATTCGAGAGAGGTGACTACTAAATGTCGCGCAAGCTGACCGAGCTCTCTCCCTGGCCTCCGAACGATGTCGGCGATGGGGTTTGACAATGAGTGGTCTGTCGAGAACCACTTCATCATCCACTGCAAATCCTTGAGGCTATTCGTGAGTGCTTCCACAAGAGCTGCCTCAGAGGCACGCCCGAAAGCATAGTCCGTGATGACTGCCGCATAGTCGGGCCGCATTGGATACTTTTCTTGAATCTCTGCGACGATTGCCTTGGGGTCTTGACTTTCGAGGTGGGCACGGAGTTCTGCGCGTGGCTTTCCGTGCTTGATGAGGGCTCGTGAATTGGCGCGACGTTGCTGGCGCGATAGACCCATGGACTTCCACTCCTTTTCCGCACTCTCACGTATCACATCCAAGAATGATTGAGGCGGACCGTCATCGTCGAAATCCGGAAACCACCTGCCGAACTTGTCGAGCACGTGGCTCGGAGGGCTTGATCGACGACTCAAGGCCCGTGCTTCAGCCTCGACGAGTTTGTCAAAAAATACAAGTGCGTTCGAACCACACAGGTTGGTGAGGAAGTCACCCCTTAGTTCCGCAAGGTACGTTGCATCTGCAGTTAATGGCACCGCTTCGGACACAACCGCCGCCGAGAACACAAAGCGCACCTGATGCGAATGAGCAAGTGCAAGCAAAGCACTCCGAATTTCATGTCGCTCCGCGCTCGCTTGTTTCGGGTCAGTGAGCGTCGAGTAGTCTTGGGAGTCCAGATAACAAGTAATCATGACGAGCCCGCATTCGCCGAGTCCTAATCGGCGCCAGCGGTGAAGATCAGTGGGGCGCGATTCGTTGTCCTTGCGTGCTTGATTCGCTTGCGCTGCCCAGCGTTCAGGTTTGGCGTAACTCGTGAAGCGCGGAACGCCGAAAAGGCGCATCAGAGAATACTGGATATTATTCCAGTTATGCCTGTCCTCATCGGTACCGCTTCCTGGACTGACAAGACGCTGATTGCCTGCGGACGTTTCTATCCATCCGATGCGAAATCGGCCGAAGCGAGGTTGCGTCACTACGCCAGCGTGTTTCCTCTGGTTGAGGTGGATTCGAGCTACTACGCGATGCCGAGTGCAGCCAACGCGGCACTGTGGGCGCAGCGCACGCCGGCTGACTTCGTGTTCGATGTAAAGGCGTTCCGGCTCTTTACAGGGCACCAGACGGACCTGAAGGTGCTGCCGAAGGACATCCAGCACGCGCTAGGGCCGAGGTCGAAGCTGATCTATTACCGCGAGGTGCCGCTAGAGATCCAGAACGAGCTGTGGCGGCGCTTCAAGGAGGCCTTGCAGCCCTTGGAGTCAGCCCGCAAGCTGGGGGCGGTGCTGTTTCAGTTCCCACCCTGGTTGCTCCGCAACAAGCCAGGTCATGACCATGTGGCCCATTGCGTGGAGCACATGGAGGGATATGTGGTCTCGGTGGAGTTCAGGAACCAGACCTGGTGGGCACCGGAACATCGGGAGGCGACGCTCAGGTTCGAGCACGGGCTCGGGGTGAGTCATGTGATCGTGGACGGGCCGCAAGGGTTTGCCAACAGCGTCCCACAGGTGTGGGAGGTGACGAATCCGCGGCTGGCGATCCTCAGGCTCCATGGACGCAACACCGCAACCTGGAATGTAAAAGGACAGACGGCGGCGTCGGACCGGTTCAACTACGACTACTCTGAGCCGGAACTCGAGGCCTTCGTGCAGCCAGTCAGGGAGATCGCCTCCAAGGCAAGAGATGTCCACATCGTGTTCAACAACAATTTCGAAGACCAAGGACAGAGGAACGCGAGGGCGTTCGCGGCCCTCGTCGGCATGACAGCCTCTTGATCACCAGCCTCCAAAAGCTGTATATTTATCCAGCTTTTGGAGGCATCATGTACCCGCAAATCTACGTCTGCGGCACGGGCGAACCGTTGCCGCCCGAGTTGGAATCGAAGGCTGCTGTAGCGATGTACGCGGCGTTGGTCGAGCGTTTTGGCGGCGAGCCGCTGCTGCAGTGGGCGTATCTGGAATTCTTGCGCGCCGATGAGTCAGAGCTGGAATCTCTGGTCCACAGCGCGCCGGTGCCACGCAGGCCGACCCCCTTTGAACGGGAATTCGACCGGCTGGCGCCTGTGGTGCATTCGCGCCTGGCTCTGCCCAAGGAGCAGCAATTTGCGTATGCGCTGTCGTGAGCCAGCCGCTGCCCCCGGAGTGTCCGTTCTTCCCGCCCTACACCCCGCGCGGAGGCTGGAGTGAAGACTGCTTGTCCGACAAGGCCTGGAAAGAGGCCGTTGGAGCCAAGTGCTACGTGTTCCCGCTCAGGGACTGCGGCCGGCTGATCGCGGATCTGACTGCGCTGCAGCCCTGGTCCGGGCACCTGATTTTTCAGTGGATCGGGGGCAGTTTTCAGTTGCGCCTGTGCGGCCCTGTTGACCGCGCACTGGTACAGCCGCTCATTGCGCGTGCGACGGAGACCATGGCGCAGTTCCGGGGGCAGCAGTGGTGTCCTATCACGGACCAGCTCGCGCCCCAGACTTGGCTGGCTTCGAAGCACTACGGCGAAGGGGCGAACGCGCTGAATGCGCTGGTCAAGCGTCGGAGCGCACGGCATGGTGGGTGAGGGGGTTGCTCGTCACCAACGTGCTCTTTTGCCTACCGATCAGGCAGAAAAACCGTTCGACTCGTCCGCGCGTAAGTGATTGATCTATATGGGCGTGGCGCGAGACCTTTGCGGACTTCGGGCCGAAAAGCCGGGAGAGGCCGGAGCGAGGAATGGCCCGGAGAGAGCAGAAACGCGTCCCGGCCGGGCCGATGAGGCGAAGGGCGAAGTCCGCAACCGTCCTCACGGATGCGCGCAGACACGCGGGAAGCGGTGCGATTGCCCAAGAAAAAACCCCAACCGAGAGCGGTTGGGGTTGGTGTAGTGGTGGAGCTGGCGGGATTCGAACCCGCGTCCGCGAACCTTCCACGCCCAGTTCTACATGCTTAGCGGTCTGATTTGGATCTCGCCAGCCCGATCGCGCAGTCGCACGCTATCGGGTCGGCCAGTGCCCTTGAGTCTCGTTCACGCCCAAGGCACCCGGTCGTGAACCAGCCGATGTGGATTCCCTCGCAGCCTGGACGGTTTTGACACCACCCTTGCCCAGCCCATCGGCCTGCTGTTGCGAGGCTCACCGGTGTTTAGGCGGCGAGTGCGAAACGTTCGTCGTTTGCAGTTAGTTTTTTTCAGCGGTTTTACGAGGTGACTGAACCTCGGCATGCCCTGCGGCGATTCCAACCCACGTCGAAACCAATGCAGCCCCTGGACCGTGTATTTTAGGCCAGATCGAGCAGATTCAAGAGCTGCAGCGGCGCGTCGATGGCCGCATCGGCCGGCCACCGGGCGGCGTCGGCGCCGGGACCGAGGTAGCCGTAGCGCGCCGCCACGGTCCCCACTCGGGCCGCCCGGCCAGCCAGCATGTCGCGTTCGTCATCGCCGACGTACAGGCAATGCCGGGGCTCGACGCCGATCCGGCGCATGGCTTCCTCCAGCGGCGCAGGGTGCGGCTTGGCATGCGGCGTGGTGTCGCCGCTGACGATGACGCTGGCCGAGGCGAACAGGGTAATCGAAGCGGTGAGCGGCACGGTGAAGCGCTGTGACTTGTTGGTGACCACGCCCCAGTTCAGCCCACGCCGGTGCAGCGTCGACAGCAGGTGGTCGACCTCGGCAAACGGCGCCGTCAGCCGCGTCATCCGGCGTTCGTAGTTGCCGAGGAACTCGTCCTTGAGGGCTTCGAAACCAGGATCATCCGGCGTCACGCCAAAGGCGACACCGAGCATGCCGCGCGCGCCGGAGCCGGCGCTGCTGCGGTAACGCTCCACCGGCAGCGATGGCAGACCGCGGCGCACGCGCATTTCGTCGGCGGCCAGCGCCAGGTCGGGCGCGCTGTCGATCAGGGTGCCATCGAGGTCGAACAGCACGCAGCGGATGTCGCGGAACATGGCGCGCGTCAGGCCGCTGGCACCGGCTTGCGCGCCGCCACCATGTAGTTGACGCTGGTGTCCGCGCTCAGGCGAAAGCGCTGCGTGAGGGGGTTGTATTGGAGACCGCGGCTGTGCTGCAGGTCGAGCCCAGCCTCACGGCAGAAGCGACCCAGCTCGCTCGGCCGCAGCAGGCGCGCGTACTCGTGCGTGCCGCGCGGCACCAGGCCGAGCATGTACTCGGCGCCGACGATGGCCAGCAGAAAGGATTTCGGGTTGCGGTTGATGGTGGAAAGAAACACCCAGCCGCCCGGTCGGACCAGCGCCGCGCAGGCCTGCACGATGGCGGCGGGATCGGGCACGTGCTCCAGCATCTCCATGCAGGTGACGGCGTCGAACTCGCCGGGCATCTCGGCGGCCAGCGCCTCGGCGGCGACCTGGCGGTAGCTCAGGCCCGTCACCTCGGCCTCCAGCGCGTGCAGCTGCGCCACCTTGAGCGACTTGTCGGCCAGGTCGATGCCCAGCACCTCGGCGCCCTTGCGCGCCATGGCCTCAGCCAAGATGCCGCCGCCGCAGCCAACGTCGAGCACGCGCTGCCCGCTCAAGGGGCTGATCGAGTCGATCCAGTCGAGCCGCAGCGGATTGATCTGGTGCAGCGGCGCGAACTCGCCATCCAGGTCCCACCAGCGGTGGGCCAGCGCGGAGAACTTGGCCAGTTCGGCCTGATCGACGTTGGCTGCGTTCATGGGCGCATTGTCCCATGGCTGTCCGCGTGTCCGGCCTCGATCGGCGACTGGCGGGCCGCCCGAACGCGGCTATGGTGCCAGCCCGTGCGCGCGGGCGAAGCGCGCTCGTTCATCCCGCACCGCCTGCTGCGTGATGCAGGCCTGCGGCGCCGGTTTGCCCGCCTGGCGCCAGCGCTGGCGGTAGTTCTCGCTCTGGTACGGATCGACGATGACGTAGCCCGCTTGCTTCGGGCAGCGCTGGGTGTCGGCGCAGTCGTGCCAGGTGGCGCCGTAGATGACTCGGCCGTCACGCGTCAGGCCCGGGAACGCGGTTGCGAGCACGCGGTGCCTAGCGTGCTCGAGCCGGACGGATTGACCCAGTTCGCGGTCGTGCACGTACACATAACCAAGGTCGCTGTACGTCAGCCAGGGAGCACCCTGCGGTCGCGAATAACCGAACACCGCCTTGCCGGGAGAATCGCCCAGGTCGGCGCGCAAGCCGCACTCGTGCTCAGTGGCATCGGCCTGGGCACTCAAGCCGTAGACGCGCATGGATGGTCGGCCGCTCCGCGGCACCTGGGGAATGGCGGAAAACTCGGCGCCATCGATCGAGATCATCGGCAGGGCATAGACGTCGCCATCTGCAGCCTTGCGGTCCGCGCAGATGAAGCGCGGGCCGGTGCTGGCGACCACGCGCGCCTGGCGACCGTCGTCCTGCACCGTGATGGTGGCCAGTTGCAGCGGACCGACGCCCTGGTCGTCGGGGTTGGCGTTCTGCGGCCAGCTCAGGGAACGGATGTGGACCAGTGCGCGTGCGGTGTCGGCAGCCGCTTGCGGGGCCAACTCGGACGCCGCCGCGTAGAAACCGGTCATGCCGCCGCGAAACAGCGGCCTAGCCCTGGTTTGCTGGCGCAGGACCTCGGCAAACCGGTAGTGTTCACCGGTCACGTCGACCAGGTAGCGCCACGTGCCCTGGACCGGAAACGTCTCGTTGGAAAACGGCGTGCGGTAGGCCTTGATCGGACCGCTGCCGGTGGCGGGCAGCTCCATCAGGCTCACGCGGCCGAGTTGGGCGCCCGAGTACGAGCGCAGGACGTAACGCCCGTCCGGACTGATGCGCTCGTAGGTGCCCAGCGCCGCCAGGCCGTGCGCGTCGCGCCCGACCTGTTCGGCGTCGAGCGGCAGGTAGCTGATGTAGGGGATGCACACCTCGGCGCTCGTCGTTTCGGACGCCACCGCTGGCCAGACGCATGCGCCCAGCATGGCGACCAGGGAAAGCGTTCGGCGAGATGCCTGGCTCAGGAGCATGCGACGGCCTCCCGACGCTCGTTCAGCACCGCCAGCCAGGGGCCATCGGGCATCACGCCGAGTACCGGCCACGCATGCCAGCGGCCGCAGCGCCCGACCAGGGCGCTCGGCGCGTGGTTGAGCAAACGGCAGTCGGCTGCGACCTGCTGATCGAGTACCGGCGCAGCCCTTAACTCAGGCAGACCGGCCGCTTCAAGGCCTGCCTCCCATTCCGATGACGGCACACCGGGATCCCGAAACGCCACGATCTGGAACCCGGCCTGCTCGGCCAGGGCTCTCATGCGCGGCCATTCCTGCAAGGCGTAGGGCATGCGCGGCGACAGCACGACCAGCACCGTGGGCGCTGCAGGAGGCGAGACCGACTGGTGCAAACCCTCTTCGCACCTCGACGGCACGGGTTCCGCCGCGGCACTGACGCCGCATGCAAGGCCGAACACCAGGACCTGCCAGCAGCGGCGTCCGAAGCGGGCGGTAAGGGGCCGATCAGGGCGCACGGCCATGGCTCCAAGAATGCAAAAAGCCTTGGGGGCTCGCGCCCCCAAGGCTTTCAAACACGCGTCCGATTGAAGCGGATCAGTTGGCGCGGGTGCCGACCACTTCCACTTCCACGCGGCGGTTCTTGGCGCGGCCCTGGGCGGTGCGGTTGTCGGCGACCGGCTGGGTTTCACCCTTGCCTTCGGTGTAGACGCGGTTGCGCTCGATGCCCTTGGACACCAGGTAGGCCTTCACGGCCTCGGCGCGACGCACCGACAGACGCTGGTTGTAGGCGTGGCTGCCGATCGAGTCGGTGTGGCCAACGGCGATGATGACTTCCAGGTTGATGCCCTTGATCTTGCTGACCAGGTCATCCAGCTTGGCGCGGCCTTCGGGCTTCAGCACCGACTTGTCGAAGTCGAAGAAGGCGTCGGCGGCGTAGGTCACCTTCTGGGCGGCCACAGGAGCGGGAGCCGGAGCCGGAGCGGGCTTGGCGGCAGGTGCAGCCGGAGCAGCGGCAGGAGCCGGGGCCGGGGCAGCCTTGGGAGCCTCGAGGGCGCCGTCGCAGCCCGGAGCGGCGGTGGCCGGGGTCCAGAAGGCATCGCGCCAGCACAGTTCGTTGGTGCCGTTCTTCCAGATCAGGTTGCCGTGGCCATTGCGCCAGTTATCGGAGTTGATCGTCGAACCAGCTGCGAAGGCGGAACCAGCCACGGATGCAACGGCGAAAGCGATCGCCACTTTGTTGAGTTTCTTCATGGTTCTCCTCATGGGAAAAAAGCCGCAGCGTGGCTGCGAAAAATCGGACGCTTCAAGTGACCACCACCAAAAACGTTGAATTGATTGTGCCACACGTCCTTGCGCATTCTTAGCAGAACCGGGGCCGCCAGCGTCAGACAAGGCCGTAAATACAGGGTTATGTTGCTTGGACGCGACAACTCAAAGCACCTAGAATCCAGGGCTTTCATCGCCTTCGGGTTGCCTGACTGTATATATGACCTCGTTCGCCAAGGAAACACTCCCCATCAGTCTAGAAGAGGAGATGCGGCGAAGCTACCTGGATTACGCCATGAGCGTGATCGTGGGTCGCGCCCTGCCCGACGCCCGCGACGGCCTCAAGCCGGTGCACCGGCGCGTGCTGTTTTCGATGCACGAGGCCAACAACCACTGGAACCGCCCCTATGTGAAGTGCGCCCGCGTCGTGGGTGACGTGCTGGGCCGCTTTCACCCGCACGGCGACTCGGCCACCTACGAGGCGCTGGTGCGGATGGCGCAGGACTTCTCGCTGCGCCACCCGCTGATCGACGGCCAGGGCAACTTCGGCTCGGTCGACGGCGACAGCGCCGCGGCCTACCGCTACACGGAATGCCGGCTGGAGAAAATTTCCGCCGAGATCCTTGCCGACATCGACAAACAAACCGTCGACATGGTGCCGAACTACGACGGCAAGGAGCTCGAGCCCACCGTCCTGCCGACACGCCTGCCGAACTTGCTGATCAACGGCTCGGGCGGCATCGCGGTCGGCATGGCGACCAACATCCCGCCGCACAACCTGAACGAGGTGGTCGACGCCTGCCTGCACCTGCTGCGCCAGCCCGAGGCGACGATCGACGAGCTGATGGAGATCGTGCCGGCGCCCGACTTTCCCACCGGCGGCATCATCTACGGCATCCAGGGCGTCAAGGACGGCTACCGCACCGGGCGCGGGCGCGTGGTGATGCGCGCGAAGGTGCATTTCGAGGACATCGACAAGGGCCAGCGGCAGGCGATCATCGTTGACGAGATCCCCTACCAGGTCAACAAGAAGACGCTGCAGGAGCGCATGGCCGAGCTGGTGCACGAGAAGAAGCTCGAGGGCATCAGCCACATCCAGGACGAGTCCGACAAGTCGGGCATGCGCCTGGTGATCGAGTTGAAGCGCGGCGAAGTGCCCGAGGTGGTGCTGAACAACCTGTACAAGCAGACCCAGCTGCAGGACACCTTCGGCGTCAACATGGTGGCGCTGATCGACGGCCAGCCCAAGCTGTGCAACCTCAAGGAGCTGCTGCAGGTCTTCATCCAGCACCGCCGCGAGGTGGTGACTCGGCGCACCGTGTTCGACCTGCGCAAGGCGCGCGAGCGCGGCCACGTGCTGGAAGGCCTGGCGGTGGCGCTGGCCAACATCGACGAATTCATCCGCATCATCCGCGAGTCGCCCACGCCACCGGTGGCCAAGGCCGAGCTGATGGCGCGCAGCTGGGACAGCGCGCTGGTGCGCGAGATGCTGACCCGCACGCGCGAGGACGGCGCCACCATCAGCGCCGACGACTACCGGCCCGAGGACCTGGAGCGCGACTACGGCCTGCAGGCCGACGGCCTGTACCGCCTGTCGGACACGCAGGCGCAGGAAATCCTGCAGATGCGCCTGCAGCGCCTCACGGGCCTGGAGCAGGACAAGATCATTGCCGAATACAAGGACGTGATGGCGGTGATCGAGGACCTGCTCGACATCCTGGCCAGGCCGGCGCGGGTGTCGACCATCATCGGCGAGGAACTCGCGGCGCTGAAGAACGAATTCGGCCAGACCAAGGACGGCGCACGCCGCTCCATCGTCGAGCACAACGCCCAGGATCTAGCCACGGAGGACCTGATCACGCCCACCGACATGGTGGTCACGCTCAGCCACACCGGCTACATCAAGGCCCAACCCCTGAGCGAATACCGCTCGCAGAAGCGCGGCGGCCGCGGCAAGCAGGCCACGGCCACCAAGGAAGACGACTGGATCGACCAGCTCTTCATCGCCAACACGCACGAGTACATCCTGTGCTTCTCCAACCGCGGGCGCCTGTACTGGCTCAAGGTGTGGGAAGTGCCCTCCGGCTCGCGCGGTTCGCGCGGACGGCCGATCGTCAACATGTTCCCGCTCGAGGAAGGCGAGAAGATCAACGTGGTGCTGCCGCTGACCGGCGCCGCCAGCCAGTTCCCCGACGACCGCTACGTGTTCATGGCGACCTCGATGGGCACCGTGAAGAAGACCGCGCTGTCGGATTTCAGCAACCCGCGCAAGGCCGGCATCATCGCGGTCGGCCTGGACGATGGCGACTATCTGATCGGCGCTGCGCTGACCGAGGGCACGCACGACGTGATGCTGTTCTCGGACGGCGGCAAGGCGGTGCGCTTCGACGAGAACGATGTGCGCCCGATGGGCCGCAACGCACGTGGCGTGCGCGGCATGCAGCTGGAAGAGGGCCAGAGCGTGATTGCCATGCTGGTGGCCGATGCCGAGGTTGCCGACGCCGGCATGGTGCCGGGCGCGCGCAGCAGCGTATTGACCGCGACCGAGAACGGTTACGGCAAGCGCACGCACATTTCCGAGTACACGCGCCATGGCCGCGGTACCAAGGGCATGATCGCCATCCAGCAGAGCGAACGCAACGGCAAGGTCGTCGCGGCGACGCTGGTCGGCGTTGATGACGAGATCATGCTGATCACCGACAAGGGCGTGCTGGTGCGCACCCGCGTGGCCGAGATCCGGGAAATGGGTCGCGCCACGCAGGGCGTGACCCTGATCGCGCTCGACGACGGTGCCCAGCTGAGTGGCCTGCAGCGTGTGGTCGAGAACGACGCCCAGGATGCGGCAGGCGAGGATTCACCGAACAACCCCACGGAGTAAACACCTTGAAATTCACCACTTCCAAACTCGTGCTCGCCGCCGTGCTGGCGACCGGCCTGGCCTTCACGACCGGCGCGTCGGCACAGAACGACGGCAAGCGCGCGCTGGCCGTCAAGCTGGCCCAGATCCAGCAGAAAGCCGATGGCGGCGCCATGGCCGATCAGCTCACCGCCAGCGCGGTGCAGCCGCTGCTGGCAAGCTGGTCGCAACGCCTCGATGAGACCGTGCCGCCGGCGCGCCAGAAGGACGTGCGCGACAAGCTCGACGTCGAACTGAAGAAGTTCACCGACAACACCGAGAAGTCGATCGAGGCCGAGGTGGCCAAGTCGGCCGAACCAGCACTGGTGCCGATCTTCATGGAGAAGCTGACCGAGGACGAGATGAAGACCATCATCGCCTACCTCGAATCGCCGGTCAGCGCCAAGTTCCAGGCGCTCGGCCCGGAAGCGGCCAACGCCTGGGCCAAGCGCGTCGTCGACGCCACGCGCGCCGGCGTCGAAAGCGGCCAGAAGAACTTCGACGCCGCGGCCAGCCGGATCGTGAAATCCTCCGCCGGCGCCGCATCGGGCGCCGACAGCAAGAAGTAGTTTCCATCGACCCCGACCGGCGCGGCGCTCCTGGTGGCCGCGCCGGTGTTCGTTGCACCACGGCATGAGTCAATCCCCCATCCAATCCGACGCCCTCGCCAGACTGCGCGTGCAGATCGACAGCCTGGACGCCCAGCTGCTGGCATTGCTGAACCAGCGCGCGCGCGTGGCCGAGGAAGTGGGCGAACTCAAGCGCCAGGAAGGCACGCCCTTCTTCCGCCCCGATCGTGTGGCCCAGGTCATCGCCAAGGTGCAGGCCGCCAACCCGGGACCGCTGCTGAACCAGCACGTGGCCGCCATCTGGCGCGAGATCATGTCGGCCTGCCTGGCGCTGGAAGTGCCGCAGCGCGTGGCCGTGCTGGGCCCGCAGGGCACCTTCTGCGAGCAGGCGGCGATCGAGTTCTTCGGCAGCGCTGCCAACCTGATCTACTGCAACAGCTTCGACGAGGTATTCCACGCCACCGCCGCCGGCACTTCGCAGTTCGGCGTGGTCGGCATGGAGAACACCACCGAGGGCGTGGTGGCGCGCTCGTTCGACCTGTTCCTGCACTCGCCGACGCACGTGATCGGCGAGGTCAGCCTGCTGGTGCGCCACAACCTGCTGCGCCAGGTCAACGGGCTCGACGGCATCGAGGTGGTGCTGGCGCACCCGCAGGCGCTGATGCAGTGCCAGGGCTGGCTGTCGCAGCACCTGCCGCAGGCCGAGCGCCGCGCCGTCTCCAGCAACGCCGAGGGCGCACGCCTGGCCGCCACCAACCCGGCCTGGGCCGGCCTGGCGAGCGAGCGCGCGGCCGCGCAGTTCGGCCTGCACATCGTCGCCCACGCGATCCAGGACGAGGCCACCAACCGCACCCGCTTCGCCGTGATCTGCCTGCCGCAGACGCTGGCCACGCCGACCGCCACCGGTCGTGACTGCACCAGCCTGGTGGTGTCGGTGCCGAACCGGCCCGGCTCGGTGCACGACATGCTGACACCGCTGAAGAAGCACGGCGTCAGCATGACACGCTTCGAGTCGCGCCCGGCCAAGTCGGGCCAGTGGGAGTACTACTTCTACATCGACCTCGCCGGCCATCCGTCCGAGCCGCACGTGCACGCGGCGCTGGAGGAGCTGCAGGCGCAGTGCGCGTTCTACAAGGTGCTCGGCGCCTACCCGCTCGGTCCGGATGTTTGAGCGCCTCGGTCTGATCGGCTGCGGGCTGATGGGCGGCTCGTTCGCGCTGGCCCTGAAGCGCGCCGGCCTAGTGCAACGCGTGGTCGGCTACAGCCGGTCGCCGGCAAGCAGCCGGCGCGCGCGCGAACTGGGCGTGATCGACGAGGATGTGGCCACGGCCGCACAGGCCGCGACCGGTGCCGACCTGGTGCTGCTGGCGGTGCCGGTGGCGGCCACCGAGAGCACGCTGCGCGCGCTGCAGCCCGCACTGGCGGCCGACACGCTGATCATGGATGTCGGCTCGACCAAGGCCGATGTGGCGGCGGCGGCCGAGCGCGCACTCGGCGAGCGCGCCGATGTCTTCGTGCCCTGCCATCCGATCACCGGCCGCGAGGTGGCCGGCGTCGAACACGCCGACCCGCATCTGTACCGGGGCACGCAGGTCATCGTCACGCCGACCGGGCGCACGCCAGCCGCCCGGCTCGAACAGGCCGTCGCCGTGTGGCGGGCGCTGGGCTGCAAGGTGCTGAGCATGCCGCCGGCCGCGCACGATGCGGCGCTGGCAGCGGTCAGCCATTTGCCGCACCTGCTGGCGTTCGCGTTCATGAACAGCCTCGTCGAGCAGGCCGATGGACCGAGCTACCTGTCGATGGCCGGACCGGGTTTCCGCGACTTCAGCCGCATCGCCGCCGGTGATCCCGCACTGTGGCGCGATGTGCTGATCGCAAACCGCGAGCAGATCGGCGCCCAGTTACGGCATTTCCAGCAGGCGCTGGCCGACTTGCAGCAGGCGATGGACCACAGCAGCAGCGACGTGCTGATGCAGCTGATCGAGCGCGCCAGTACGGCGCGTGCCGGTTGGGCCGGACCCGCCCTCGCACCGGCGGACCCAGTGCCACCAAGCCATGTTTGACACCGACTTCCTCGACCTCCCGGCGCTGCGCTCGGTGCACGGCCGCGTGCGCCTGCCCGGCTCCAAGAGCATCTCCAACCGCGTGCTGCTGCTGGCGGCGCTGTGCCAGGGCCGCACCGTGGTGCGCGACCTGCTCGACTCCGACGACACGCGCGTGATGCTGCAGGCCTTGCGCCAACTCGGCTGCGGCGTTGAGCTCGACGGCACGCAGGCCTGCATCGATGGCCTCGGCGGGCGCGCACCGTCCGGTCAGGCGATCGAGCTGTTCCTCGGCAACGCCGGCACCGCGATGCGCCCGCTCACCGCCGCGCTGGCGGTGCTGGGTGGCGATTACCGCCTGAGCGGCATCACGCGCATGCACGAACGGCCGATCGGCGATCTCGTCGACGCCCTGCAGGCGCTGGGCTGCGCCATCAGCTACCTCGGCAACCCGGGATTCCCGCCGCTGCGCATCGGCCAGCCGACACTGGCGCTGGAGCGGCCGATTCCCGTGCGCGGCGACGTGTCGAGCCAGTTCCTGACCGCCCTGCTGCTGGCCCTGCCGCTGGCGGCCGGCCGCCCCGACGCGCAGGACATCGTCATCGAGGTGGTGGGCGAGTTGATCTCCAAGCCCTATGTCGAGATCACGCTGCGCCTGCTGGAGCGCTTCGGCGTGCGGGTGGAGCGCGACGGCTGGCAGCGCTTCGTCATCCCGCACGGCAGTGCGTATCGCTCGCCCGGCGAAATCCACGTCGAGGCCGACGCCTCGTCGGCCAGCTACTTCATCGCTGCCGGCGCGCTGTCGAGCGACGCCGGGCGGAACGGCCCCTTGCGGATCGAGGGTGTCGGCGCCGATTCGATCCAGGGCGACATCCGCTTCGTCGAGGCTGCGCGGCTGATGGGCGCGCGCATCGACAGCGGTGCCAACTGGCTCGAGGTGCGCCGCGGCACCTGGCCCTTGAAGGCCATCGATCTCGATGGCAACCATATCCCCGATGCCGCCATGACGCTGGCCGTGATGGCGCTGTACGCCGACGGCACCAGCATGCTGCGCAACATCGCCAGCTGGCGCGTGAAGGAAACCGACCGCATCGCCGCCATGGCGACCGAGCTGCGCAAGCTCGGCGCCACGATCGACGAGGGCCCGGATTTCATCCGCATCACGCCACCTGCCAGCCCGCAGGCATGGCGGGCGGCATCGATCCACACCTACGACGACCACCGCATGGCCATGTGCGGCTCGCTGGCGGCCTTCAACCCGGCTGGCCTGCCGGTGCGCATCGAGGACCCGAAGTGCGTCGCCAAGACCTTTCCGGACTACTTCGAGACCCTGTTCGCGGTCGCGCAGCCCGCGGTCCCGGTACCGGTGATCTGCATCGACGGACCAACCGCCTCCGGCAAGGGCACGCTGGCCAGTGCGCTGGCGCGGCGCCTTGGCTACCACTACCTGGATTCCGGTGCGCTGTACCGCCTCGCGGGCCTGGCGGCGCGGCGACGGGGCCTGGCGCCCGAGGCGACCAATGAAGCCGCCATCGCCGAACTGGCGCGGTGCTTGCCGGTCTGCTTCGACGCCGACTGCGTGCGGCTGGATGGCGAGGACGTGACCGAAGCGATCCGCAGCGAGGCCGCGGGCATGGACGCATCGCAGGTGTCCGCGCTGCCTGCGGTGCGCGAGGCGCTGCTGGAGCTGCAGCGCGGTTTCGCCCGCCTGCCTGGCCTGGTGGCCGACGGGCGCGACATGGGCACGGTGATCTTTCCGGCCGCGCTGCTCAAGGTCTACCTGACCGCGGACGCCGCGCAGCGCGCCGAACGGCGCCATAAGCAATTGATTTCCAAGGGTATTCCTGCTAAACTCGATAGTCTTCGCGCTGACTTGGAAGCGCGCGATGCGCGGGATCAGACCCGCATCGCGTCACCCCTCAAGCCGGCGCACGACGCCCTGCTGCTGGACAATTCGCAACTGACGATCGAGGCATCGGTCGATCAGGTTCTTGATTGGTGGCAGGCGCGGCAACCGTTTCAAGCCGCCAAGGCCTGAGCTGAGTTGCCCGACCCGGCCGAAACGTCTGCGGAATCTCGCTTGGGATCCGTGACGCCGTCGGCCTTTTACCGCCCAGGCAGCTTCCCGCCGCGCGTCCAAGCGCATCGAGCGGCCTGGTTGTTCAACCTCAACCGCGGTCCGTCCGCAACCCAAGCCTCCGCCGTCAGCCTTACAAACGATCGCAATGGTGCCGTCGTGAACCCGTGCGTGTGGAGAAGGAAACTTTCATGTCCGAATCTTTTGCCCAGTTGTTCGAGGAATCCCTGCAGCGCACCGAGATGCGCCCGGGTGAAGTCATCACCGCCGAAGTGGTGCGCGTCGAGCACAGCTTCGTCGTCGTGAACGCCGGCCTCAAGTCCGAAGCCTACATCCCGATCGAGGAATTCAAGAACGACCAAGGCGAGATCGAGGTCGAGCCCGGCGCCTTCGTGCCGGTGGCCATCGGCTCGATCGAGAACGGCTACGGCGACACCATCCTGAGCCGTGACACCGCCAAGCGCCTGGCTTCCTGGCTGGCGCTGGAAAAGGCGCTGGAGTCCGGCGAGTTCGTCACCGGCACCACCAGCGGCAAGGTCAAGGGCGGCCTCACCGTGCTGGTCAACGGCATCCGCGCCTTCCTGCCAGGCTCGCTGGTCGATACGCGTCCGACCAAGGATCTGACGCCGTACGAAAACAAGACCATGGAGTTCAAGGTCATCAAGCTCGACCGCAAGCGCAACAACGTGGTGCTGAGCCGCCGCGCCGTGGTCGAGGCCAGCATGGGCGAAGAACGCGCCAAGCTGATGGAGACGCTGAAGGAAGGCGCCGTCGTCAACGGCGTGGTCAAGAACATCACCGAGTACGGCGCCTTCGTCGACCTGGGTGGCATCGACGGCCTGCTGCACATCACCGACATGGCCTGGCGCCGCGTGCGCCACCCGTCCGAGGTGGTGCAGCCGGGTCAGGAAATCACCGCCAAGATCCTCAAGTTCGACGTCGAGAAGAGCCGCGTCAGCCTGGGCCTGAAGCAGATGGGCGACGACCCGTGGCTGGGCGTGAGCCGCCGCTACCCGCAGGGCACGCGCATGTTCGGCAAGGTCACCAACATCGCCGACTACGGCGCCTTCGTCGAGCTCGAGCCGGGCATCGAGGGCCTGGTGCACGTCTCCGAGATGGACTGGACCAACAAGAACGTCGCCCCGAGCAAGGTGGTGTCACTGGGCGACGAGGTCGAGGTCATGGTGCTCGAGATCGACGAGGACAAGCGCCGTATCTCGCTCGGCATGAAGCAGTGCCGCGCCAACCCGTGGCAGGAGTTCGCGCAGAACACCAAGCGCGGCGACCGCGTCACCGGCCCGATCAAGTCGATCACCGACTTCGGCGTGTTCGTGGGTCTTGCCGCCGGCATCGACGGCCTGGTGCACCTGTCCGACCTGTCCTGGAACGAGCCCGGTGAAGCCGCCGTGCGCAACTACAAGAAGGGCCAGGAAGTCGAGGCCATCGTGCTGGCGGTCGACGTCGACCGCGAGCGCATCAGTCTCGGCATCAAGCAGCTCGACCAGGATCCGTTCACCACTTTCGTGACCGTGAACGACCGCGGCCAGTCGGTGACCGGCAAGGTCAAGAGCGTCGATGCGCGTGGCGCCGAGATCGACCTGGGCAACGACGTGGTCGGCTACCTGCGCGCCAGCGAGATCAGCCGCGACCGCGTGGAAGACGCCAGCCAGGTGCTGAAGGTGGGCGACGAAGTGACCGCCGTGGTCGTCAACGTCGACCGCAAGTCGCGCAACATCCAGCTGTCCGTCAAGGCCAAGGATGCCGCCGACCAGCAGGAAGCCCTGGCCAGCCTGAGCCAGAGCACCGGCACCGCCGGCACCACCAGCCTCGGCGCCCTGCTGCGCGCCAAGCTGGATGGCAGCGACTCGAAGTAAGGTCCACCCCCGATGCGCCTTCTCGGCGTCTCCCCTTCAAGGCGGTGCACCCAGTGGCCGGGCCAGGCCCGCTCCACGGGTGCCCTTGAAGGGGCAGTGCTTGCTGGTGGCGTTTCGGGACATGCCAAGAGATGACCCGTTCCGACCTGGTTGAACTGCTGGCCGAACGCTTCGGCCAGTTGACACAGCGCGATGCCGACGCGGCGGTGAAGACGATCCTGGATGCGATGAGCGACGCCCTGGTGCGCGGCCACCGCATCGAGATCCGCGGCTTCGGCAGCTTCTCCATCAACCGCCGCCCGCCACGCATGGGGCGCAACCCGCGCACCGGCGAACGCGTGCAGATTCCCGAGCGGCGCGTGCCGCACTTCAAGCCGGGCAAGGCACTGCGCGAGGCCGTGGGCAACCAGCCGGTCGACACGGATGGCGACACGCGAACCTGACGCCGCCGCTAGAATCTTCCGAGTCCCGTAGAAGATTCATGAACAAGCTTGCCAGGCTGCTGAAGTGGATACTGAAGGCAGCCATTTTTTTTGCCCTGTTCGCCTTCGCACTGAACAACCAGCACGACGCCACCGTGCACCTGCTGTTCGGACGCCAGTGGCGTGCGCCGGTGACGCTGATCGTGCTCATCGCATTCGCGCTCGGCATGGTGATCGGGGTGCTGGGCATGCTGCCGGGCTGGTGGTCGCGCCGCGGCGAGACCAGGTCCGGAGCCAGGCGGGCGAATCCGCCGGTGCCGGATGAGCCCTTGAACCGCCCCCCGCATGGAGCTTGACCTCAGCTGGATCCTGCTCGGGCTGCCGATCGCCTTCACGCTCGGCTGGCTGGCCTCGCGCCTGGACTTGCGCCAGCTGCGCATCGAGAACCGCCAGGCGCCCAAGGCCTATTTCAAGGGCCTGAACTACCTGCTCAACGAGCAGCAGGACCAGGCCATCGACGCCTTCATCGAGGCGGTGCAGCGCGACCCCGACACTTCCGAGCTGCACTTTGCGCTCGGCAACCTGTTCCGCCGCCGCGGCGAGTACGAGCGTGCCGTGCGCGTGCACGAGCACCTGCTCTCGCGCGCCGACCTGAGCGCCAGCGACCGCGAGCGCGCCCAGCACGCGCTGGCGCAGGATTTCCTCAAGGCCGGTCTGCTCGACCGTGCCGAAGACGCGCTGCAGCGCCTGGAGGGCACGCGCTACCAGGAGCAGGCCTGGCTCAGCCTGCTGGCATTGCACGAGCGCGCGCGCGACTGGCCGCACGCCACCGAGATCGCCCGCCGCCTGCAGCAGGCCGAGCACGGCGACTTCGCGGCCCGGCTGGCGCACTACCAGTGCGAACTAGCCGCCACCGCACTGAGCAAGCACCAGGACCCGACGACCGCCCGTCGGCTGTTGACCGAGGCGATCGAGCAGTCGCCCGCCAGCGCACGCCCGCGCATCCAGTTGGCGGGGCTGCTGGCCGGCCAGGGCGACATGCCAGGCGCCTTCACCGAACTGGCCCGGCTGGAGCAACACGCGCCGCAGGCGATCCCGCTGGTGGCCAGCGAACTGGTGCGCATCGGCCAGGCCAGCGGGCAGTTGCCGCACGCCATAGAGTTGCTGCAACGCAGCTACGCCCTGCTGCCGTCGATCGATACCGCGGACGCCATCGTGCAGGCCCAGGTGGCCGCCGGGACACCGATGCCAGAGGCACGCGAAGGCTATGTGCGCCACATGACGCAGGAACCGTCGCTGATCGCCGCCATGCGCTGGCTCAGTCACGAACCGTTCGCACAGGACGGCGCGCATCCCATGGTGCAGCGCTCGCTCGAGCACGCAGCGCGCCCGCTGGCGCGTTACCGCTGTGCCGCCTGCGGCTTCGAGGCCCAGGGCTACTTCTGGCAATGTCCGGGCTGCCAGGCCTGGGAGAGCTTCCCGCCCAAGCGCATCGAGGAGTTGTAGCCGACCTACCCTGAACCGCGGGTGGGCGCATCCTCGTTACGGGTACGTGGATTCCGGGATCGGATGACAAGATGACTCGACCGGCCATGTCGGCCGGCACCCACCGATCCAGGGAGAGCACAGATGTTGAAGAAATTATTCGCCTTGCTGGCCATGCTGTACGCGGCCGCATCGTTCGCCGCCGTCGACTTGAACACCGCCAAGGCGGATGAGCTGGACGGCATCAAGGGCATTGGCCCCGCCATGTCCACCAGGATCCTGGACGAACGCAAGAACGGGAAATTCAAGGACTGGGGCGACTTCATCAACCGCGTCAAGGGCGTGGGTGAAAAGAACGCCGCCCGCTTCTCGGACAGCGGCTTGACCATCAACGGCGCCGCCTACAGCAGCGCGCCAGCCAAGCCAGCGCCGGCCACCAAGACCGGCCAGAGCACGAAGCCCTGAGCCGCCGCGCCGCACGATGGCACCCATGGCGTGGCAGCAGCGCAGGCTTTGCGCCACGCCAACACGTTGCGGCGCCGAGCGCTACAGCAGTTCGCCCTTGGGATCGCGCCCCATCAGCGCGGCAACCGCTTCAACCGGCTTGAGTTCGCCATCGAGCAATCCAACCACACATTCGGTGATCGGCATCTCGACGCCCAGGTGGTGCGCACGTTGCAGCACGGTGCGCGCGCTGTAGACGCCCTCGGCCACGTGCCCGAGCGATTGCACCGCCTGCTCCAGGCTCTTGCCCTCGGCCAGCAGCAGGCCGACGCGGCGGTTGCGGCTCAGGTCGCCGGTGGCGGTCAGCACCAGGTCACCCAATCCAGACAAGCCCATGAAGGTCTCGGGCTGCGCACCGAGTGCCACCCCCAGGCGGGCGATCTCGGCCAGGCCGCGCGTGATCAGCGCAGCGCGCGCGTTCAGCCCCAGATTCAGGCCATCGGCCAGGCCGGTGGCGATCGCCAGCACGTTCTTGACCGCACCGCCGACCTCGACGCCCACCAGGTCCTGGTTGCCATAGACGCGCAGCGTGGGGCCGTGGAAAGCCTCGACCAGCGCCTGCCGCACGGGCGGCTGCCGGCTGGCGGCCACCAGTGCGGTCGGCTGGCCGCGCGCGACTTCCTGCGCGAAGCTGGGGCCGCTTAAGGCGCCGGCCTGCAGGCCGGGCGCCACCTGCCGCTGGATCTCGTGCGGCATCAGTCCGAACGGACGCGCCACGGTCGGATCCTGCGCCGGCTCGAAACCCTTGCACAGCCAGCCGACCGGCACGCGCGCGTCGCGCAGCAGTTCCAGCGTCGGGCGCAAGCCGGCGACCGGCGTGGCGATGACCAGCAGATCCGCCTGCGGCACGGCATCAAGCAGCGAATCGACATCGCCGCCGCGCACCGTCAGCGCGCGCGGCAGCGGGATGCCGGGCAGGTAGCGCGCGTTCTCACGCGCGGTGTCCATGGCCTGCGCCTGCACCCCGTCGCGCGCCCACAGAACGGTGTGGTGCCCGACCGGGTTGCGCGCCGCGCTCACCGCCAGGGCAGTGCCCCAGGCGCCGGCTCCGATGACGATGATCTTCATGGCGTGGGGTCGGCCGGACGGCGGCTGGCAGGTTTACTGGGTGACGGCGGCCGCGCCTTCCTGCTGCGCGAGCTGCTGCTGCTCGTACATCGACTGGAAGTTGATCTCGGCCAGGTGCACCGGCGGGAAGCCGCCGCGCTGGATCAGGTCGGCGACGTTGCCGCGCAGGTACGGATAGACGATCTGCGGGCAGGCGATGCCGACCACGCCGCCCATCTGCTCCTCGGGGATGTTGCGGATCTCGAAGATGCCGGCCTGCTTGCACTCGCACAGGAATACGGTCTTGTCCTGGATCTTGGTCTGCACGGTGGCGGTGACGGTGATCTCGAACACACCCTCGGCCACGTTCTCGGCGTTCACACCCAGGTTGATCTCGACTTCGGGCTGCTCTTGCTCGAGCAGGATCGCGGGCGAATTGGGTTGCTCCAGCGAAGCTTCCTTGAGGTAGACGCGCTGGATCGTGAACACGGGATCGGTGTCGGCCATGTGATTTCTCTTTAAGGCAAAGGTTGGAAAAGCTCCGGGCAGGCGCCGGAATCGCGCGCCCTCATGGCGCCATTATCCCCGCTGGCCCAGTGGCAGCCGGCCTGCGCCGCGCTCAGGGCCGCCCGGCGAGCAGCGGATCGAGTTCGCCACGCTCGTCCAGCGCCACCAGGTCGTCGTGCCCGCCGACATGGGTAGCGCCGATGAAGATCTGCGGCACCGTGCGGCGGCCGGTGATCTCCATCATGACGCGGCGCTGGGCCGGCTCCAGATCGACGCGGATTTCGTCGATCTGCTCGACGCCCTTGGCATGCAGGATCTGCTTGGCCCGGATGCAATAGGGGCAGCTGGCAGTGGCGTACATCTTCACGGCTTGCATGACCGTTTCCTCTTTTCTTCCGGGTTCTGGGGAGCACGGTCGCCGCACACGGGCGCCGCGCCGAAGGCGCCGTGATCGTTCAGGTCTTCTCGATCGGCAGGCTGGCCTCGCGCCAGCTCTTCAGGCCACCGGACAGTGACTGGGCCTTCTCGTAACCCAGCTTCCTGGCGATCGCCACCGCCCGATTCGAGCGCATGCCGGAAGCGCACACCAGCACCAGCGGGGTGGCCTTGCTCTTCACCACGCCCGGGAGCTTCGCCTCCAGTTCGCCCAGTGGAATGCTCTTGGCGCCGCCGACGTGGCCGGCCTGGTACTCGGCCGGCTCGCAGACATCGATCACCACCGCCTTCTCGCGGTTGATCAACTGCACCGCCCCTGCCGGCGTGACGCTGGCCGCACCCCCGCCGCCACGCAGCATCGGCATCAGCAGCATGGTGCCGGAGATCAGCGCCACCAGGATCAGCATCCAGTTCGCCAGCAGGAAATCCACGATCAATATCCTTCCAATGTGATTCGATTCAGCGGGCGCCACCGCACCCCTGCAGGGTAAGGATTCTAGAATGACGGGTTTTCGCCCGCCTGCCGGCGGTTATTGCCTTCTCGTCTGCCGCCTCCGATGTACAAGCTCGTCCTGATCCGCCACGGCGAATCCACCTGGAACCTCGAAAACCGCTTCACCGGCTGGACCGACGTGGATCTGACGCCGACTGGCGTCGAGCAGGCCAGGCAGGCCGGCCGCCTGCTGAAGGCCGAGGGCTACGATTTCGACCTCGCCTACACCAGCGTGCTGACGCGCGCCATCCGCACCCTGCACCTGGCACTGGACGAGATGCAGCGCCTGTGGCTGCCCACGGTCAAGCACTGGCGCCTGAACGAGCGCCACTACGGCGCGCTGCAAGGCCTGAACAAGGCCGAAACCGCGCAGAAGCATGGCGATGCCCAGGTGCTGATCTGGCGCCGCAGCTACGATATCCCGCCGCCGGCGCTGGAGCCGAACGACCCGCGCTGGGAACGCGACGATCCGCGCTACGCCCGGCTGCAGACTGGCGAGGTGCCGCTCACCGAATGCCTCAAGGACACCGTGGAGCGCGTGCTGCCGTTCTGGAACGAATCGATGGCCCCCGCCATCCGGGCCGGCAAGCGCCTGGTGGTGTCGGCGCACGGCAACTCGATCCGGGCGCTGGTGAAGTACCTGGACGACGTTTCCGAGTCCGACATCGTCGAGTTGAACATCCCCAACGGCATTCCGCTGGTGTACGAGCTGGATGCCGAGCTGAAGCCGATCCGCAGCTACTACCTCGGTGACGCCGAAGCCATCGCCCGGGCTGCAGCGGCCGTCGCCAGCCAGGGCAAGGCCTGAGCAGCACGGCAAGGCGCCACAAGCCCCGGCCGATGCGGAACTTCGATCCATCGCGCGCGCCCTAAGCAGGCAACATCTGGGTATATTGAGCGACCGTGTCGCAAGGAAGTCACACACCATGAGTCAGAGAACCAAGATCGCCGGCTGGATTGCCGTAGGCGCGCTGGCCGGTGCGCTGACCACGGTGTCGCTGCAGACCGTGGCGCGCGGCACCATGGCGCCGCTGCCGCTGGAAGAACTGCAGCAGCTCGCCGCCGTGTTCGGCATGATCAAGTCCGACTACGTGGAGCCGGTGGACGAGCGCAAGCTGATCACCGACGCCATCTCGGGCATGGTCTCCAGCCTGGACCCGCACTCGCAGTATTTCGACAAGAAGTCGTTCAAGGAATTCCGCGAGGGCACCACCGGCAAATTCGTCGGCGTGGGCATCGAGATCACGCAGGAAGACGGCCTGATCCGCGTGGTGTCGCCGATCGAGGGCTCGCCGGCCGACCGTGCCGGCCTCAAGCCGGGCGACCTGATCACCCGCGTCGACGACACCGCAGTGCGCGGGCTGACGCTCAGCGAAGCCGTCAAGCGCATGCGCGGCGAACCCGGCACCAAGGTCATCCTAACCATCCTGCGCCGGGACGAGAACCGCAGCTTTCCGGTCACGATCGTGCGCGAGGAGATCCGTACCCAGTCGGTCAAGGCCAAGGTGGTCGAGCCGGGCTACGCCTGGGTCCGCCTGTCGCAGTTCCAGGAACGCACGGTGGACGACTTCGTCACCAAGCTGGAAGCCATCTACCAGCAGGAACCGCACTTGAAGGGTCTGGTGCTGGACCTGCGCAATGACCCGGGTGGTCTGCTCGACGCCGCGGTGGCGGTGTCGGCCGCCTTCCTGCCGGAAGGCGTGACGGTGGTATCCACCAACGGCCAGATCGAGGACAGCAAGGCGATCTACAAGGCCCGACCCGAGGACTACCTGCGCCGGCGCGGCCACGACCCGCTCAAGCGCTTGCCGGCGGCACTGAAGACGGTACCGATGGTGGTGCTGGTCAACGAGGGCTCGGCCTCGGCCAGCGAGATCGTGGCCGGCGCGCTGCAGGACCACAAGCGGGCGGTCGTGATGGGCAGCCAGACCTTCGGCAAGGGCTCGGTGCAGACGGTGCGTCCGCTCGGCCCCGACACCGCGCTGAAGATCACCACCGCGCTCTACTACACGCCGAACGGCAAGACCATCCAGGCCAAGGGCATCGTGCCCGACGTCATGGTCGACGACACCGCCGATGGCAGCCCGTTCGCGGTGCTGCGGATGCGCGAGGCCGACCTGGAGAAGCACCTCGGCGGCGGCGAAGCCGAGCAGAAGGACCCGGCCATCGAGAAGGAGCGTGAAGCGGCACTCAAGCGGCTCGAGGAAGAATCGCGCAAGCCGGCATCCGAGCGCCGTCCGCCCGAGTACGGCAGTGCCAAGGACTTCCCGCTGCAGCAGGCGCTGCTGCAACTCAAGGGCCAGCCGGTCAAGGTCAGCAAGACCCTGGTCGAGCGCAAGGAAGAGCCGAAGACGGAGTAAGCGCCGCCGCTGGCCGGCGGTGGACAGCAGGTGATGGACGATCGGCAACTGCTGCGCTATTCGCGCCACCTGCTGCTTGACGATATCGGCATCGAGGGCCAGCAGAAGCTGCTCGCTGCGCACGCGCTGATTCTCGGTGCCGGCGGGCTGGGTTCGCCGGCAGCCCTGTACCTGGCGAGTGCCGGCGTCGGCCGGATCACCCTGGTCGATGACGATGCGGTCGATCTGACCAACCTGCAGCGCCAGATCGCGCACACGCAAGCGCGCGTGGGCATGCCCAAGGTCGAGTCCGCGCGCCAGGCGATCGCCGAGATCAACTCCGACGTGCAGGTGCACACCATCGCCCGGCGCGCCGACCAGGCCTTGCTGGACGAACTGGTCGGCGGCGCCGACATCGTGCTCGACTGCAGCGACAACTTCGGCAGCCGCCATGCGCTGAATCGCGCCTGCGTGCGGCATCGCAAACCGCTGGTGGCCGGCGCCGCCATCGGCTTCGACGGCCAGATTTCGGTGTACGACCTGCGCCAGCCCGATTCGCCCTGCTACGCCTGCGTGTTCCCGCCCAGCCAGACCGTGGAGGAAGTGGCCTGCGCCACCATGGGCGTGTTCGCACCGCTGGTCGGTATCATCGGCACCATTCAGGCAGCCGAGACGCTGAAGCTGCTGTGCGGTATCGGCCGTCCGCTGTCAGGCCGTCTGCTGATGATCGACACGCGGCGCGCCGAATTCAGCGACGTCCGCGTGAAGCGCCAGCCGGCTTGCGGCGTCTGCGGCCAGGCCGCGCAGGCGCTGTAGGCTTTGTCCTACATCGCACCGGAGCAAGCACTGTCACGTCGAGCGAGCGGTGCTGCCTACACTGCAAGGCAATTCCGATTTCGGCAGCGCGGTGCATTCAAGTCGCCGCGCGTTGCCGCAGAACAAGTGACTTGAAGTAGCCATGGCTGGTCGCAATTCCGTGCGAACATATATCGTCGAAGACAACCCCACCATTCGCGAGAACCTCGTCGCCACGCTCGAGGAACTCGGGGGCGTCGCGTCGATCGGCTTTGCCGAAACCGAGCAGCAGGGAAGCCACTGGCTGACCCAGAACGCAGGGCAATGGGATCTGGCGATCGTCGATCTGTTCCTCAAGCAGGGCAGTGGCCTCGGCGTGCTGCAGGCCTGCCGCAACCGCGATCCGGCGCAGAAGGTGATCGTGCTCACCAACTACGCCACGCCCGACATCCGCGTCCGCTGCAAGGAACTGGGGGTGGACGCGGTATTCGACAAGTCCACCGACATCGATGCCCTGATCGACTTCTGCCTGGATCTTGGCAGCGGCACTCACTGAGTGCCGATCATGGACGAACCAGGCCGGACGGCGTCAGGCGGATCAGTCGATCAGCTTGTTCTTCAGCGCATAGTAGGTCAGGTCGCTGTTGGAGTTCAGCGCCATCTTCTCCATCAGCCGGGTGCGGTAGGTGCTGACGGTCTTCACGGACAGCGACAGCGACTCGGCGATGTCGCCCGCGGTCTGCCCCTTGGCCAGCTTGAGGAAAACCTGGAATTCGCGCTCCGACAACTGCTCGTGGGGCAGCGCGTCGTTCTTGCGATTGAGCTGCTGCGCCAGCAGCTCGGCCACCGACGGCGTGATGTAGCGCTTGCCCAGCGCGATGGTGCGGATCGCCTCGACGATCTCGCTCGGCTCGCATTCCTTGTTCAGGTAGCCGCTGGCGCCCTGGCGGATCAGGTTCATCGCGTAGTGCTCTTCCGGGTAGCCCGACAGGATCAGGATGCCGACGTCGGGCGCCTTGGCGCGGATCATGGCCAGCGCATCGATGCCGCTCTGGCCGGGCATCGACAAGTCCATCACCAGCACGTCCATCTCGGTCGTGCGCACCAGGTCGATCGCCTCGCGGCCGCTGGCGGCCTCGCCGACCACGCGCAGATCGACATGCTCGGAAAAGAACTGCTTGAGACCCGAACGCACGATGGCGTGGTCGTCGACGATGCCGATTCTGATCACGATGCTTCCTACAATAAGTTGCGACGCTGCGGCGCCGGTCGCGGCGCCGCGCAGTCATTCTAGTTCCTGCCACCATGCTCGCCCTGCCATCCATCCAACACGTTTCGGTGCGCAAGCTGCGGCCCCTGTCGCTGCGCGTCACGCTGATCGTGGCAGCGCTGTGTGCACTGGCCATGATCTGGCTCAACGAGAGCACACACCACCGCACCACCGAGGCGATGCAGAACATCCAGCAGGCGCACCGCGCCCGCCTGACGGTCGATGGATTGAGCCGCGGGCTGGTGGAAGCCGAATCGAGCCAGCGCGGCTACATCCTCACCGGCGATCGCGAGTACCTGCTGCCCTACAACGCGGCGCTGACGGAAATCGAGCGCCTGCTCAGGGTACTGAGCACCGACACGCCGCCTGCCATGGCCGAATCGGCCGCCATGGCGACTTTCTCCAGCCTGCTGTCGCAGAAGATCGGCGAGATGGCGCTGACGGTGCGCATGCGCCAGGAAGACCGGCCGGAAGTGGTCAACTTCGTCGTCACGTCCAACGTCGGGCTGGAGCAGATGCGGGCGTTCCAGCTGCAGGCCAATGCGCTGCGCACGCAGGCCGAATCGCTGATCGCAGGCAGGCGCGCGGAACTCTACCGCCTGCTCAACGTATCGCGTTTCGGACTCGCCGCCGGCGTACTGGCGGCCTTCTTCGCATTCTTCCTCTACGTCAACCAGATCCGCGCCATGCGCAAGGCCGATGCACAGCAGCAGGACCTGCTCGAAGCCGAACGCGACGCGCTGGAATCGCAGGTGCGCGAGCGCACGGCGCGCCTGGCCGAACTGGCGACGCACCTGCAGCAGGCGGTGGAGGACGAGCGTGCCCACCTGGCGCGCGAACTGCACGACGAGATGGGCGCCCTGCTCACCGCCGCCAAGCTGGACGTCGCACGCCTGAAGTCCAGGGTTCCCAAGGATGCCGATGACCTGCTCGAACGGCTGCAGCACCTCACCGCGACGCTCAATCAGGGCATCGCGCTGAAGCGCCGCATCATCGAGGATTTGCGGCCGTCGTCGCTGTCCAACCTGGGGCTGGTGGCCTCGCTCGAGATCCTGTGCCGCGAATTCGCCGACCGCGCGGCGCTGAAGGTCGATACCGCGCTGGAGCCGGTCGATCTGGACGACGCCAGCGAGCTGACGATCTACCGCGTGGTGCAGGAGGCCCTGACCAACATCGGCAAGTACGCGCAGGCGAAGAAGGTCATGGTCACGCTCAAGAACTACGTCTACCACGTCGAAGTCTCGGTGACCGACGACGGTGTCGGCTTCGATCCCGCCAAGCTGCCGAACGCCTCGCACGGCCTGCTCGGCATGCGCCACCGCGTGGAGGCCAGCGGCGGCCGCCTGGACATCAACGCTGGCCCCGGACGCGGCGCGCGCATCACCGGCACCATCCCGCGCGGCAGCGCCAAGAAGCAGAGCGCGCTGGCCGATGCCATGGCCGCCATGTCGCTGTCAGCGGAATCCTACGCGGGCGAGGAGACGGCACCGACAGCTTCCGCAGCACCCAACTGATGCGGCCGGCGGCTGCCGTGACAGAAACTCTTCACCAGATTCCGGATCGAACATTCATTGCCACCCCTCATCCCACGGCGTCACCACGCCACGAAAGGAAGTCACCCATGAACACGCAAAGCACCGTCGAAAAGATCACCGAGAGCGCCCACAGCGCCACTGAGAAAATCGCCGACAGCGCCGAGCGCACCGTCGATTCCGCGCGCCTTTACGCCAACGAGGCACTGGACAAGGCCGACGCCAAGGTCCGCTCGCTGCGCGAGGAAGTCCAGCCGGCCATCGATGCCATCTCCAACCGCGTGCACGACATGGCCGCGCGCGGCAAGGCCGCGGCCAGCGAGACCGGCGCTCACGCGCGCGACAAATTCCAGCAGTACAGCGACAAGACCAGCGCCTACGTGCAGGAGCAGCCGCTCAAATCCATGGCCATCGCCGCCGCAGCCGGCGCCGTGGTGGCGCTGCTGATGGGTCGCCGTCGCCACTGATCTCTTCGAGCGACTCAAACCGCTCGCTGGCATCCAGCATCTACCGCTGGGGCTGCTCTTGGGTGCCTGCCACCATGCGGTCCGCCTGCTGGCGCAGGTGGTGCAGCAGTCGTTCAAGTTCGGCCGCCTCCGCTTCATTCAGCACCGACAGCACCTCGCGGTTGATGCTGGCCACACGCGGCAGCAGCGCCGCGTGAACGGCTCTGCCTTCGTCCGTCAGGTGAAGCAGTACTTCGCGCCGGTTGCCCTGGCGCGGTGCCCGCGTGAGCAGGCGCTTGGCCGCCAGTCGTCCGATCGCACGTGAAGTCTGCGCGCGGTCGAGACTGGCACGCTCGGCCAGTGCTGAAGAAGACAGCCCCTCATGGCGGGCCAGTTGCGCCAGCACGCGCCATTCCCTGCGGCTGATGCCGAACTCGGTTTCGCAAAGGCGCACCACCATCCGTCCCGCCGCCGCCTGCAAGCCCCAAAGCTGGTACAGCAACATGTCGTCCAGCGTCTTGGGTTGGATCAAACGATTGGTCGGCATTAGGGAAATTCCCGAGAACAGTTGATTTTGTCAATTCATCCGGTGCCTCCTACAGTGCCATCCTTTGCTTCAGGCTGCCACAAGGAGATTCCCGATGGACCGCAGACAAGTGCTACTGGGCGCCGGCGCGACAGGCGTCGGCTGGCTGATGAATGGCAGCCACGCCCACGCACAATCCGAGACGACGCTGCGCCTGGTCGTGCCCTATGCACCGGGCGGCTCCAGTGACCGGGCAGCGCGTCTGGTGGCCGACAAGCTCGGGCCCCGCCTGGGCCAGACGGTGGTGGTCGAGAACCGCACCGGCGCCGGCGGTCGCCTGGCCGCACAACAACTCAAGAACGCAGGTGCGCAGCAGAACGTGCTGCTGCTGGCCAACCCTGCCATCATGGTGGTTGCGCCGCTGGTGTTCAAGGACAACGGTTATGACCCGGACCAGGACTTCCAGCCGATCTCGCAGGTGAGCGAGTACGAGTTCGGTCTGGCGGTCTCCAGCGCCGTGCCCGTCAAGGCCCTGACACACCTGCTGGCCTGGCTGCGCGCCAACCCGGAGCAGGCCAACTTCGGCGTGCCGGCCACCGGCAGCCTGCCGCACTTCTTTGCCTTGATGACGGGCGGAAAGGCGCAGGTCAAGGCGCAGGTCGTCGGCTACCGTGGCTCGGCTCCGCTGATCACCGACCTGATCGGCGGCCAGATTCCGGTGGCCTTCGACACCCTGGACACGCTGCTGCCGCAGCACCAGGCCGGCAAGCTGCGCATCCTGGCCAGCTCGGGCGCCAGGCGTTCGCCGTTTGCCGATGACATCCCGACCTACAGGGAAGCCGGGCTCGACCTGGTCGCCACCGGCTGGAACGCGTTCTTCGCCCCCCGCAGCATGCCGCCTGAACAGGCGGCACGCCTGAGCGCAGCGATCCGCGACGTCATGAGCGACGCCGATACGCGCCGCAGGTTCGGCGACGCCAAGACGGCCCCGATCAGCCGCACCGCCACGCAGACCGCCGCGATGCTGAAGATCTATCGCGCCCAATGGGCGCCGGTCGTGCAGAAGTCGGGCTACCAGCCCTGAGCACCGCTTTTCCCGATCCACCCATACCCCATCCGACGCCCTCGTATGAACCGCGTTTTTCGCAGCATTGCGGCAGCTCTCATCGCTGCCTCGACCAGCCTCGTCGCATCCGCGCAAGGTTTTCCTTCCAAGCCCGTCAAGATCATCAACAGCTTTCCCCCCGGCGGCCCTTCGGACATGATCGCGCGCTCGGTCGCCGATGTGCTGCAGCAGAGCTTGAAGCAGCCTTTTCTGGTCGAGAACAAGGCCGGCGCCGCAGGCAACATCGGCACCGCCGAAGTCGCGCGCAGTCCGGCGGACGGCCACACCATCCTGATCGGCATCGACACCACGTTCACCGTCAACCCGCACATCTACAAGTCACTGTCGTTCAAGCCGGACGACTTCAAGCCGCTGATGGTGATGGCTTCTTCCGGCCTGCTGGTCGGCGCACATCCTGCTACCGGCTTCAAGAAGCTGGGCGACATGGTGAAGGCAGGCAAGACCACGGCCGTCACCTTCAGTTCTGCCGGTGCCGGCAGTCCCGGCCACCTGGCCGCCGAACTGTTCCACGAAGCCACCGGCATGCAGATCACGCATGTGCCGTACCGCGGCAACACACCAGCGGTAACCGCCATTCTTGCCGGCGAAGTGAACGGCGGCGTGCTCGCCACGCCGGGTATGCTGCCCCACGTGAAGGCGGGCAAGATCAACGCCCTGGCTGTCACCAGCCGGCAGCGCTCGACGCTGGCGCCCGAGGTGCCCACCGTGGCGGAGGCCGGCCACCAAGGTCTGGAGCAGGAGGTGCTCTACATCGCCATGCTGCCGGCAGCGACACCGGAACCCGTGGTACAGATCCTGCAGCGGGCCTTCGCCGAAACGCTGGCAAGACCCGAGGTGAAGAAGCGGCTGGAAGGCCTCGACCTGTTCTATGAAGGGCTGACCGGCGCCGCGGCAAGAAAACGCCTTGACGAGTTGTCACGGCACTACGGCCGCATCATCCAGGCAACCGGAATGAAGGTGGATTGAAAGCCGCATCACAACACTGGCGGATTGCACGAGGACAGCCATGACGCGCCCCAACATCATCTTCATCGTTGCCGACGACCTCGGCTACGCCGATCTGGGCTGCTACGGCGGCCGCGATGCCGAGTTCGGACCGGTGTCGCCGGTGCTGGACGCGCTGGCTGCGCGAGGCATGCTGTTCACCCAGGGTTACAGCAACTCGCCAGTGTGCTCGCCCACGCGCTTCGGCCTCATGACCGCGCGCTACCAGTACCGCCTGCGCGGCGCCGCCGAGGAGCCCATCAACAGCAAGTCCAAGGGCAGCACCACGCTCGGCCTGCCGCCCGAGCATCCGACCCTGCCCTCGCTGCTGAAGGACGCCGGCTACCGCACCGCGCTGATGGGCAAGTGGCACCTCGGCTACCCGCCGGTGTTCGGGCCGCTCAAGTCGGGCTACGAGGAATTCTTCGGCCCGATCTCCGGCGGTGTCGACTACTTCACCCACTGCAGCAACAACGGCACGCATGACCTGTACCTGGGTGATGCCGAGCACCATGCGGAAGGCTACCTGACCGACCTCATCACCGATCGCTCGGTCGACTACATCCAGCGCATGGGGGTCGGCGCCCAGGCCGGCACACCGTTCTTCCTCAGCGTGCACTACACCGCGCCGCACTGGCCGTGGGAGACGCGCGACGATGCGGCGCTGGCCGAGGAACTTAAGGACAACCTGTTCCACCTGCACGGCGGCAACATCCACACCTACCGCCGCATGATCCACCACATGGACGAAGGCATCGGCCGCCTGGTCGAGACCTTGCGCACCCTGGGCCTGCTGGACGACACGCTGATCGTGTTCACCAGCGACAACGGCGGCGAGCGCTTTTCCGACAACTGGCCGCTGGTGGGCGGCAAGATGGACCTGACCGAAGGTGGCATCCGCGTACCCTGGATCGCCCACTGGCCAAGGCGCATCGCCGCCGGCGGCACCAGCACCCAGCACTGCATGACCATGGACTGGTCGGCCACCATGCTGGACGCGGCCGGCGTCGCCGCTCATCCGGACTACCCGCTCGACGGCGTGTCGCTGTTGCCGGTGCTCGATGATGCTGCACACCGCTTCGAGCGCCCGCTGTTCTGGCGCATGAACCACCGCAGCCAACGCGCCCACCGCGATGGCGACTGGAAGTACCTGCGCGTGGATGGCCACGACTACATGTTCGACCTGTCACGGGACGAGCGCGAGCGCGCCAACCTGGGTCCACACCACCCCGACCGGCTGGGCGCCATGCGCGCGGCCTGGGAAGCCTGGGACGCCAGCATGCCCGCCATCCCGGCGGACGCGTCGGTCAGCCTCGGTTATGGCGCCAAGGACATGCCGCAGCGCTGATGGCCGCGCCACGCACAAAGCCCATGTGACCGCCGACTAGGAGTTTCGTCCTCCGGACCCGAGGCAACGGCGGATTGGAGCCGCCACCGCTTCACTGCCCAGGCACTGCCTGATCCTTAGCCCGCCACTGCCATACTACGGGCTACCCCATGCCCCCTCGAATCGAGCGACTGCTGCCCTTCCTGCGCTGGCCGCGCCCTTCGGCGGCGCTGCTGCGTGGCGAAGCCATGGCGGGGCTCGCCGTCGGCTTGATGGTGATCCCGCAGGGCGTGGCCTACGCGCAACTGGCCGGAATGCCGCTGGTGACGGGCATCTACGCCTCGATGCTGCCGGCGCTGGCAGCGGTGCTCTTCTCGGCTTCGGCGCGCCTGTCGGTGGGGCCGACTGCGCTGACAAGCCTGCTCATCTACGCCTCGCTCAGCCCGCTGGCTACGCCGGCCAGCCCTGAGTGGGTGGAACTGGCGGTGTGGCTGGCGCTGTTGTCGGGCGGGCTGCAGGTGGTGCTGGGCGCAGCACGCTTCGGCTGGCTGCTGAACCTGGTGAATTCGCCGGTATTGATGGCGTTCACGCAGGCGGCGGCAATCCTGATCATCAGCTCACAGCTCCCGGCGCTGCTGGGCTTTCGGGTCGGCTGGGCGCAGATGCTGCAGACGCCATCGCTGCACGGGGTAGCGGCGGCTTTCGGGTTGGTGGCGCTGGCGCTGCTGATGCTGGCGCGGCGCTGGCGGCCGACCTATCCAACAGTGCTGGTCATCGTGGTGGCCGCGGCGGCACTGAGCTGGGCGATGGGGCTGGAAGCCAATGGCGTCGCCGTGGTCGGCCCGCTTCCCGGGGGGTTGCCCGCCACCTACCTGCCCGGTTGGCCGGGCTGGCAGATGTTGGGGCAACTGGTGCTGCCGACGCTGGTGATCACGCTGGTGAGCTTTCTGGAAACGGCTGCCAGCGCCAAGGTGGACAGCCAGCGCAAGGGCGAGCGCTGGGACCAGGACCAGGACCTGATCGGCCAGGGCCTGGCCAAGATCGTTTCGGGCTTTTCCGGCGCGTTCGCCACCAGTTCGTCGTTCTCGCGCTCGGCGCTCAACCTGTATGCCGGCGCGCAGACCGGCTGGGCCACGGTGTTCTCAGTGGTGGTGGTTCTGGCGGCGCTGCTGGTGTTCACGCCCGTGCTGCGCCATGTGCCGCAGGCAGTACTGGCGGCCATCGTCGTCGCGGCGGTGGTCGGCCTGCTGAAGCCGCGCGAGTTCCTGCGGCTGTGGCATATCTCGCGCGTCGAGGCCTGCATCGCGGCGATCACCTTCGTCATCACCATCGCTGCGGCGCCGGCGCTCTACTGGGGCGTGCTGGCCGGGGTGCTGATGGCGCTGTCGTACTTCCTCTACCAGCGCCTTCATCCGCGCATCATCGAGGTCGGCCTGCACGCCGACGGCAGCCTGCGCGACCGCCACCTGTGGCAGTTGCCGGCGCTGGCGCCGCTGACCTACGCGCTGCGCATGGACGCGGCGCTGGACTTCGCCACCGCCAGCCAGTTCGAACGCAACGTGACCGAATACCTGACGGCGCATCCATCGACCCGCCATGTCTACCTGCTCGCGCAACCGATCAACCGCATGGACGCCACCGGCGCCGAGGCTTTTGCGCGCCTGATGACGCAGTTGCAGCAGCGCCGCGTGACGCTGCACATCAGCGGCATGAAGCTGCCGGTGGAGCAAGTGCTGCAGGCGGTCGGCGCGCTGGCGCCGCATCCACTGCTGCAGCTTTATCGGACCGACGCCGAAGCCGTTGCCGCGCTGAAGAAACTGGCCGAGAAAAGCCATCCCCTGCCCGCCGACCTGCCGGCGGCGGCGATCTGAAACGGGATAGCCGGGTACGCGGCATCCACCGCGCGGGAAGCGGTGCGATCAGGCGTGGCCGACGATGCTGGCGGTGGCCATCAGCTCTTCCAGCAGCGCCATCGAGACCTTGCCCGACACCGTGTACGGATCGAGTTCCGCGCGCTCGGAATACTTCAGCAGCACGCTGGCATTGACGCGACCGACATCGACCAGGCCCATGGTCCAGCCGCCGAAGCGGCGCTCGAGGATTTCCTCGTAGTGCAGCAGCATCACGTCGGTGTGGCGCGGATCGCGCTGGATGGTGCCGTACAGGTCGCTGATGACCTGGCGCCAGCCCTCGATGGCCTGCATGAAGACGCCGCCGCCGTAGACCAGAATGCCGGTCACGCCCTGCTCGTGGTTGTGCTGGCGGGCCGAGTTCAGGATGCTATCGATGGCCGATTGCGTCGGGTCGACTGCGCGGCTGGTGTAGAGCAGGCGGACAAGCATGGTCAAGCCTTCTTCGGAATGAGCGACAGGAACTCGCGCCGCAGGTTCATGTCCTTGAGGAACACGCCGCGCATCACCGAGTTGATCATCTTGCTGTCGAGGTCCTTCACGCCGCGCCAGGCCATGCAGTAGTGCGTGGCCTGCATCACCAGCGCCAGGCCGTCCGGCTTGGTCTTGGTCTGGATCAGGTCGGCCAGCTGCACCACGGCCTCCTCCTGGATCTGCGGCCGGCTCATGATCCATTCGGCCAGGCGCGCGTACTTGGACAAGCCGATGACGTTGGTGTGCTCGTTCGGCATCACGCCGATCCAGAGCTGCCCGACGACCGGCACGAAATGGTGGCTGCAGGCCGAGCGCACGGTGATCGGGCCGACGATCATCAGCTCGTTCAGGCGCTCGGCGTTGGGAAACTCGGTGATGGTGGGCGGCTGGCGGTAGCGGCCCTTGAACACCTCGTTCAGGTACATCTTGGCGATGCGGCGCGCCGTATCGGCGGTGTTGTGGTCGCCGTCGGTGTCGATCACCAGGCTGTCCAGCACGCCCTGCATCTTGCCCGACACCTCGTCGAGCAACTGCTCGAGTTCGCCCGGCTGGATGAACTCGGCGATGTTGTCGTTGGCGTTGAAACGCTTGCGCGCGGCCTCGATGCGCTCACGGATCTTGACCGACACGGGCGTGCCCTCGTCGGCGTCGGCGCAGGTGGCGGGCAGGTCGGGTTGCGGCTTCATGAGAATGCGCGATGGTAGCAGCAATGCCCCGGCAAGCCGGGCCGGCCAGCCGCGGTGCCGTCGGCGGCGCTCATGAGGCCGCCAGCTGGAACTCGGCGATCAGCGGCAGGTGGTCGGACATGCGGCTCCAGACACGGCCGCGCGGCACCGCCAGGCTGAGCGGCTGCATGCCGCGCGCGTAGATGTGGTCGAGCTGCGCCACCGGAAAGCGCGACGGGTAGGTCAGCGTGCGCGGCCCCTCGAACACCTCCAGCGAATCCATATGCAGCAGGCGCCGCACGCGCGTGCCCCAGTCGTTGAAGTCGCCCGCCACCACCACCGGCGCCTGCAGTGGAATCTCGCGCGCGATGTAGCGCTTGAGCTGGTCGGTCTGGCGCACCCGGCTGGCCGGCATCAGGCCGAAGTGCACCACGATCACGTGCACGCTGACACCGGCGATCTGCACCTCCACATGCAGCAGCCCGCGCTGCTCGAACCGGTGATCGGACATGTCCTCGTGCCGGTGCCCGATGATCGGCCAGCGCGACAGCAGGGCATTGCCGTGTTCACCGTGCTTGGTGATCGCGTTGGTGCAATAGACCGATTCGTAGCCTTCCGGTGCCAGGTACTCGGCCTGCGGCAGCTTGGGCCAGCCGCTGAAGTGATCGGCTTCGCGCCGGTTCAGCGAGCGCACTTCCTGCAGGCAGACGATGTCGGCGTCCAGCGTCTCGATCGCCAGGCCCAGGTTGTGGATCTCCAGCCGGCGTGTCGGCCCCAGGCCCTGCACGCCCTTGTGGATGTTGTAGGTGGCCACGCGCAGCACCGCGGGGCGGTCATCGAGAAGCACCGGACCGGTCGTCATGCCGCGCCCCCGGCGGAGAACTGCGGCAGCAGCAGGCAAGCCTCGGCGTTCGATGGCGAGAAACAGCGGTCGGCGGCCTCGCGCCAGGGCAGCCAGACGTACTGCGTGTGCTCGCGCGGATCGAGCCGCACGCCGATCCCGGCCCGCACCCGCAGGCCGAACACGTGCTCGGTGTTGTGCGTGACGCCGGGCGCGTAACGCGCCGCCCAGCGCGGATAGATCGGGTACACGTTCTCCAGTTGCCAGTCGGTCAGGCAGCAGTCGTCGCAGCGCGCGTCGATGCCGGTTTCCTCGCGCACCTCGCGCACGGCGGTCAAATGCAGCGGCTCATCCTCGCTGTCCTTGCTGCCGGTGACCGACTGCCAGAACTCGGCGTCGGTATCCGCGCGGCGCAGCAGCAGCACATCCAGCGCCGGCGTGTGGATCACCACCAGCACCGATTTCGGGATCTTGTAGCGTCGGACTTCCAGCATTGCGCGTGCCTCGCGACACGTTCCATCCGCGTCGCCCGGGCGGCAGCCTACAGCAGCTGACGCATGAACGCATTGACCATCGGCCGTACCCTCCGGAACAACTGCCAGCCCGACCAGGCGCGCAGGCCCAGATTGATGGTCGCACGCGGCCGCGCCAGCACGGCGCCGGCCAACGCGGCGCCCACCAGCAACACCAGCGTCTGGTTGCCGCGCACCGTGCGCACGCCATCGCGCACCCGGTCGGCGGCATTGAACGCCGGCCGCATCACGCGGCTGCGCCCTGCCAGCTGCTCGCGCAACTGGGCCGAGCGCAGGCGCAACTGCTCGCGCCGCGCTGCGAGGTCGGTATGTGGCTCCTCGGGCTTCATGCGCGCAGCCGCTCCTGGTCACGCCGCAACTCGTCGCGGCTGGCAGCAAACATGCGAAAGCCCTGCCGGGCCTTATGCCGAGCCAGCAGGGCCAGCACGATGCCGCCGCCGAGAAACAGCGTGGTGAAGATGCCGAGCGCAACCAGTCGGTGCGTGTCCCACAGCAGCACGGTCAGAAAAATACTGAGAAAGATCAGCCCGAAACTGACGAACACCACCGCCAGCGCACTCGTCACCGCCAGCCAGGTCAGGCGCGAGAGCTCTTCCCGCGCCTCAACCGTGAACAGCTCGAAGCGGACCTGCGCCAGCTCGATGACATCTGCGAACAGGCCGCGCACTTTCGCCGAGGTGCTGGCTTCGCTCGATATCCCGCTCATGGCTCGTGCTACCCAGGCCGGCGCAACAACCGGATCAGCGGCGGCCGAGCAGCACGCCGATCAGCATGCCGATGGCGGCGGCGGCACCGATGGAGGACCAGGGGTGGTCGTGCACGTATTCGTCGGTCACGGCGGCGGCGCGGCGGGCGCGCTCACGCATCGCCGCATCGGCATCGGCCAGGCGCTCGCGCGCGACCAACAGGTTCTCCTTGGCGCGCGCGCGCAACTCGGTGATCTTGCTGTCGGTCTGGCCGGCGGTGGCGGCCAGCAGATCCTCGGCATCGGACACCACGCGGCGCAGATTGGTGACCAGCTGTTCCTTGGTTTCGGCGGCCGAATCGGCCAGATCAGAGTAGTTCATGAGGGTTCTCCTTGAGCGACGAATTGATCGTAACAGAGCCCATCAGCAGCCTCGCGTAGGACGGCGCCGCTGCGCATCGGAATCCAGCCGGGCGAGCCTGGCCGGCACGGCAGCAGCCCATGCCGGCCGCAGCCGCGCCCGGTCCTGCGCCGGCGCTGCCTGCACTCTCTTCCCGAAGGGAGAAGAGGAAGAAGCGGGCCTGCCGCTTTAGGAAGCCGTGACGCTCACCGGGTTGCGCAGCCGGATGTGCAGCTCGCGCAACTGCTTCTCGTCCACCGGACTGGGCGCCTGGGTCAGCAGGCACTGCGCGCGCTGGGTCTTGGGGAAGGCGATGACGTCGCGGATCGACTCGGCGCGGGTCATCAACGTCACCAGGCGATCCAGGCCGAAGGCCAGGCCGCCATGCGGCGGCGCGCCGTACTGCAGCGCGTCGAGCAGAAAGCCGAACTTCTGCCGCTGCTCCTCGGGACCGATCCGCAGCGCCTCGAACACCTTGGCCTGCACCTCGGCGCGGTGGATACGCACCGAGCCGCCGCCCAGCTCCCAGCCGTTCAGCACCATGTCGTAGGCCTTGGCCATGCACTTGCCCGGGTCGGTGTCCATGACGTTCTCATGGCCGTCCTTCGGGCTGGTGAACGGATGGTGCATCGCATTCCAGCGGTGCTCGTCCTCATCCCATTCGAACATCGGGAAGTCGACCACCCACAGCGGCGCCCAGCGGTCCTCGAACAGGCCGGCCTTCCTGGCGAAATCGCCGTGGCCGATCTTCAGGCGCAGCGCGCCGATGGCGTCGTTCACCACCCGGGCCTTGTCGGCACCGAAGAACAGGATGTCGCCGCCCTGCGCACCGGTGCGCTCCAGGATCGCCGCGATCGCCGTGTCGTGCAGGTTCTTGACGATCGGCGATTGCAGTCCCTCGCGCCCTTTCGATGCGTCGTTGATCTTGATCCAGGCCAGACCCTTGGCACCGTAGATCTTGACGAACTCGGTATAGCCGTCGATCTCGCCGCGGCTGATCTCGGCGCCACCCGGCACCCGCAGGGCCACCACACGGCCGCCCGGCGTGGTGGCCGGGCCGCTGAAGACCTTGAAGTCGACGTCGGCCATCACATCGGTCAACTCGGTGAACTCGAGCTTGACGCGCAGGTCCGGCTTGTCGGAACCGAAGCGGTGCATGGCCTCGGCGTAGGGCAGCACCGGGAACTCGCCCAGGTCGACGTCCATCGTGGTCTTGAACACCTGCACGATCATGCGCTGGAACAGTGCGCGGATTTCCTCCTCGCCGAGGAACGAAGTCTCGATGTCGATCTGCGTGAACTCGGGCTGGCGGTCGGCGCGCAGGTCCTCGTCGCGGAAACACTTGGTGATCTGGTAATAGCGGTCGTAGCCGGCCACCATCAGCAGCTGCTTGAACAGCTGCGGCGACTGCGGCAGCGCGAAGAAATGGCCGTCGTGCACGCGGCTCGGCACCAGGTAGTCGCGTGCGCCCTCGGGCGTGCTCTTGGTCAGCATCGGGGTCTCGATGTCGACAAAGCCCTGCTCGTCGAGGAACTTGCGCACCGCCATGGTGACGCGGTAGCGCAGCATCAGGTTGTGCTGCATATAGGGCCGGCGCAGGTCCAGCACGCGGTGCGTCAGGCGCGTGGTCTCGCTCAGGTTGTCGTCGTCGAGCTGGAACGGCGGCGTCACCGAGGGGTTGAGCACCGTCAGCTCGTGGCACAGCACCTCGATCCTGCCGCTCTTGAGGTTGTCGTTGGTCGTGCCCTCGGGGCGCGCGCGCACCAGGCCCTTGACCTGGATGCAAAACTCGTTGCGCAGGTCCTCGGCGGTCCTGAACATCTCCGGGCGGTCCGGGTCGCACACCACCTGCACGTAGCCCTCCCGGTCGCGCAGATCGACGAAGATCACGCCGCCGTGGTCGCGCCGGCGGTTGACCCAGCCGCACAGGGTGACGGTCTGGCCGATCAGTGCCTCGGTGACGAGGCCGCAGTAGTGGGAGCGCATGGACATGGAGAGGGATCGCTTCTAATAAATGGGAAAGACTCAGAGTTCCGGCCGGGCCGCCGTCGGATCCACCATCGGATGCGTGGTCGGCGCTGACGGCGTGGGCGCCGGCGGGTTGCGCGGGCCGGTCACGCCCGGCACCTGCGGCGTCGGCAGCGGCTCGCCCGGGCGCGGCTCGCGCAGCGGCGGCACCACCACGCCCATCGAGATGATGTATTTGAGCGCCTCGTCGACGCTCATCTTCAGCTCGACGATGTCGGCGCGCGGCACCATCAGGAAGAAGCCCGAGGTCGGGTTGGGCGTGGTCGGCACGTAGACGCTGATGTAGTCGCCGTCCAGGTGGCGCGCCACCTCGCCGCCCGGCTTGCCGGTCAGGAAGGCGATGGTCCAGGCGCCCTGGCGCGGGTACTGGATCAGCAGCGCCTTCGAGAACGCCTGCCCGGAACCCGAAAACAGCGTGTCCGACACCTGCTTGACGCTGGAATAGATGCTGCGCACCACCGGGATGCGGTGCATCACGCGCTCCCACTGGCGCAGCCACCACTGGCCGAACATGTTGGCCACGAACACGCCGGTGCCGAGCACCACGATGCCGACCAGGATCACGCCCAGGCCGGGAATGTGGCGCAGCCGGTCGGTCAGCCCACCCAGGCCCGGAATCATCGCCTCGGCCGCCGACAGCACGCCGAGGAAGATGCCGTCCAGGATGCCGACCAGCCACAGCAGCACCCAGGCCGTGATGCCCACGGGCAGCCACACCAGCAGGCCGGTGATGAAGTACTGGCGCAGGCGGTGCATCATGGGGGCGGCAGCCGGGCGCGCGGGGCGTCAGCTGCCGGACGAGTCGGAGCCGCCGCCCGAAGCCGGTGCGGCCGGCGCGGACGCCGGTGCCGCGCTCTCGGACTTGGCGCTGCCGCCGTCGGCAGGCGGCGACGACGCCGCGCCCTTGCCGGCCGCGCCACCCTTGTTGCCGTCGCGGAAATCGGTCACGTACCAGCCGGAACCCTTGAGCTGGAAGCCGGCGGCGGTCAGCTGCTTGGAGAACGTGGCTTCGCCGCAGGACGGGCACTGCGTCAACGGTGCATCGGACAACTTTTGCAGCACATCCTTGGCAAAGCCACAGGAAGCGCACTTGTAGGCGTAAATGGGCATGGCGGCAGCCGGGGCTGGGCGCGCCCCGGAAAAACCCTTAATTATAGGCGGCGCCCCGTCTTGGCGCCGACCGTCGGCCGGCCTCGGATCAGGCCAGGCTGCCCTCGCGAGCGCCTTCGTGGCTGCCCTCGTAATGGTGAACGTGGCCCTTGTGGTCGGGCAGCCACTGCGGCGCCAGCGATCCGCCCACCATGCCGGCGATCGCCGCCAACACGCCGGCCAGCTGCTGCGGGAAGGCTTCATGAAGCATCGGGCTGGCCACCCACAGTAGCCACACGCCGATGCCCAGCACCACCGCCAGCAGCGCGCCCTGCGAGGTGGCGCGCTTCCAGTAGACGCCGAAGGCCAGCGGCACGAAGGCGCCCACCAGCGGCACCTGGTAGGCGCCGGCAACCAGTTCGTAGATCGACGAGCCCTCCATGGTGATGGCATAGGCCAGCACGCAGAAGGTGAACACCAGCACGCTGATGCGCATGGCCTTCAGCGTCTCGGCATCGCTCATGCCGGGGCGCAGATTGCGCAGGATGTTCTCGACGAAGGTGGTGGCCGGCGCCAGCAGCGTGGCCGAGGCGGTGGACATGATGGCCGACAGCAGCGCGCCGAAGAACGCCACCTGCAGCACGATCGGCATGTGGTCCATCACCAGGCGCGGCAGCACCTTCTGCGGGTCGTCGGCGATCAACTGGGCCGCCTCGGGCATGACCATCAGCGCCGCGACGACGATGAACATGGGCACGAAGGCGAACAGGATGTAGAGCGTGCCACCGATCACCGGGCCGCGCTGGGCGGTCTTGACGTCGCGCGAGGACATCACGCGCTGGAACACGTCCTGCTGCGGGATCGAGCCCAGCATCATGGTGATGCCGGCGCCGATGAAGAACAGCCACTCCTTGGCGCCGCCGGTGGGCCAGAACTGGAACTTGCCCTCGCGTGCCGCGTAGTCGATCACCTTGTCGGCGCCACCGGCCATGTTGCCGGCGTACCAGGCGATGGCCAGCAGGCCGATGGTGATGACGATCATCTGCACAAAGTCGGTCAGCGCCACCGACCACATGCCGCCGTACAGCGTGTAGACCAGCACCACCAGGGTGCCGATCACCATGCCCCAGGCCATGCTGATGGCACCCTGGCTGAGCAGATTGAACACCAGGCCCAGCGCCGTGACCTGCGCGCCGACCCAGCCCAGGTAGCTGAAGATGATGATCAGCGAGCACAGCACCTCGACCACGCGGCCGAAGCGCTGGCGGTAGTAGTCGCCGATGGTGATGATGTTGCGCAGGTACAGCTTGCGGGCGAAGAACAGGCCCACCAGCACCAGGCACATGCCGGCGCCGAACGGGTCCTCGACGATGCCGCCCAGGTTCGATTCGACGAAGGTGCCCGGCACGCCCAGCACCGTCTCGGAGCCGAACCAGGTGGCGAAGGTGGTGGCGATGACCACCGCCAGCGGCAGGCTGCGGCCCGCCACCGCGTAGTCGGCCGTGTTCTTGACCCGCGTCGCCGCGTACAGGCCGATGCCGATCGAAATCAACAGGTACACGATGATGAAGCTGATCAGCACGGGCGGTTCCTTCCACGCTCGGATGGCAAATCTGGACGCGCGATTATCCTTGCAATCACTTGCGCCGGAATCGGGGACTGCCCGCGCCGCGACCAGCGTGTCCGAACGGCCGGATCAGCAGGCGATCATGCCGACGGCCGGCGGCCGACCGAGGGCGGCGCGCAGGCCCTCAGAAGACCTTCACGCGCACGATCAGCTGCATCACGATCAGGCCGAGCACGAAGCCGATGCCGCCGTAGACGATCTTCTGCAGCAGGCCATTGGTGCGGCGCTGCTGGCGCACCAGCTCCTGCAGATCGGCGCGCAGATCGTCGAGCGGGCGCTGCCGCAGGTAGCCGTGCAGCAGCCGCGGCAGGTCGGGCAGCATCTTGGCGTAGTACGGCGCCTGCTCCTGCAGCTCGCGCAGGAAGCGCTTCGGGCCGATCTGGTCGACCATCCACTTTTCCAGGAACGGCTTGGCGGTGTTCCACAGATCCAGCTCGGGATCAAGCTGGCGCCCCAGACCCTCGACGTTGAGCAGCGTCTTCTGCAGCAGCACCAGCTGCGGCTGGATCTCGACGTGGAACCGGCGCGAGGTCTGGAACAGCCGCATCAGCACCATGCCGAGCGAGATCTCCTTCAGCGGACGGTCGAAGTAGGGCTCGCAGACGCTGCGGATCGCCGACTCCAGCTCGTCGACACGGGTATCGCGCGGCACCCAGCCGCTTTCCACGTGCAGCTCCGCGACGCGCTTGTAGTCGCGCCGGAAGAAGGCGGTGAAGTTCTGCGCCAGGTATTCCTTGTCGACCTGGGTCAGCGTGCCGACGATGCCGAAGTCGAGCGAGATGTAGCGCCCGAACGTGGCCGGATCGACGCTGACCATGATGTTGCCCGGGTGCATGTCGGCGTGGAAGAAGCCGTCGCGGAACACCTGGGTGAAGAAGATGGTGACGCCGTCGCGCGCCAGCTTGGGGATGTCGATGCCGGCATCGCGCAGGCGCTCGACCTGGCTGATCGGGATGCCGGCCATGCGCTCCATCACCAGCACGTCGGCGCGGATCAGGTCCCAGAACATCTCCGGGATCAGCACCAAGTCCAGCCCCGCCATGTTGCGCCGCAGCTGGGTGGCGCTGGCGGCCTCGCGCACCAGGTCGAGCTCGTCGTGCAGGTACTTGTCGAACTCGGCCACCACTTCGCGCGGCTTCAGGCGCTTGCCGTCGGCCGACAGGCGCTCGACCCAGACCGCCATCATGCGGATCAGGCTCAGGTCCTGCTTGATCACCTTCAGCATGCCCGGCCGCAGCACCTTGACGGCGACCTCGCGCTCGCGCCCGCTGGCATCGGTCAGGGTGGCGAAATGCACCTGCGCGATCGAGGCGCTGGCCACCGGTTCACGCTCGAAGCTGGTGAACAGTTCGGCCAGCGGCTTGCCGAACGAACGCTCGATGGTGGCGATGGCGACATCACCCGGGAACGGCGGCACCTGGTCCTGCAGCTTGGCCAGTTCGTCGGCGATGTCGGGCGGCAGCAGGTCGCGCCGCGTCGACAGCACCTGGCCGAACTTGACGAAGATCGGCCCCAGCTTCTGCAAGGCCTCGCGCAGGCGCTGCCCGCGCGGGGCCGACAGATCACGCCCGATCGACGCGATGCGCGCGATCACGCGCAACCAGGGTTTCTGGAAGCTGGTCAGCACCAGCTCGTCCAGACCGTAGCGCAAGGACACCCACACGATGTAGGCGGCGCGCACGAAACGCGTCATCTGCCGGCCTTGTCCTGACCCGGCAGCTTGCTGACGAAGGTGCGCAGGGCCTGCGCGACGCTGCGGCCGATGTTGGCCACCGTGTGCGCCGGCGCGTCGCCGATCAGGCGCGACAGGTCTTCCTCGGCGTCCCAGCGCAGCTGCTCGACCAGCCAGTTGACCTCGGCGGCGAACTGCACGTCGCCCTCGATGCGCACGCCCGGCTTGTCGCCGCGCACCGCGTTGCGGGCCAGCTCCAGCGGCGACGTGTCGGTGACGGTGAGCAGCAGATCCGGCTCGGCCACCGGCGCCAGTTCGCACAGCCCGGCCGGCGTGACGCCCAGCTGCAGGTGGAAATCACGCCACTGCAGCCGCACCACCCGCCCCTGCTGGCGCTTCAGGCGCGTCTGCGCCTCGGGCTCCTGCATCAGCACATGGTTGATGAACAGCACCAGCCGGTGCTGCACCTCATCGACCAGCCAGCCGGGCGCCTTCAGGTTCTTCGTCAACTGGCCGAAGGCATCGGCCAGCAATGAAAAAGGGGACTGTGTTGCCATGGTGCCCGATTATTGATGACAAATGACGCGGCTTCGCCGCACGACGTCGCTGGCGCTTCGATAACGGCGGCTGTACCACCATGAAAAAGCGCCACCCGGAGGTGGCGCTTCGCTTGTCGGTCATCGACGCCGCGCAGCGGCGAGGTCATGTCGGGCCGCCCGGCCCGGCGGTCATTGCAGCGCCTGAACGCCCGCCACCAGCCAACCGCCGCGGCCGCTGCGCGGCTTGGTCATGTTCCAGACCTCGCGGAACGGCGCCGGGCCGGCCGAGGGCTCCTCGCGGATCATGCCGCTGAACTCGACGCTGGCCATGTAGACGTCGCTGAGTTCCTCGATGCCCAGCAGCTGCGCATCCAGCATCACCACCTCGGTCTTGTTGGTCTGGCCCGGCGAGGCGCGCTCGCGCTCGGCCAGTTGCGACTGGATCTCGCCCAGCATGCCGTCGGTCATCATGGCGCGCAGCGTCGCCATGTCGGAGCGATCCCAGGCATCCTGCAAGGTGATGAAATTGCGCTTGGCCGCCTCGGTGAAGCCGGCGATGTCGAAATCGGCCGGCACGCCCCAATTCTGCGAGCCACCGAGCGCCGAGCCGATCATCGAGCCGCCTGCGCTGCCGTCGAACTGCGCCGCCTGGCCTTCCCACGGGCGCGCCGAGGCGTCGTTGCCGACCTTGGTCGGGTTGTACTGGCGCGGCGTCACCGGATTGGCGGCGCCAGCGCCCTGGTAGGCCATGCCGCCTTGCGCGCCGGCGCGTGAGCGCCGGATCATGCCGATCACCGCCATCACCACCACGCCGAGCAGCAGGAACAGCAGCAGGTTGGCGAACGCCGGGCCGAGGCCGAGCGAATTGGCCAGCCAGGCCAGGCCCAGGCCCGCCGCCAGACCGCCGATCATGGCACCCCAGGGCTTGCCCGCAGCGGCACCGGCCGCGGCGGTGCCGGCACCGGCCGCGCCGGCAGTGGCCGCCGATTGCGACGGGTTGGTCGGCGCTGCCGGTGGCGTCGCCTGGCGCTGCGTGACGTTGCTCGATTGCCGGCCCATGGACTTGCCACCGCCCAGACGGCGCGCTTCGGCGTCGAAAGTGAACGCGCCGATCAGCACCACTGCCAGCAGCAGCGTGAGAAGGCGCGAGACGAGGTGGCTCAATTTCATCCTGTGGGTTCTCCGGTTTCGTGAGGGTTTATGTCAGTTGGTAAATGGGCGCAAGCGGTGAAAGACTAACCGCATTTGATTCCGACGTGAAGGGCCACGACCCCGCCGGTCATGTTGTGATAGTCGACGTGCCCAAAGCCATTGACCTGCATCAGCGCCTTGAGTTCCTGCTGATTTGGGTGCATTCGTATCGATTCCGCCAGGTAGCGGTAGCTGTCGGCGTCGCCCGCCACCAGCCGGCCGAGTTTGGGCAACACACTGAATGAATACAGGTCGTAGGCCTTGCGCAGCGGCTTGGCGACCTCGGAGAACTCCAGCACCAGCAGCTTGCCGCCCTCCTTCAGCACCCGTGCCATCTCGCGCAGCGCGGCATCCTTGTGCGTCATGTTGCGCAGGCCGAAGGCGACGCTGACCAGGTCGAAATGGTTGTTGGGAAAAGGCAACTGTTCGGCATCGCAGACCAGGGTCGGCAGGATCACGCCGGCATCGACCAGCCGATCGCGCCCGGTGCGCAGCATGGCCTCGTTGATGTCGGTGTGCACCACCTGGCCGGTGCGGCCGGCTTTCCTGGCGAAGGCCAGCGCCAGATCGCCGGTGCCACCGGCGATGTCGAGCACGCGCTGGCCTTCCTGCACGTTGGCGACCATCACGGTGTAGGCCTTCCAGGCCCGGTGCAGGCCGCCCGACATCAGGTCGTTCATCAGGTCGTACCGGGACGCGACCGAGTCGAACACGCCGCGCACGCGGCGCGCCTTGTCGCGTTCGTCGACCGATTCGTAGCCGAAATGCGTGCTGCCCATGGGGATCTATTCTCGATGATGGTGTTGCGGCGGATCGCCCGCGGCGCCGGCATGCGCTCGCACGCAAGCCGTGGAAATTTCAGTGGCCGCAGCCACCGCCGCCACCTGCCGCGAGCGGCATCGGGGCGTCGCGGTCCATGCCGGCCGCGGCCAGGCGCTCGAGATACTGCTTCCACAGCTCGTCCTGCTGCGAGCCGAGGAAATACAGGTACTCCCAAGTGAAGATGCCGCTCAGGTGGCCGTCGGAAAAGGTCGGCTGCACCGCGTAGTTGCCGATCGGCGCCAGCTCGGTGATGTCGACGTCGCGCTTGCCGGTCTGCAGAACCTCCTGGCCCGGGCCGTGGCCCTGCACCTCGGCAGAGGGCGAATACACGCGCATCAGCTCGAACGGGATGCGGAAATGCGCACCGTCCGGCCAGCTCAGTTCGAGCAGGCGCGACTTCGCGTGCACGGTCAGGTTTTCGGGTGCGGAACGACGGGTTCGGGGGTTGGCCATGGTCGGTGAATGCAGTCGGTAGCGATGGCGTACAAGCTGGCATTGTGCCCGGCTTCGCCAACCCGCATCGGCGTGTCGGCTGACACGCCTCCGGCTGGCCGAACCGCTATAGTCGCCGCACGATGAACACGCCCCAGCTGCAACGCCTCGTCTTCCTGCTGCTGCTGGCGGGCGTGACGCTGGCTTTCCTGTGGGTGCTGGCGCCGTTTTTCGGCGCCGTGTTCTGGGCCATGGCGCTGGCCCTGCTGTTCAACCCGCTCTACCAGCGGCTGCGCCGGCGCCTGAAGGGCCGCGCCAACCTGGCGGCGCTGCTGACGCTGCTGCTGAGCCTGGTGATCGTGATCCTGCCGATGATCATGATCGGCGCTTCGCTGATCGACGACGCCACCAGCTTCGTGCAGCGCATGCGCGCCGGCGAGATCAACCTGCGCAGCTATTTCCAGCAGATCGTGGCGGCGCTGCCCGGCTGGCTGACCGACTGGCTGGGGCGCCTGGGGGTGTTCAACCTCGAATCGCTGATCGACAAGCTCTCCAGCGGGCTGCTGCAGGGCAGCCAGCTGCTGGCGACGCGCGCGCTGGCGATCGGCCAGAACACCTTCCAGTTCCTGCTGCAGTTCGCGGTGATGCTGTACCTGCTGTTCTTCCTGCTGCGCGACGGGGTGCCGCTGTCACGCCTGGTGCGCGACTCGGTGCCGCTGGCACGCAGCCACACGCAGTACCTGCTGAACAAGTTCGCCACCGTGGTGCGCGCCACCATCAAGGGCAACGTAGTGGTGGCGATCGTGCAGGGCATCCTCGGCAGCCTGGCGTTCTGGGCCCTGGGGATCAAGGGCGCCGTGTTCTGGGGCGTGGTGATGGCGATCCTGTCGCTGCTGCCCGCCGTCGGCGCGGCGCTGGTGTGGGCACCGGTGGCGATCTACCTGCTGGCCACCGGCTCGATCTGGCAGGGCGTGGCGCTGGCCCTGTGGGGCGTGCTGGTGATCGGCCTGTCGGACAACGTGCTGCGCCCGATCCTGGTCGGCAAGGACACCAAGCTGCCCGACTACATCGTGCTGATCTCGACCATCGGCGGCATGTCGCTGTTCGGCATCAACGGCTTCGTCATCGGCCCGACCATCGCCGCCATGTTCATGGCCTGCTGGGCGCTGTTCAGGCACGACGATCGCCAGCGGAGCCCGGATGCGCAGGGCGGCGAACCCGACGTGCCACCCAGCGCCGACGACGAGCACTGAGCCTAGGAACGGCAGTCGATCGCTGGTCATCCTTGGGCAACACGCACGAGCGCTGACTTTCACCGCTTCGATCACACTCACCTGTCGGGTGAGCGCGCTATGCGCCCGATCGCACCGCGCTGGCCGCGCCATGCGGCGTTGCTCGTCCTGGCGCACACGAGTGCGCGGCGTCCTCACGCCTCGCCTGGCACACCCATCACGGCACGCTCGCGCGCATCCAACTGCCGTTCCTAGGCTGAGCCGTCAGACCAGCACGCGCTCGATACCGCCGGCGTTGGCCTTGTCGACGTACTCGCGCAGCCAGTTCTCGCCCAGGATGTGGCGCGCCATCTCGATGACGATGTAGTCGGCCTCCAGCAGCCCGTTGCCCAGGTCGTCCTGGTAGCGGGACAGGCCCTGCAGGCAGCTCGGGCAACTGGTCAGGATCTTCAGGTTCTGCGGCGCCGCCACCAGGCCGGGGCCGGCGCCGGTGCTCTTCATCAGCTCGCGCAGGCGCGCCTCGTCCTGGCGGATCTCGGCTTCCTTGCGAAAGCGCACCTGGGTCGAGACGTCGGGCCGGGTCACACCCAGCGTGCCGCTCTCGCCGCAGCAGCGGTTGTTGCGGATCACGTTCTCGCCCAGCAGCGCCTTCACCGTCTTGGTCGAATCCTGCAGCTTCATCGGGTCGTGGCAGGGCTCGTGGTAGAGATAGGCGCCCTGTTGTTCGGCCGGCAGCGTGATGCCCTTCTCCAGCAGGTATTCGTGGATGTCGATGATGCGGCTGCCGGGGAAGATCTTGTCGAACTGGTAGCCCGAGATCTGGTCGTAGCAGGTGCCGCAACTGACCACCACGGTCTTGATGTCGAGGTAGTTGAGCGTCGTTGCCACGCGGTGGAGCAGCACCCGGTTGTCGGTGATCATCTTCTCGGCCTTGTCGAACTGGCCGCTGCCGCGCTGCGGGTAGCCGCAGCACACGTAGCCGGGCGGCAGCACGGTCTGCACGCCGGCATGCCACAGCATGGCCTGCGTGGCCAGGCCCACCTGGCTGAACAGGCGTTCGGAGCCGCAGCCCGGGAAGTAGAACACCGCCTCGCTGTTCACCGTGGTGCCATTCGGGTCACGGATCACCGGCACGTAGGCGCGGTCCTCGATGTCGAGCAGCGCGCGCGCCGTCTTGGTCGGCAGGCCACCGGGCAGCTTCTTGTTGACGAAGTGGATCACCTGCTCGCGGATCGGCGCCGTCCCCACGGTGGCGGGCGGGTGGCGCGTCTGCTGGCGGCCGGCGACCTTGAAGAAGTCGACCGCCGCGCGCTGCGCCGTGAACGCCGCCGCCAGGCCCAGCTTGGTGGCGTTGATGACGGTGGGTTCGGTCGCGTTGAGGAAGAACATGCTGGCCGCGTTGCCGGGCCGGAAGCTCTTCTTGCCCATCTTGCGCAGCAGGTTGCGCATGTTCATGGTGACGTCGCCGAAGTCGATCTTGACCGGGCACGGCGCCAGGCAGCGGTGGCACACGGTGCAGTGATCGGCCACGTCCTCGAATTCCTCCCAGTGGCGCAGGCTGACGCCGCGGCGCGTCTGCTCCTCGTACAGGAAGGCCTCGATCAGCAGCGAGGTAGCGAGGATCTTGTTGCGCGGGCTGTACAGCAGGTTGGCGCGCGGCACGTGGGTCGAGCAGTCGGGCTTGCACTTGCCGCAGCGCAGGCAGTCCTTGATCGAGTCGGCAATGGCGCCGATGTCGCTTTGCTGCAGCAGGATCGACTCGTGCCCCATCAGCCCGAAGCTGGGCGTGTAGGCGTTGCTGAGGTCGGCGCGCAGGCGGCGGCCCGGATGTGCCGGCAGTTCCTTGTTGCGCAGCAGCTTGCCGCGGTTGAAGCGGCCTTCGGGGTCGATGCGCTGCTTGTAGTCGGCGAAGGCGCTGAGCTCGTCGTCGCTCAGGTATTCGAGCTTGGTGATGCCGATGCCATGCTCGCCCGAGATCACGCCATCCAGGCTGCGCGCCAGCGCCATCACGCGGTCCACCGCCTCGTGCGCGGTCTGCAGCATCGCGTAGTTGTCGCTGTGCACGGGGATGTTGGTGTGCACGTTGCCGTCACCCGCGTGCATGTGCAGGGCAATCCAGACGCGCCCTTTCAACACGCGCTGCTGGATCTCGCCCAGCGCCGCCATCAGCGGCTCGAAGTCGCTGCCGGTGAAGATGTCGCCCAGCGGGTCGCGGATCTGCGTCTTCCAGCTGGCGCGCAGGCTGTGGTCCTGCAACTGCGGGAACAGCGCATCGACATCGCGTAGCCAGCCGCGCCACAGCGTGCGCGTCTCGCGCACCACGGCCAGCGCCAGCTGCAGCTTCTCGGCCAGCAGTTCGGGCGTCGGGATGGTGGCGCCCTGTTCGGCCTTGCCCAGCGGCAGTTGCCCGCCGGCGAGGAAGGCCTCCAGCTCATCGGCCAGTTCGATCTTGTTGCGCAGGCTGAGCTCGATGTTGATGCGCTCGATGCCGTCGGTGTACTCGGCCATGCGCGGCAGCGGGATCACCACGTCCTCGTTGATCTTGAAGGCGTTGGTGTGGCGGCTGATGGCGGCGGTGCGCTTGCGGTCGGCCCAGAACTTCTTACGCGCTTGCGGCTCGACGGCAATGAAGCCCTCGCCGCTGCGGCTGTTGGCGATGCGCACCACCTCGCTGGTGGCGCGCGCCACGGCATCGGGGTCGTCGCCGGCGATGTCGCCGATCAGCACCATCTTGGGCAGCCCGCCGCGCTTGGACTTGGTGGAATAGCCCACGGCGCGCAGATAGCGGTCGTCCAGGTGCTCCAGGCCGGCCAGCAAGGTTCCCGTCCGCTTTTGTTCGGCGAACATGAAGTCCTTGATCTCGACGATGCTTGGCACCGCGTCCTTGGCATGGCCGAAGAACTCCAGACACACGGTACGCGTGTGTTCGGGCATGCGGTGCAGGATCCAGCGCGCGCTGGTGATCAGGCCGTCGCAGCCCTCCTTCTGCACGCCGGGCAAACCGGCCAGGAACTTGTCGGTCACGTCCTTGCCCAGCCCTTCCTTGCGGAAAGTGGCGCCTGGGATGTCGAGGCGTTCGGTGCGCTTCAGCGTCTTGCCCGAGGCGTCGAAATACTTCAGCTCGAAGCTGGCCACCTCGGCGTCGTGGATCTTGCCCAGGTTGTGGCCCAGGCGCGTCACCTCCAGCCAACCACCATCGGGCGTCACCATGCGCCAGCTGGCCAGGTTGTCCAGCGCCGTGCCCCACAGCACGGCCTTCTTGCCACCGGCGTTCATGGCGACGTTGCCGCCGATGCAGGACGCTTCAGCGCTGGTCGGATCAACCGCGAACACCAGCCCGACGGCTTCGGCGGCATCGGCCACGCGCTGCGTCACCACACCAGCCTCGGTGTGGATGGTCGGCACCTCGCCCGCCACCCCCGGCAGCGCGATGCGCTCGACCTTGCCCATGCCGATGAGCTTCTCGGTGTTGATGACGGCACTCTTCCAGTCCAGCGGAATCGCGCCGCCGGTGTAGCCGGTGCCGCCGCCGCGCGGGATGACTGTGAGGCCCAGTTCGATGCAGCCCTGGACCAAGCCAGCCATCTCTTCTTCGCTGTCCGGCGTCAGCACCACCAGCGGGAACTCGACGCGCCAGTCGGTGGCGTCGGTCACGTGGCTGACGCGCGACAGGCCGTCGAACTTGATGTTGTCCTTGTGCGTGTGTCGCCCCAGCGCCTTGGCGGTGCGGCGGCGCAGCTCGGCGACCTTGCCGAAAGATCGGTCGAAGGCCTCGACCACGCGGTGCGCGGCCACCAGCAGCTCGGCCACCAGCGCGTCGCGGCCGGCGTCGTCACCCGGCGTGCGGCGCTTCTCGATCTCGGCCAGGCGGTGCTGCAGCGCTTCGACCAGCATGCGCCGGCGGCGCGGGTTGTCGAGCAGGTCATCCTGCAGGTAGGGGTTGCGCCGCACCACCCAGATGTCGCCCAGCACCTCGTACAGCATGCGCGCCGAGCGGCCCGTGTGGCGCTCGCCACGCAGTTGCTGCAGCACTTCCCAGGCGCGCGCGCCGAGCAGGCGCAGCACGATCTCGCGGTCGGAAAAGCTGGTGTAGTTGTACGGGATCTCGCGCAGGCGCGGAGCCGCGTCGTGCACGGCCTGCGGCTGATCCAGCATCACGGGAGCATTCATGGAGTGCCGAATGGCGACGCGTGCGCCGACCACCTAGGGAAAACCTTTAATTTTAGGCGCTTCATCACGCTGCTTCCACTCCAAGCCCTGACGCTGCGCACCAGGCAGGAAAGACAGGGTTTTCCGCCACCAAATTGCAACAAAACCGACATAGACTGCCCTTTTCCTTTTTCTCTGTCCAGGAGCACTCGCAAGATGAAACCGTCCTTCAAGATCGCCGCCGTCGGCGCGGCCCTGGCCGCAGCACTGGCCGGCCCGGTCCACGCACAGACCGAAATCCAGTGGTGGCACTCGATGGGCGGCGCCCTGGGCGAGTGGGTCAACGACCTGGCCAAGGAGTTCAACGCCAGCCAGACCGCCTACAAGGTCACGCCGACCTTCAAGGGCAGCTACGACGAGTCGATGACGGCCGCCATCGCCGCCTTCCGCGCCGGCAACGCGCCGCACATCCTGCAGGTGTTCGAGGTCGGCACCGCCACCATGATGGCCAGCAAGGGTGCCATCAAGCCGGTCGGCGAGGTGATGAAGCAGGCCGGCGTGCCGTTCAACCCCGCCGGCTACGTGCCGGCGGTGGCGGGCTACTACACGGCGCCCAACGGCCAGATGCTGAGCTTCCCGTTCAACAGCTCGACGCCGGTGTTCCACTACAACAAGGACGCCTTCAAGGCCGCCGGCCTGGATCCGGAACAGCCGCCCAAGACCTGGCCTGAGGTCGCCGCCGCCGCGGCCAAGCTGAAGATCAGCGGCCACAAGTGCCCGTTCACCACCAGCTGGATCAGCTGGACCCAGCTCGAGAGCTTCAGCGCCTGGCACAACGTGCTGTTCGCCACGCTCAACAACGGCTTCGGCGGCACGGGCACGCGCCTGGCCGTCAACACGCCGCTGCACCAGCGCCACATCGAGAACCTGGCCAACATGGCACAGCAGGGCCTGTTCGTCTACAAGGGCCGCGGCAACGCGGCCGACGCCACCTTCGTCTCGGGCGAGTGCGCCATGACCACCGGCTCGTCGGCGCTGTACGGCAACATCAGCCGCAACGCCAAGTTCGCCAGCGGCATCAGCACCCTGCCCTACTACCCCGACGTGCCGGGCGCGCCGCAGAACACCGTCATCGGCGGTGCCAGCCTGTGGGTGATGGCCGGCAAGAAGCCCGACGAGTACAAGGGCATCGGCCAGTTCTTCGCCTTCCTGAGCCAGCCCGAGGTGGCGGCCAAGAGCCACCAGCGCACCGGCTACCTGCCGGTGACCATCAAGTCGTTCGAACTGACCGACCAGTCGGGCTTCTACAAGAAGAACCCCGGCACCGACGTCAGCGTGACGCAGATGATCCGCAAGACCACCGAGAAATCGCGCGGCGTGCGCCTGGGCAACTTCGTGCAGATCCGCGCCATCATCGACGAGGAACTGGAAGGCGTGTGGGCCGGCAAGAAGTCGGCCAAGGATGCGCTCGACACCATCGTCAAGCGTGGCAATGAGCAGCTGCAGCGCTTCCAGAAAGCCAACCGCGGTTGATGCCGGCCACGGCGCGCGCTGCGCCGGTGCCTGATATCCGGATGTGCCGGCGACGCAAGTCGCCGGCCTTTTGTTTCAGGCCCATCGGCGACCCTCGGCCCCGGCACGTGTCGCGTCACGACGGTCGGCAAGCCGGATCATCGGCGCCACGTGTAACGACCTGATAATCAGCCTCCATGGAAAAGCGCGTCCGCTTCAAGTCCGCCTGGCTGCCCTGGGCGCTGGTGGCGCCCCAGTTGGCGATCGTGCTGGTGTTCTTCTTCTGGCCGGCGGGTCAGGCGATCTACCAGAGCCTGCTGCGCGAGGACGCCTTCGGCATCAGCACCGAGTTCGTCGGCCTGGAGAACTTCACGCAGCTGTTCGGCGATTCGAGCTACCTCGAATCGTTCCAGATCACGGTGCTGTTCTCGGTGCTGGTGGCCGTGCTCGGCATCGTCATCGCGCTGGCGCTGGCGGTGATGGCCGACCGCGTCATCAAGTTCGCCACCGGCTACAAGACACTGCTGATCTGGCCCTATGCGGTGGCGCCCGCCGTGGCCGGCGTGCTGTGGCTGTTCATGTTCGCGCCATCGATCGGCGTGGTGGCCTACGCGCTACGCAGCATCGGCTTCAACTGGAACCACCTGCTGAACGGCCAGCACGCGATGGCGCTGATCGTGCTGGCGGCGGCCTGGAAGCAGATTTCCTACAACTTCCTGTTCTTCCTGGCCGGCCTGCAGTCGGTGCCCAAGAGCCTGATCGAGGCCGCCGCCATCGACGGTGCCGGCCCCTGGCGCCGCTTCTGGAGCGTGCAGTTCCCGCTGCTCTCACCCACCACCTTCTTCCTGCTGGTGATGAACATCATCTACGCCTTCTTCGACACCTTCGGCATCGTCGACACGGCGACGCACGGCGGCCCCGGCAAGGACACCGCGATCCTGGTCTACAAGGTGTATTTCGACGGCTTCAAGGGGCTCGACCTGGGCGGCTCGGCCGCGCAGTCGGTGGTGCTGATGGTGATCGTCATCGCGTTGACGGTGGCGCAGTTCCGCTACGTCGAACGCAGGGTGCAGTACCAATGATTGAAAACCGGCCCGGCACCACCGCCATTGCCCACACCGTGCTGCTGCTCGGCGTGCTGGCGGTGGGCTTTCCGGTCTATCTGGCCTTCATCGCCTCGACCCAGACCTCGGCGGAGATCGTGCAGCGCACGCCGATGTCGCTGCTGCCCGGTTCGCACATGCTGGAGACCTACCGGCTGGCCCTGTTCGGCGGCGAGACCAGCTACGGCAGCCGCATCCCGCCGGCCGGGCGCATGCTGTGGGTGAGCTTCGTCACCGCCATCGTGATCGCGGTCGGCAAGATCGCCATCTCCATGCTGTCGGCGTTCGCGGTGGTGTACTTCCGCTTTCCCTTCCGCGGCCTGGTGTTCTGGATGATCTTCATCACCCTGATGCTGCCGGTCGAGGTGCGCATCCTGCCGACCTACAAGGTGGTGGCGGATCTGAACATGCTGAACAGCTATGCCGGCCTGACGATCCCGCTGATCGCCTCGGCCACCGCCACCTTTCTGTTCCGCCAGTTCTTCCTCACGGTGCCCGACGAGCTGACCGAGGCGGCGCGCATCGACGGTGCCGGCCCAATGCGCTTCTTCAAGGACGTGCTGCTACCGCTGTCCAAGACCAGCATGGCGGCGCTGTTCGTGATCCAGTTCATTTATGGCTGGAACCAGTACCTGTGGCCACTGCTGATGACCACCAGCGAGGACATGTACCCCATCGTCATGGGCATCAAGCGCATGTTCGCCGGCGGCGATGCGGCCAACGAATGGAACGTCATCATGGCCACCGCCATCCTGGCGATGATCCCACCGGCACTGGTGGTGGTACTGATGCAGAAGTGGTTCGTCAAGGGACTGGTGGATACGGAGAAGTGAACACCCCCCTGAGTCGCTTCGCGCCTTTCCCACCTGCTATGCGAGGGGGACAACGCCAGTGCCCGGCGCAGGTCCGGCCACGGTGTTCGCTGGACTGGCCTGCTCCGCGGCCCTTTGATTCTCGTCACCGCATAACCCATGGCTAGTATTGAGTTCAACAAAGTCGTCAAGCGCTACGGCACCGGCCCCAAGGCCAACCAGGTCATCCATGGCGTCAGCGCCGAGATCAAAGACGGCGAGTTCGTCGTTATCGTCGGACCCTCGGGCTGCGGCAAGTCGACGCTGCTGCGCATGGTCGCGGGGCTGGAGGAAATCACCGAAGGCACCATCAGCATTGGCGGCCGCGTGGTCAACCAACTGGAGCCGGCCGAGCGCGACATCGCCATGGTGTTCCAGAACTACGCGCTGTATCCGCACATGAGCGTGTTCGACAACATGGCCTACGGACTGAAGATCAAGAAGGTCCCGGTCGCCGAGATCAGGGCGCGCGTCGACAAGGCCGCCGCCATCCTGGAACTGGACGGCCTGCTGCAGCGCAAGCCGCGCGAGCTGTCGGGCGGGCAGCGCCAGCGCGTGGCCATGGGCCGCGCCATCGTGCGCGAGCCGCAGGTGTTCCTGTTCGACGAGCCGCTCTCGAACCTGGACGCCAAGCTGCGCGCACAGACCCGGCTGGAGATCGAGAAGCTGCACCGCGAACTCGGCATCACCAGCCTGTTCGTCACCCACGACCAGGTCGAGGCGATGACGCTGGCCGAGCGCATGATCGTGCTGAACGCCGGCCGCATGGAGCAGTTCGGCACGCCCGACGAGGTCTATCACCGCCCGGCCAGCACCTTCGTCGCCAGCTTCATCGGCGCGCCGCCAATGAACCTGCTCAAGGGTGTCGAGGGCGTGCGCGAAGGTGCGCTGCTGGGCATCCGGCCGGAGCATCTGCGGGTGGTCGATTCCGGCGGCTGGTCGCTGAACGTCGCCACCGTCGAGATGCTCGGCGCCGAGCGGCTGGTGTACGGACACCTCGGCGGACCACAGGGTCCGTGGACCATCCTGCGCATGCACGAGACCGAGGCACCACCCGCGCCCGGGCAACTGCTGCACGTGCTGCCGCTGGAAGACCGCATCCACGGCTTCGATGAAGCGACGGGCTTGCGCATCGAGCACTGAGGAGGATCAGGACATGAAAGCGGCCTACATCACCGGCCACGGCGGCATGGAAGTCGTCATCGTGGGCGAGCGCCCGTTGCCCGCGCGCGCGCCAGGCGAAGTGCGCATCCGCCTGCACGCCGCCACGCTGAACCGGGTCGACCTGTACATGCGCAACAGCGGCGCCGGCATCACGCACCCGATCCCGATGATCCTGGGGCTCGACGGCGCCGGCGTGATCGACGAGGTGGATGCCGATGACCCGCTGCTCAAGCCCGGCCAGCGCGTGTTCCTGCACCCCGGCGTGTCGTGCCAGCGCTGCGAGTTCTGCCTGCGCGGCGACGACGTGCTGTGCACCCGCTACAAGATGCTGGGCGAGCACCGCGACGGCACTTTCGCCCAGTACGTCACGGTGCCGGCGCGCAACGTGCTGGCGCTGCCGGATGACTGGTCGTTCGCCGAAGGCGCCGCGCTCGGCGTCAACCACCTGACCGCCTGGCGCATGCTGACCACCCAGGCGCAGCTCAAGAGCTGGGAGACACTGCTGATCTTCGGCATCGGCGGCGGCGTGTCGCTGGCGGGGCTGCAGATCGCCAAGGTGCTGGGCGCACGCGTCATCGTCACCTCGCGCCATGCCGACAAGCTGGAACGCGCCCGTGCGCTGGGTGCCGACCACGTGATCGACTCCAGCCGCGAGGACGTCGCCAAGGCGGCGCTGGCCGCCACCGGCGGGCGCGGCGTCGACGTGGTGTTGGAGAACGTCGGCGAGGCGGTCTGGAGCGCGGCGCTGAAGTCGCTGGTGCGCGGCGGGCGCCTGGTGACCTGCGGCGCCACCAGCGGCGACCAGCCCGGCGCCGACATCCGCCGCCTGTTCATCCGCCAGCTCAAGATCCTGGGCTCGACCATGAGCACCATCGCGGAGCTGCACGACCTGCTGGCGTTCTGCCAGCGCCACGGCGTGCGGCCGCGGATCGAGAAGACCTATCCGCTGGGCGAGGTGCGCACCGCATTGGCCCGGCTGGAAGCCTACGAGCAGTTCGGCAAGACCGCACTGGCGATCGATTGAAGCCGCCCGCCATGGACGCCTGGCCCTACCCGTTCTGGATCGCCCACCGCGGCGCCGGCCGGCTGGCGCCGGAGAACACGCTGGCGGCATTCCGCCTCGGCGCCGAACACGGCTGGCGCATGTTCGAGTGCGACGTCAAGCTGTCGGCCGACGGCGTGCCATTCCTGCTGCACGACACTGCGCTGGATCGCACCACCAGCGGCCACGGCACGGCGGGCGAGCAGGGCTGGTCAGCGCTGGCCCGGCTGGATGCCGGCGGCTGGCATTCGCGCCGCTACGCCGGCGAGCCGTTGCCGACGCTGGAAAACCTGGCGCGCTGGTGCCTGGCCAACGGCCACCAGCTCGACATCGAGATCAAGCCGACGCCGGGGCTGGAGGAGCGCACCGGCCGCGTGGTCGCCGAACTGGCGGCGCACCTGTGGCAGGGCGCCACGACACCGCCACTGCTGACCTCGTTCCGCCCCGAATCGCTGTGGGGCGCGCTGCAGGCGGCGCCGCAACTGCCGCGCGGCCTGTTGCTGGACACGCTGTGGGACGGCTGCTTCGGCTACGCCGCGCAACTGCGCTGCGCCGCCATCGTCTGCAATCACGCGCTGTGGGATGCGGCGCTGGTCGAGCAAGTGCACGGCATGGGCATGCGCGTGCTGAGTTACACGGTGAACGATGAATGGGCGGCCGAGCGGCTGATCTCACTGGGCACCGACGGTATCGTCACCGACCGGATCGATCTGTTCAGCCCCGGCGCCTGAGTTGTCCGCGCGCCGTGCGGTTCAGGCCGCACCGCCCTCGCGCCCGGCGCGCCGCACATGCCAGGCCTGGCTGGCGCCCACCGCCAGCGCCAGCGCCCCGTAGGTCAGCATGCGGCCATCGCGGCCCGTCAGGGCCAGGCCCAGCATCAGCACGCCGAGTCCGACCGCGAAGTTGAGCCCGA
>NZ_DAOMOQ010000006.1:0-50925 GCF_035444425.1 Ottowia sp. | reverse complement strand
GTCAGGGCCAGGCCCAGCATCAGCACGCCGAGTCCGACCGCGAAGTTGAGCCCGATCTGCCGTGCCAGCGCCGGCGTGCCGCTGCGCCAGAACAGGCGCGCCCCCAGCGCGAGTCCGACGGCCAGGAACAGCGCCGGCGCCACGAAGCCGGCCAGGTGCCAGATCAGATCGACAAGGTCCACCGCGCGCGCCGTTCTTGATACGAGTCAAGTTCATATCTCATCATGAGACACGAGCCAGCGGTCAATTTTATAATCGACGCCCATGACCGTCTGGGCTCTCGGACTGAACCACCACACCGCGCCGCTTGATCTGCGCGGCCGGTTCGCGTTCGCGCTGGATCAGATCGCGCCGGCGCTGCACGGTTTGCGCCAGTCGCACGCGCGTCACCCCGAGGCCGCCATCCTGTCGACCTGCAACCGGACCGAGGTGTACTGCGCCTCCGACAAGCCGCAGATCGACCACACGCTGGACTGGCTGGCCCAGGCCGGCCACGTGCCGGCCGACGCGCTGCGCGAGCACACCTACGTGCTGCAGGACGGCCAGGCCGCGCGCCACGCCTTCCGCGTCGCCAGCGGGCTCGACTCGATGGTGCTGGGCGAGCCGCAGATCCTGGGCCAGATGAAGAGCGCGGTGCGCGCCGCCGAGGATGCCGGCGCGCTCGGCCGCACGCTGAACCAGCTGTTCCAGCGCAGCTTCGCGGTCGCCAAGCAGGTGCGCTCGTCGACCGAGATCGGCGCCCATTCGATCAGCATGGCGGCCGCGGCGGTGCGGCTGGCCGGCAACCTGTTCGAGGACCTGAGCCAGATCAAGGTGCTGTTCGTCGGCGCCGGCGAGATGATCGAGCTGGCCGCCACGCATTTCGCCGCCAGGGACCCGGCCACCATCGCCATCGCCAACCGCACGCTGGAGCGCGGCGAGAAGCTCGCCACCCAGTTCGGCGGCGAAGTCATGCGCCTGGCCGATCTGCCGGCACGCCTGCACGAGTTCGACGCCGTGGTCAGCTGCACCGCCAGCACGCTGCCCATCATCGGCCTCGGCGCGGTCGAGCGCGCACTGAAAAAACGCCGCCACCGCCCGATCTTCATGGTCGACCTGGCGGTGCCGCGCGACATCGAGCCGGAAGTGCGGCAGCTCAACGACGTCTACCTGTACACGGTGGACGACCTGGCCCAGGTGGTGCAGACCGGCCACGCCAACCGCCAGGCCGCGGTGGAGCAGGCCGAGGTCATCATCGACGCCGGCGTGCAGAGCTTCCTGCACTGGCTGGACCAGCGCGACCCGGTCACCGGCGTGGTGCCGCTGATCCAGCAGCTCCACTCGCAGGCCGACGAATGGCGCGCGCTGGAACTGCTCCGTGCGCGCCGTCGCCTGGCCCGGGGCGAGGACGTCGAGGCGGTGCTGGAAGCGCTGTCGCGCGGGCTGACGCAGAAGATGCTGCACGGCGCCATGGCCGAGCTGCACACCGCCGACCCCGAGCACCGCCAGCGCACCACGCAGGCGATCGAGCGCCTGTTCCTGCGCGGCGCGCGGACCAGCCCCGGCTCCCGGCCTTAGCTGCGCTGGCAGACCACGGGCAGCGTCGCGCAGCCCGGGCACGGCGTCACCCGTGCCGCATCCGTGGCCCTCAGGCCGACCGCGCCAGCGCTGGTGCCCCGCCCCCCTCATCCCGCCCATGAAAGACTTCCTCCGCCGGCAACTCGACCGCTACACCGACCGCCTGGGCGAGCTCGACTTCCTGCTCTCGCGACCCGACATCATGGCCGACATGACGCAGTTCATGCAGCTGTCGCGCGAACACACCGAGGTCGGCGCCATCGCCGAGCGCTGGGCGCGCTACCGCCAGCGCGAGCGCGACCTGCAGGCGGCGCAGGAACTGCTGGACGACGCCGACATGGCCGCCATGGCCGAGGAGGAAATCACCGCCTGCGAAGCAGAGCTGACCGAGCTGGAGGCCGAACTGCAGCGCATGCTGTTGCCCAAGGACCCGGATGACGCGCGCAACGCCTTCATCGAGATCCGCGCGGGCACCGGCGGCGACGAATCGGCCCTGTTCGCGGGCGACCTGGCCCGCATGTACACACGCTACGCGCAAAGCCAAGGCTGGCGCGTCGAGGTGATGAGCGAATCGCCGGCCGAGCTGGGTGGCTACAAGGAGCTGGTGCTGCGCATCGAGGGTGAGGACGTGTATGGCAAGCTGCGCTACGAATCCGGCGGCCACCGGGTGCAGCGCGTGCCGGTGACCGAGACCCAGGGCCGCATCCACACCAGCGCCGCCACCGTCGCCGTGATGCCCGAGCCCGATGCGGCGGAGGCGATCACGCTGAACCCGGCCGATCTGCGCATCGACACCTTCCGCGCCAGCGGCGCCGGCGGCCAGCACATCAACAAGACCGACTCGGCGGTGCGCGTGGTGCACCTGCCCACCGGCATCGTCGCCGAGTGCCAGGACGGGCGCAGCCAGCACGCCAACAAGGCCAAGGCGCTGCAGGTGCTGCAGGCGCGGCTGCAGGACAAGGAGCGCAGCGAACGCGCCAGCAAGGAAGCCGCCACGCGCAAGGGCCTGATCGGCTCGGGCGACCGCTCGGACCGCATCCGCACCTACAACTTCCCGCAGGGGCGCCTGACCGACCACCGCATCAACCTGACGCTGTACAAGCTGGCGCAGGCGATGGAAGGCGATCTGCACGAGGTGGTCGAGGCCCTGCAGGCCGAGCGCCAGTCCGAGATGATGGCCGAGCTGGAAGTCAACGCCTGACCTCCGGGAACGTTGAAAGCGCGCCGGGCGGGCGCTGGCTATGATGCGGCAGCGGCCCGGCACCGAACCCGAGCAAGGAATTCGCCCATGCACAAGCTGACCACCAAGACCTCGCGCGCCCTGCTGCTGGCCGCTGCCGCCGCGCTGCTGGCGGGCTGCCAGGGCGGCACGCCCTGGGGCGCGACACCGCGCGAGATCCCGCTGCCGGACATCCGCCTGCCGAACCTGGAGGCGATCCCGGCGCACGTCGAGGCCGGCACCACCGCCGGCTCGCAGCGACTGGCCGAGCGCGTGCGTGCGGCGCTGGCGGCGCAACCCGGCTTGAGCGATGCCCGGCTCACGGTCGACGGCTACGAAGGCGGCGTCATCATCCTCGGCGGCACGCTGGCCAGCGCCGCCGACCGGTCGCTGGCGATCCAGACCACGCGCCAGGTGTTGGGCGTGCGCGACGTGGTCGACCGGATGAGCGCGCCGTGAGCGCCCGCGCACGGTCCGATCGACATCCGCCCGACGCCAGCCGCATCAGCCGCCCATCGTCAGCATGACCCTGGCCGAGGCCTTGGCGCAGGTGCAGGCGCGCGGCCTGCCGCGCCTCGAAGCGCAGATGCTGCTGCTGCACGCGCTCGACCGACCCAGTCACGCACGCGCCTGGCTGCTGGCACACGACCGCGAGCCCTTGCCGCCGGAGGCGGGCCAGCGCCTGCGCGCGCTGACGACGCGCCGCCTGGCTGGCGAGCCGATCGCCTACCTGATCGGCAGCAAGGCCTTCCACGGCCTCGAACTGCAGATCGATGCCCGCGTGCTCGACCCGCGCGACGACACCGAAACCCTGGTCGACTGGGCGCTGGAACTGCTGCCAAGCGATCAAGCCAGCCGCGTGCTCGACCTGGGCACCGGCAGCGGCGCCATCGCGCTGGCGATCGCACAGCAGCGGCCGCGGGCATCAGTGCTAGCGGTGGATGCCAGCACCGATGCGCTGGCCGTCGCCGACGCCAACGCCCGGCGCCTGGGTCTGGCCGTCGAGTTGCGCCACGGCGACTGGTTCGCGCCGGTGGCTGGCGAACGCTTCGATGTCATCGTCAGCAATCCGCCCTACATCGCCGAGGCCGATCCGCACCTGGCGGCGCTGCGCCACGAGCCACGCCAGGCCCTGGCCAGCGGCGCCGATGGGTTGCGCGATATCCGCCGCATCATCACCAGCGCACCCGCACATCTGGCACGGGGCGGCTGGCTGCTGCTGGAGCACGGCTGGGACCAGGCCACCACGGTCCACGGGCTGCTGACCGTGGCCGGTTGCACGCAAATCCAGTCACGGCGCGACCTGGCTGGCATCGAACGCTGCACGGGCGGCTGCTGGCCTGCAACTGGCGGCGTCGGCTGACAAGCGCCCGGGTGCGTTAGGGCTAGTATCGAGCCATCGTGCAAAGGAGCCCCGACATGATCCGAATCCACCTTCGTTCGCTCACCCTGCCCGCGCTGGCAACCGGTCTCATGGTGCTGGCCGGCTGCGCGGGTGGCGGCTATGGCTGGGACGCGCCGCGCGAGGGTCCGATGTCGAACCGCGAGGCCGCGCGCCAGGCACAGGAGCAGAACCTGGAGGATCGGGTGATGGCCGCCTTGCGCGCTGACCCGCGCGTAGGCGCACAAGGCCTGTACGTGCACTCGCAGGGTGACGGCGTGATCGTCATCAACGGCACGCCCGCCAACGGCCCGGCCGGACGCGACCTGGCGCTGCGCATCGCCAAGGGCGTCTGGGGCGTGCGCCGCGTGGTCAACAACATGGTCATGAACTGACCGCGGCCGGGTCCGGCGCGGGATCGACGTCCAGCGCCGGATAGCGCAGCGGCAGCAGCGACAGCAGTCCGAACTCGCCCAGCAGAGCGCGCAGCCGCTCGCCGGCGCTGCGCTTTCGGTGGCCGGTGAAGCGGGCGATGATCAGTTCGTTTTTCAGGCTGTGCTCCCAGCCGACCAGTTCGGTCACCGTGACGGCGTAACCCTGCGACTCGAGATAGAGGCAGCGCAGCACGTTGGTGAGCTGGCTACCCATTTCGCGCGTGTGCAGCGGGTGGCGCCACAGTTCGGCCAACGGCGTGCGCGACAACTGCAGCGCCTTCGACTGCCGCAGGCGCGCCGCCAGTTCGGCCTGGCAGCACGGCACCAGCACCATCGCCTGCACCTGCTTCGCCAGGCCGAAGGCGATCGCATCGTCAGTGGCGGAGTCGCAGGCGTGCAGTGCCGTGACCACGTCGATGACGGCCGGCAGCGCCGCGTCGTGCGCGGCATCGGCGGCGCTCAGCTCGTGGAAGCGCATGCGCTCGAAACCCAGGCGTTCGGCCAGCGCCCGCGAGCGCTGCACCAGCTCGGGCCGGGTCTCGATGCCGTGAACCCAGCCGCTGCCGTGCCCCTTGAACCAGCCGTCGTACAGCATGAAGCCCAGGTAGGACTTGCCGGCACCGTGGTCGGCCAGCGTCGGCTCGGCGCCAGCCGGGCTCAGTTCGTCCAGGATCGGGGTGATGAACTGCAGCAGGTGCCCGACCTGCTTGAGCTTGCGACGCGAATCCTGGTTCAGCCGGCCGTCGCGGGTGAGGATGTGCAGTTCCTTCAGCAGCTCGATCGACTGGCCGGGGCGCAGCTCGGCCAGCACCGGGTCCGCGGCGCCAGCCGGCGGCTTCCCGCCTGCCGTATGCGTCGGAGTCGCTGCCGACATCGAAGCGCGAGAAACGGGTTTGCCACGTGCGCGGCTCATGGCGCCGGCTCCTCGCCGGTCACGCCGTCGCCCCCACTCGGCCCCACGTCCAGCGCCGCCCAGCCGGCGTGGCCCAGCTGCTCCAGCGTCGCCATGTTGGCCTCGTAGATCGTCTCGGCCTCGGGAAAGGCATCCACCGCGCGGTCGATGCTGGCCTCGCGGATCAGGTGCAGGGTCGGGTACGGTGACCGGTTGCTGGCGTTGGTGATGTCGTCGTCCGCCGTGCCGGCGAACTGGAAACGCGGATGGAACGGCGCGATCTGCAGCACGCCCTCGAGCTCGAGCTCTGCCAGCACGGCATCGGCCCGATCAAGCAAGTCGTTGAAGTCGAGAAAATCCGCCAGCATGCGCGGCGCCATCAGCAGCGTGGTTTCTCGTTCGGTCGGCTCGACCGCGGCCAGCGCCTGAAGTTCGGCACGCAGCAGCGCCAGCAGATCCTGCGGATCGTCGCTGTCGCAGACCGCGTAATGGATCTGGCCCTTCACGTGCGGCGCCTTGGCGAACGGGCACAGGTTGAGCCCGATCACCGCGCGCTCCAGCCAGCGGCGGGTGTCGGCGATGACGGTGTCGGTGGTGTTCATGGCCGTATTAGACCGCCAGGCGCCGGCCCAGCCGCCAGGCCAGCAGCGCGCCCAGCAGGCTGCAGGTGCCCAGCACCACCCAGGTCCACTGCCAGGTCCCGCTGCGGCTGGCGACCCAGGCCACCAGCGGCGGGCCGCTCATCTGCCCTACCGCCGACCACTGCGTGAACCAGCCCACGGTGGTGGCGACGGTGCGCTCGCTCGGCGCCAGCCGAGGCGCCAGGCCGAACAGGCTGCCCGGAATCAGTCCGCCGACGGCCGAGAACACGATAACGCCCAGGTAGCGCAGCACCGGGCTTTGCTCGGTGAAGCTGGCAAAGCCCAGCAGCGTACCCAGCGCCATGGTGCCGAAACCCAGCCACAGCAGGCGCTGCGGCGCCACGCCGTGCGACAGCAGCCGCCCGGCCGCGACGTTGCCGATGATGTTGGCGGCCGCCACCAGCGCCGTCAGCACCGCGCTCAAAGCGCCGCCCCAGCCGGATTCGGCGTACAGCGCCGGCAGGAAGCCGATCACCGCCAGCCACTGGGCCGAATACACGCTGAAGACCAGCGCGCCCAGCCAGGGCCCCGCCGAGCCCAGCGTCTGCGTCAGGCGCCGACGCCAGTCGCTGACCGCGATCACCGGCCCCGCGTGCGGCGGATCGGCCGGCACGCGCGCCCGCACCCAGAGCGCCATCGCCGCCGTCAGCAGCGCGATCAGCCACCACCAGCCCGGCCAGCCGGCACCGGCGATGACCGCCGGACCGAACAGCAGGGCCATAGCGGTGCCGAACGGCATGAAGGCGCCCCAGAAACCCAGCATGCGCGTCAGCTTCGATGGCGCCACGGTGCGCCGCACCAGGCTGGGCGCCGCCACCGTGACCATCAGGAAACCCACGCCCTCCAGCGCGCGCAGCACCAGCAGGGTGCCGATCTCGCGCGCCCAGCCGCCGGCCAGGCTGGCGGCAAACAGCAGCCACAGGCCCGCCATCATGCTGCGCCGCAGGCCGACGCCGTCGGCCGTCAGACCGGCCATCACGCCCAGGCTCATGCCGGCCAGCTGCACCAGCGACAGCAGGAATCCGGCCTGCACCAGCGTGATGCCGAGCGCCTGTTGCAGCGCCGGGATCGCCGGCGGCAGCTTGGCCACGTGCAGCGCGGCGCAGACCCCGGCCAGGATCACGACCCAGGCGGCCCCGGTTTCACTGCGCAGGTTCATGTCGCCAGCAACCGGCGCCCGGTCAGCCGCTCGTGCTCGCGCAGGGCGAAGCGGTCGGTCATGCCGGCGATGTAGTCAGCCACGGCGCGCTCGCGGTCGGCGCGCGCGGCGAAGCTGGGGCGCAGCTCACCCGGCTGCGCCAGGTAGGCGGCAAACAGTTCGCGCACCACCTGCTGCGCCTGCGTGGTGGTCTCGATCACCTGCGGATGGCGGTACAGGTTGGCAAACAGGAAGCGCTTGAGCTGCAGCGAACGCTGCCGCATGTCGTCGCCAAAGCGCACCAGCGGCCCGGCCATGCGCGCAGCGTCGGCACTGCCCGGCCCAGCCTGGTGCAGCGCCGCGCCGGTGGCGTCGATGACGTCGTAGACCTGCGCCGACAGCATGCGGCGGATCGACTCGTACAGCACCCGCCGGCCCTGCAGCCCCGGATGGTCGCGCTGCACGGCCGCCAGAAAGCCGGCGAACAGCGGCACCTCGGCCACCTGCTCCAGCCGCAGCAGGCCCGAACGCACGCCGTCGTCGATGTCGTGAGCGTTGTAGGCGATCTCGTCGGCGAGGTTGGCCAGCTGCGCCTCCAGGCTCGGCTGCGTGCCGTCGAGAAAGCGCCGCGCCACGCCGTCCGGTTCGGCAGCCTCCAGCCGGCGCGCGTTGGCGGCCGAGCAATGCTTGAGGATGCCCTCGCGCGTCTCGAAGCTCAGGTTCAGCCCGTCGTGGTGCGGATAGCGGTGCTCCAGCTCGTCGACCACGCGCAGGCTCTGCAGGTTGTGCTCGAAGCCGCCGTGCGCCGCCATGCATTCGTGCAGCGCATCCTGCCCGGCATGGCCGAACGGCGTGTGGCCCAGGTCGTGCGCCAGCGCGATCGCCTCGGTCAGGTCCTCGTGCAGCCCGAGCGAACGCGCGATCGAGCGCGCCAGCTGCGCCACCTCGAGCGAATGCGTCAGGCGCGTGCGGAACAGGTCGCCCTCGTGGTTGAGGAACACCTGCGTCTTGTAGACCAGGCGCCGGAACGCAGTCGAGTGAACGATGCGGTCGCGGTCACGCTGGAAGGCGTTGCGCGTCGGCGCCGGCGAGGCCGGGTGGCGCCGGCCGCGCGAATGGGCCGGGTCGCTGGCGTAGGGAGCCAGCGTTGCCGTCACCTGCATTGCCTCGCCCTGGTTCATGAGCCGTGATAAACGCCCCGCTGACGGCTCAGGCGCAGCAGCGGTCGATCACCTGGCGCACCAGCGCATCCGGCACCGCACGCACGACCGCGCGACCCGGTCCGTCAATGAGCACGAAGCGGATCTCGCCGCCCTCGGCCTTCTTGTCGATGCGCATCAGCTGCAGGTAGCGGCCGGCGTTGTCCTGCGCGTCCAGCACCGGGCCGCGCGTCGGCAGGCCGGCGCGCTCGATCAGCGCCGTCAGCCGCTGCACGAAGCCGGCGTCCACCAGCCCCAGTTCGCGCGACAGCTCGGCCGCCATCACCATGCCGGCGCCCACCGCCTCGCCGTGCAGCCAGGCGCCGTAGCCCATGCCGGCCTCGATCGCATGGCCGAAGGTGTGGCCGAAGTTGAGGATCGCGCGCAGCCCCGACTCGCGCTCGTCCTGGCCCACCACCTCGGCCTTGATCTCGCAGCTGCGCTTCACCGCCTGCGCCAGCGCAGCCGGATCGCAGGCGCGCAGCGCGTCGACGTGGGTCTCGATCCAGTCCAGGAAGTCCATGTCGGCAATCGGGCCGTACTTGATCACCTCGGCCAGGCCGGCCGACAGCTCGCGCGGCGGCAGCGTCTTCAGCACGTCGAGGTCGCACACCACCGCCAGCGGCTGGTAGAACGCGCCGATCATGTTCTTGCCGAGCGGGTGGTTGATGGCGGTCTTGCCGCCGACCGACGAATCGACCTGCGCCAGCAGCGTGGTCGGCACCTGCACGAAGGGCACGCCGCGCATGTAGCAGGCGGCGGCAAAGCCGGTCATGTCGCCCACCACGCCGCCGCCCAGCGCATACAGCGTGGTCTTGCGGTCGGCGCCGCTGCCGAGCAGTTCATCGAAAACCAAGTTGAGCGATTCCCAGCTCTTGTGCTGCTCGCCATCCGGCAGCGCCAGCTGACGCACCTGCGGGTGGCGCCGCGCCAGCACGCGCGCCAGCCGTTCGGCGTACAGCGGACCGACGGTGGCGTCGGTGACGATCAGCGCCTGCGTGCCGGCGCGCGCGGCGTCGAACGAGGCTGGATCATCGAGCAGGCCGGCGCCGATGGCGATGTCGTAGCTGCGCTCGCCGAGCGCGATGTGCACCTGCTGGGCGGAAGAAGAACCGTTCATGCCGGCAAGTGTAGGGGCTGGCGCACGCGCTCAGCCGCGGTCGCGCGCCGGTTGCAGCTCGAGCTGCATCAGCACCCGGTTGACCAGCATCGACAAGGATGTGCTCTGCACGTCGATGACGTAATGCGCCACCTCGCGATACAGCGGATCGCGCTCGTGGTACAGCGCCTGCAGGCGCTTGTACGGATCGGCCACCTGCAGCAGCGGGCGCTTGGTGTCGCGGCGCAGGCGCCCGATCAGCTTGTCGGGGCTGGCGTGCAGGTAGACCACCGTGCCACGCGCGTGCAGGCGCTCGCGCGTCGCTTGGCGCAGGACCGAGCCGCCACCGGTAGCCAGCACGCCGCGCGCGCCGAGCGTCAGCTCGTCCAGCACGCGCTCTTCCAGATCGCGAAAAGCGTCCTCGCCGAACTCGTCGAAGAAGGTGCGTATCGGCATGCCGGCACGCCCCTCAATCACCGCGTCCGAGTCGATGAACGGCAGGCCGACACGCCGGCCCAGCTGTCGGCCCACGGTCGATTTTCCGCAGCCGGGCAGGCCAACCAGAATGATGTGCATGGCGCGATTGTTGATGAAAAAAGCCAGCCGCGCGGGCTGGCTTGAGTCACTGTCCCGATTGGATCCGCATCACGGACACGGGATCTCGATATCGTCCTTGTTCTTGCCCTGGTCCTTGATCACCAGCGTGGCGACTGCCGACGTGCCCTGCGCATCGATCACCAGCATCTGGATCGTCCGGTCACCGCCCGTGATGCACAGGTTGGAGCCCAGCGTGGCCGTCATCAGCGCATTGTCGGCCGACACGCTGGCGCCAGTCACGAAAGCTCTGTCGGCACTGCCGACCGACACGCGGAACGGCGGCGCATCACCGGACAGTGCATAGGTAATGTTGCCGCCGCCCGCGGTCTCGCTCAGGGTGCGCGTTTCGGGGTTGATCGCCAGCTTGGATGCAGTCACCGTGACGCCGAACAGCACCGTCGTGCCGATGCTGTCACGGACAGCGACCTGGGTTTCCCCGGGCAGCAGCAAACCCACTTTCACCGTACTGGCCGACAGTGCTGCATTAGCAACCGAGGGATTGCTCACACTCACCGCATAAGGCGCGACGCCACCCGCTATGCCGAATGTCAGTTGCGAACCGACGACGCCGCTGCCTTGTGTCGGCGCGACGACCAGCGTGCTGACGTTCACGCTCACGTTGATGGTGTAGGCCTGACCAAAAGCATCGGTGACTTGCAGATTGGCCGTGCCCGGCAAATGGCCAGTCACGACGTAGGAACCTGCAGCACCGGCTACGGTGGCCACTGCATCGTCACTGCTGAGCACGGCGTAGGGGCCTACTCCGCCCGCGATCGTGAACATCTTTGACTGATTCGGCATCAGGTTGATGGCCGAACCGACCGAACTGATCAGTGCCGTGGTCTGCGATTCGACCGTCAGCTTGATGGTCCGCTGGCTGACACTTGAATCCTGCACCGACACCTGGGACTGTCCGGGCGACAACGCCCAAACGCGCAAGGTGCCGTCATCCAGCAGATCAGCACGGACGGAAGCATCCGACGACATGACGTAGTAGGGTTGGACACCCTGCGAGATCACCGCCAGATCGGTGAAGTACCCCACCGGAAGCGCTGCCGAGTCGAGCAGCGGCGACATCCTCAACTCATTCGTTGGCCCGGTATCCCCCGCATAGCCGCCACCGCCGCCGCACGACGACAGCAGCAGTGTCAGCACGACTCCCAGCAGCCCGATCAGTTTGCGCATACAGCCTCCGAATAAGACGTTCTGGTTCGTTTCAATCCGCACCTCAGCGCACGGACCCATAGTCGGAAATGGTCTTCGGCGTGATGAAGACCAGCATCTCCTGTTTGTCGGCCTGCCGGGTGCGCTGCTTGAACAGGTTGCCGACCACCGGGATGTCGCCGAGCAGCGGCACCTTGTTCTCGCTTTCGGTCTCGGTCAGCTCGAAGATGCCGCCGATCACCACGGTGCCACCGTTCTCCACCAGCACCTGCGTACGCACGCGCTTGGTGTTGATCGACATGGCGCCGGCCACCAGGCCGCCCGGACTGTCCTTGTTGACGTCCAGGTCCAGGATGATGTTGCCCTCGGGCGTGATCTGCGGCGTGACTTCCAGCTTCAGCACCGCCTTGCGGAATGCCACCGCCGTGGCGCCGCTGGAGGTGGCCTGCTGGTAGGCGAACTCGGTGCCCTGCTCGATCAGCGCCTTGGTCTGGTCGGCGGTCACGACGCGCGGGCTGGACACCACCCGGCCCTTGCCGTCGGCCTCCAGTGCCGAGATCTCCAGATTGAGGAAGCGGTTGGCGGCGGAGTTGAAGAGCGAGATTGCGAAGTTGGCCGGCGCCGCGCCCTTCAGCGCCAGCGCGGGCAGGTTGATGATCTGCGAGCTCAGCAGGTCATGGTTGTTGATGCGCGTCTCGTCGAGATAGGGGTACGGCCCCTCGCGCGTGGTGCGCGTGATGGCGTCGTAGGTGCCACCGAAGGCCACGCGGTTGTTGCCGCCGACCCGGTAGCCGGCATCCCCCCCGCGCACACCGCGCAGGTCTGCACCACCCAGCTTGACGCCCAGCGACTTGCCGAAGGTGTCCGTCGCCTCGACGATGCGCGCCTCGATCAGCACCTGACGCACCGGCACGTCAAGCTTGGCGATCATCTCCTGCACCTGCGCCAGGCGCGAGGGGATGTCCGAGACGAACAGCTGGTTGGTGCGGGGTTCGGCGATGACCGAGCCGCGCGCGCTCAGCAGCCGGGTGCGGTCGCCGGACCGGCCCATGCCCATGCCTTGCGCGCCACCGATCGATTCGCCGGTCAGCTGCGCCGCGATCTCGGGCGCCTTGGCGTAGCTGAGCTGGAACGACTGCGTGCGCACCGCCTCCAGGTCGCGGATCGCCGCCTGCGCCTCCAGCTCAGCCTTTTCCTTGGCAGCGATCTCCTCCTTGGGCGCGATCTGCAGCACGTTGCCGACCCGCTTCATGCCCAGATCCTTGGCGTGCAGGATGATGTCCAGCGCCTGGTCCCAGGGCACGTCCTTCAGCCGCAGGGTCAGGCTGCCCTGCACGCTGTCGGAGGTGACGATGTTGAAGTTGGTGAAATCGGCGATCACCTGCAGCAGCGAACGCACGTCGATGTTCTGGAAGTTCAGCGACAGCTTCTCGCCGCTGTAGCCAGGCCCCTTGGTCAGCTTGTCCGGGTTGCTGCGCTGCTGGCGCACCTCGACCACCAGCTGGTTGTCGCTCTGGTAGGCGCTGTGCTCCCACGGGCCCCGGGGCTCGATCACCATGCGCACCCGGTCGCCCGACTGCACCGTGGTGATGGTCTGCACCGGAGTGCCGAAGTCGCTCACGTCGAGGCGCCTGCGCAGCCCTTCGGGCAGGCTGGTGCCGAGGAACTCGACCACCAGGTTCTGGCCCTGCTGGCGGATGTCGACCCCGGTCTGGTTGCTGGCCAGGTCGACGATGACGCGGCCGGTGTTCTCGACACCGCGGCGGAAGTCGATGTCCTTCAGCGGCAGGGCGCCGCCCGCACGGCTGTCGGCCGGCGCCGGCGCCAGCGCGCTGGGCACCTGCGTCGCCACCGCCACCGGCTCGAGCGTGACCAGCAGCGAGCGGCCCTGCAGTTCTGCGCGGTAGCCGGTGGCCTGCTTCAGGTTCAGCACCACGCGGGTGCGGTCGCTGGCCTGCACCACGTTGGCGCCCAGCAGGTTGCCCTGGTTCAGTTCGACCACCGGCTTGGCCAGTCCCGAGCTGACGCCGGGGAAGTCGAGCGCGATGCGCGCCGGCGACTGCACCATGAAACCGGTCGGCACCGCAGTCAGCGGCTCGGACAGCTCGATGCGCACCATTTCGGCACCGCCCTGCACCGAACCGCTGAGCGATTCGATGCGCGCCTGCGCCCACACCGCTGACGCCAGGCCCTGCGCCAGCAGGGCCACAACCACGGCGCGCCAGGCCACCCTCCCGTTGCCGAACCAGTTTCTCATCTTGTTTTCTCCTGCAACTGCAACACCGCCTTGCGCTCGACCCAATCGCTGGCGGCGTCCTGCACGATCTCGCGCAAGGCGACCTCACCTTCGGTGATCGCCGTCACCCGGCCGTAGTTCTGGCCCAGGTAGTTGCCGGCACGCACCTGGTAGAGCAGCTCGTTGACCCGCACCAGCGCCACGCGCTGGCCGCCGCGTTCCATGCTGCCCACCAGCGTCATCGCGTCCAGCGGGTAGGCCTCGAGCGGCTCGCGGCGCCGGATCAGCTCCGGCGCAATCAGCGCGGCACCGGCGCTGATCGGCCCCGAATCACGGCGCAGGGCCTGCGTCAGGCGCTCGGGGCCGAACGGATCGGCCGCCGCGGCCTGCGAATAGTGCAGCGGGATGTAGCGGCTCGGCGCCTCGACCGGCGTCACCTTGGGCACCATCTGGCGCCGCTGCTCGGCCATCCATTGGCGCAGATCCTCGTGCGCCGGCATGCAGCCAGCCAATCCCAGCCCGACCAGCGCGAACAGGAACCCGGCGGCAGCGGCGCGCAGCATCATTTCTTGGCCTTTGCCTTTTTTTCCGCCGCCCGCTGGGCCGCGACCTCGTCGGCGTCCAGGTAGCGGAAGGTCTTGGCCGTGGCCTCCAGCGACAGCATGCCGCTCTTGTCCTTGTCGGTGCTGGGCGTGATCGACAGGTTGTTGAGCGTGACGATGCGCGACAGGTTGGCGACGTCGGCGGTGAAGGCGCCGAGATCGTGGTAGCGCCCGGTGACCTTCAGGGCGATCGGCAGCTCGGCGTAATAGTCCCTGATGGCGATCTGGCCCGGCCGGAACAGCTCGAACTGCAGGCTGCGGCCCAGGCCCGCTTGGTTGATGTCCGACAGCAGCGCGTCCATCTCGGCCTTGCTGGGCAACTGCTTCTCCAGCAGGTTGACGTAGTGCAGCACCTCGACGCGCTGCTTCTTGAGCTCTTCCAGGCTGACCGCCTTCTGCAGCTTGGCCCGGTAGTCCGCGCGCAGCGTGACCTCGCGCTGGCGTGCGGCATCCAGTTCGTCGTTCAGGTGGCGCAGCCAGACTACCCACAGCAACCCGACCACCAGCGCCGTCACCAGCAGCAGCAGCAGCTGGCGCGGCAGCGTCGGCCAGGCCCAGGCCTGGCGCAGCTCGAGGTTACGGAACTGCGCGCCAAACGGGCGGCGCGGCGCGATCGGAGCGGCGTTGGCGGAAGTCTGGCGTGCCATGGGGATACCCGTCGCGGCCTTCAGCGCTGCAGCGTTGCACGTTCAGCGCTGGCGGTACCCGCTGGTGTGGCCACCGGCTGCGCGTCGGCGCTGCGCTGCAACTGCGCCCGCACCACGAAGTTGTGGACGCGGCGCTGCTCCTTCGGGCTCAGGGCCAGGTTAGCCGCCACGATCTCGACCAGCTCGGGCCTGGTGACCCGGTCGCCATGCCGCGACAGGTTGCGCAGCAGCTCGGACACGCGCTCGTTGGACTGGGCCGCGCCCGTCAGCACCACGGCCTGGTTGTCCTGTTTCAGGCTGCGCATCACCATGCCGTCCGGCAACTGGCGCACCACCTCGTTGAGCAGGTGCACCGGCAGGTTGCGGTCGGCCTGCAGGTTCTCCACCGCCTCCTGGCGCGCCTTCAGGGCGGCGATCTCCTCCTGCAGCGTCGCGACTTCCTTGATCTGCTGCTCGAACTGCTTGATCTCGCCCGCCAGCAGCGCATTGCGCTCGCGCTGCCCGTCGATCTCCTGCTGCTGGAAGATGTAGATCGCACCCGCGATCAGGGCGCCGACCAGCACCGACAGGCCGAGCGCCACCCTGAACAGCTGGCGCGCGCGCTGGCGTGCCAGCTCGCGGTGCGGCAGCAGGTTGATCAGGATCACCGCACGAACCTCCGCAGCGCCAACCCGCAGGCAGCCAGGTAGGCCGGCGCCTCGTGCAGCGCCTGCTGGTGGCGCAGGTGGCGCCCCATCTGCATGCCCTCGAAGGGGTTGGCGATCTCGCACGGCATGCCGTTGCGCTGCGTCACGAGTTCGGCCAGGCCATCCAGCCCGACCACCTCGCCCGCCAGCATGATGCGGTCGACGCGCTGGTACGAGGTGCTGGTGAAGAAGAAGCGCAGCGCGCGCTCGATCTGCGACGCCAGATCGTCCATGTAGGGCAGCAGCACCGCCTCGACGTGATCCTGCGGCAGCTCATCGGTGCGTCGCCTGGCCCGCGCCTGCTCGAAGCTCAGGCCGTAATGGTCCGCCAGCATCTGCGTCAGCTGCCCGGTGCCGAACGGGAAATCGCGCTCGAACAGCAGATCATCATTGCGCGAAACCTGCAGGTTCGAGGTCGTCAGCCCCAGCTCCACCAGCGCGACCAGCGCGCCGTCGGCACTGCCCGGCAGCCGCTCGATTAGGCGTGCGACCGCCAGGCGCGACGCGTAGGAGTCGACGTCCAGAATCGCCGGCGTCAGGCCGACGGCTTCGGCCAGGCCCTGCCGATCCTCGACCTTCTCCTTGCGCGAGGCCGCGATCAGCACCTCGACATCGCCCGGCGACGTGCGGCTGGGGCCGATGACGCAGAAGTCGAGGCTGACGTCATCGGGCGGGAACGACAGGTACTGACTGGCCTCGGCTTCGACCTGGAATTCCATCTCGCGCTCGCTCAGGCCGGCAGGTAAAATCACCCGCTTGCTGATGACCTCCGAGGCCGGCAAGGCCATGGCGACGCTCGAGGCACGGGTGCCGGTCCGGCGGATCAGGCGCCGGGTGGCATCGACCACCTCGTCGAACTTCTCGATGTTGCCGTCGATGATCCAGTCGCGCTCCAGCGGCTCCATGCCGCAGCGCTCGAGAACCAGATGACCGGCACGATCCTGACTCAACTCGACCAGCCTGGCGCCGCCAGCGCTGACGTCCAGCCCCAGCATCGGCGCCGACTGACGGCTGAACCACGAACCCAGTACCAAGTCAACTCCCTGTCGTCATTGTTGTAAAAATTTTCTTCGATTCCGTGAATTTGTTGTTCTTGTTGCCGCGATGCTAGCAGCATCGCCAGCACCGGAACAAGGAAACACGCGCAGACTCGAAGAACGGCTGTTACCAAAAACTAACGTCACCCACATTTGATTACACCAAGCCGCCGTTTGCCATCCACCGCGTCCAGCCATACTGCGGTCGACCAGCACGCCGTGTCGACCGTTTCCAAGCTAGGATGCGACCCATCGTCACGCAGACGCAACCCGTGGGCCGGTACGCCGGCCCGCCGCCTGGCGGCCGGCCGCTGAGCTTCTTCCATGGCCACTGAACGTTCCCAATCCCCCAAGCGCCAAGTCCCCGCCAAGTCGAGTGGTGGCTGGTTGAGCTGGCTCACCAAGCTGGTGGGCTGGACCGCCGGGCTGGCGCTGGCCGCCGTGCTGTGCGTCGGCATGGCCGGGCTGATGGCGCTGGCGATCGCCTACCCGAACCTGCCCGACGTGTCGCAGCTGTCCAACTACCGGCCCAAGCTGCCGCTGCGCGTCTACACCTCGGAAGGCACGCTGATGGCCGAGTTCGGCGACGAGCGCCGCAACCTGACGCCGATCAACCAGGTGCCCAAGGTGATGAAGGACGCGGTGCTGGCGATCGAGGACGCGCGCTTCTACGAGCACGGCGGCGTCGACTACGTCGGCGTGGCGCGCGCGGCGCTGGCCAACCTGGGGCGCGAGAAGGCGCAGGGGGCGTCCACCATCACCATGCAGGTGGCGCGCAACGTCTACCTGTCGTCCGAGAAGACCTACACGCGCAAGATCTACGAGGTGCTGCTGACCTTCAAGCTGGAACACCTGCTGAGCAAGGACCAGATCCTGGAGATCTACATGAACCAGATCTTCCTCGGCAACCGCGCCTACGGCTTCGCCGCCGCCGCCGACACCTACTTCGGCAAGCCACTGCAGGATCTCACCGTGGCCGAGGCGGCGATGCTGGCCGGCATCCCCAAATTCCCCTCCACCGCCAACCCGATCGCCAACTTCGCGCGCGCGCGGGAACGCCAGCTGCACATCATCGACCGCATGCTGGAGAACAACTTCATCACTGCCGAGCAGGCCGCCGAGGCCAAGCAGCAGGAGCTGCAGATCCGGCCGCCGCGCGACGGCAAGCGCGTGCATGCCGAGTACGTGGCCGAAACCGTGCGCCAGATGGTGTTCGCGCAGTACGGCGAGGAAACCTACAGCCGCGGCCTGAATGTCTACACCTCGATCAACAGCGAGGACCAGGACGCCGCCTACGAGGCCCTGCGGCGCGGCATCCTCGACTACGAGCGCCGCCAGGCCTACCGCGGCCCGGAGAAGTTCGTCGAGCTGCCGAAGGACCCGAAGCTGCTCGAGGAAGCCGTCGACGACGCGCTGGCCGACCGGCCGAACGTCGGCGACATGCTGCCGGCCATCGTGCTCGAAGCCAGCGCGCGGCGCGTGACCGCCATGCGCCAGGGCGGCGAGCGCATCGAGATCAACGGCAACGACCTGCGCGCGACGCAGTCGGGCCTGTCGGCCAAGGCGGCGCCGGGCATCAGGATCCGCCCCGGCGCCGTGATCCGCGTGGTCCAGAACGCGCGCGGCAACTGGGAAACCACGCAGTTGCCCGAAGTCGAGGGCGCGCTGGTGGCGCTCGATCCGCGCAACGGCGCGGTCAAGGCGCTGGTCGGCGGCTTCGACTTCGACAAGAACAAGTTCAACCACGTCACCCAGGCGTGGCGCCAGCCGGGCTCCAGCTTCAAGCCCTTCATCTATTCGGCCGCGCTGGAAAAGGGCTTCTCGCCCACCACCATGATCAACGACACGCCGCTGTTCTTCGACTCCAGCGTCACCGGCGGCCAGCCCTGGGAGCCGAAGAACTACGAGGGCGGCTTCGAGGGGCCGATGACCATGAAGCGCGGCCTGGCGCGCTCGCGCAACATGATCTCGATCCGCGTGCTGCAGACCATCACGCCGCAGTTCGGCCAGGAATGGGTGACGCGCTTCGGCTTCGACACCGACAAGCACCCGCCCTACCTGACCATGGCGCTGGGCGCCGGCTCGGTGACGCCGATGCAGCTGGCCAGCGGCTTCGCGGTGTTCGCCAACGGTGGCTACCGCGTCAACCCCTTCCTCATCACCCGCATCACCGACCACACCGGCAGGATCCTGGTCGAGAGCCAGCCGTCGGTGCCGACCGAGGCCAACCGCGCCATCGACGCGCGGAACGCCTTCATCATGAACGCCATGCTGCAGGACGTGACGCGCAGCGGCACGGCCTCGCGCGCCCAGGCCACGCTCAAGCGCTCGGACATCGCCGGCAAGACCGGCACCACCAACGATTCGATGGACGCCTGGTTCGCCGGCTACCAGCCGAGCCTGGTGGCCGTGGTCTGGATGGGCTACGACACGCCGCGCAACCTGGGCGCGCGCGAGACCGGCGGTGGCCTGAGCCTGCCGATCTGGATTAACTTCATGCAGAGCGCGCTCAAGGGCGTGCCGGTGGCCGAGGCCAAGCCGCCCGAAGGCGTGGTGAAGGTGGGCGGCGACTGGTATTACGAGGAATACGCGCGCGGCGGCGGCATCAGCAACCTGGGCGGCGCCGGACTGGCCCCGCGGGAGCCGGAACCGGCCATGCCCGAAGCCGGCAACGTGCCGGCGCCATCGGAGGAGCGCAACCGCATTCTCGATCTGTTCAAGAACTGAGATCGCCCGCACGCGCCCAGCGATGCAAGTCTGAGCCGGCGTTCGAGCCGAAGCGAGCGTGGCGCCCGCCGCCACGCTCGGCGCGCGGGCACCTTGCGACCGGCACTTGAACAATTGCCCATCCGCCCTGCTGCTGCACCACCGAATCCATGGGCGGTCATTACAATTCCGCCCATGCCTTTTCTGCCACGGCGCCGCCGCATTCCGTTCAGCATCCCGGCGCTGATGCTGGCCGCCGCGCTCGGCGCCTGCGGCCAGAAGGGGGCCCTGTACCTGCCCAACACACCGGCCGCGGCCCAGCGCGCCACCCTGCCGCAAACGGTTTTCGGCACGGGCAGCGGCAGCGCCGCGGAGCCCGCGAGCAGGACCGCGCCGCCGGCACCGCCTCCACCCGCGCTACCGAACCTGCCCGACATCCAATGAACCCAAGCCCGTCGACGCCGGCGCCGCTGCCCGGCGCGCCCTTCCTGCACTACCAGGACGGCCAGCTGATGCTCGAACAGCTGCCGCTGGCCGAACTGGCGCGCCAGCACGGCACGCCGTTGTTCGTCTATTCGAAAGCTGCCATCCTGGCCGCGCTGGCCGCCTACCAGCGCGGCCTGGCTGGCCGCCAGGCGCTGGTCTGCTACGCCATGAAGGCCAACTCGTCGCTGGCCATCCTCAAGCTGTTGGCCGAAGCCGGCTGCGGCTTCGACATCGTCTCGGCGGGCGAACTGGAACGCGCGCTGGCCGTCGGCGCCGAGCCCGGAAAAATAGTCTTTTCCGGCGTCGGCAAGACGCGTGCCGAGATGCGTTGCGCGCTCGAGGTCGGCGTCGGCTGCTTCAACATCGAGAGCCAGGCCGAACTCGACGTGCTGAGCGAGGTGGCTACCGCCGGCGGCCACGTGGCGCCGATCAGCATCCGTGTCAACCCCAACGTCGACGCCCGCACGCACCCCTACATCTCCACCGGCCTGAAGGGCAACAAGTTCGGCATCGCGCACGAACAGGCGCTGGCCGCCTACCGCCACGCCGCCACCCTGCCCGGCTTGCGCGTGACCGGCATCGACTGCCACATCGGCTCCCAGATCACCGAGTCCACGCCCTACCTGGAAGCCATGGACCGCGTGCTCGATCTGGTCACCGCCATCGAAGCCGCCGGCATCCCGATCCAGCACATCGACTTCGGTGGCGGCCTGGGCATCGACTACAACGGCGACACGCCGCCGGCCGCCGACCTGCTGTGGCAGCAGCTGCTGGCGAAGATGGACGCGCGCGGCTTCGGCAAGCGCAGGATTTTGATCGAGCCCGGCCGCTCGCTGGTCGGCAATGCCGGCATCTGCCTGACCGAGGTGCTGTTCCTCAAGCCCGGCGAGCAGAAGAACTTCTGCATCGTCGACGCCGCCATGAACGACCTGCCGCGGCCGGCGCTGTACGAGGCTTTCCACCGCATCGTGCCGCTGGCGGAAGCGGCGGCGGATGCCGTCACCACGACCTACGACGTGGTCGGCCCGGTGTGCGAAAGCGGTGACTGGCTGGGCCGCGACCGTGCGCTGGCGGTGCGGCAGGGCGAGTTGCTGGCCGTGCTGTCAGCCGGCGCCTACTGCATGAGCATGGCGAGCAACTACAACACCCGTCCGCGTGCCGCCGAACTGCTGGTCGACGGCACCAGCGCCCGCGTGATCCGGCAGCGTGAAACGCTGCCGGACTTGTGGCGCGCGGAATCAGTCTGATCAGCCACCGCCGGCGCGTCATGCGAAATCGCGTTCAGTAAGCATGAGGCGTCCGGGCCGAACTTGTCGAAGCCCGGTCCCGACCCCGCACTTCGACAGGCTCGGTGCGAACGGACTCCTGGATGTTGAACGCGAATCGGTATCAGGCCTGCTTCGGCTCGAAGTAGCGCAGCAGCCGCTCCAGCAGCAGCACACCGATGACGACGGCGTACATCGCCACCTCCGCGTAGTCGTTCTTGCCGCTGCGCATAGAGAAGAAGTGCAGCAGCGCCAGCGGCGCGATCAGGTAGATGAGCCGGTGCAGTGACCGCCAGGCGCGTCCGCCCAGCGCCCGCACGGCGCGGTTGCTCGAGGTCAGCGCCAGCGGCAGCAGCAGCAGCCAGGTGGTGAAGCCATCCAGGATGAACGGCCGCTCGAGGATATCGCGGCTGATCTCGATGACGTCGAAACCCTTGTCGAGCCAGCCGTAAGCCAGCATGTGCAGGCAGGCGTAGAAGAACACGAACAGCCCGAACATGCGCCGAAAGCGCGCCAGCTGCGGCGTGCGGGTGCGCAGGCGCAGCGGCGTCACCGCCAGCGTCAGGCACAGCATGCGCAGCGCCCAGTCGCCCAGGCCGCGCGTCAGCGCCTCGGCCGGGTTGGCGCCCAACTGGTCGGTGGCAGCGCCGAACACCAGCCAGGCCAGCGGCAGCAGGCAGAGCAGGAAGACCAGCGGCTTGGCCAGCGGGTGGAGCAGCAGCGAACGCACGTATGACTTGACAGCCGGCGGCTCAGTAGTTCTTGCGCAGGTCCATGCCCGCGTAAAGCTGCCCGACCTGCACTTCGTAGCCGTTGAACAGCAGCGTCTTGCGCTTCTTGTCGAACAGGCCATCCTCGCCGATGCGGCGCTCGGTCGCCTGGCTCCAGCGTGGATGCCGGACATCCGGATTGACGTTGGAGTAAAAGCCGTACTCGTTGGCGGCGGCCTTGTTCCAGGCCGTGCGCGGCTCCTGCTCGACGAAGCGGATCTTCACGATCGACTTGGCGGACTTGAAGCCGTACTTCCACGGCACGACGACCCGTACCGGTGCGCCGTTCTGGTTCGGCAGCACTTCACCGTACATGCCGAAGGCCAGCAGCGTCAGCGGGTGCATGGCCTCGTCCATGCGCAGCCCCTCGGTGTAGGGCCAGTCGATCACGCGCGAGCGCACGCCAGGCATCTGCTCGCGGTCGGCCAGCGTGACGAACTCGATGTATCTGGCGCTGCCCTGGGGTTCCACCCGCCTGATCAGTTCCGACAGCGAGTAGCCGACCCAGGGGATCACCATCGACCAGGCCTCGACGCAGCGCAGGCGGTAGACGCGCTCTTCCATGGGGCTGAGCTTGAGCAGGTCCTCGATGGCGTAGCGGCCCGGCTTATTGACCAAGCCCTCGATCTCCACCGTCCACGGGCTGGTCTTCATCTGCGCCGCATGGCGCGCCGGATCGTCCTTGTCGGTGCCGAACTCGTAGAAGTTGTTGTAGCTGCTGACGTCGGCGTAGCCGGTGAGCTTTTCCATCGTCACCGCGCCGGCCACCTTGGACAGCGATCCCGGCAACGGCGGCAGCTTGCCCGGGCGCGCCGTCTGCGCCTGCGCATCGCGTGCGGGCCAGCCGGCCATGGCAGCGCCCGCAGCGCCGGCCGCCAGACCCTGCAGCCATTGGCGCCGGTTCTCGTAGACGCCACGCGGCGTGATTTCGCTCGTCAGCCGATGAGTGAAACCGCGGCGATCGCTGCGGATCAGCATGATGGTTCCTTTCCTGCTCCGGCGGATGCCGGCATCATGCCCGGACGCGTTACAGCGAACCGTAGCTGTGCAGCCCCGACAGGAACATGTTGACGCCGATGAAGGCGAAGGTGGTCACCGCCAGCCCGGCCAGTGCCCACCAGGAGGCGACGGTGCCGCGCAGCCCCTTCATCAGCCGCATGTGCAGCCAGGCGGCGTAGTTCAGCCAGACGATCAGGGCCCAGGTTTCCTTCGGATCCCAGCTCCAGTAGCCGCCCCAGGCCTCGGCCGCCCACAGGGCGCCGAGCACCGTGGCAATGGTGAAGAAAGCGAAGCCGACCGCGATCGACTTGTACATCACGTCGTCGAGCACTTCCAGGCTGGGCAGGCGCTCCGCAATGCGCTTGCGGCCGAGCAAGATGCCGCCGACGATCAGCGCCGCGATCAGCGAATAGACGAACCAGTAGGTGCCACCGGCCTCGTCAATGCCGCGCTGGCGGAAGGCGATCGGCACGAAGCACAGCGCGATGCCGAAGATCCACAGCGGTGCCAGCTTGTGCCAGCGCCGCTCCTCGGCCTGCTGCTTGACCAGGTAGGCGAAGCCCAGCATGGCCGCCAGCGCGAAGGTGCCGTAGCCGATGAAGTTGGTCGGCACGTGCAGCTTCATCCACCAGCTCTGCAGCGCCGGAATCAGCGGCTGGATCTCGTGCGCCTCGCGCACCAGCGTGTACCACAGCAGAAAGCCCACGGCGGCGCTGACCACCAGCATCACGAAGGCGCCCATGGCGCGGGTCTTGTACTGCGCCTCGTAGTAGAGGTAGAACAGCGCCGTCATCCAGCAGAACATGACGAACACTTCGTACAGGTTGCTGACCGGGATGTGGCCGATGCCGGGACCGATCTGGTGGCTTTCGTACCAGCGCACCATGGTGCCGACCAGCGCCAGCGTCACCGCCACCCAGACCAGCTTGCTGCCCAGGCCTTCGAGCGCGTCCTGCTGGCCGCGGATGAACATGCCGCCCCAGTAGAACACCGTGCTCATGAAGAAGATCACGCACATCCACAGGATGGCCGACTGGCTCGACAGGAAGTACTTCAGCCAGAACACGCTGTCGCCGCGCCGCAGGTCGGCGCCGGCCTCACCCTGGTAGCTGTAGATGGCCAGCAGCGCCAGCGCCGCCACCACCAGCATCAGGTTGCGCAGCGGGCGCCAGAACCAGCCGAGCCAGATCACCATCGGCACAGCGCCGACCAGGATCGACTTCTCGTACACGTCCATGGCGCCGTGGTACTGCTGGAACGCGAACAGCGCGCCGACGACGGCCAGCAGCGCGAACAGCCAGTCGCCCCAGTCGCGGCGGGCGAAGTAGCCTTCGTTGAGAGTCAGCGTGCCATTACTGGCCAGCACGGTGGTGTTCATCGGCGAACTCCATCAGGTGAGATTCAACAATTTCTGACGCAACTGCGCGAACTCGCGGTCGGCGTCCAGGGTCTTGCGGTTGCTTGACAAGGCCATCATGGCCTTGGCCCCATCGCCGTCGGGTGCCAGCCAGACCCACAAGCGCCGCTCGCGCACGTAGAGCATGGCAAAAACGCCCAGGATCAGCAGCAGACAGCCCAAGTAAACCACGTTCTGGCCCGGCGCGCGCGCGACCTGGAACACGCTGGCCTGCACGTGCTTGAAATCCTGCAGCTGGAAGGTCACCGGCGCCGGGTACAGGCTGACGTCGGACAGCGCCAGCACCGCCTGCGTCATGTAGCGGCTGGCGGCCTCACCCTCGACCAGCGGCGGCTTGCCCTGCGACTCGCGCGCCACCGAACTCAGCTCGAACAGCGTGCCGTTAAGGATGCGCAGCAGCATCTCGCCGGCGCGTTCGCGGTCGCCCTCGGGCACCGCCACCTCCATGAAGTCGGCGATCGCCTGCAGGCCGGCCACGGTCTTGCCGCTCACCGGCTCGGCGCCGGCAAACAGATCCAGCGCACGCGAGGCCGACAGCGTCAACTGATCGGCCAGCTCCGGACGCCCGGCCTCGACCGCCTGGGCGACGTAGCGCGCCACCGCGCGCTGGCGCTGGGCCGGATCCTGCAGCGCCGCACGCAGGCGCACGAAGCCCTCCATCGAGCTTTCCTCGTCGGCCGGCACGCGCAGGTAGCGGAACGGCTCGGCCTGGGTGTCGCGCACGCCCAGCAGGAACACCGGCGCGCCGTCGCCCATGTCGACCGGCAGCATGTAGTTGTGGAACTCGCGCGCCTGGCCGGCGGTGTCGCGCAGCTTGTAGGTGATGCTGGGGCCGACGTTGCGCAGGGTGCGCTCGCTCACGGTCTTGTCGGCCGCGCCCAGGCGCTGCGCCAGCGTGTTGCCCAGATCCACCCGGCGCACATCGGCGCCGCCGCCGCGCTCGGAGCCCGCCAGGTTCTCGACGTTGATGACGCGCAGCGCCGTGTATTCCAGCGTCAGCTGCTGGTCGCCGTTGGTGATCTGCGAGACGCCGCCGATGGTGCCCTCGACCTCGAACGGCAGCGCCGCGCCATTGATCGGCAGCGCCTTGAGCCGGACGTTGGAGCCGCCGTCGTCGAAGCTGCTCTGGTAGATCTGCACCCCCTTGTAGCTCGCCGGGTGGTTGACCTCGACGCGTGCATCCCGTTTCTCGCCGGTCTCGCGGTCGTGGATCACGATGTCGCTGGCGAACAGCTTGGGCATGCCGGTCGGGTAGTAGTCGACGGTGAATTTCTTCAGCTCGACCGCGAACGGCAGTTCCTGCAGCAGCACGCCGTCGGACTGGCTCAGGATCGCGGTGGAGGATGCCGTGCCCTCGGTCACCACCAGGTTGCCGCGGAAGGTGGGGTTGTTGGGCGGCAGCCGGTGCTCCGGCTTGACGTCCGACACCAGCCCGCCGCCCGAGTACACCGTCTTGCCGCCGAACCAGGTCAGCGCCCGCACGAACAGATCACCATCGAACAGGCCGCCCAGACAGATCATCACGATGGCGCTGTGGGCCGCGATGTAGCCGATCTTGTTGAAGGCACCGGTCTTGGCGGCCACCATCCAGCCCTTGCCACCGGCGGTGTCGCGCTCCTGCAGCTTCACCTTCCAGCCGCTGCCGGCCAGCATCTGGCCGATGCGCTGGGCCTCGGCCTGCGGCGCCTGCGCCAGTCCGGCCTCGGCCTTGTGGTGGAAGGCCTTGAGGCTGCCCTCGCGGATGTTTTCCTTGTAGTTGCGGATGTCGGCCAGGAACTTGGGCGTGTTGCGCAGGATGCACAGGCTGGTGCTGATGACCAGGAAGGCCAGGATCAGCAGGAACCACCAGGCGCTGTAGACCGCGTTCAGCTTCAGCGCCAGGAACAGCTCGGCCCAGAACGGCCCGAACTGGTTGGTGTAGTTGATCGCCGGCTCGTGCTGCTTGATGACGGTGCCGATCACCGAGGCGATGCAGATCACCGTCAGCAGCGCGATGGCAAAGCGCATCGACGACAGCAGCTCGACGCTGGAGCGCCAGGCACGCGAGCCGTGCCGGACTTCAAAGCCTTGGGTATGGAAGGATGCGCTCATGCGTAACTGAAATCGCGCGCCGCAAGCCTGCCGCCGCGCGCGCCGTCAAGTAGAGTCGGCGCGGGCGGCGAGGGTTCCGTCAGCGGCGCACTTTCTTGACCGGGGTCCACTGTGCCACGTTTGAAAAAACAAGACCGCGCCGGGGGTACCGGGCGCGGTCTGGGTTGCCGGCGAGCCGATGCTCAGCGCAGGCCGGCGATGTAGTCCGACACCGCCTTGATCTCGCGGTCGTTCATCCGGGCCGCGACACCCTGCATCACCGCGTTGTTGGCGCGCGTGCCATCGCGGAAGGCCACCATCTGCTTGACGGTGTACTCGGCGTGCTGGCCAGACAGACGCGGGTACTGCGACGGGATCCCGGCGCCGTTGGGGCTGTGGCAGCCGGCGCAAGCCGGAATGTGCCGATCCGGGATACCGCCGCGGTAGATGCGCTCGCCCATGACCACCAGTTCAGGCTGCGTGGCCACGCCCGGCTTCGCTTTCTGCGACGCCAGCCACCAGGAGATGTTGCGGGAATCCTCCTCGCTCAGCGCGGCAGCGAAGCCCTGCATGATCGGATCCTGGCGCGCCCCGCTCTTGAACTCCATCAGCTGCTTGTGCAGGTATTCCGGGTGCTGCTGCGCCAGGCTGGCCTGCAGCGGCACCGCCGAGTTGCCGTCGGCACCGTGGCAGGCGACGCAGATGGCGGCGTAGCTCTCGGCACCTTTGGCCACGTCCACTTTGGGTGCGGCCGGCGCGTCGGCGGCCATGGCGCCGGCCGAAACCAGCGATGCGAACAGGAGGGCGACAAGCGGCTTCATGGGCGGAAAGTCTTCTTGAAAGAGTTATCGTCAGGCGCTGAACCCCGCGATTCTACAATGCACCACCGGCCGATCCCCTTGGAATGCCCAGGATTTGGCCAGTTCTTGATCCATGTCTTCCCCACGCGCCGCCAAGCCCCCCACCGCGCCTGCAGCCGCTGCCGGCGACGCCGACCGCGAAGCCATGGGCTGGCTGCACACCGCGCGCTTTCTGACCACTGCCGCGCAACTGCACCAGCTGCCGGCGCTCGAGGTGCCTGAAATCGCCTTCGTCGGCCGCTCGAACGCCGGCAAGTCGACCGCCATCAACACCCTGACGCAGCAGACGCAGCTGGCCTTCGCCTCCAAGAAGCCGGGGCGCACCCAGCACATCAACCTGTTCGCGCTCGGCCGCCAGGGCATGACCGATGCCGTGCTGGCCGACCTGCCCGGCTACGGCTACGCGGCGGTGCCGCTGGCCGACAAGCAGCGCTGGCAGCGCGTGATGGCCAACTACCTGGTCTCGCGCCCCAACCTGGCCGGCATCGTCATGCTGGCCGACCCCCGCCACGGCCTGAAGGAGCTGGACGAGGCGCTGCTGGAGGTGATCCGTCCGCGCGTCGAGGACGGCCTGAAGTTCCTGGTGCTGCTGACCAAGGCCGACAAACTCAACCGCACCGAGCAGGCCAGGGCGCTGCAGATCACGCGGCTGCAGGCCGGCGGCGGCGAGGTGATGCTGTTCTCGGCGCTCAAGCGCCAGGGTGTGGAGCAGGCGGCGCTGTGGCTGCGTGGGCTGGTCGATGAACAGCCGCCGGCCAGCACCGCGCCACCGACCACGGATACCACCGAGACGTAGCGCCCGCCACTGCACAGCACCCATGATCGACACCTGGATGACCGACCTGCCGCACGGCATCGAGCTGAGCTGTCGCTCGGCCGGCGCGCACGGGCGGCCGGTGCTGATGTTCCTGCACGGCTTTCCCGAAGCAGCCTTCGCCTGGGACGAGTTGCTGGTGCATTTCGCGCACCCCGAGCACGGCGGTTACCGCTGCGTGGCGCCCAACCTGCGCGGCTACGAGCACTCCAGCAATCCGCCCGAGGCGGTGGCCTACCACCCGAAGCTGCTGGCACAGGACATCGCCGCACTGGTCGCCGCCGAATGCGGGCCTGACGGGCAGCTCGCGGCACTGGTGGCGCACGACTGGGGCGGCGCCGTGGCCTGGAACCTGGCGGCGCAGCAGCCCGCGCTGATGCAGCGCCTGGTGATCATCAATTCGCCGCATCCGCAGACCTTCTTGCGCGAACTGAAGCACAACCCCGCACAGCAGGCCGCCAGCGCGTACATGAACTTCCTGATCCGCCCCGATGCCGAGGCGCTGCTGGCCGAACACGATTTCGCGCGCCTGTGGCCGTTCTTCGACCTGATGGGCGCTTCCGGTGCCATCCCGGCCTCGGCCGGCGCTGCCGTCGGCTTCGGGCAGCCGCCCACGCTGCCCGACGGTGCCGGCTGGATGACCGACACGCTGCGCGCGCGCTACCGCAGCGTGTGGACCGGTGACGCCTCGCGCCCCGGCGCCGGCCTGACCGGCAGCCTGAATTACTACCGCGCGTCGCCGCTGCGCCCGGCGCACGCGGGCGATCCAGCGGCCGCGGCAGTCGAACTGCCACCCGAGGCCTTCACCGTGGCGGTGCCGACGCTGCTGCTGTGGGCGATGCAGGACAGCGCCCTGCTGCCCGGCCTGCTCGACGGCCTGGAGCGCTGGGTGCCGCGGCTGCAACTCGAGCGCATCGAACGCGCGACGCACTGGGTGGTGCACGAGCAGCCGCAGCGGGTGGCGGCCAGTATCGGGCGCTTCCTGGCCGCCTGAGTCGGCCACCGGCTGGCCTTCGTGTCAGTACAGCGACGGCTCGCCCGGTGGCCGGGTCTTGAAGCGCTTGTGCACCCAGTAGTACTGCTCCGGCATCTCGTCGATGTAGCCCTGCAGCCGCTGGTTCATCAGCGCCGCGTCCGCTGTTGCGTCGGCCGTCGGGTAGTCCGTCCAGGCCGGGTGTACCCTGACTTCGTAGCCGAAGCTGGTCAGGCGCGTGACCACGGGCACCACGCGCGCCTGCCCCAGCTTGGCGAAGCGCGACAGCGAGGGCACGGTGGCGGTCGGCACGCCGTAGAAAGGAACGAACACCGACTCGAGCGGCCCCAGGTCCATGTCGGGCAGCAGGTACAGCATCTTGCCTTCGCGCAGTGCGCGCACGATCGGCTTCACGCCCTCGGTGCGCGACAGCAGGGTGGCGTCGCCGAAGCGCTGGCGGCCGCGCCGCATCCACTCGTCCACCACGGCATTGTTCTGGGTCGAGTAGATGGTGCAGGCCGGTCGATCGATCTGCTGCATGACGGCGCTGCCGCCGGCATCCATGCCGTAGAAGTGGGGCGCGAACATCACCACCGCGCCCTCGCGCGTCAGATCCTGCACTGCGCCGGTGATGCGCAGGCGCCGGCGCACCAGCGCGGGCTCGCCATGCCACAACCAGGAGCGGTCCAGGAAGGCCTGGGCGAAGTACACGAAGTTGCGCCGTGCCAGCGCCACCCGCTCGGCCTCGCCGAGCTGCGGGAAGCACAGGCGCAGGTTGGTCAGCGCGATGCGGCGGCGCGAGCGCGCCAGCACGAACAGCAGCCGCCCCAGCAGGCCGCCCAGCGCGCGCACCAGGCCCAGCGGCAGCAGCGCCAGGGCACGCATGAACAGGATGCCGGGGTGCATCATGCGCCGAGCGACCTCGGCGTCTTGTAGCGACCGTAGCCCCACAGGTACTGCTGCGGGCACTGGCGGATAAGCCCCTCCATGGCGCGGTTGATCTGCGCCACACCGGTCTCGAGATCGCTGCTGAGCGGCTCGGGAAAGGCCTGGATGTGGATGCAGAAACCCTGCGCGCGCGGCAGCCGCTCGCCCCAGACCAGCAGCGGCGTGGCACCGGTCTGCCCGATCAGGCGCGCTGCCAGCGTCATGGTGTAGGCCGGCTTGCCGAAGAACGGCAACCACAGGCCCATGCCCTCGGGCGGCACCTGATCGGGCAGCAGCCCCACCGCGCGGCCGGCGCGCAGCGCCCGGATCATCTGGCGCACACCGGCCAGGGTGGTCGGTGCGGTCTCCAGCCCCTCGCGTCGGCGCGCGGTCTCGATCACCTCGGCCAGCGCAGCCTGGCGCGACGGCCGGTACAGCACGGTGATCGGGCCATGCTCGGCGTGGTAGCGCGCCCCGACCACCTGGGCGGTGATCTCGAAGCAGCCCATGTGCGGCGTCATGAAGACGATGCCCTTGCGCGCCGCGTAGGCCTGATCGAGCAGGTCGGCGCCCTGCCACGATACCGCCACCGGCGCGCCGAACCACAGCCGCGGCGTCTCCAGCGCCATGCGGCCGGCGTGCGCCACGCTGGGCCGCACCTGGGCGAAGCCATAGCCGGCCAGGCGCGCGTTCTCCCTGATGCGGCGCCGGTAGATCGGCGAGGCCAGCCAGGTCAGCCAGCCCAGCGCCGCACCCAGGGCATGCAGCAGCCCCAGCGGCCAGCGCGAGGCGAAGCGGTACAGGGCCAGCATGACGATTGGATTAAAATGCCTCGGTCGCCGAGTTACGGAACTACTTGCAGGGCGACGTTAAACAAGTGCTGCTAAAGCGTTCGCCAGGGCTCCGGAAAAGTTTGGCAACGCGATTGTTCAAACCCAAGGAGTTTATTCAATGGAACTGGCGAACAGCTTTCTCTTCACATCCGAATCCGTTTCCGAAGGCCACCCCGACAAGGTGGCGGACCAGATTTCCGACGCCATCCTCGACGCCGCCCTGGCGCAGGATCCGCTCTCGCGCGTGGCCGCCGAAACGCTGACCAACACCGGCCTGGTGGTGCTGGCCGGCGAGATCACCACCAACGCCACCATCGACTACATCCAGGTGGCGCGCGACACCATCAAGCGCATCGGCTACGACAACACCGAATACGGGATCGACTACAAGGGCTGCGCGGTGCTGGTCGCCTACGACAAGCAGAGCAACGACATCGCGCAGGGCGTCAACCAGGCCAGCGACGACCACCTGAACACCGGTGCCGGCGACCAGGGCCTGATGTTCGGCTACGCCTGCGACGAGACCGACACCTTGATGCCGGCGCCGATCTACTACGCGCACCGCCTGGTCGAGCGCCAGGCACAACTGCGCAAGAGCGGCAAGCTGCCGTTCCTGCGCCCCGACGCCAAGAGCCAGGTGACGATGCGCTACGTCGACGGCAAGCCGCACTCGATCGACACCGTGGTGCTGTCGAGCCAGCACAGCCCCGACCAGAGCGAGACCCAGACCAAGATGAAGGCCAGCTTCACCGAGGCCGTGATCGAGGAAATCATCAAGCCGGTGCTGCCCAAGGAGTGGCTGCAGGAGACCCGCTACCTGGTCAACCCCACCGGCCGCTTCGTCACCGGCGGCCCGCAGGGCGACTGCGGCCTCACGGGCCGCAAGATCATCGTCGACACTTACGGCGGTGCCTGCCCGCACGGTGGTGGCGCGTTCTCGGGCAAGGATCCGACCAAGGTCGACCGCAGTGTCGCCTACGCCGCGCGCTACGTGGCCAAGAACATCGTCGCCGCCGGCATTGCGCGCCAGTGCCAGATCCAGCTGGCCTACGCGATCGGCGTGGCCGAGCCGATGAACATCACCGTCTACACCGAGGGCACGGGCAAGATCAGCGACGAGCAGATCGCCAAGCTGGTGCGCGAGCATTTCGACCTGCGCCCGAAAGGCATCATCCAGATGCTCGACCTGCTGCGCCCGATCTACCAGAAGACCGCCGCCTACGGCCACTTCGGCCGCGACGAACCCGAGTTCAGCTGGGAGCGCACGGACAGGGCAGCAGCACTGCGCGCAGCTGCAGGCCTGTAAGGCCCTGCGCACAAGCGCAGCCTGGCCGGAAGCGGGCGAAGTTCATATGGCGCAGCCATGTGAACGCAGACCACAGGACCGACAAGGCTGCAGCCCTGAAGGCTGCAGCCGGGCTGTAAGCCCGCCGCGCGAAAGCCCGTGTCGGTCCTTCAGCGCAGGCTCATATCCGCGAAGCGGATGTGAAGGCGCCCATAAGGCGCCGCGCCGAAGCTATAAGCCGGACAGGGCAGCGACGCTGCGCGCTGCTGCAGGCCTGTAGGGCCCTGAGCGAGGCGAGCCCGGCTGATCCTCAGCGCCGGCTCACAGCCGGAACCACAGGGCAGCACTGCGCAGCGGGCGCGGAATGCACCGCTGCTGGCCCGGATGCGCACCCGGCGAGCGGTACCGCAAACCGTTCAGGCCGCGAACACGCTCCGGCCGCCCAGGTAGCGCGGCGCGAAGTAGCGGCTGTTCAGGCTGTCCTTGCGCACCGTGCCGCCGCTTGACGGCGCATGCACGAACTGGTCGCCGCCGACATAAATGCCCATGTGCGAGAACGGCGCGCCCGAGGTGTTGAAGAACACCAGATCGCCGCGCTGCAAGGCAGACTCGCTGACCGGCGTCGTGGCCGCCGCCCACTGGGCCGTGCTGCGCGGCAGTCGCGCGGCCCCTGGGGACACTTGGCCGAACACGTACTGCACCAGGCCGCTGCAGTCGAAGCCGCCTTCCGGCGTGTTGCCGCCGTAGCGGTAGGGTGTGTTGACCAGCAGCATGGCCTGCGCCACGCTGGCCTCACGCCCCGCGGCATCGAGCGCCAGCGCCGGCTGGGTCGGCGGCATCGGCTGCGGTGCCCGACGCGTCAAGCCACCGCCCGTCGGCGCGGTGCCGCGCGCGGCAGATTCGTACCGCCGGCTGGCGCAGCCGGCCAGCAAGGCGCCGGCTGCCAGCGTGGCCAGCAGGTGGCGCCGCCGCGGTGCCGCAGGCGCCGGTGCAGTCGAATCGGAGAACGTCATTCGAGACCTCTGGCGTTTGCCCAATCACCACTTCAAGCTATTCTATGTATAGCATCCCCGCTTGCCAAGCCAGTTGCCGCATGCGCACCACGACCAAGCCAGGACGCCATCCAGCATGACCCTGCCCGCACACCCGCTCGCCATCGCCGCCGTGTTCGTGCTCACGGCGGTGCTGGAAATACTGAGCTGCTACCTGCCCTGCCTGTGGCTGCGCGGCCGCGTCGGCGCCTGGGTGCTGCTGCCGGCGGCGCTGGCACTGATGGCCTTCGTGGTCCTGCTGGCGCTGCACCCGACCGCGTCGGGCCGCGTGTATGCGGCCTATGGCGGCGTCTATGTGGCGACCGCCATCGCCTGGCTGTGGCTAGTGAACGGTGTAAGGCCGACACCCTGGGACCTGGTCGGCAGCGTGGTGGCGCTGGCCGGCATGCTGATCATCGTCTGGGGCTGGCGCCAGGGCGCCTGACGCCCGACGCCAGCCGGTGTTCACCGGATCCGATTCCTGGCGTCCGCGAGATCCCGCTCAGATGCGCCCGCGGTAGCGCGCCAGGGCCTGCGGCAGCGCATGCCGCATGTGCAGGGACAGACCCAGCGCCGCCTTGTGCTTGTCGTCGCGGCCGAGAATGGTTTCCGACAGCGGCAGGAACTCGCGCTCCTCGTACGCGGCGTGGCCCTCGTAGCGGTGCACCAGTGCCTCGAACGCGTCCATGTCGAGCTGGGCGTCGCGGCCGCGGGCGATGTCGCGCAAGGCCGGCTCGAGCCGCGCCCATTCGGCCTCGACCTCGCGGTGTTCACGCGTCAGCCGATCGACGATCTGCTGCACCTGGCGCTGCTCGTCGCCGGCTCGCGCGCTGCCCAGCACCGCCGGGAACAGCTCACGCTCTTCCTGCGCATGGTGCTCGTGGATCACGTCGCGGAAGAACTTCAGCGCATCCGCGGCGGCCTGCCGCGCCTGCGCCGCCGCGCGCACCAGCGCCGGCAGCTCGGCCAGCGCGTGCAGCTGGTTCAGGATGCCGTCGTGGCAATGCGAGAAATGATCCAGCGGATCTTCCCCGGGCGCGGGTTGAAATGCGTCTGAACTGCTCATGAATGCCTCCTCCTGGCGAATCAGCCCATGGTGACCTGCGGCAGCCAGGTCGACAGCGCCGGCAGCGCGGCAATCAGCACCAGGCAGACGATCACAGCGAACAGGAACGGCACCGTGGCCTTGAACAGCCGGCCCATGCGGATGTCGGCCGCCACCATGGCGATGTACAGGCCGGGGCCGACCGGCGGCGTCACCAGGCCGATCACCGTGGCCACCGTGCAGACCACGCCGAAGTGGATCGGATCGATGCCCAGGCCAGTCACCACCGGCATCAGCAGCGGCACTACCACGATCAGTACGCTGATGCTCTCGAGGAACATGCCCAGCACCAGCAGCATGGCGATCACCAGCAGCAGGAACAGGAACGGCGACGTGGTCAGCCCCGACATGAACTCGACCAGCAGGTCGGGCACGCCCTGGAACGCCAGCGCCCAGCTGAGCACCGAGGCGGCGGCGATCAGGCCGGTGATGGTCGCCGTGCTCAGCGCCACGGCGAGGAAGATCGGCCCGAGATCGCGCAGCTTCAACTCGCGGTAGATGAAACCCAGCACCAGCGCGATGATCGAGGCCACCGCGCCGGATTCGGTGGGCGTCATCACGCCGGCCATGATGCCGACGATCACCACCAGCGGAATCAGCGCCGGCACCAGGCCCTCGAACAGGATGCGGCCCCTGGAGCCGAGCGCACGGCCGGCACCCGACGGCAGGCCGCCGCCGAACACGCCCCACAGGAAGATCACCAGCGCCAGCGCGGCCACGATCAGCACCCCGGGCAGGATACCGGCGATGAACAGCGGGCCGATCGGCTGCACCGCGACCACGCCGTAGATGATCATCAGCATCGACGGCGGGATGATCGGCCCCAGCAGGCCGGCCGAGACGGTGACGGCGCCGGAGAACGCGCGGTCATAGCCCTTGCGTTCCATCTCGGGGATCATCACCTTGCTCATGACGCCGATCTGCGCCACCGCCGAACCGAGGATCGACGCCGCCATGGCGTTGGTGAACAGGTTGGCGTAGGCCAGCCCGCCCTTGAGGCCGCCCACCAGCACCTCGGCCACCGCCACCAGGCGCTGCGTCAGGCCGGCCTTGTTCATGACCTCGCCCACCAGCATGAACAGCGGGATCGCCAGCAGGCTGTTGATTTCGAGCGCGCCGTAGATCTGGATCGGGATCGAGTCGTACAGCACCGCCAGGTCGTTGCTGGCCAGGAACGCGATGGCGCCGGCCAGGATCACGCCGACGATCGGCAGGCCCAGCAGCAGCAGGCCGAAGAACACCACCAGCGTGATCATGCGCACGTTTCTCCCGCCCGCCGCATGCCCTGCAGGTGACGCAGGATGACCGCGACCTGGTGCAGCGCCATGCAGCTCAGCCCCAGCGGCAGCACCACGTAGGTGTACCAGCGCGGCGTCTGCGTGGTGGCCGACAGCTCCATGCGCACGTCGGCGCGGGCAATCCATTCCCAGCCGAGCCAGGCGATGAACACCAGCATCGCCAGCATCACCAGGCCCAGCGCCGCCATCAGCGCGTGGCTGGCGCGCGGCGACAGCGCGCGCGGCAGGAAGTCGATGCTCACCAGTTCGCCGCGCCGCGTCAGCAGCGACAGGCCGAACACGCTGGCGAACACCAGCAGTTGCACCGAGACTTCCTCGGCCCAGAACAGCGGCGCACCGAAGAAGTAGCGCAGCACCACCTGGACCATCATGATCGCGGTGATGCCACCGATCAGCAGCACCACCAGCACCTGCTCGATCGCGGCCAGGCCGGCATCGGCGCGCTCGACCAGTGTCGATCCGGCCATCGTCGTCTCCTCGTCGTCGGGTTCGTGTCGGGTCGCGGCCGCCGGATCAGAGATCCTTGGCCTGCTTGTAGAAGTCGGCGATCAGCGGGTTCTTGGCGATGTACTTGTCGCGCACCGGCGCGGCCACGCTCTGGAACGCCTTGACGTCGAACGGGATCACCTTGACGCCATCGGCCTGCGCCTTCTTCAGGTTGCTTTCCTCGGCGTCGGCGGCGGTCTTCATGCCCCACTTCTCGGCCTCAGCGACCACCTTGCGGATGGTCTCGCGCTCGGCCTCGCTGCGCGCATCCCACCACTTCTTCGACACCGCGATCACGGCCGGGAAGGCCATGTGGTTGGTCAGCGACAGGTTGGGCGCCTGCTGGTAGAACTTCAGGCCGACCAGCGCGTCGAGGTCGACGTCGACCGCGTCGAGCAGCTTGGTGGTCAGCGAGGGCGCCACCTCGGACAGCGGCATCGCCGTCGGCGCGGCGCCGTTGGCCAGCCACCAGTCGTTGTAGACCGGGCTCGGGAACGAGCGCACCTTCTTGCCAGCCAGATCCTTGGGCCCCGACACCGGCTGCAGCGACAGCACCTGGCGCATGCCGGCGAAGGCGTAGCCGAGGCCCACCAGGCCGCTGCTCTCCAGGCGCTTGAGCATCTCGCGCGCGGCCGGCGTCTGCGCCGCGCGGGCCGCGTGCGGCACATCCTTGAACACGTAGGGCAGCGACCAGCCGAGCAGCGACTCCTCGCGGTTGGACAGGCTGCCGACCGTGAACAGGGAGAAATGCACCGCACCGGCCTGCATCAGGTTGACCACCTGGGCCTCGTTGCCGAGCTTCTGCAGCGGACTGACGGCGATCTTCATCTTGCCGCCGGTGGCGCTGGCCAGGTCGGTGGCGATCTTCTCCGACACCTGGTGCCAGACATGCGTGGGCGGCGTGATGTGCGCCAGCTTGAGCGCCTGCGCCGAGGCGCCGGGTGCGGCGGCGAGGGTGACGGCGGCAACGGCCGCCGTGGCCACGCCGGACAGGGTCTTGAGCAGTTTCTTCATCGAGGTCTCCTGGGGTTCAGCGACAACGCTGCGGTGGGGCTTGCGGAAAACGGGGTGGCGGCCGGTCTCAGGCCGGATCGACCTGCACGCGGTGCGCATGCAGCGCTTCGAAGATCGGCGCGTCGCCGAAGCGGAACAGGTCCAGCGCGGCATCACCCTCGGCCTGGGCCGAGAACGGCACCCACGAAGGCACGACGAACATGTCGCCGCGCGCCACGCTCCAGCTGCGTTCGCCGACCTGCACCGTGCCGCGGCCGTCGAACACCTGGAACACCGAGGAGCCGACCTCGCGCCAGGTGCGCGTGCGCGCGCCGGCGCGCAGCCGGTGCATCTCGGTGCGGATGGTCGGCAGCACGTCGCGGCCGCTGGTCGGGTTGGTGTAGCGCACCGCGGCATGGCCGGGGCTGAGGGTCACCGCCTGGCCTTCCTGCTCCAGCGCCAGCTGCTCGGCGAGCGCGCGGTCGGTGTCGACCCAGCGGTAGGCCAGCAGCGGCGTGGCCGGCAGCGCATCGGGTTGCGAGACCGGGCGCAGGCCGGGATGGCCCCACAGGCGCTCGGAGCGCGAGCGCTCGGACGTGCCCATCTCGGCCGGCGACAACTTGTCGCGGCCGAACTCGAAGAACTGCGACTCAGTGTAGTAGGAAAACGGGATGTCGAGGCCGTCGATCCAAGCCATCGGCGCGGTGGCGGCGTTGTGGTGCGCGTGCCAGTTCCAGCCCGACTGCGGCAGGAAGTCGCCGCGCGACATGCGGATCGCGTCGCCATTCACAACCGTCCACACGCCCTCGCCTTCGACCACGAAACGGAACGCGTGCTGGGTGTGGCGGTGCTCGGGCGAATCCTCGCCCGGCATCAGGTACTGGATCGCGGCCCACAGCGTCGGCGTCGCGTAGGGCTTGCCGCCGAGCGAGGGGTTGGCCAGCGCGATCGCGCGGCGTTCGCCGCCGCGGCCCACCGGTACCAGCCGGCCAGCCTGCTCGGTCAGCGCCTTCAGACGCTCCCAGCGCCACAGGTGCGGCGTCGCCTTGGTCTTCGGGTGCAGCGGCATCAGGTCGCCGATCTCGGTCCACAAGGGCACCAGCAGTTCCTGCTCGAAGCCGCGGTAGAGCTGCTCGAGCGCCGGCGACGGATCGGGCTGGCCGTGGCCGGCTTCCATCTTCAGGCGCACGGGGGACAGGGCGGTTTCAGCACGCATGGTGGTCACTCCTTGCCAGGTTCACTCGGCCGCGCCGATCTGCAACACGATCTCACCGACGCCGGCCACGCTGCCTTCCAGGCGATCGCCCGGCTGCACCGGGCCGACGCCCTCGGGGGTGCCGGTGTAGATCAGATCGCCCGGCTGCAGGTGGTAGTACTGCGACAGGTCGGCGATCAGTTCGCGGATGTTCCAGATCAGCTTGTCGACGTCGGAGCGCTGGCGCAGCTGCCCGTTGACCGTGAGCACCACCTCGCCATGCTCGATGACCACGCCGGGCATCGGCACGACCTCGGAGATCACCGCGCCCTGCTCGATGTCCTTGCCCAGGTCCCAGGGCCGGCCTTTCTCTCGCGCCACCAGTTGCAGATCGCGCCGGGTCATGTCCAGGCCGCAGGCATAGCCGTAGATCAGCTCGTGCGCATCGGCTGCGGCGACGCGAAAGCCGGGCTTGCCGACCACCAGCACCAGTTCCATCTCGTACTGGTAGTCCCGCGTGCCGGACGGGTACGGCACGGTGGCGCCAGACTCGACCAGGCTCGAGGGCGACTTGGTGAAATAGAACGGCACCTCGACCGATTTGTCGACCGGGCGGCCCATCTCGACCGCGTGCGCATGGTAGTTGCGGCCGACGAAGAACAGGCGGTTGACCGGCGCGCGCTCGGCGCGGCCGCGGACCGGCACCGACGGCACGGCGGGCGGGGTCCAGAGGTAATGGCTGGTGCTCATGGCTGGTGTTGCAGCGGTTTGCTGGTTTCGTATGGGTTGTATTGGTTGTTCAGACGGTTTCTAGCCCTTGGGCCGTGCCACCCTTCAGGCGGCCTTCCGGTCAGGCTGGATGACGACGCCAGCGCCGCTGATCACCGTGACCTGCCTCCGCGGTACGACCTCGACGCCGCGCCGCAAGACGGTGACCACCGGTCCGCTGATGCGCTGGCCGTCGCGGCACCGGAAAAGCTCCAACCGGGCGGTCTTCATCACCATCGTCGAATTATTATGTGTACTGATCATTTGTATACTGACGATTAGTATACTGCTATGATGCACTTTAATGCATCAGGGTTTACCCTAGATTGAACTCAAGCCCACCTTCACCCACACCAGTCGTCGCGCTCGATGCGCAACCCGGCTTCCACATCCGCCGCCTGCAGCAGATCGCCGTCGCCATCTTTCTGCAGGAAACGGAGGACAGCGGCGTCACGCCGGTCCAGTACGCGGCGCTGCAGACCGTCGTCAACCAGCCCGGCATCGACCAGCGCACGCTGGCGCGCACCATCGGCCTCGACACCTCGACCGTGGCCGGCGTCATCGATAGGCTGGAAGCACGCGCGCTGCTGCAGCGCAACGCCTCGCCCGACGATCGGCGCGTGCGCCTGCTGACGCCCACCGACGAGGGTTGCACCCTGGTGGCGCAGGTGGTGCCAGCCATGCTGCGGGCGCAGCAGCGCGTCCTGGAACCGCTGCCCGAGGCCGAGCGGATCGAGTTCATGCGCATGCTGCGCACGCTGGTGAGCGAAAACAACGAACTCAGCCGCGCGCCCAGCGAAACGGGTTGAGGCCGGCGCCGCACCACCGAGTCGACCGAACACCGGGGACCAGGCGGAACACCATCGAGACGCCTCCTCGCAGCGCCCGCATCCCGGGCCGCCAGCGCTCAGGCAAGCCGGGACTTGATCTCACGCGCGCACGGGTTCGCGCAAGCCTGATGCGGCGCCATCGCGCGCACCCTGCGCCGCCAACCAGGCCTCGTGGCCACCGCGCAACGGCTGCGCGTTGACGAAGCCACGCCGCTGCAACAGGTGCGCGGCACGGATCGCGGTGGCGTCCTCGGGGCAGGCGCACAGGGTGACGATGCAGGCATCGCGCGGCCAGCCGCCAACGGTGCGCAGCAGGTGGCGCAGCTCGACCGGCGTGGCGCGCGCGATGGCACCGGCCTCGGCGATCAGCGCCGGGGCGCGAAAGTCCAGCACGCGCGGCGGCGCGTCGGAGCCCAGCGCGGACAGCAGTTCATCGACCTCGATGTGCGGCATCTCGGCCAGCCGCCGAAAGCGCTGGCGGCGCCAGACCTTGCTGCCCAGCCACAAGCCGAGCGCCACGCCCAGCGCCAGCAGCGCGACGACGCCGTGCGCCTGCATCCAGGCCAGCAGCCCGGCAACCTGGGATCGCAGCAGCCAGCCCAGCAGCAGCGCCAGGCCGGCCCACAGCGCGGCGCCGCTGGCTGCAGCCAGTGTGAAGCGCGCCACCGGCATGCGCACCAGGCCGGCCACCGGCGCCGCCACGGCGGAAAAGCCGGGCACGAACTTGGCCGCCAGCAGCGATACCGCGCCCCAGCGCACGAAGCGCTGCTCGGTGCTGGTGACGCAGCTGCCCGGGTTGATCGACAGGCGGCATAGCAGCGCCAGCACCTTGTAGCCGTGGGCACGCCCAAGCAGGTACCACAGGCGGTCAGCCAGCATCGCCGCCAGCACCGCAGCCGCCAGCGCCCCGGCCAGGTCCAGCCAGCCCGCCGCCAGGCTGCCGACCACCAGCAGCGTCGGCCACACCGGCACCGGCAGGCCGAGCTGCTGCATCAGCACGTTGCCGAACACCAGCCAGACACCGTGCTGGCTGACGCCGGCGAGCAACGGTTCAGGCGCCATAACCGACCACGCGTTCAGGCCGTCGCCCAGGGCACCGGCGGCGCGTCCAGGCGCGGGCCGTCGAAGCCGCGTACCTCGCCGAAGCGCGCGCTGCCGGCCTGCCAGTCGCGCTGCGCCTGCGTGATGTAGGGCTTGCCGTGGCCGACGAAATTCCACCAGATGGTGATGTCCTCGCTGAACGGCTCGCCACCGATCAGGATGGCGCGCGTGCCGGCGGCCAGGTGCAGCGCCAGTTCGCTGGCGCCGGGTGGCAGGTACAGCAGTTCGTCAGGCGCCAGCGCCTCACCCTGCACCGTGGCGGCGCCGGTGAGCGGCATCACGCCGTGCTCGAACATCGGATCGAGCGGCAGCGTCAGCGTGGCTCCGTCGGCGGCGAACACATCGGCCCCCATCAGCGGCGTGTGCACCAGCGCCGGCGAGCGGTGGCCCTGCCATTGGCCGGCCAGCAGCACGAAGTCGGCACCATCCTGCTGCCAGCGCGGCAGGTCGGGGTAATGGTCGAAGCGCGGCGCCATGTCGGCCACCCGCGCGGGCAGCGCGATCCACAACTGGGCCGCGTGCAGGCGGGTTTCGCCGGCCGCCGATTCCTCGGTGTGCGCGATGCCGTGGCCGGCGGTCATCAGGTTGACCTGGCCGGGGCGGATGAGCTGCTCGTTGCCCAGGCTGTCGCGGTGCAGCACCTCGCCTTCCAGCATCCAGGTGAAGGTCTGCAGCCCCGTGTGCGGGTGCGGGCCCACGCGCATGCCCGCGCCGTCGTCGAACGTGGCCGGCCCGGCGTGGTCGAGAAAGCACCAGGCGCCGATGGTGCGCTTCAGGAGCGAGGGCAGCGTGCGCGCCACGGCGACGCCGCCGCCGATCTCGGCCGTGCGGGCGGGAATGCGGATGAAGTCCGTCATGCTCAAGCTCCGTGGGGGTGTTCGCGCGACGTTTTCATCTTGGCACAGCCGCGTTCGGGCCGCGTTCGGGTGGGTTGCGGTCAGTTCAGCCCCTGGCCGAAGCGGCCGCTGTTGAAATCGTTGATCGCATCGACGATCTGCTGCTGGCTGTTCATCACGAACGGGCCGTAGCCGACCACCGGCTCGTCGATCGGCTCGCCGGCCAGCAACAGCAGCCTGGCGTTGCTGTCGGCCTGCACGCTCACGCCCTCGCCCGCCGCGGACAGCGTGACCACGGCCGGCCCGGTGACGGGCTCGGCGCCGTTGACCGACGCGCTGCCCGAGGCGACCACGACCAGCGTGGTCCAGCCTGCCGGCTGCGGCAGGTCGACGGCCTTGCCGGCGCCCAGCCTCAGGTCGAGCACGCGCATCGGGCTGAAGGTGCGGGCGGGGCCGTGGGCGTCGCCCCAGGCACCGGCAATCACGCGCACGCTGCCAACGCCACCAGGCAGGTCGACCACCGGAATCTGCGCCGCCGTGATCGGCTGGTAGCCGGGCGGCGTCATCTTGTGCTCAGCGGGCAGGTTGACCCACAGCTGCGCCATCTCCAGCGTGCCGCCCGTCTGGGCAAAGCTGGGCGAGTGGAATTCCTCGTGGATGATGCCGCCGCCGGCCGTCATCCACTGCACGTCTCCGGGACCGATGGTGCCGCCGCCGCCCGCGTTGTCGCGGTGCGCCAGCTCGCCCGAATAGACGATGGTGACGGTCTCGAAACCGCGGTGCGGGTGCTGGCCCACGCCCAGCTGCTTGGTCGTCGGGCCGAAGTCGTAGGGCGCGCCGTAGTCCAGCATCAGGAAGGGGCTGCGCTCGGCCACGCCGGGGCCGTTGTAGCCGAACAGGTTGTGCACCGGCAGGCCGTCGCCGACCCAGTGGCGGCCGGGGGCGCTGCGGATGTCGAGGACGCGCTTGAGCGCGGTTGTGGTGGCGGTCATGGTGATGTCTCGCTTTCGATGAATAGGCGCCGGCCGATCCGCCAGCGCATGATTGAATGGTAAGGTCGAGTCAATCACGTTTAAATAGCCGGATTTCCATCATATCGTTCCATTCATGGAACGATATGAATCCAGTCCAGACCGCGATGCGATCCGGCTGGCGCGATCGCCTTCCATCCAGTTTCAGCAGTCAGACCAGCCTTCAGCGCTAATCAGGCAAGCATCAGCAGCCACATGCTCCGGAGCGAATCACCCCATGGATGACCTCAACGACTTGGCCTACTTCGCGCACGTGGCCGAGCACGGCGGCTTTGCCGCGACCGAGCGCGCCACCGGCATCCCCAAGAGCAAGCTGAGCCGCCGCATCAGCGCGTTGGAAGCCCGCCTGGGCGTGCGCCTGATCCAGCGCACCACGCGGCGCTTTGCACTCACCGACATCGGCCAGCGCACGCTGCAGCACGCGCGTGCCATGCTGGCCGAGGCCGCGGCCGCGCAGGCGCTGGCCACCGAGCAGACCAGCGCTCCGCGCGGCACGGTGCGCCTGTCGTGCCCACCGGCGCTGCTGCAGCACGGCGTGGGCGACATGCTGGCACGCTTTCTCAACGCCTGGCCGCTGGTCAACCTGCACGTGCAGGCCACCAACCGCAACGTCGACGTGTGGCAGGACGGCGTGGACCTGGCGCTGCGCGTGCGTGCACCCGGCGCCGCGTTGCCGCAGGACGAGGTGGTCAGGCCCCTGGCACTGAGCCCGCACGTGCTGGTGGCCGCACCCGCGCTGCTGACCAGCGCCGCACCGCCGGCCACACCCGCCGAACTGATGCGGCTGCCCACGCTGGGCCTGGGCAACTCGCCCGACGAAGCCCGCTGGCAGCTGGTCGGCCCCGAGGGCGCGCGGGCCGAGGTGCCGCTGGCACCGCGCCTGGTGGCCGACGACATGGGCGCGCTGCTGTGCGCCACGCTGGCCGGCGTGGGCTGCGCCGCGCTGCCGCGTCTGATGGCGCACGAGCTGCTGGCGGGCGGCGCACTGCAGGAGGTGCTGCCTGGCTGGGCGCCACCGCCGGGTCTGGTGCAGGCCGCCTTCGCCAGCCGCCAGGGCATGCGCCCGGCCGTGCGGCAGTTGCTGGACACGCTGGCAGCGGGGTTCGATGCGCTGGTGCACGAGGGGCGCTGCCTGCGGGTGCCGCCGGGGTGACCGCGTTGACGAGGGGGCCGTGCAGGCGGGCCGGCCGGACCTGCGCCGACCGCTGGCGCCACTCGCCTTGCGCAGCAGAAGCGAGCGTGCCGCCAGGCGCTCAGGCAGTCAATCCGCCATCTCTATGGCCGGGCTGTCACCCTTGCGCGTCGCGGTGAAGCGCTCGCTCCGGCGGCCATCATTCACCTGGCCCTCGATGCGGTCGCCGCTCACCTTGCCCTCGAAGCTGCGCAGCACGCCGTCGGTGCCGGTGAAGGCGAAGCGCACGCGCTCGCCGATCACGCGGGCGTCGCGCAGCGACGTCTCGGCCGTGCCGAGCTGCACCGTGCCCTCTGGGAACTGGTAGCGCTGGCGCTCGACATGCACGGCGTGCTTCACGGCCCGGCCGCCCTGCGGATAGCTCAGCTCCCACTGGCCGTTGACGTTGGCCGGCACCAGCCACAGGTAGGCGCTGGCGCCGCCGGCACGCGAGGTCTCGTCGGGCTGCCAGCCGCCCATGGTGAAGGCGTGCGTGACCAGCCGCGTGCCGGGCCGGAGCTTCATCAGCTTCGGCCGCAGCTTGAGGTTGAGCGTCGGCAGCAGGTACATGGTGATGACGTCGGCCTTGGAGAAGTCTGACTCGAAGATGTCGGCCTTCTCGAAGCGTGCGCGGTCGGCCACGCCGGCTTCCTTGGCGCGGCGCTGGGCGTGTGCCACCATGTCGGGGTTGTATTCGATGCCCAGCCCGCTGGCGCCGAACTGCTTGGCGGCGGCGATGACGATCTTGCCGTCGCCGGCACCGAGGTCGATCACGTAGTCGTTCTTGGTCACGCTGCCGAGCTGCAGCATGCGCGTGACCAGCTCGTCGGGTGTCGGCACCCAGATCACGTCCTTGCCGGCCTGGCCGGTCTGCGGCTCGTAGGCCACGGGTGGCGCCTCGGCCTTCTGTGCCCACGCCCAGGGCGTGGTGCCGAGGCCGGCCAGCAGCAGCGCACCGCCGCCGGCCAGCAGGCGACGGCGCCGGGGCGCTTCGGTGTCGACGGGGGTGGCGGCGGACGGCAGGCAATCGGTTCGCATCATGGGCTCACTCCTTGGGGAAACGCGGGTTGCGGGTTTCGGAATGCCGGACCGCGCCGCGCGCGGCGGTGGCTCGGGCCTCATGGTAGCGGCCGAAGTGCCGGCATGTTGTGACGGCTCGCATCAGCAACCGGCGGTTGCCGGACGCAGCGCCGCCAGCAAGCCATCGCAGGCATCCTCGATCAGGTCCAGCGCGGCCTCGAAGCCGGCTGCGCCGCCGTAGTAGGGGTCGGGCACCGCGCTGGCGCTGTGCCGGGTGCAGAAGTCCGTCAGGCGGCGCAGCTTGTGGCGTTGTCCGGGCGGGCACAGGGCGCTGGCATCGCGCTCGTTGGCCTCGTCCATCACCAGCACCAGATCGAAGTCATCGAAGTCCCGCCGGCCGAGCTGGCGCGCGCGCTGGCGGCTCAGGTCGATGCCGCGGCGCGCCGCATGCTGCTGCGCACGCTCATCGGGCGGCTTGCCGATGTGGTAGTCGCCGGTGCCGGCCGAATCGACGTGCACGCAGCGTTGCAGCCCGGCCTGCTGCAGCCGCTGCTCCAGCACGCCCTGGGCGCTGGGACTGCGGCAGATGTTGCCGAGGCAGACCATCAGCACGCGAACCGGCTGCGCCGGCGTGGCGGTCAGCGCGCCCAGATCGGGCATGGATTGCGGGGTCGAAGATGGGGTCATGGTCATTCATGGCCGCTGGTTTGGTGCGGCATCGGGATTCAGGGTGCCGGCAGTGGCATTGGCGAATGGCGCGAGTGGCGCCAGGCGCGGCAGCGCCGCGACCGCGTTGGCCGTGGTGACGGCGGCCCACTCGTCGGCGGCCACGCCACGCAGCCGGGCCAGTTCGGCGCCGATGCGCGGCAGCTGGCAGGGCTCGTTGCGGCCCTGGGCCTGCCCTTCGGCCCGCTGGTCGGCGGTGGTGTACAGCCAGTGCGGCGGGATGTCGGGCGCGTCGGTTTCCATCACGATGGCATCAGGTGGCAACTCGGTGGCCAGGGTGCGCAGGCGGGTCGCCCGCTCGTAGGTCACGGCGCCGCCGAAACCCAGCCTGAAACCCATCGCCAGCAGCATGTCGGCCTGCTGCCGGCTGCCGCTGAAGGCATGCGCGATGCCGCCCACGGTGCCGATGTCGCGCAGGCCCTTCAGGATCCGGTCGACCGAGCGCCGCACGTGCAGGATCACCGGCAGGCCATGCCGACGCGCCAGCCCGAGCTGCTCGCGGTACAGATGCTCCTGCCTGTCGCGCAGGCGGCCCTCGGCCAGCTCGGGCACGAAGTAGTCGAGCCCGATCTCACCCACCGCCACCAGGCGCGGATCATCGGCGTGCGCGGCCAGCGCGGCATCGAGCCGCTGCAGCGCATCGTCGGCCGCGCCACCCACGTACATCGGGTGCACGCCGAGCGCGTAGGCGTCGCCGAAGCGGTGCGCCAGCGCGCGCACCGCCTCGAACGCCGACACCTCGACCGCCGGGATCACGCACAGCGCCACCTGCGCCGCGGCCGCGCGCGCGCGCACCACGCTCACGTCGTCGGCGAACTCGGCGGCATCGAGATGGCAATGGCTGTCGATCCAGGCGCCCATGGGCACATCATGCCCCAGGAGCGCGCCAGCAACTCGACCGCGACACGAATCGGCGGAAGCGTGGTACCGTGTGCCTCCACGTGTCCCGCAGTCAGGTGACCCGCATGCGTCGAACCGCGCTTTACAGTCGTTCCACCCCCGGCCGCCGCACCGAGCCGCTGGCGGCCGATGCGATCGCCGCCGAGCCAGCCGCTCCGGCGGCCGGGACACCCGCCCCACCAAGCCGGCGCCGCCAGCGCCTGGCAGCGGCCGCGCGTCACCCCGGCACGCTGTGGGCCGCCATCGGCGCGTTGGGCCTGGCACTGGCATTCGCGGCCGGCCCATGGCAGAAGGCGGCGCAGCGCGCGCTGACGCAGGACGACATCGACAAGGCGGTGCTGCACACGCTGAGCCAGCAGGTGCTGCCCTCGCAGGCCACGCGCGCGGCGGCGGCGGTGGGTCCGTCGCTGGTGCGGGTCGAGGGCGAGGTGGCAGGCAAGAAGGACAAGCGCGGCCAGACCGAGATGGGCCGCGGCATCGGCACCGGCGTGGTCATCATCGACAACGGCACCATCCTGACCAACCTGCACGTGGTCGAAGGCGCCGAGAACGTCAAGGTGACCTTTGCCGACGGCCTCGAGTCGCCGGCCTTCATCGTCAACATGCAGCCCGAGAACGACCTGGCGGTGCTGCGCGCGCAGAAGATTCCGGACGACCTGCAGGCCGCCACCATGCGCTCGACCGGCGACCTGCTGCCGGGCGACGGGGTGGTGGCGATCGGTTTTCCGTTCGGCATCGGGCCTTCCGTGTCGGCCGGCGTGGTGTCGGGCCTGAAGCGCGGCTTCAAGTCGCCCGAGGGCGGGCAGGTAATGAGCAACCTGATCCAGTTCGACGCCGCCGCCAATCCGGGCAACTCGGGCGGCCCGCTGGTGACCATGGACGGCCAGGTGGTCGGCATCGTCACCGCCATCCTCAACCCGACGCCGGCGCGCACCTTCCTGGGCATCGGCTTCGCGGTGCCGATCGAGAACGCCGCCAGCGCCGCCGGCCAGCCACCGTTCTGATTCACTCCTTTTTCTTGGAGCATTTCCCGCATGACCGACGCCGAGAACCGCCCCCTGGAGCAAGACCCCGACACCGCCGAACTGATGGAGCAGATCCTCTACGAGGTCAAGCGCGTGGTGGTCGGACAGGACCGCTTCCTCGAGCGCGTGATGGTCGCGCTGCTGGCGGGCGGGCATCTGCTGGTCGAGGGCGTGCCGGGGCTGGCCAAGACGCTCACCGTGAAGACGCTGGCGCAGGTGCTGCAGGGCCAGTTCAAGCGCATCCAGTTCACGCCCGACCTGGTGCCGGCCGACCTGATCGGCACCCGCATCTACAACCAGAAGACCGGCGACTTCTCGACCGCGCTGGGCCCCGTGTTCACCAACCTGCTGCTGGCCGACGAGATCAACCGCGCGCCGGCCAAGGTGCAGAGCGCGCTGCTGGAGGTGATGCAGGAGCGCCAGGTCACCATCGCCGGCCAGACGCACTTCGTACCCGAGCCGTTCCTGGTGATGGCGACGCAGAACCCGATCGAGACCGAGGGCACCTACCCGCTGCCCGAGGCGCAGGTGGACCGCTTCATGATGAAGGTGCTGGTCGACTACCCCAGCGACGAGGAGGAATTCGTCATCGCCCAGCGCGTCACCGGCCCACGCATCGACGTGGGCGCGGTGGCCAGCATGGAGCAGCTGGCGGTGCTGCAACGCCAGTGCCGCCAGGTCTACGTCGATCCCTCGCTGGTGCAGTACGCGGTCAGGCTGGTGTCGGCCACGCGCACGCCGGCCGACATCGGCCTGGATGAGCTGGCGCCGATGATCAGCTTCGGCGCCAGCCCGCGCGCCACCATCGGCCTGATCGAGGGCGCCAAGGCGCTGGCCATGATGCGCGGGCGCGGCTACGCGCTGCCGCAGGACATGAGCGACCTGGTGCCCGACGTGCTGCGGCACCGCCTGGTGCTGTCGTACGAGGCGCTGTCCGATGGGCTTTCAGCCGACCAGATCGTGCTGCGCATCATGGCCCGCGTGCCGCCGCCGCCCAAGCCGCTGGCGCACGACAGGCTGGCGGCCTGAGATGCTGCGCTGGCTGCGCCGCGACCCGCCGCCGCTGCCGCACGCGGTGCCGAATCCACCGCGTGCGCGCGCCGGCGACGACGCCGCGCCACCGAACGCCGAGCTGCTGCTGCGGCGGCTCGAATGGTCGGTGCTGCGCCGGCTCGACGGCATGCTGCAAGGCGACTACCGCACGCTGCTGCGCGGCAGCGGGCTGGATCTGGCGGATCTGCGCGAATACCAGCTGCACGACGACGTGCGCCACATCGACTGGAACGTCAGCGCGCGCATGCAGACCCCCTACGTGCGCGTGTTCACCGAGGACCGCGAGATGGCGGCCTGGTTCCTGCTCGACCTCAGCGCCTCGGTCGACTTCGGCTCCGGCCGCCACGCCAAGCGCCAGGTCTCGGCCGAGTTCGTCGCCGTGCTGGCGCGCCTGCTGACACGCCACGGCAACCGCGTCGGCGCCCTGCTCTACGGCGCCGGGGTCGAGAAGATGATCCCGGCGCGCGCCAGCCGCACGCATGTGCTGCACCTGCTGCACGCGATCCGGCACCGCCCCGCGCCGGCTGCACCCACGGCACGCACCACCACGCGCCTGTCGGATCTGCTGCTGGCCGCCGCCAACGCCACCCGACGCCGCTCGACCATCTTCGTGGTGTCGGACTTCATCAGCGAACCCGGCTGGGAGAAGCCGCTGGCGCAGCTCGCCACCCGGCACGAGGTGGTCGCGGTGCGCCTGCTCGATCCGCTGGAGCTGGAACTGCCCGACCTCGGCCTGCTGACCCTGCGCGACGCCGAAACCGGCGAGCACCTGCTGGTCGACACCCACGATCCGCGCTTTCGCCGGCGCTTCGCCGCCATTGCTGCGCAGCGTGAGGCCGAACTGCGCGCGGCACTGGCGCGTGCCGGCGTCGACACACTGGAGCTGTCGACCGAGGATGATCTGGCCAGCGCCATCGTGCGCTTCACCGAGATGCGCCGGCAGCGCGCCCGGCTGGCCGCCGGCGGCGGCATGCCGGCGCACCTTCGCAAGAGCGCCTGATCGCGCGACAATGATTTGCAGCAGTCGATCATGAACATCGCTTGGCCCGCCTTCCTGAAGTGGCCTGCGGGTGTGCCGCAGCCGGGCTTTCTGTGGCCGCAGTTCCTGTGGCTGCTGCTGCTGCTGCCGCTGCTGGTGCTGCTCTACCTGTGGCTGCAGCGGCGCAAGAAGAAGCTGGCGCTGCGCTACGCCAGCCTGACGATCGTCAAGGAAGCCATGGGGCGCGGCCCCGGCTGGCGCCGGCACCTGCCGCCCCTGCTGCTGCTGGCCGCGCTGGCCGCGATGTTGCTGGCCAGCAGCCGGCCGGTGGCGGTGATTGCCCTGCCGTCGAACCAGCAGACCATCATCCTGGCCATGGACGTGTCGGGCAGCATGCGCGCCGCCGACGTCGAGCCGAACCGCCTGGTGGCGGCGCAGAACGCGGCCAAGGCGTTCCTCAAGGATCTGCCGCGCGACGTCAAGGTCGGCATCGTCGCCTTCGCCGGCTCGGCACAGGTGGCGCAGCTGCCGACGCTGAACCGCGACGACCTGGCCACCGCCATCGACCGCTTCCAGCTGCAGCGCGCCACCGCCACCGGCAATGCCATCGTGATCTCGCTGGCGACGATCTTCCCGCAAGCCGGCATCGAGTTGCAGCAGTTGAGCTTCGACCGCATGCGCGGCATGGGTCGCTCGCTCGACCAGCCGCCGCCCAAGCAGAACGAGTTCATCCCGGTGCCGCCCGGCTCCTACACCTCGGCCGCCATCATCATGCTGACCGACGGCCAGCGCACCACCGGCGTCGATCCGCTCGAGGCAGCCAAGATGGCGGCCGACCGCGGCGTCAAAGTCTACACCGTCGGTGTCGGCACCGTCGATGGCGAAACCATCGGCTTCGAGGGCTGGTCGATGCGGGTACGGCTGGACGAGGAAACGCTCAAGGCGATCGCCCAGAAGACCGCCGCCGAGTACTACTACGCCGGCACGGCGCAGGACCTGAAGCAGGTGTACCAGAACCTGAGCAGCCGGCTGACCTTGGAGAAGAAGGAGACCGAGGTGTCGGCACTGTTCGCGCTGGTCGGGGCGCTGCTGGCCTTGCTGGCGGGGGGGTTGTCGATGCTGTGGTTCAACCGGGTTCTCTGAATTGCTGTTTTTCTAGCTGCGTTCTGGCGTTAGGGAATGCCGCTGGCCGGGAATTGCGCCCGGCGGCGCACCTACTTTCTTTTGCTCCGCCAAAAGAAAGTAGGCAAAGAAAAGGCGGCCCCGCTGGCCGTGTCCCCTGCGCTTCGCTACGGGGCAACCTGCGATGCTCGGCCCTGGGGCGGCGCTGCGGAACTCGCTTCGTTCACTGCGTTCTCTTCGCTCGAACAGCCGCAGCGAGTCAGATTACGAAGCGCGGCATGCTGCGCTGCCGCGCCCGCCCCACGCCCTGCGCTTCTCGGC
>NZ_DAOMOQ010000005.1:0-136296 GCF_035444425.1 Ottowia sp. | reverse complement strand
CTGCGCGGCACCTTCGTGATCGACCCCAGCGGCACCATCAAGACCATGGAAGTGCATTCCAACGAGATCGCCCGCGACGTCACCGAGACCGTGCGCAAGCTCAAGGCTGCCCAGTACACCGCCGCCCACCCGGGCGAGGTCTGCCCCGCCAAGTGGAAGGAAGGCGCCAAGACGCTGACGCCGTCGATCGACCTGGTCGGCAAGATCTGACCACGCCGACGCGAGCTGCGCTCGCTTCCCCCTGAAGGGGCGCATCGGGCGGCCGGGCTGGGCCCGCACCGCCGGTGCTTCGACCCAGGCGTCGAAGCACAGCGTCTCGCACCCGCCGAACGGCGACAGGGCACTGCCCTGCCGTTCGGCTTTTTTATCGACCACATTCAGCCCGCAGGCCACCCAAGACCGGCCCGCAAGCACCATCCAAGGAGCCACCACCATGTTGGACGACGACATCAAGCAACAACTGGCCGCCTACCTCGAGCGCGTGAAGCAGCCGTTCGAGATGGTGGCTTCACTGGACGACGGCGACTCGTCGAAGGAACTGCGCGAGCTGCTGGAGGAAGTCCAGGCGGCACGCCCGGACATGATCACGCTGCGCCTCGACGGCAACGACGCCCGTAAGCCCTCGTTCGCCCTGGCTGCCAAGGGCACCGACACGCAGTTGCGCTTTGCCGCTATCCCGATGGGGCACGAATTCACCAGCCTGATCCTGGCGCTGCTGTGGACCGGCGGCCATCCGCCCAAGGTCGAGGCCGACGTGCTGGAACAAATCAAGAACCTCGGCACCGACCTCGACTTCGAGGTCTACATGAGCCTGTCGTGCCACAACTGCCCCGACGTGGTGCAGGCGCTGTCGCTGATGAGCATCGTCAACCCGCGCGTCAAGACCACCGTCATCGACGGCGGCCTGTTCCAGCAGGAGATCGAAGCGCGCGAGATCATGGGCGTGCCCACCGTCTACCTGAACGGCGAATACTTCGCCAACGGGCGCATGAGCCTCGAGGAAATTCTGCAGAAGGTCGACACCGGCGCAGCCAAGCGCGATGCCGAGAAGCTGAGCGCCAAGGCGCCGTTCGAGGTGCTGATCGTCGGCGGCGGCCCGGCTGGCGCTGCGGCCGCGATCTATGCCGCGCGCAAGGGCATCCGCACCGGCGTCGTGGCCGAGCGCTTCGGCGGCCAGGTCAACGACACGCTGGAGATCGCCAACTACCCCGGCATCCCCGAGACCAACGGCCCCGCCTACGCTGCCGCACTGGAGGCCCACGTGCGCAACTACGAGGTCGACATCATGAACGCCCAGCGCGTCGCCGAACTGGTGCCGGCGGCCGAAACCGGTGGCCTGATCACCGTCAAGCTCGACAACGGCGGCCAGCTCGCAAGCCGCACCGTCATCCTGGCCACCGGCGCGCGCTGGCGCAACGTCAACGTGCCGGGCGAGCAGGAATACAAGACCAAGGGCGTGGCCTACTGCCCGCACTGCGATGGCCCGCTGTTCAAGGGCAAGGACGTGGCGGTGATCGGCGGCGGCAACTCGGGTGTCGAGGCCGCGATCGACCTGGCCGGGGTGGTCAAGCACGTCACCGTGCTTGAGTTCCTGCCAGAGATGAAGGCCGACGCGGTGCTGATCAGGAAGCTCAAGAGCCTGCCCAACGTCACCATCCACACCAACGCACAGACCACCGAGATCACCGGCGAAGGCGGCAAGGTAAGCGGCTTGAAGTTCAAGCACCGCGGCGACGGCACCGACGCCAGCGTGGATCTGGAAGGCGTGTTCGTGCAGATCGGCCTGGTGCCCAACACCGAGTTCCTGGGCGAGGTCGTCGAGCGCAGCAAGTTCGGCGAGATCGTCGTCAACGCACGCGGCGAGACCAATGTGCCGGGCGTGTTCGCGGCTGGCGACTGCACCACCGTGCCGTACAAGCAGATCGTGGTGGCTGCTGGCGCCGGTTCGACTGCTGCTTTGAGCGCGTTCGATTTCCTGATCCGTACGCCGGCTCCCGCAAGCGCCCAGGCCGAGGCCAGGCAGGCCGTGACGGCCTGACGTTTCGAATCATCGCCTCAGACGAAGAGCCCGCTCGATGAGCGGGCTTTCTTGTTTTTCATCCACAATCAGGCACTAAACAATCTAACTATCATTAGAATATACGTTCATGTCCGCGATCACCAAGACCGACCTCTACGAGCACGTCGCCCGCATCGGCAAGGCGATGGCCAGCCCCAAGCGGCTGGAGTTGATTGAACTGCTCGCCCAGGGCGAGAAGACGGTGGAGCTGCTGGCCACGCAATCGGCCATGGACGTGCGCCTGACCAGCGCCCACCTGCGCACCCTGCGCGAGGCACGCTTGGTCGAAACCCGGCGTGAAGGCAAGTTCATCCACTACCGCCTCAGCGGCCCCGACGTAGCCCATCTGTGGATGAACGTGCGCGAAGTCGCCGAGGAACACCTGGTCGAGTTGCGCCTGGCGCTGGAGCAGATGGCGAGCGCGCCTGATGTGCTCAGCCCCGAGAGCCGTGCGTCGTTGCTGGCCAAGGCCAGCAAGGGCGACATCGTCGTCATCGACGTGCGTCCAGATGCCGAATACGCGGCGGGCCACCTGCCGCATGCGCGCTCGATCCCGCTGGGCGAGCTGAAGAAGCGCCTGGCGGAACTGCCTGCCGGCAAGCAGATCGTCGCCTACTGCCGCGGTCCGTTCTGCCTGATGTCCGATGAGGCCGTGCGCCTGCTGCGCAAGCGCGGCTATACGGCGCACAAGATCACCGACGGCGTCACCGAATGGCAGGCCGGCGGGCTACCGATCGAGCACTGATTTCCCAACCAGCCTCACCAGGAAACAAGCCCATGATGAAGTCCCTCGCCTTCGGCCTGATGGCCAGTGCTTTCGCACTCTCGGCTGCTGCGGCCGACGTGTCGATGGCGGTACCCGGCGCGCAGAACATCAGCGGCCAGAAGGTGCTGACCTTCATCGCCAAGGACCCGCCCGGCCAGCGCTGCAACGGCAACCTGCAGGTGGCCGCCGAGATCGCCAACACCTACCGCGTGCCGATCCAGCTGCTGCCGGCCAGTCTGGCGCCCGGCCTGCCGGCGCCGGCCGTGCTGTATGGCAACCAGGTCATCGTCGCCGACGGCAAGGACTTCAACGGCGCGGCCAGCTACCAGATCGTGGCCGACGTGCTGGAGATGGAAGCGGTGCCCAAGCACGGCAAGTCGGGCCTGCTGTTCCAGGATGGCGTGCGCAAGGACTTCGATGCCTTGAAGGCGACCATCAAGGCCGGGGGCAAGTAGCGCAACTTCTTCGTCAGCGAGGTCGCTTCGGTTCTCATGGCAAGAACTGCTTGCAGCGCACACCCCACATCGCGCAGGCAACGACGAGCCGTCAGGTCATCACGGCCTGCTTCCACGCCTGCGCCGCCGCCGCTTCGTCACCGCGCTGCTCGGCCAGTTGCGCCAGCGCCCGCCAGGCGTGACGCCGCAGGCTCTCGTCCCCGAGCGTCCGCGTCGCCTGGCTCAGCAGCATCTGCGACCGGCCCCACAAACCGCGGTGCAGGCAGGCCATGCCGGCCAGGTACTGCAGGTTGGCATCGCGCGGGTTGGCCTGCACCGCGGCTTCGATGCGGGCCAGCCAGTCCGGGTCGGTCGGCGCGTCGGGATCGGCCATGCCGGCTTCCAGCAACTGCACCAGGCGCACGCGCTCGCTGTCGTCGAGCGCGTCCGGCATCAGCATCTGCGCCCACACCGGCGCCAGCCACTGGCGCACCAGCGCATGACTGCCGCCCAGCTTGAGCATGTGCTGGGCCGCGCGCAGCGCCAGTTCGGGCATGCCGCGCTCGGCCGGGTCGAGCGAGGCCCAGACCTGTTCCAGCTGCGCCGGGTCGCGGGCGCCGCGGATCAGCTCTCCCGCCAGGCCACGCACCAGGCTGCGCGCGGCCTGCGGCGAGAACGCGCGGTGCTTGGCCAGCAGGCGCGCCGTGTCCATGGCGTCCTCGCTGCGGCCCGACTGGCGCGCCGCCTTGAGCTTGATGCGCAGCGCGGCGGTGCGCCGATGCGCGCCGGTCGGCAGTTCCTCGAGCCGAGCCAGCGCGCCACCGGGATCGCGGTCGTGCAGCGACCAGCGCGCCGCGCGCAGCAGCACGCCCTCGCGCAACTCGGGCGCCACGTGGGAGCCGCCGCCGGCAACCCCGAGCGCGCGTGCCAGATGGGTATCGCGGGTGGTCTGATCCTGTAGCGCGTGGGCGCTTTCCGCCACCGCCATGTGTGCCAACGTGCGCAGCGCCACCGCATGCGGCGGCGATTCGCCGCTCTCGGCCAGCGCCTGCTCGCGCAGCAGCGCGCCTTCGGCGGCCTTGCGCGCGCGCAGGTAGCGGCCGGCGGAAAACTGGGTCAGCGCCTCCAGCAGCAGGCCATGGGTGGCGCGCTCGCGCTGCTGGGCCCGCCAGCGGCGCGCCTGGCGCGGCAGCTCGACCATCGCCGTGAACGCGCGCATGGCCAGGTACACCAGCACGAACAGCAAGCCCAGCAGCAGCAGCACCAGGTTGACCGACAGGTCGACCCGGTGCGGCGGCCAGAACACCGTGACGGTGCCCGGGTTGTCGCCGGCGAACAGCGCCAGCGCCACCGCCATCGCGAACAGACCAACCAGCCAGAGCGCGGCACGCATCGCGTCTTACTGGCTCACGCCGGGCTGGCCGCTGGCCGCGACGGCGCCGGCCAGCGCCGCCAGGGTTTCCTGCACGCGCGGCAGGTCGGCCGACTTGGTCACGCCCTGGACCTGCTGCAGCAGCGTGGCGGCGGCCTGGGTGCGGCGCGAAGCAGGGTCGAACCAGGTGCCCAACGCGGTCGACGCAGCCGCCAGGTCGGCACGCGCGGCCTCGTACTGGCGCGCCAGGATCGCCAGCCGCGCGCCCTGCAGGCGCAGCTTGAGGTTCTCGCGCACGAAGAAGGCTTGCTCCGGGCTCAGCATGCTCGCCTCGGGTCGTTCGATCCGGCTGACGCGCAGCAGGTTGGCGGCTTCGCGTTGGAACGCGTGCCACCAGCGCTGCCACCACAACTCCGGCGTCTTGCCGTCGGCGCCACGCGGCAGCTTGTCCAGGTCGGTGTGGCCGACCGCGTTGGCCACCGGCAGTTCGTCGATCTGGCGCAGCAGTTGGTCGATGCGCGCCAGCAGGCCGGCCGTGTCGGGGATGCTGGCTGACTTCACGCGCTCTAGATCCCTGGCCACGGCGCGCGAGACCGGCACCAGCCGCGGATCGACGCTGCGTCCCAGCCGCCGTTCGGCGGTGCGCAGCGCCGCCAGCAGCGGCTCGACGCTGCCGGTGAGCTGGGTCTGGTCCTGCGCCACGCGCAGCGCCGCCTCGAGGTCGACCGCCAGGTTTTCGTCGCGCGCCCGCGCCACCACCTGCACCAGTTCCTCGAGCTGCGCGCGGTAGGCGACCATGTCGCCGACCTTGCTTTCCAGCACCGCCACCTTGGCCGCGGTGTCCCGCACCGTTTCCTCGGCCTGGCGCGCCAGCGTGCGCGCCTCGACCGACTTGTTGCCGGCGTCGGCGCTCTGGCGTGCCAGCTGCTGCTGCATGCCGTCGACCTTCTGCCACAGCAGCAGGCTCACGGTGAGTCCGACGGCGGCCAGCAGCCAGGCAACCACCAGGCCCGGTTGCAGGCCGCGGCGCCGCCAGCCGGGCAGCGCCCGTGCGGGCCGCGGCAGCGCCGTCCGTGGCTCGGAAGCTGAAGCCGGCGCCGGCGCCGCGGCGGGCGGCGTCGGGGCAGGATCCAGCTCGGAATTCATGCCGCCGATTCTATCGACGCCACCACCGCTTCCAGCGCCGGCCGCGTCTCGCGGACCTGGCCGAAACCCGCTGCCCGCGCGGCCTCCGCGATGCGCGGGTGGGTCGCCAGCGCGACGGCCGCCGACCAGTCCTGCGCGGGCAGGCCGGCGCGCAGGTTGGCGATCGCCTCGGAGCTGCTCAGCAGCCACAGGCTGCCGTCGGTCGCCGCCGCGCTGGCCAGGGCGCGCTGCGCGGCATCGAGCTGCGGCGCGGCGCGGCGGTAGGCCACCACCTGCTCGATCCGCACGCCGTGGTCGGCGAGCTGCCGTGCCAGCCAGTCGCGGCCGGCCACCCGGCCCTGCGCATCGCCGCCGCGCACGATCAGCACCCGCAGGCCGGGCCGGACCTGGGCCTGCACCTCGGCCCACAGCGATTCGGAATCGAACTGCGCGGCATCGGGCGCCGGCGCATCGATGCGCGCCGCCGGCCAGCCGGCACGCCGCAACGCCGCCGTGGTGCCGGGGCCGGGCGACCAGGCGCGCGTGGCGATGGCGGCCGGCGCCGGCCCCGGCACCGCGTCGCTGCGCAGGAACCCGTCCACCGCGTTGCCGCTGACGAACATGGCGACGTCGTAGCTGTCTCCCAGGTGCGCACGCGCGTGGGCGACGGCACCGGCCATCGGCTCGGGCACGATCTCGATCAGCGGCAGTGCCTCGGCTGCGATGCCGCGCACCGCCAGTTCAGCGACCCAGCGCGCCGCCTCGCGTGCCGGTCGGGTCACGATCACGCGGGGGCGGCTCATCGCGCCGGCATCAATGCGCGCCGCCGGCCCGCAGCTCGGCCGCCACGCGCTCACCCAGCGCAGCGGCCTGCTCCAGCGTGTCGACCTCGGCCTCGCCTTCGGCCCTGACCAGGCCGGGATCGCCTTCCGGCTCGCCCCAGGCCGCGCGCAGCTGCAGCCGCCGGCCTGCCAGCGTGGCGTGCGCCGCCAGCGGCATCGAGCAGCTGCCGCCCATGGCGCGGCTGACGGCGCGCTCGGCCGCCACCGCCAGCCAGGTGGTGCGGTCGGCCAGCGGCGCCAGCGCCGCTGCCAGCTCGGGCATGCCGGCGCGGGTCTCGATGCCCAGGGCGCCCTGACCGGCAGCTGGCAGCATCTCATCCGGCGGAAAGATGTAGCGGATGCGCGATGCCAGTTCCAGGCGCTTGAGGCCCGCCGCCGCCAGCACGATGCCGGCGTACTGGCCTTCATCGAGCTTGCGCAGCCGGGTGTCGAGGTTGCCGCGCAGCGGCTCGATGCGCACGTCGTCGCGCTGCATCCGGGCCAGCAACTCACGCAGCAGCACGGTGCGGCGCAGGCTCGAGGTGCCGATCACCGCATCCGGCGGCAGCTCGGCCAGCGTAGCGCAGTGCGGCGACACCCAGGCATCACGCGGGTCCTCGCGCTGCATCACGCAGGCCAGTTCGAAACCCTCGGGCAGCTCCATCGGCACGTCCTTGAGCGAATGCACCGCGATGTCGGCGCGGCCGTCTTCCAGCGCAGTCTCCAGCTCCTTCACGAACAGGCCCTTGCCGCCGACCTTGGACAGTGTGCGGTCCAGGATCTGATCGCCGCGCGTGGTCATGCCCAGCAGCGTGACGGCGTGGCCGCGCGCCTCCAGCAGCGCCTTGACGTGTTCGGCCTGCCACAGGGCCAGGCGGCTCTCGCGGGTGGCGATGGTGATCGGGATGGCAGCGGGCATGGGCAGGACGGACAAAGGGGGGTTAGGCGATGGTAACCGCGCCGTCCGCAGCACGCCGCCGCAGCAACGGTCGTCAGCCGGCGTTCTTGATGATTGCTAAGGATTGCAAAGTACGCTGGAACAGACCCGGCCATGCACCGCTCGGAACAGACAGGAGCGCGGATTTGCCCGTGCTCCGTTTCACAACCCATACCCAAAGCAGGAGTTTGCAGACCATGATCCGTCGTCAATTCTTCCAATCCGTCTCGCTGGCACTGACGGCCGGCGCCCTCGGGCTGGCGCTGAACAGCCCCGCCCTGGCCCAGGCCGGGCACGATCACGGTGCCGCCGGCGAGCAGCAGTTGACGCTCAACCAAGGCAAGAAATGGGCCACCGACGCACCGCTGCGCAAGAGCATGACGCGCATCCGCGAACTGGTCGCGCCGCAGATCGACGCCGCGCACGCCGGCAAGATGGACGACGCCAAGTACAAGACGCTGGCCGGCCAGACCGAGCAGCAGATCGGCGTCATCGTCAAGGAATGCAAGCTCGAGCCCGCCGCCGACGAGGTGCTGCACGTGCTGATCGGGCGCATGGGCGAAAGCATGGACGTCATGTCCGGCAAGACCGCCGGCAAGAAGGACGATGCGCTGGTGCAGCTGGCCCGGACCGTGAACGACTACGGCACGCACTTCGACCACCCCGGCTTCAAGTCGATCCCGCTCACCCACTGATCGGGCCGGCGTGACCGCCGGGGATAATGGCGGGACGAAGCGCCCACCATGATCCTCGCGGCACGCCGTGGAACGCATCCGCCGGGCGGCCGGAGCGGCCGGCCTGGGATCATGACGGCGCAAACCGAGCATCCCAGTCACCGTCTCCGAGCGCCCGTTCCGTGTCCACCGCGAAGGCCCTGCCTGCCACCCGACTGCTTGCGGCGGTGCCGCTGTTCAAGGCGCTGACGCCGACCACGCTGGGCCTGCTGGCCGCCGCCAGCCAGCGCCGGCCGCTGAAGCGCGGCGAATGGCTGTTCCAGCAGGGCGAGCAGTCCACCGGCATGTACGTGGTGGTGTACGGCGAGATCAAGCTGATCGCCACCACGCCCGCGCGCGGCCAGCGCCTGACCGATGTCGCGGGCCCCGGTGACAGCTTCGGCGAACCGATGATGTTCCTGGAACGGCCGATGGTGGTCGGCGCCCAGGCTGCCAACGACGCGCTGGTGCTGTACCTGCCGAGCGAGGTGCTGTTCGCCGAGATCGAGCGCGATCCGCACCTGGCGCGCCGCATGCTGGCCGGCCTGAGCCGCCGCGTCGCCAGCCTGGTGCAGGCGCTCGAGCAGCAGACCATGGCCAACGCCAGCGAACGCGTCGCCGGCTACCTGCTGCGCCACGCGGGCGCCAACGGCGAGAGCGTGACACTGACGGCCAAGAAGGCCGAGATCGCCACCCAGCTCGGGCTGACCGCCGAGCACTTCTCGCGCGTGCTGCGCGAACTGAGCGCGGCCGGCCTGCTGTGCACCCGGGGGCGCCAGATCGCCCTGCTCGACCGCGCCGCGCTGGCCCGGCTGGCGCTGCAGGCCTGAGCGGCGCTCAGCCGCCCAGCAGCTCCCGCACCACCGCCAGCTGCCGGCGCGATACCGGCAGGCACTCGTCGACGCCCGCCAGGCGCACCACCCAGCCCTCACCTTCGGCACCGTCCGGCTGGCGCTCCAGCGTGCGGATGGCATCCCGCACCACCAGCGCGTTGCGGTGGATGCGCACGAAGCGCGCGGGATGGCGGCGCTCCAACTCGTTCAGGCTGTCATCCAGCAGGTGGCTGGCCTGCATCGTGCGCACCGTCACGTACTTCTGCTCGGCCTTGCAGTACAGCACCTCCGCCAGCGGCAGGCGCAGCGTGCGGCCGCGCTCGGTGATCAGCAGCCAGGCCGGCTCGGCCTCGGGCACCTGCGCGCTGCGCGCCCGCAGCGCGCGCTCCGCCTTCTGCAACGCGGCGCGCAGGCGCTCCAGCCGCACCGGCTTGGTCAGGTAGTCCAGCGCCTCGAGCTCGAAGGCGCGCACCGCGTGCTCGGCATGCGCGGTGACAAACACCACCAGCGGCGCCTGCGGCAGCGCGCGCAGGCTGGCCGCGAACTGCAGGCCGTCGTCGCCCGGCATGTGGATGTCGACCAGCGCCAGGTCGAAGCCTTGCTGCCGCAGCAGCGCCCGCGCCGCGGCGGCGTCGCCAGCCTCGCCCTGCACCACCGTGGCCGGCTCCCGGCAATCGGCCAGCAGCGCGCGCAGGCGCGTGCGCGCCAGCGGTTCGTCGTCGACGATCAGCACGCGCAGGCTCATGGCGTGCTCCCGGACGGCATCGGCACCTCGATGCGCACCTCGTACACGTCACCGACCAGCGCGGTGCGAAAGCTGCCCTGCAGGTCGTGCAGCAGGCGCAGGCGCTCGCGCACGTTGGCCAGCCCGATGCCATGGCCGGCGCCGCCCTGCCCGGTCGGCACCGTGTTGCTGACCTGCAGCACCGCGGTGCGGTCGCGCAGCCGCGTGCGCACGCGCAGCTGCGCGCCGGCGCTGCTTGGCTCGACGCCGTGCTTGACCGCGTTCTCCACCAGCGGCTGCAGGATCAGCGGCGGCAGTCGCGCCGCATTGGCTCGCTGGTCGAGCGACCACTCGACGCGCAGGCGCTCGCCGAAGCGCGCCTGCGCGATCTCCAGGTAGCGGCGCGCCAGCTCGATCTCCTGTCCCACCGTGGAGTCCTGCTCGCCCTCGGCCAGCACGTGGCGAAACAGCTCCGACAGGTCTTCCAGCACGGCCTCGGCCTTGGCCGGGTCCTCGCGCACCAGGGCGATCGCGGTGTTGAGCGTGTTGAACAGGAAATGCGGCCGGATGCGCGCCTGCAGCTGCGCCAGCCGAGCCGCCGTCGCCGCCAGCGTGCGCCCGCGCGCGCGCCACTGCAGGCCGGCCACCAGGCCCGCCGCCAACAAGGCCCCGGTGCTGGCGCTGGCTAGCCAGGGCGCTGGCGCCGCGCCCAGCCCGCTGACGAGCAGACACGCCAGCAGACCGGCCAGCGCACCCAGCGCGATGCCCGCAAAGACCTGCCAATGCCATGGCCAGCGCACCAGCCGCAGCTTCAGGCCGCAGCCGGCGAGCAGCCACAGCAGGGTGGCCGGCAGCGCGCCGCTGGTCAGCAGCGCCAGCCGTTCGAGCCAGTCCGCCGGTCCGCTGGCCGGGTACATCAGCGCCACCGCCAGCACGGTCTGCACGAACAGCACGGCGCGCAACACCACGCCGGCTTCGCAGGCATCGAACACCAGCAATGGCGCGGCTTGGCGCGGCGCGGCGGGCTGGCCGAAGGCCGATAGAATTTCCGGATCTTTCATGCGCGAAGGCGGATTGGGCACAGTGTAGGCTCGCCGCTGACCGCCCAGCCACCCTGAAACCCCGCGGCCACTCGCCACGCGAGCACGCCGCCTGCGATTGCCAGCATGTCCTCCAACCAACTCGACAAGAAATCCGAAGCCTGGTCGGCGCTGTTCTCCGAACCGATGAGCGAGCTGGTGCAGCGCTACACCGCCAGCGTCGACTTCGACCGCCGGCTGTGGCGCGCCGACATCGACGGCAGCCTGGCGCACGCCGAGATGCTGGCGGCGCAGGGCGTCATCAGCCCCCAGGATCACGCGGCCATCGAGCGCGGCATGGCGCAGATCGCACAGGAGATCGAGTCCGGCGCCTTCGACTGGAAGCTGGCGCTGGAGGACGTGCATCTGAACATCGAGGCGCGCCTGACCCAGCTGGTGGGCGACGCCGGCAAGCGCCTGCACACCGGCCGCAGCCGCAACGACCAGGTCGCCACCGACATCCGCCTGTGGCTGCGCGGCGAGATCGACCTCATCGCCGGCCTGCTGCGCGAGCTGCAGGGCGCGCTCGTCGAGGTGGCGGAGAAGAACGTCGACGTCATCCTGCCCGGCTTCACCCACCTGCAGGTGGCGCAGCCGGTCAGCTTCGCGCACCACCTGCTGGCCTACGTCGAGATGTTCGCGCGCGACGAGCAGCGCATGCTGGACGTGCGCCGCCGCGTCAACCAGCTGCCGCTGGGCAGCGCCGCACTGGCCGGGACCACCTACCCGCTGGACCGCGAGCGCGTGGCGCAAACCCTAGGCATGGAAGGCGTCTGCCAGAACAGCCTCGACGCCGTCAGCGACCGCGACTTCGCGATCGAGTTCACCGCCGCCGCGTCGCTGGTCATGGTGCACGTCAGCCGCCTGAGCGAGGAACTGATCCTGTGGATGAGCCAGAACTTCGGCTTCATCCGCATCGCCGACCGCTTCACTACCGGCTCGTCGATCATGCCGCAGAAGAAGAACCCCGACGTGCCCGAGCTGGCGCGCGGCAAGACCGGGCGCGTGGTCGGCCACCTGGTGGGCCTGATCACGCTGATGAAGGGCCAGCCGCTGGCCTACAACAAGGACAACCAGGAAGACAAGGAGCCGCTGTTCGACACCGTCGACACGCTGCGCGACACGCTGCGCATCTTCACCGAGATGATCGGCGGCCAACTCAACCCCGCAAGCGGCAACAAGGAGGGCGGCATCACCGTCAACCCGCAGCCGATGGAAGCCGCCGCACGACAAGGCTACGCCACCGCCACCGACCTGGCCGACTACCTGGTGAAGAAGGGGCTGCCCTTCCGCGACGCGCACGAAACCGTGGCCCACGCCGTCAAGGCCGCGCAAGCGCATGCCTGCGATCTGTCGGAGCTGCCGCTGAAGGTGCTGCAGCAGTTCCACCCCGCGATCGAGCAGGATGTGTACCAGGTGCTGAGCCTGCGCGGCAGCCTCGAGGCGCGCAATACGCTGGGCGGCACGGCGCCGGCGCAGGTGCGTGCACAGATCGCGCGCCAGCGCGGGCGGCTGGGCATCTGACCGTCCGGCTGCGCCGGTGAGCCGCTGCGCCGCGGCGCGGGTCCGATCAGCAACCGCGAAGGCGGCGGTGCGGACGACCAAACACGTCGCGTGAACCTAGGCCCGGTGCAGCCCACCATCGCCGGCACAGCGCGGCCGACTCCTGCCTCGGTCGCCGGCGGAGGCTGGATCGGTCAATCGCAGAGCCCACGACAAGCTGGCGACGCCAGAATCGAGCCCGATGACCGATCCGACCACCGTCCCGCTCTCGCTGTGGCTGTTCTGCACCGCCGTGTTCGTCGCCGCCGGCGTGGTCAAGGGCGTGGTCGGCCTGGGCCTGCCGACGCTGGCGATGGCGCTGCTGGCGCTGCGGATGACGCCGGCGCAGGCAGCAGCGCTGCTGATCCTGCCGTCGCTGGTCACCAACGTGTGGCAGACACGGCCCTGGGCCAGGCTCGGACCGCTGGCATGGCGGCTGGCGCCGATGCAGGCCGGCGTCGCCATGGGCACGCTGGGCGCGGCCTGGTGGCTGGGCGCGCCGGCCGGCGTCTGGGCCACGCAGACGCTGGGCGTCGCGCTGCTCGTGTATGCGCTGTGGGGCCTGTCGGGCGCCCGGCTGCCGAGCGTGCCGCCCCGCGCCCAGCGCGTGCTGGGCCCACTCACCGGCGCCGCCACCGGGCTGGTCACCGCCGCCACCGGCGTGTTCGTGATGCCGGCCGTGCCCTATCTGCAGGCACTCGGCCTGCAGCGTGACGAGCTGGTGCAGGCGATGGGGCTCTCGTTCACCGTGTCCACCATCGCGCTGGCGGCCGGGTTGGCGCTGAACCGCGAGTACCCCGTGGCCGTGCTGGGTGCGTCGGCGCTGTTGCTGCTGCCGGCACTGCTGGGCATGCAGTGCGGCCAGTGGCTGCGCGGGCGGCTGTCGCCGGTGCGTTTTCGCTTCGTCTTCATGAGCGCGCTGGCGCTGCTGGCGATCTGGATGCTGCTGCGCACCCTGTGATCCGGCGCGGCGGCGCAGACTTCCCGGCCCGCGACCGCTGCCCGGCGCGGGAAGAAGCAGCCCCACAAGGTCTGCACGATCAGGCACGCCACGGTCAGCACCGTCCCCGCCTTGACCATTTCGCCCTGCCGGATCGGCACCGGACCCACGCGCGCCACCACACCGATTTGCTACCCTGTCGCCCGGGCCCACGTGGCCTGCTCACGCCACCAGCCCCGCCCACCCGCACATGCCCCTGAACACCTTCGTTCCCACGGTCACACGACGCATCCTGCAAGCCCTGTGCGGGTTCGCGGCTGCCGCGTCCATCGGCGCGCAGGCCTTCACCATCAGCGCACTCAGTCCGCAGGGCGAGGTGGCGCAGGTGCGCCAGCTGACGGCCAGATTCAGCGAGAACCTGGTCAGCTTCGGCGACCCGCGCGCCGCGGCGCCGCTCACCATCCGCTGCGACGATGCCGCCGCCTCGCGCGGCCAGGGGCGCTGGACCAGCGCGCGCGAATGGGTGGTCGACTTCGATGCCGACCTGCCGCCGGGGGTGCAATGCCGTGTCGAGCCGGTCGCGGGCCTCAGGTCGCTCTCGGGCAGCACGCTCACGGGGACCAGCAGCTTCCGCTTCAACACCGGCGGACCCTTCGTTCAGCACATCGAGCCGGGCAGCTGGCAGGCCATCGAGGAGGAGCAGGCCTTCGTCCTGCAGCTGAACGGCGCGGCCACGCTCGACAGCGTGCAGGCCAACCTGTGGTGTGCCATCGACGGCCTGGGCGAGCGCGTGCCGGTGCGGCTGATCGACGGCGAGCCGCGCGCCAGGCTGCTGCAGGCGCTGCGGCTGGAGGCCAAGGCCGCCAAGGCGCCGCTGCGCTACGTGGCTTTCAGCTGCAACCGCCGGCTGACGCCGGCCAGCCGCGTGCAGGTCGTCTACGGCAAGGGCGTGGCCACGCCCAGCGGCGTGGTGAACCGCACCGAGACGCGCTTCGCCTACGAGGTGCGCGAGCCCTTCACCGCCAGCATGAGCTGCGAGCGCGAGAACGCGCAGGCGGCGTGCATGCCGATCCGCCCGATCGAGCTGAAGTTCAGCGCACCGGTGCCGCGCCGGCTGGCCGAGGCGGTCCGGCTGCGCTCGGACAAGGTCGAACACGCGCCGGTCATAGACGGTGAGCTGGACGCCGACGCCGTCGTCGAGCGGCTGCGCTTCCCGACCCCTCTGCCCGAGCGCAGCACGTTCACGCTGACGCTGCCGCCGGAGCTGAAGGACGACAGCGGCCGCGTACTGGCCAATGCCGCCAGCTTCCCGCTGCAGGTGGCCATCGGCCCGATGCCGCCGCTGGCCAAGTTCGCGGCGGCGCCGTTCGGCATCGTCGAGCGCTTCGCCGAAGGTCCGGACGGCCCGGCGCTGCTGCCGGTGACACTGCGCCGCGTCGAGCCCCAGCTGCAGGCGCAAGCGATGCAGATCAGCCAGATCAATCCGCAGAGCGACGCCGACATCATCAGCTGGTTCACCCGCGTGGAGCGTTACGACAATTTCTTCGTCAGCCGCGAGCAGGCCGCCAAGGACGTGCGCCAGCCATTGCCCAGGCCGATCCGGGGGCAGGCGCCGGAACTGGTCGAGTCGCGCACGCTGTCGCTGCTGGGCGGGCAGCCGGGCGTGCGGACCATCGAGCTGCCGGCGCCGTCTGGCAGGAACGGTGGCGCCACCGAGCGCCCTTTCGAGGTGGTCGGCATTCCGCTGACACCCGGCTTCCACGTGCTGGAGCTGAGCTCGCAGCGGCTCGGCGAATCACTGCTGGACGAGAAGCACGGCGCCGACCGCCGCATGGTGGTCCGCAGCTCGGCCCTGGTCACCAACCTGGCGGTGCACTTCAAGCTCGGGCGCGAGAACGCACTGGCCTGGGTCACCACGCTGGACAAGGGCCAGCCGGTGGAAGGCGCGACGGTGCGCGTGTCGACCTGCGCCGGCAAGGAGGTCGCCAGCGCCACCACCGACGCCCAGGGCATCGCGCGCTTCAGCAACATTCCCGCGCAGGCGCCGCGCTGCGAGGACGGCGACCACTACAGCGAGATCCAGCAGGCCTGGTTCGTCAGCGCACGGGCGCAGAACCAGGGTGCCGAGGACCTGGCCTTCACCTGGTCGTCGTGGCAGAAGGGCATCGAACCCTGGCGCTTCAACGTGCCGACCAGCCGCGACGAACGGCCCGACACGCGCGCCCACACCGTGTTCGACCGCACCCTGCTGCGCGCCGGCGAGACGGTGTCGATGAAGCACATCCTGCGCAGCGAGACCGGCGCCGGCTTCGGCCTGCCCAGGACCAGTCCGGCCACGCTGGTCATGACCCACGTCGGCAGCGGGCAGGAATACACCCAGACGCTGCACTGGCGCGACACCGCCAGCGGCGGGCGCAGCGCCGAATCCAGCTTCAGCATCCCGCGCGCGGCCAAGCTGGGCGTCTACCAGGTGTCGCTGCGGGCGGTCGAAACCGGCCAGCGTGCCGGCGATGCCGATGAATCGAGCCCTGGCGATGGCGTGCAAATCCACGACTCGGGCCAGTTCCGCGTCGAGGAATTCCGCCTGCCGGTGCTGCAGGGCCGCGTCGGCCCCGAGAGCCAGGCGCCGCTGGTCGGCGCCACCAGCGTGCCGGTGCAGGTGCAGGTGGGCTACGTGGCGGGCGGCCCCGCCACCAACCTGCCGGTGCGGGTGTCGGCACTGACGCGCGACAAGCGGCTGCACTTTGCCGACTACGACGACTTCAGCTTCGAGCCGCCACGCCCCAGCCAGCAGGCGGCAGCGCGCAGCGCCGACGACGGCGAGGAGGAGGCCAGCGCGCGCCAGGACCAGCGCATCGTGGCCGACAAGCTGGCCGCCACGCTGGACAAGAGCGGCCTGGCCAGGCTCACGATCAGCGATCTCAAGCCGGCGCCGCGCCCGCAGGAGCTGCTGATCGAGGCCAGCTTCGCCGATCCCAACGGCGAGATCCAGACCCTGCACGGCCGCACCACCCTGTGGCCGGCCGGTGTGATCCCCGGCATCAAGACCGAGAGCTGGGTCTCGGCCAGCCAGTCGATCAAGCTGCAGGCGCTGGCGCTCAACCTGGACGGCAAGCCGCAGGCCAACGTCGCGCTCGACGTGAAGGCCGTCGCCCGCACCACCACCACCAGCCGCAAGCGCATGGTGGGCGGCTTCTATACCTACGACAACCGCACCGAAACCAAGGACCTCGGCACGCTGTGCACCGGCACCAGCGACGCACGCGGCCTGGTCAGCTGCGACGTCAAGCTGACGCAGCCGGGCGAGGTCGAGCTCGTCGTCACCGCGCGCGACCAGCTCACGCGCCCGGTCCAGGCCGCGACCTCGGTCTGGGTGACGCGCCAGGGCGAGCTGTGGTTCGGCGGCGACAACCACGACCGCATGGACCTGCTGGCCGAGAAGAAGCTCTACCAGCCCGGCGAAACGGCCCGGTTCCAGGTGCGCATGCCGTTCCGCCAGGCCACCGCCCTGGTGGCGGTCGAGCGCGAGGGCATCGTGCACGCCGAGGTGCTCGAGCTGCGCGGTGACGACCCGACGGTGAGCCTGAAGGTCGACGAGGCCTGGGGCCCCAACGTCTACGTCAGCGTGCTGGCACTGCGCGGGCGCCTGCGCGATGTGCCCTGGTACAGCTTCTTCACCTGGGGCTACAAGGCGCCGCGCGAATGGTGGCAGGCGTTCTGGCACGAGAGCAAGGAATACATCGCCGCCACGCCGCTGGTCGACCTGAGCAAGCCCGCGTTCCGCCTCGGCATGGCCGAGATCCGCGTCGGCAGCAAGGCGCACGAACTCGCCGTCGACGTCAAGGCCGACCGGGAAAGTTATCCGGTGCGCGGCCAGGCGCAGGTCACGATCCAGGTCAGGCGTCCCGATGGCCAGCCCGCCGCAGGCGCCGAGGTGGCACTCGCAGCAGTCGACCAGGCGCTGCTGGAGCTGATGCCCAACGGCAGCTGGAAGCTCCTCGACGCCATGCTGCAGCGCCGTGCCTGGGGCGTGGAGACCGCCACCGCGCAGATGGAGATCATCGGCCGCCGCCACTACGGCCGCAAGGCGGTGCCGACCGGCGGCGACGGCGGCAGCAGGAGCCCGACGCGCGAGCTGCTCGACACCCTGCTGCTGTGGAACCCCCGGGTAGAGCTTGACGCACAGGGCCAGGCGACGGTCGAGGTGCCGCTCAACGATGCCCTCACCAGCTTCCAGATCGTCGCCGTGGCCGACCTGGGCACCGGCCTGTTCGGCACCGGGCAGACCAGCATCCGCACCACGCAGGATCTGCAGATCATCAGCGGCCTGCCACCGCTGGTGCGCGAAGGCGACGAGTTCCGCGCCATGCTGACCTTGCGCAACACCACGCCCAAGCCCATGACGGTGGTGGTGGCGCCGCGCGCCACGCTGCTCGATCTCAAGGACCAGAGCATCGACATCCCGGCCGGCGAAGCGCGCGAGCTGCATTGGGACGTCACCGCGCCGCCGCAACTGGCCGCCACGAACGCCGAGGCCATCCTGTGGGAGATCGAGGCCAGCGACCAGAATGGCGGCGCACGCGATGCGCTGAAGGTCAGCCAGCGCATCGTTCCCGCCGTGCCCCTGAACGTGCAGCAGGCCACGCTGGTGCAGCTCGAGCAGCCGCTCACGCTCGACGTCGCGCCGCCCGCCGGCGCGCTACCGATCGACGGCGAGAAGCGCGGCGGCGTGCGGCTGAGCCTGCAGCCCCGGCTGTCCGACGGCCTGCCCGGCGTGCGCGACTGGTTCGCGCGCTACCCCTACACCTGCCTGGAGCAGCTCGGCAGCAAGGCGATCGGCCTGCGCGATACCAGGCAGTGGCAGCAGCTGATGGCGCAGCTGCCCGCCTACCTCGACCAGGATGGCCTGGCGTACTACTTCCCGCCGCGCGATGGCGCCGCCGACCGCGGCAGCGACACGCTCACGGCCTGGCTGCTGGCGGCCACCCACGAGGCCAGCCAGCTCGATACGGCCTTTGCCCTGCCCGAGGATCTGCGGGCCCAGCTGATCGCCGGCCTGAGCGCCTTCGTCGAGGGCCGGATCGAGCGCGCCCACTGGTCGCCGCGTGACGACCTGGATGTGCGCAAGCTGGCGGCCATCGAGGCGCTGGCGCGCCATGGCGCCGCCAGGCCCGCCATGCTGAGCAGCCTGACGATCGCACCCAGCCAGTGGCCGACCAGCGCGCTGCTCGACTGGCTCGGCGTGCTGAAGCGCCTGCGCGGCATTCCGAACCAGCGCACGCTGCAGCTGGAGGCCGAGCAGGTGCTGCGCGCCCGCCTGTCGACGCAGGGCACCCGGCTGGTCTTCAGCACTGAAGCCGACGACCACTGGTGGTGGCTGATGGCCGGCGGCGACGTCAACGGCGCGCGGCTGCTGCTGACGGTGATGGACGATCCCCATTGGCAGGGTGAGCTCGGCCGCCTGGTCAGCGGCTTCATCGCCCGCCAGCGGGGCGGCGCCTGGGCCACCACCACCGCCAACCTGTGGGGCAGCCTGGCGCTGGAGCGCTTCTCGCGCACCCACGAGGCCACGCCGGTGACCGGCTTCACGCTGGCCCGGCTGGGCAAGTCGTCGGCCGCGATCGACTGGACCAAGGTCACACGCCTGAAGGCCGACGACCCGCAGGCTGCAGCAGCCACCAGCAGTACCTCTGGCACATCGCCCGCGCCGGGCCAGCTGATCCACAACGGCGCGCTGCTGCCCTGGGGTGCCGCACCGGCGGATGCAAGAATGCCCTTGAGCATCACGCACGAGGGCAGCGGCAAGCCCTGGCTGACGCTGCAATCGCTGGCCGCGGTCGAACTGAAGGCGCCGCAGGCATCCGGCTACCAGATCAGCAGGACCGTGACCGCCGTCGAGCAGGCCGACAAGAAGCTGCCGGCCGGCCAGTATTCGCGCGGCGACGTGCTGCGCGTCACGCTCGACATCACCGCCGCCAGCGACATGACCTGGGTCGCGGTAACCGACCCGATTCCGGCCGGCGCGACCATCCTGGGCAGCGGCCTGGGGCGCGACTCGGCGCTCGCCACGCTGGGCGAGAAGCTGGGCCGCACCACCTGGCCGGTGTTCGAGGAGCGCAGCTTCGAGGCCTTCCGCGCGTACTACGACTACCTGCCCAAGGGCACGACCAAGATCGAATACACGCTGCGCCTGAACAACGCCGGCAGCTTCCAGCTGCCACCCAGCCGCGCCGAGGCCGTGTATGCGCCCGAGATGTTCGGCGCGGTGCCCAACGCATCGGTGGTGGTGAAGTGATGCTGAACCACCGACCCGACCAGGCCACCGGGGTTGATTCCTTTCCCCTCCTGGGGAAGGCAGGGATGGGGGCCAAGCGCGTTCGACCCGGCACCGGCGTAGCCCCCACCCTTACCCGCCCCCGCCGGGCGGCATATCCCTGCCGATTCAGCGCGAGATGAACTCGAACCTGCGCCGCACCCTGCTGGCCCTGGCCATTGGCTGCGGGGTGGCCACGTCGGCGCTGGCGGTCGGCTTCGAGCAGGTGCGCGACGACTTCCATCCGTCGGAAACCCTGCTGCTGGACCGCCACGGCGAGCCGATCCACCGCCTGCGCAGCAATGCCACTGTGCGCCGCGGCGAATGGGTCGATCTGCAGCGCATCTCGCCGGCGCTGCGCCAGGCGCTGGTGCTGTCCGAGGACAAGCGTTTCCACGAGCACAGCGGCGTCGACTGGCAGGCCGTCACGGCGGCGGCCTGGGCCAACCTGTGGAACACCCGCACGCGCGGCGCCTCGACGCTGACCATGCAGCTGGCCGGCCTGCTCGACGAGGACCTGCGGCTGGGCAGCGGCGGACGCACGCTGCGCCAGAAGATCGGCCAGGCCGTGATGGCGACGCGGCTGGAACGCAGCTGGCGCAAGGACCAGATCCTGGAGGCCTACCTGAACCTGGTGCCCTTCCGCGGCGAGCTGGTCGGCATCGACGCGCTCTCGCGCACCCTATTCGCCAAGGCGCCGCACGGCCTGCAGGACGGCGAGGCGGCGATCGCCGCCGCCCTGGTGCGCGCACCCAATGCCCGGCCCGCGCTGGTGGCGCAGCGCGCCTGCGGCGTGCTGAAGGCGATGCGTGGCGAGGGTGCTGTCACCGACTGCGTGGCGCTCGACATGCAGGCCGAAGTGGTGCTGGCACGCCGCGCCTGGCAACCCAGCGAAGGCATCGCCCCGCACCTGGCACGCCGCCTGCTGGCCCAGGCACGCGCCGATGCCGCCGAACCACCCGCCACGCTGCGCAGCACGCTCGACGCCGGCCTGCAGCGCCTGGCGCTGAACACCCTGCAGCAGCACCTCCGCGAACTGCACGGGCGCAACGTCGAGGATGGCGCCGTCGTCGTGCTCGACAACGCCAGCGGCGAGGTGCTGGCCTGGGTCGGCTCCAGCGGCACCTTGAGCCAGGCGGCCGAGGTCGACGGCGTGCTGGCGCCGCGCCAGCCCGGCAGCACGCTGAAACCCTTCCTGTACGCCCAGGCCATCGCCGAGCGGCGCCTGACCGCCGCCAGCCTGCTGGACGATTCACCGGCCCACCTGAAGACCGCCAGCGGCCTGTACATCCCGCAGAACTACGACCGCCGCTTCAAGGGCTGGGTGTCGGCGCGCACCGCGCTGGCGGCCTCGCTCAACGTGCCGGCCGTGCGCGCGCTGGTGATGGTCTCGCCCGACGCCTTCGCGCGCCAGTTGCAGGCGCTCGGCATCGGCCTGCGCGAGGGCGGCGGCTACTACGGCTACAGCCTGGCGCTGGGCAGCCCCGAGGTGCCGCTGCTGCAGCTGACCAATGCCTACCGGGCGCTGGCCAATGGCGGGCGTTTGTGCGAAGTGCGTTTGCAAGCCCCACTCCCGCCCCCGCTGGGGACGGGTCAGGGTCGGGGCCAGGCATCCAACTGCGCCCAGATCCTCGACCCCGCCGCTGCCTTCATCGTCACTGACATCATGGCCGACCGCAACGCACGCGCGCCCACCTTCGGCACCGACTCGATCCTGGCCACGCGTTTCTGGAGCGCCGTCAAGACCGGAACCAGCAAGGACATGCGCGACAACTGGGCCGTCGGCTTCTCCGAGCGCTACACCGTCGGCGTCTGGATCGGCAATGCCGGCGGCGCCCCCATGTGGGACGTCAGCGGCACCAGCGGCGCCGCGCCGGTGTGGGCCGCGCTGATGCGCCATCTGCACGCACGCATGCCCTCACGCGCACCAGGCCCGCCGGCCGGGCTGATCGAGGCGCCAGTGCGCTTCGGCGACGGGCTGGAAGCGGCGCGCCGGGAATGGTTCCTGCCCGGCACCGAGCAGACCCTGTTCGCCGTCGACGGCGACGCACCCCGCACCTTGACCGCATCCGGCGCCACGGGCGAGGGCCTGCAGCCCACGGCGTCAGCGGTACCAGCGCGCATCACCACGCCGCAGGACGGCACCATCCTGGCACTCGACCCCGACATCCCGCCCGCACGCCAGCGCCTGAGCCTGCGCGCCGACACCGGTGGCGCCGCGTCCGCCAGCCTGCACTGGTGGATCGGCGCACGCGAGATCGGCCGCGGCGAACAAGCCCAATGGCTGCCCTGGCCCGGCCGCCACCTGGTGCAGTTGCGCGACGTACAGGGCCGCGTGCACGACGAGCGCCACATCGAGGTGCGCGGCGCGGCGGCGCGTTGACCAAGGGGTTGAGCATCGAATATGCAGGTTGCGGTTGAGCACAGCAAGACCCGACAAGGACCGCGCCCCAACCAACCCGGCTTGCCTACACTTGCAGATACTCCTGTAGGCGCGGCGGCAGCCGCAAACACCACCACCCTTCGCGGCTTCCGCCGCGCCTACCGACACCCCACACAGGACCCAGGAACACCATGGCAGACCACACCCACGACCTCTTCGTCATCGGCGGCGGCTCGGGCGGCGTGCGCGCGGCGCGTTTCGCGGCGCAGCGCGGCGCGCGCGTCGGCATGGCCGAGAGCGGGCGCATGGGCGGCACCTGCGTCAACGTCGGCTGCATCCCGAAGAAGCTCTACAGCTACGGCGCCCACTACGCCGAGGGCTTCACCGAGGCCGCCGGCTACGGCTGGGAGATCGCGCAGCCACCCACGCTGAACTGGGCCACGCTCAAGGCCAACCGCGCCAAGGAAATCACGCGCCTGAACGGCATCTACGAAGGCCTGATGACCAACGCCCAGGTGCTGCGCCTGCAAGGCCACGGCCGCCTGCTCGATGCCCACACGGTCGAGGTCACGAGCGATGACGGCAAGACGACGCGGCACAGCGCCCGGCACATCCTCATCGCCACCGGCGGCACGCCCTTCGTGCCCGAGTTCCCCGGCTGCGACCTGGTGGTCACCTCCGACGACATGTTCGACCTGCCGGTGCTCCCGCGCCGCCTGGTGGTGGTGGGCGGCGGCTACATCGGCTGCGAGATGGCCAGCATCTTCCACGGCCTCGGCGCCGAAGTCACCCTGCTGTACCGCGGCGAGCAGATCCTGCGTGGCTTTGACGAGGAGGTGCGCGCCTTCACCGCCGACGAGATGTGCAAGCACGGCGTCGACGTGCGCGTCAACGCCGACGTCGCGCGCATCGAGGCGCTGCCCGACGGCACGCGCCGCCTCACGCTGAAGGACGGCGCCCAGCTCGACGCCGACGTCGTGCTCTACGCCACGGGCCGCCGCGCCAACGTCCGCAACCTGGGCCTGGAGGCGCTGGGCGTGCGGCAGGCCGAGAGCGGTGCCATCGAGGTTGACGAGCACTTCGCCACCAGCGTGCCTGGCGTGTACGCGCTCGGCGACGTGGTCGGCCGCATGGAGCTCACCCCGGTGGCGCTGGCCGAGGCCATGGTGCTGGTCGACCACCTGTTCGGCCCTGCGCCCGGGCAGTCGGCGCGCACGATGGACTACGACAACATCCCCACCGCCGTGTTCACGCACCCGCCAATCGGCACCGTGGGCCTGGGCGAGCAGCAGGCGCGCGAACGCTTCGGCGCCATCCAGGTGTTCCGCGGTGACTTCAAGCCGCTCAAACACACGCTGTCGGGCAGCAGCGAGCGCACCCTGGTCAAGCTCATCGTCGATGCCGCCAGCGACCGCGTGGTCGGCCTGCACATGGTCGGCGCCGACGCCGGCGAGATCGTGCAGGGCTTTGCTGTGGCACTGAAATGCGGCGCCACCAAGGCCCAGTTCGACGCCACGATCGGCATCCATCCGACCAGCGCCGAAGAGTTCGTTACCCTGCGCACGATGGCGCGCGGCTGAGTCGGGCCTCGTTTCGAGACGGCTTCTCCTGTCGTTCCCACGCAAGCGGGAGTCCACCGGCTTTCCCGACGTGGCATGGATTCCCGCTCGCGCGGGAATGACGGAACGGCCCTGCCTCCTGCCCTTGCAACGGACCGATTCGGCAAACTGCAGCAACCCCACCCAAGATCGCTGCGCCGCGCAAGGGCAATATTCACCACTCAAGCATCCCCTGTGCGGGTGACCCACCCCACACCTGCCCGGCCTAGATTGCCAGTGAACCAGTCACTGCAATCCACCAGGGAGGTGCCGGATGATCCGTCAGGCCAGACACCTGCTCGCCAGCCGCGGCATCACGGCGATCGAACTGCTGACCGTGGTCGCGGTACTCGCCATCCTCGCGGCCGTCGGCATCCCGTCCTACCAGGACTTCACCGACAAGCGCCGACTTGAAGGCGCTGCCCACCAGTACGCCAGCCACCTGCAGTGGGCGCGCTCGCAAGCCGTGCAAACCGGCCAGGGCGTGCGCATCAAGGTCGAGAGCGCTGATGCAGGCGCGTGCTACGCGATCTATCGCAGTGGCGACGGCACCTGTTCCTGCCTTGGTTCCGGCAGCGTCTGCGACAACGGCCAACCACCATTGCTCGTGACCCACTTCGCGCCCGATGCACGCGTCACCATCAGCAACCACGGCACCGCCGAGCGCCGCATCGACCCGATGCGAGGCACCTTCACGCCCACCGGCACCGTCGCCTTCTCCACGCCGCGCGGCCACACCGTGCATGCCATCACCAATCTGATGGGCCGCACCCGCCTGTGCACGCCGGGGCAGCGCTTTGGCGGTCTGCCTTCGTGCTGACCACGGACCATCCAGCTTGCTCAGGCCATCTCGATCGCGTCCGGCGAGCACTGGCCACAGTTGCCAGACGAGCGGTCAGTTTCCGCCGATAACCGGCGTCACAACTATTCACATGTTGGATGCAATTTGGCACACTTCACGCCATGGGAGCAGAACAACATCGCCGCGCGGCACAGCGTAGCTTGCGCATGCAATCAGGTTTCACCCTGATCGAACTCATGATCGTGGTCGCCGTCGTGGCCATCCTGGCCGCGATCGCCTACCCCGCGTACACCGACTCGATCCGCAAGGCGCGGCGTTCCGAAGCCATTGCAGCGCTCGGCGCCTTGCAGCAGGCGCAGGAGCGTTATCGGTCCGATGAGACCACCTACGCTGGCTCACTGGACGATCTACGGGCACCCAAGCCGTCCACACCGACACCCGGTGGGTACTACACGCTGGCAGTTTCCGGCGAATCAGCCACCGGCTATACCGCTACTGCGACAGCTCAGGGCAGCCAGGCCAAAGATAGCAATTGCACGCCAATGAAAGTGGTTGCTGACAAGGGAAATATCTCCTACACGCCCGACGGATGCTGGAAAAAATGACACGCAAGCAGCAACTCGGCGTGACCGCCATCGAGTTGATGGTGGTAGTAGTCATTGCCGCCATCCTGCTGACCATCGCCGTGCCATCGTTCAACGACCTGATCAACCGGCGGCGGGTCGAGGGGCTGGCCAACGAGCTGAGCGCGGATCTCCAGTTCGCCCACTCCGAATCCATCAGCCACAACGCGGATGTCAGACTGACTGCCACCACGGGTAGCTACGCCATCGCCAGGGGCGACACCACCATCAAGAACGTCGCCAGCCTGCCAACATCGACCAGCATGACGGCCGGCACCGTCACCTTCACCGCGTTCCGCGGCCTGAGCGCGGCGGCGGCGACCTTCACCATCAGCAACTCGGTCGTGAGCAATCAGCTCAATGTCGTCGTCAACACCATGGGGCGCACATTGATCTGCGCTCCAACCAGCGATTGGGGAGGCTACGCGCGATGCCCCACAACCTAACCAAGCAACCGCGCCGCAGACACCCGCAGCGAAGCCAGTACGGCCTGACGCTGGTCGAACTGCTGGTCGGCATCGCCATCGGCCTGCTGCTGATCGTCGGCGCCACCAGCCTGTTTCTCTCCAACCTCGACGCCAGCCGCCGCCTGCTGCTGGAGGCGCGGCTGAACCAGAACCTGCGCTCCGCGGCGGAACTGATCACGAGAGACTTGCGACGAGCAAGCTATTGGGATCAAGCGGTCCCCAAGATGGGCAGCGTTGACAACAACCCCCACCAAGGCATCACTCTAGATGGCACCAGCGATATTTCCTATCAGTTTGACGCGCCGGCCGGTGCCGCCAGTGCCGCCGGGTTCGCGCTGACCGACGACTACCGCATCCGCATGACGATCGGTCAGACCACCCAGGATCTGACCGATCCGGCGGTGGCCAAAGTCATCAGCTTCAACATCATCGAATCCAAGAACAAGATCGACATCGGCATGCAGAAGATTCCGGCGGCAACCCCGAACACCGAGTGCCTGACCGAGCGACGTTACGACATCACCATCGAAGCTGAGGCGCCATCCGACGCCAACGTGAAGCGGCGCTTGGAAACGGCGGTACGCGTGCGCAACGACCGTGTCGGCAACTGCAGTTGAAAGCGACCCATGATGAACACCCACCGAATTCCCATCAACGCGGCCCCTTGCAGACAGCGCGGCGTCGGCTCTCTCGCGATCACGACACTGCTGCTGCTTGCCGCCTCCATCGTCGTGCTGTACCTGAACCGCAGCGTGATCTTCGAGCAGCGCACCTCTGCGAATCAGATGCGTGCCGCCAGCGCCCACGAGATGGCCGAGGCAGGCCTTGAGTGGGCGATCGGCATGCTCAACCATGGCAGCAAGATCAACACAACCTGTGGGGATGACGTCACTGCCAGCGACTCGTTCCGCGCGCGCTATGTCAAATTTCCCACAGACCCAATAAGTGGCCTACCGGTGACCGCCACTGAAGCCGATAAGCCTAAGTACCGCACTGCACTGCCAGGCTGCAGCATTGATCCTGGAAATGGCAGTCTGAACTGCAGCTGTCCTCCAACAAACGATCCGGATACCCCTCCCAATGACCCGGCTCACAGCGGCAGCGCACCGCACTTTACTGTCCACTTCGAACCCGAGAAAGACAACGCCGATACTCAGGATCCGAACAAGTTCCATTGGGAAACCGTACGGATCACTGCCGTTGGCTGCACCGCCGCAGTTGATGTCTGCACCCCGCCAACGCCTGATACCCCTGCAAACTCTGGCAACGCGGATGCCATGGCGATTGCATCGGTTGCTGTCAAGCTGCGACCAGGCATGGTGGGCGGTCCGTTTGCGCCGTTGACCTGCGGCGGTTCATGCAAGCCCGGGGGTTCCTACAACATCGTCAACACCTCGGTGGCGTCGAACGGAATGTTGGTCAATGCCGGAACATCCATCGGCGAAAAGCCACTGGGCGAGCCCGTTGATATCAAGAACAGCGTGACCTTGATAACCATACCGGGTGTACCCATCGAGAACGCACTGGTACCTGGAGACTCATCCTTGGCCGAGTTGTCTGCCAGCGACCCGGATTGCAGCAAATCGGCGGTATTTCAGAGTTTTTTCGGTTCCACCATCGAGCAATACCGGGATTCGCCGACAACGACGGTGATTTCGTGCTCGAACTCTACCGACTGCGGCAAGAAAACCAAAGAGGCTTATGCGGAAGGTGCGCGTGCACTCTACTACCCCGACGGGGTGTGGTTCAACAACAGTTCAGGATTTCCTATCGGGCCCGACGGCAACCCCACGCTCGGCACTGAGTCCGATCCAGTCATCATCGTCACGCCCAAGATATTCGACATCAACGGCAACATCACCATCAACGCCATGATTTTCTCGAACAGTTCAAATCTGAACGATCTGGGCACCGGAAACGCAGACATCAATGGCGCCATCGCCACGTGCAAGGACCAAAAGAGCAATGGCAACGGAACCATCAAGTACAGCGACGGGATTCTCGCCAATGCGCGTCGCGCCAGCGGCAGCATGGTCAAGGTGCCGGGCAGTTGGAGAGACTGGAGTCAGCTATGAGGCGCATCACACGCAGGCCTATTCGTTCGGCTCCGTCAGGAGCAAGACAGGGGGGCTTCAGTATCCTGGAAGCATTGGTCACCTTGGTGGTGGTGTCTGCAGGTCTGCTCGGATTGGCTGGTCTGCAATCCACCCTGACGCGTGAGGCCGATGCATCTAGGCATCGTGGTGAAGCCACACGACTGGCGCAGGAGCGCATCGAGGCGGTGCGCTCATTTCATCAGATCGCTTCGGTCAGCGACCCTACAGCCGATCCACCCGTCGCTTGGTCATGGAGTCATTTTGGCTGGAACGATCTGCCTGAAAGCAGGTCCGACATCATCGACTATGTCGACTATGCCAATACACAGTACACGCGCACCCTGAAACTGGGGGGCGAGGGCACGGATACCCTGCGGCCGCTGCGAGTGACGGTGTCATGGACCGATCGTGCCGGTCAGGGGCAGTCCGTCATACTGAGCTCGGTCATCGCAAAGATGGAATTGGCCATGACAGGTGGTTTGGGTTTTACTCCTCCATTGGGCGGAGCAACTCAGATCAAGATGCCAAAAAACCGTCACCTCAACATCCCGTTTCCTGCAGTCGATCTGGGTGGCAACAGGAGTGCATACAACGACCCAGCTGGCGGCTACTCGATCATCTTTAGCAACGAGAGTGGCTCCGTGGTGCACCAATGCCGCAAGGAGATTACGTCGGCTGGTCAGATCAATGACACCGATTGCGATGAAGTTACTGGTTACGTCGTGGCCGGCTACGTATCTCGCGCGAGAACGTCCATTGCCTGGCCAAGTAATGTCGTAGTGCAGAATATTGGCGCTCCGGTCAACGAGATACGGACAGACGTGAACTGCCGCATCGGTAGCGCCATCAACCAGAATATCGAAGGCACAGTGATCGTTGACTATCGATACTACATCTGCGTCGTACCGGCTGACGAAGGGGAGTCATGGAGCGGTTGGGTACGGCTGGCGGGTATGGCCGGCTCCAATACATTGGTATGCCGCTATCAGTACAAGAGCACGGCGGTAACGGATGGCGAGCGTAACAAGCAGCCATACACCGACGTTGAGTTGTCGCTCGACAATCAGAACTATCGGATCGTGGCGGCCGACACATGCCCCAGTTTGCCGCTGGTGGAGCATGCAGCGGTCGCAACCCTGGAGCCGCATCAGAACTGTCGCGGCAGCTTACAAGACAGCGCTATACGCGTTGATTGTCCGGCTGCTCCTGCTCCAGTTGGCATCTAGTCGCCCAACAGCGGGGGGGGCTGGCAAGCATTTCTGCGGGGCTTGGCGTCCACTCTTAGAGCTGAAACGAACGCGGTAAGTCGGATTAGCCAGTACGCGCGTAGCGCTACCATAACGCCTCGTTCAGCAAGGACAGCCACCGTGACCGACCTCAGCAAGATCACCTGCATCGAAGACCTGCGTCTGCTGGCCAGGCGCCGCGTGCCGCGCATGTTCTACGACTACGCCGATTCCGGCAGTTGGACCGAGGGCACCTATCGAGCGAACCAGGCCGACTTCCAGGGCATCCTGTTCAAGCAGCGCGTGGCCATTAACATGGAAGGCCGCAGCACCGCCACCACCATGATCGGCGAGCCGGTCACGATGCCGGTGGCGCTGGCGCCGACCGGTCTGACCGGCATGCAGCACGCCGACGGCGAGATCGCCGCCGCGCGCGCAGCAAGGAAATTCGGCGTGCCGTTCACGCTCTCGACCATGAGCATCTGCTCGATCGAGGACGTGGCCGAACACGCCGGCAAGGGCTTCTGGTTCCAGCTCTACGTGATGCGCGACCGCGACTTCATCGAGCGCCTGATCGACCGCGCCAAGGCCGCCGGCTGCGGCGCGCTGGTGATCACGCTGGACCTGCAGATCCTCGGCCAGCGCCACAAGGACATCAAGAACGGGCTGTCCACCCCGCCCAAGCCGACCATCGGCAACCTGATCAACCTGGCGACCAAGCCGCGCTGGATCATGGGCATGGCGGGCACCTCACGGCGCAAGTTCGGCAACATCCACGGCCACGTCAAGGGCGTGACCGACATGAGCAACCTAGGCGCCTGGACCGCCGACCAGTTCGACCCGAGCCTGAACTGGGGCGACGTGGAGTGGATCAAGAAGCGCTGGGGCGGCAAGATCATCATCAAGGGCATCATGGAGCCGGAGGATGCGCGCCTGGCGGTGGATTCGGGCGCCGATGCCCTGATCGTCAGCAACCACGGCGGCCGCCAGCTCGACGGCGCGCCCTCGGCCATCGCCGCGCTGCCCGCCATCGTCGATGCCGTCGGCCAGCAGATCGAGGTGCACATGGACAGCGGCATCCGCAGCGGCCAGGACGTGCTCAAGGCCTGGGCGCTGGGTGCGCGTGGTACCTACATCGGCCGCGCCTTCCTGTGGGGCCTGGGCGCCGCGGGCGAGGCAGGCGTGACCAAGGCGCTGGAAATCATCCACAAGGAGCTCGACCTGACCATGGCTTTCTGCGGCCACACGCGCATCGAGACCGTGGACAAGAGCATCTTCCGCCCCGGCACCTACCCGGTCGCCTGAACCCTGCTCAAAGCCAGCGCCGCACGCGCGCTCGGTAGCGCGTGTAGACCTCGCCGAAGCGCGCCTGCATGACGCGCTCTTCCGGCCTGATCTGCAGCGCGTTCAAGCTCAGCACGGCCAGCAGCGGCCCGACCACCAGCGCGGCGGCGTTGCCCAGCCACAGACCCCAGCCGATCAGCACCAGCAGCATGCCCAGGTACATGGGATTGCGCGTGAAGCGGTAGATCCCGGTGGTGACGAGGGCACTGGCACGGTCGGGCGCGAGCGGGTTGAAGGTGGTGCGCGCCCGGGCGAACTCACGCAGGCCGGCCAGCGAAACGGCTCCACCCGCCAGCGCCAGGCCCGCCGCCAGCACCCACACCCACCAGGCACCGCCGCGTGGCCAGAGTTGCGCTGCCGGCACCAGCGTGGACAGCCACCACATCAGCCCCGCGCAGCTCAGGTCGATGACCGGCGGCGGGATGCGGTGTTCGAGCCAGCGGGGGATCACGGGGGTAACGTCAGGCCCGCATCGGAATCGCTGTGCGGTTCCGACCTGCACGACGGGTCACGCGGGCAGGTTGGAGGTGAATGAAATGAACCCCGACAAGCGGCAGCGGCTGGGTGGCGCCGTCGTGCTCGGGTTCGCTGCGCACACCGCCAACCTATTTGCGCAGCAGCGCCTTCAGCGCATTCTGCAGGCGCCGCGCGGTCGCCTCGTCATGCGGCGCGGCCAGCACGGCGGCGGCATCCTGACTCCAGGTTTCCGTGGGGGCCGGGTTGTTGCGGCGCGTCAGCAGCTGAAGCTGCAGCGCACGGCGCGCGTCGAGATGCTCGGCCGGCGTCGGCACCTCGGCCGCCATCTCCAGCCGCAGCATCGATTCGGCGGCATTGCCTTGCGGGGCCGCCTGCAACGCCTGGGCCCAGGTGTTGCGGGTGCCACCGGTGACGGCGCGGCCCAACTCCTGCGCGCTCGGCACCTGATCGGGCTGGCGCTGCTGCCAGGCGCCCAGCAACTGGGTCAGCGCTTCGCCGTGCGCCTGCGCGGCGAGCTTGCGCAACTGCGCCTGGGCCTGCTCGACTGCGTCGCGCTGGGCGCGGAAGGCGGCGTCGCCCAGGCGCGGTCCACGCGGATTGCGGTCGTCGCGCGGACCACGGTCACCAAAGCGACCACCATCACGGCGATCGCCGAAGCGGCCGCCTCGTTCGGCGCCGGGACCGCCGCGCGCATCCCGGCCACCGGGTCGGCCATCGCGGCGGTCGCCGAATTTGCCGCCTCCGCGACCAGGCGCCGCCGGTTCGGCGCGACGCGCGCCCGGGCGGTCGTCGCCGCGCATGGCGACCAACGGCTTGGCGGGCACCGCCTTCGGTGCTGGAGCCGGTGCGGCTTCAGCGCTGTCGTCACTCGCCTCGCCGTCCGGCGACTGAGCAACCGCATCGCTTGATTCCGGTTCAGCGGCGTCGAGCGCTGCCTCCGGACGCGCCTCAGGTTCTGCCACGTCGGTCTTCGGCTCAGCAGCAACCGGCGCCTCGCCGCGCGTGGCCGCCTCCAACGCCGCCATGGCGGCGCGGATCTGCTGCACGTCACCGCTGGCGTTAGCGGCTTCCAGCGCCTTGGCGGCCTCGAGCACGGCGCGGTCGTGCGCGCTCATCGCGGCCTGCTGCCGTTCGCGCTCGGCGCTCTTGCGGTTGAAGGCCTCGTCGATCGGCTTGCGGAACTGGTCCCACAGGCGTTGTTCCTGCTTGCGGTCGAGCGGCACCGCCTGCGCCTCGGTCTGCCAGCGCTGCTGCAGCGCCTTGACGGCGTCGATGCGCAGCTGCGGCGCGGCACCCAGTTGTTCCGCCTCGGCGATCAAGGCCTGGCGCCGACCGGTGCTCAGCTTCTGCTCGACTTCCAGCGGCACGGCGGCCTGGTGGATGGCCTCCTTCCACAGCGGCTGCAGTTCGGCGAACTGCTTTTCCGACAGGTGGCCGGCATTGCGCCAGCGCTCGGAGAACTGGTGGATCTGGCGGTTGAAGGCCTTCCAGTCGGTGCCCTCGCCGCCCGGCTGGCCGGCGCTCCAGGCCTTGACCTGCTCGATCAGCGCCAGGCGCTGCTCGCGGTGCTGGGCCGCCTGGGCGCGCACCTCGGTGATCCATTCCTCGACGAAGCGGTGCGCCGCGTTGATGGCGCGGTCGAAGCGCTTCCACAGCGCGTGGTTGGGCGCGCCGCCCTGGTCGGCGGTCTTCCACTCCTCGCGCAGCTTGCGGATGGCGTCCTGCAGCTTGCGGCCGCCCATGGCGGGGACCAGTTCGTATCCGGGTTCGACGGCGGGTGCGGCGGCTGGTGGCTCGGCTTCTGGCTCGGCCGCTGCATCGGCGGCGTCGGCGCTGGGGGTGGCGGCTTCTTCCTGCAACAGGGCTTCGCTGCCGGCATCGACCGCTGGCGCCGGTGCGTCCGCAGGCGCCGCTTCACTGCCAGGCGCTCCTGCGGCTTCCTCACGGAGCACAGGTGTTTCCGCCGCAGCACTAGCAGGCGCTTCGGTGATGGCGGTGGGTTCGGGCGCCGCGGGCGCTGCGGCCTCAGCCGCCTCGGGCACCCCCGACTCGTCTTTCGCCACCGGCGCGCCCCTGACGCCCTTGATCCGGCGCTTGACCAGCAACGCCTCGGCCTTGGCCACGAGCTGCTCGCGCACCTTGTCGGCGCTCCAGCGCTGCCAGCCTTCCAGTTCGCCGGCGGAGACCAGGGCGGCATGCACGCGCGCTTCCAGCGCGTCGTCGATCAGGCGGCCATGCGTCTTGAGCGAAGCGCGCAGCGCGTTGGTCGCGCTGTGCATGTTCTTGGTATGGCCGGCGGCGACCGCCTGCTCCAGCAACATCACACCGGCTTCCACCGCCTTGCTGGCGGCGGCGCGCTGCTCGGGGTCGATCTTCGGCTTGGCGAGCTTGTCGGCAACAGGCTCGGGCGCCGCCTCGCCACGCGCGGCGCGCAACTCGTCGGCCCACACCGGCACCGGCGGCAGCGGCGCGCTGGCGTCCTGCGCCGCCGCGGTGGCCTGGGTGAGCGCGGCTGCGAAGGCGTCCCACACCGCGCTGAGCTGGCTTTGCGCGGCTTCCAGCTGCGGTGCGTAGCGTGCATCGACACTGCCCCAGTGCGGGTCGGCCGCCAGTTCGGCGGCCTGCGCGCGCCAGTGCTCGACATCGCCGGCCAGGCCGGCTTGCTGCGCCTGGGCATCGGCCAGCGGCTTGGTCGACAGCAGTTCGATGCGCTGGGCCAGCAGCACGGCCGCCTCGCGCTGCACCATCAGGCGCTGCTGCACGTCCTCCACCGCCTTGATGCGCTGCGCCAGTTCGGCGCGCAGGCCGGCCAACGGCTCGCGCGACAGCGGCGCGCCGGCGCGGGCGGCATCGCGCTGCCAGGCCATGGCATCGGCGATGTTCAGGCGCGGCGCCTGCAGCAGGGCCTGCGCCTTGGCCTGCCATTCGGCGGCCACGGCTTCCTGGCCTTTGGCGCGGCGCAACTCGTCGAGCTTCTCGCGCAGCGCCTTCGAAGCGCCCTTATCCTTGGCCGAAAGCTCCTTGAAGACTTCCTGCATCTGCTCGGCCGTCGGCTCGGTCGCCAGCCACTCGCGCACGCGCTGGGCGCGCTCGCCCGAGGTCGCGGCCGAGAACACGCCGCCGGTCAAGGCATCGAGCGGGTGGGCCTCGGCCGGTTTGGGTGCGGCGGCCGGCTGCTCGGGCTGCGGGTCTTTGGAATCGCGGGAAAAGGGGAACATGCTTTGGGACAGTTTCAGACAAGAGCAAGGCGCGCCGACGTGGCGCGCCGCAACACCGTATTTTCGCCCGGTTTTCGCGTCAGGGCCTGTCGACGCCTTCAGCGAGCCGCCAGCGCCAGTTCAGCACGCGGCGACCACGGCGTCTGCTTGGGCGGCGCGGCGCTGCCCGGCTCTGCCGGCGCCGCCGCGGAAGCAGCGTCGCTGCCCGCCTGGGCGGCGGCCTGACCGGTGCGCGCCGCACCCAGGAACAGGCGCTCGGCCGGCAGGTTCTTGCCGGCCAGGTAGTCCTTCACGGCCGTGCCGCGCTGCACCGCCAGCTGGCGCATGGCGTCCTCGGTGACCTCGATGTGCGCCATCAGCATGGTCTCCATCGCGTCCACCGGTACGTCGCGCAGCATGCCGATGGCGTTGCGTGGCCGCTCCGGAATGTTGGCGCGGCGGTACAGGCGCTTGAGCAGCTCCGGGTACTCGGCGTCAAAAACCGCCACCCCGGGTGCGGCCGAGGCCGGCGCGCTGGCCGCGGATGCCGGCACCTGTGGCGCCGATGCCGTGGACGCCGGCGTGTCCGTCGTCCTGCTGCCGGCATCGCCCCGCTTTTCCGCCGCCACCAGCGCCTGCAGCCGCTCGCGCCGGTAGCCGGCACGCTCGACGTCCAGCCTGGCGGTGCCGACCACGGTCAGCTTCAGCTGCGGGCGGTCGGCCAGCGCCTTGGCGATCTTGTCGAGCTGCTCGCGCGCCTTCGGGCCGAGCTGCGCGCTGCCCGGCGCGAAGGCCACGTGCGACAGGTCATCGCTTCCGCCGCCGCCGAGCGCGCGCGCCAGCAGGGTGAAGGGCGCCGTGATGGCGCGCCCGATCAGGCCGACCACGGCCTTAAAGATGATCGGGCCGATGGAAAACTGCGGATCGTTCAGCGAGCCGCTGATCGGCAGGTCGAGGTCGATCACGCCCTTGCTGTCGGCCAGCAGCGCGGTCGCCAGCTTGACCGGCAGGCTGGCGGGCGCGCCCTGCACCGGCTCGCCAAACTCGAGCTGGTTCAGCACCAGCCGGTTGCTGGCCGTCAGACGCCCGTCGGGCTGCACCTCGTACTCGACCTCCATGCTGAGCTTGCCGCGCTCGATGCCGTGGCCGGCGTAGCGGACCGAGTACGGCGACAGCGGCGGCAGCTCCAGGTCGGTGACCTTGCCCTTGATGTCCAGCGCCAGCGGGTTGGCCAGCGGGTTGAGCTGGCCGCTGACTTCCAGCGCCGCCGTGCCTTCGGCGCGACCGGTGAGCTGCAACTCGGCCATCTGCGGTGCGCCCGCCGGAGCGATCGAGCTGAACGCGCCCAGGCTGCCGTTGAGTTCGGTCAGGTCGGCCGAGTAGTTGGGACGGATGAAGCGATCGGAGAACAACACCTTGCCGTTGGCCAGCCGCACCGGGCCGACCCGGATCACCGGCGCCATCGGATCCACCTGCCGCACCACCGGCGGCGCCGCGCTGGCCGGCGGCGCGCTCCCCGACGCCGCCTCGCCACTGAACTCGCCGGCTGCCGGCATCATCGACGGCGCCGGTGCGCGCGCCGTCGTCGCTGGCGGCGGCGCCGCGCTGGCTGCATCGCCTTCCGCCGACTTCATCACGTCCTGCAGGTTGATGCGGCCGTTGGGATGGATGATCAGGCGCGCGTAGAAATCCGACAGCAGGGTGTCCTTGACCTCGATCTGCGCCGGCTTGCCGGGTTCGAGCTGGACGTCGAGCCCGCCCAGGCGCAGCGCCTTCCAGCTCAGCAGTTCCTCACCGAGGCCGCCGCGCGCGCCATTGCCCGCCGCCACCGGCCGCGCCGCTGCCTGGGCCGTGGTCGTGCTGGTGCCGCCGAGGTCGCGCCGGGTACTCGAACCCGCGCCGGCCTCGGCGGCGGGCGGCTGCTGCGCATCCGGGGCGGCCGCAGTGCCGGGCCGGCTGTGGGTGCGCAGCTCTTCCACGCTGGCATCGCCGTTGACGCGCACGCGCGGGCCCTGCGCCGTCTGCGTGAACGCCACCTGGCCCTTGAAGCTGGTATCGGCGCGCAGCAGATCGACGTTCAGCGCGTCACCGAAATAAGGCTCGAAGGCATGCACCGGCAGCCGTTGCGCCTCCACCGCGCCCTGCGCAGCAACCGGCGTCAGGCCGAACTGGCCACGCCAGGACAGCCGCCCCGGCTCGGCACGGCCGGCACCGATGCGCGCCGACAGATTGACCGGAACGGCCTGCTTGCCGCTCAGGTCGATCTTTTTCACATCGAGCTGCAGTTGCGTCAGCTCGGCTTCGACCGGGCTGGCCGGTACGCCGTCATGCCAGCCGATGGTGCCATCGACCAGCGCGAGTTCATTCACCACCACTTTCCAGGGAAAGTCGGTGTTGGGGCCTGTGCGTGGCTTGGGTGCGTCGGCCGGCTTGTCGTCGCCGGCCGGCTGGCGCAACCAGGCTTCGACCATCCACTTCTTGTCGGCATCGCGTGAGATGACGGTGCGCGGCGACTGCAGGCCCAGCCTGCCGACGCTGACGGCACGGGTACGCAGATCGACCAGCACGTCGCTGAGATCGATCCGGTCGATGCTGGCCAGCGGGCCGTCACCGCCGTCGCGGCGCTTGCGCGCTGGCACCGCACGCGCCCCGCCAGCCGGCCTGGCATCGGCGCTGCTCGGCGCATCGGCCAGCATCAGCTGGCGTAGCGTCAGCTGTTCGGCGGCGATCTTGATCTCATGCGGCAGGTCGCTGGCCTTGGGCGGCGCCCATTGCAGGCCAACGTGGGCATCGAGGTCACCGGTCAGCCGCGGCACCAGGTGCGGTGCCAGATACGGCGCTGCCAGCGCCAGCGGGATGCCGGCGACACGCGCGTTGACTTCGGCGCTCTGCGCGCCGGCGCTGCCCTGGAACTCGATCGACGGCACGCTGGGGCGCGCCGTGACGGTGGCTTCGGGCACGGGCTTCACCGGGTCGGGCTTGCCCTTGCGCCGGGTCTTCCGCCGCGCCTGAGCCGTGCGCGGCGGGCTGGCTGCCGGCACGGTGGGCGTCAGCCCTTCGGTACCGACCAGCGCCGCCGAACCGCTGAAGCTGAGCGGCTGCGCGAACGGCCAGCCGATGGTCGCCGCCTGCAGCTCGAACTCGTTCAGGCGCAGCGCGGCGGCGGGCGTGTCGCCGTTCGCGGTGCTGTCATCAAGGAAGTCGACCGTGCCACCGTGCACGCTCAGCTTGTCGATGGCGACTTCCCAACCGGGTACGGGTGCCGCCGCAACCTTCGCTGCGCTGGCTGCGGGGGCGGCCGGCGCGGCAGTGGCGGCCGCACTCGCAGGGGCTGCAGGCAGCACCGCCGCCTCGGCGCCCGGCGCGACCAGCAGGTTGATCTGCCCGCTCTGGTCACGCCGTACCGTCAGCTGCGGGCCGCTCAATTCGACCGCGGCCAGGTGCAGCCTGCGTTCCAGCGGCCGCACCTCGCCCAGCTGCAGCTTGAGTCCGTCGAAGGCCAGCGCGTCGGCACCCTGGGCGTCGACCGACTTCAACCCGCTCACCGTGAGCGTGCCACCCAGGCGCAGCGAAGGCTTGGGGGTCTGCTCGAAGCCGAGCTGCAGGTCGGCATCCACCATGGCGGCCTTGAGCCGGATCGGCAGCCCCGCCGGGATGTAGCCCAAATAAGGTGCCAGGTCCAGTTCACGCAGACGTAACGCCGCATCGGTCTGGCGCGAGGGGTCAAACGGCAGCGCCTCGGCGCTGGAATTGAAGGCACTGCCGTTGGCGACGAAGGCCAGCTGCGGCTGCACCTTGATCTGGCGCTCCGCCGGCAGGTTGCTGATGAAGGGCAAGGTCAGCTGCAGATCACGCAACTCGTGCTGGCGCCCGACGCTGCGGTCGTCGAAGTCGATGCGGCCATCCTTCAGCTCGATGTTATAGAGCGCAAAGCGCGCCGGCGCGCCCGGTTCGGATGGCTGCGGGCGCTCGGCCAGCCTGGCCAGGATGTCGTCGATGTCGTAGCGGCCCTCGCCCAGGTGCGTCAGGCGCAGGGCCGGCGATTCGATCTGGACCGCATCGAGCACCGGCGCCAGGCGGATGATCGACTCCAGCTCGAGGTCGCCATGGATGCGCTGGATGCTGAACTGATCCGGCGCGCCATCGGCGCCGGCGACGGCGACGTCGTGCAGGCTCAGCTCCAGCGTCCAGGGCTTGAACTCGACGGCCCCGATGCGCACCGCGCGGCCCAGTTGTTCGCCGGCGATCTTCTCGCCCTGCCACTTGAGCAGCGGCGGCAGCGCCAGCCAGCTCAGCAGCCACAGCCCGAACAGGCTGGCGACGCCGTAGAGCGTGCCGCGCAGCCAGCGATTGGCGGGCAGCCAGCGCCGCTTGTGAACGGCGGTGGCGGGCGCTGGGGGCGCCGCAGGTATGGCGGCGGGCGCGAGCCCGGGCGCGGAAACGTCGGGGACGTCGGGAGCGGAAGACTGCGATGGGCCGGACATGACGCTGTGAATTGTCGCCTCAGCCCGATCAACGCGTCGGCCGAGCCGGCGACGACAAGACCGCGCCGGTCAACTCCCAAGCCGACGCTGGCTCCAGACGCGAGAAAGCCCGGCGTTTCGGCCTGCAGCCTGCCCGCCGGGCTTTCAGGCAGCGTGACAAAAGCGTCGTGGTCTGCCTGGTTCCGCATCGGAAAGCTTGTTGTTTCCGGCTGCGGGAAGGCAAAAGATTGCCTTCGATCAACGGCTGGAGAGGGGCCATGTCGCGGTATCGACTACCGCGGACCGGCTTCTGTCAGCCCTGAGTCCAAGTAGCTTGGACGACTTCACTGTAGGTCAGCATGGCCCCGCGGGCCAGTGGTGAATATCAATTGTTGCCGCCCGCGGATTGTCATGTTCAATCAGTCCAACCCTTGTCTTGCAGACGCCGACGCGCGTGGCCGATGCTGCTCCGAAGATGCGAGCAAGCGGGCTCTGTAGGCGATTTCTTATGCCAAAAATAGAATCTGGACTCCAATTATTAGGGTTGACCCTATATTTGCTGCGACCCTAGAATGCCATGTTCTCGATTGATTCAGTAGACATTTGAGAGTTTTTCCGCCGATTCCGGCACGCCGCATTGCCCTAGATTCGACCAGGCGCCAGTTGTCACAGGCGCAAGCAACGCGGCTCTTGGACCCCCGGATGCGACCCGCAGTCGCCAGCTTCTAGGACATCGTCCTCGTTCGAGAACGACGTTCCCGACTGGCTGCCTACTGCCTCGCATCATGCGAAGGAGCGCTATGACAGCGTCTGCACCACTGGCCGCCTTGGGTCGCGGCCTGAAGACCTTTCTCGGCGATGTCGCCGAAGGTTTGTTTGAGATCACGCACAACGGCCTGGCCCTGGTGGGCATCGTCGTCGTCGTCAGCGTGGCCCTGCTGGGCACCCGGCCCGACCTGCGCCAGCAGGGCGAGCAGCGTCTGGCCGAATGGCTGAGCGCGCGCCAGGTGGCGGCACTCGGCATCACGCCCGAGCCGACGGCGATCGAGCGTGCCACCGCCGCCAACCCGAAGGACCTGCCGCGCGAGCAGGCCAACGTCGCGCTGTGGATCAGCAAGAAATACCGCGTCGCGCCGGAACCGGTGTCCGCGCTGGTGGCGGAAGCCTACGAGATCGGCGGCGCCAACCGGGTCGAACCGACCCTGGTGCTGGCGGTGATGGCAATCGAGTCGAGCTTCAACCCGTTCGCGCAAAGCCCGGTCGGCGCGCAGGGCCTAATGCAGGTCATGACCCACATCCACACCGACAAGTACCAGCACTTCGGTGGCCAGTACGCCGCCTTCGATCCGAAGTCCAACCTGCGTGTGGGCGTGAAGATCCTGAAGGAATACATCACGCGCGCCGGTTCGGTCGAGGCCGGCCTGAAGTGGTACGTGGGCGCCGCCAACCTGGCGTCCGACGGCGGCTATGCGGCCAAGGTGCTGGGCGAGCACGCGCGCCTGAACCAGGTCGCCAGGGGCAAGTCGGTCTCGCTGAACGACAACACGCCGGCGCTGCGCGCCGCGACGGTGCCGAGCGAGCCAGCCGCACCGAGCAGCGACCGCACCCCGGTCAAGGTCGCCACGCTCTGAGCACCGCGCCGGCGCAAGCGCCCGGCGCTCTACACGGGATTCCGCGTCGCCGGCTGGCCGTCCGGCGGTCGGATAAACTCGCCCGGTGCGCGACTGGCGATAGGCACCGGCCGTTATTCTTGCGGTGCCGACGTGGACCACTGGCGGTATCGACCGCCGACCACCACGGGGAAGCGCACCGCCCTTGCGCGTGGCGCTCGTGGCGTGTTCAGCCGTTCGCCTGGGCAGCCCTTGCCGCACCAAGGGAGCACCTTCTCGAAGGACTGCCGTGTTCAACCGTTCCACCCACACCATCGCCAACACCGATCCCGAGATCTGGGCCGCCATCCAGGCCGAGCATCAGCGCCAGGAAGACCACATCGAGCTGATCGCCAGCGAGAACTACGCCTCGCCCGCCGTGCTGGCCGCCGCCGGCACCCAGCTGACCAACAAGTACGCCGAGGGCTACCCCGGCCGCCGCTACTACGGCGGCTGCGAGCACGTCGACGTGGCCGAGCAACTGGCCATCGACCGCGTGAAGCAGCTGTTCGGCGCCGAGGCCGCCAACGTACAGCCGCACTGCGGCGCCAGCGCCAACATCGCCGTGCTCATGGCCTTCCTCAAGCCCGGCGACACCATCATGGGCATGAGCCTGGCCGAGGGCGGCCACCTGACGCACGGCATGTCGCTGAACATGTCGGGCAAGTGGTTCAACGTGGTCAGCTACGGGCTCGACGCCAAGGAAGCGATCGACTACGACGCCATGGAGCGCAAGGCGCACGAGCACAAGCCCAAGCTCATCATCGCCGGCGCCAGTGCCTACAGCCTGGAGATCGACTTCGCGCGCTTCGCCAAGGTGGCCAAGGACATCGGCGCCATCTTCATGGTCGACATGGCGCACTACGCCGGCCTGATCGCCGGCGGCTGCTACCCCAATCCGGTGCCGCACGCCGACGTGGTGACCAGCACCACCCACAAGAGCCTGCGCGGTCCGCGCGCCGGCTTCATCCTGATGAAGGCCGAGCACGAGAAGGCCATCAACTCGGCCGTATTCCCCGGCCTGCAGGGCGGCCCGCTGATGCACATCATCGCCGCCAAGGCAATCGCCTTCAAGGAAGCGCTGCAGCCCGAATTCAAGCAGTACGCGCTGCAGGTGAAGAAGAACGCCCAGGTGGTGGCCGAGACGCTGACCGAGCGCGGCCTGCGCATCGTCAGCGGCGGCACGCAGAGCCACGTGATGCTGGTCGACCTGCGCCCCAAGGGCATCACCGGCAAGGAAGCGGAAAGCGTGCTAGGCAGCGCCCACATGACGATCAACAAGAACGCGATCCCGAACGACCCCGAAAAGCCGATGGTCACCAGCGGCGTGCGCATCGGCACCCCGGCCATGACCACGCGCGGCTTCAAGGACGAGCAGGCGCGCGCCACCGCCAACCTGGTGGCCGACGTGCTCGACAACCCGCGCGACGAAGCCAACCTGGCCACCGTGCGCGCCAAGGTGGCCGAGCTGACCAGGGCGTTCCCGGTCTACGGCGGCTGAGTGACGAGATGACGCCGCCAAAGCGGCGAGCGTGACAGAATGACCGGCACCGTCCCGGTCATTTTCATTTCATCACCTTTGAAGCCGCGCCTGCCGCGCAGTCACTCCGCCATCAAGCCATGCGCTGCCCCTTCTGCGCCCACACCGAAACCCAGGTGGTCGACAGCCGCGTCTCGGACGATGGCGGCTTCATCCGCCGGCGGCGCCAGTGCGCGCACTGCGCCAAGCGCTTCACCACCTACGAGCGGCCGGACGTCAGCTTCCCCACCGTGGTCAAGAAGGACGGCCGCCGCGTGCCCTACGTGCGCGCCAAGCTGCAGGCCTCGCTCGACCTGGCGCTGCGCAAGCGCCCGGTCAGCACCGAGCAGATCGACGCCGCCATCGAGCGCATCGAGGAAAAGCTGCTCAACCTGGCGGCGCGCGAAGTCGCATCCAGCCGCATCGGCGAACTGGTGATGCGCGAGCTGAAGAAGCTCGACAAGGTGGCCTACGTGCGCTTTGCCAGCGTCTACCGCAGCTTCGAGGACATCGACGAGTTCCGCGCGCTGGTGGACGAGGTCAAGCGCTGAGCCCAAAAAAAAAGCGTGCGCCCGCGCGCACGCCCGTCTGAGCCGCCTCTGGCGCGCTCAGCCGTTTCGACGCAGCCGCCGCAGGCCCAGGCCGCCGGCCGCCGCCGCCAGCGCCAGCAGCACCCATTCGCTCAGCGTGGGCACGGGTTGCACCGCCGCGGCGCCACCGGTTTGTGTGACCGTCACGTCGTCAAACGCGATGGTTCCGGCCCCGGACGCCGTCCCGAACAGCAGATCCAGGCGCTCGGACGCGGCCGCCGCCGTGAAGCTGCCCGTGCACTGCGCCCAGACCCCGGCCGCCCCCATCGTGCACGCCACTGGCGTGTTGGCCGCGCCCAGCCGGATGCTGGCCACGTTGGCGGGATCCACGTTTGTCCGCGCCACCCAGGCGGACACGGTGTAGGTGCCTCCCGCGACGGTGGTGACGTTCTGCGACAGCCTGCCGATGCCGTCGTTGTCATAAGCCCAGGCGAAATAGCTGCCCGTGTGCGGCAAAACCGCCCCCTGTGAGGTACCGACAAAAGCGCCATTGCTGCCTCCAGCAAACGTGGCAACCCAAGGGGGCAACGCTCCCGTCTCGAACCCGGGGTTGGAGACGGGCTGCGCCCAAGCCGCCCCGCTGCCCAGCAACGCCACTGCCAGTGCCGGCCGCGCCAGCCTGGAAACCCAGTTTGTCTTGAACGTGAAATCCATCACCGCCTCCTGCGCATTTCGTTGTTTCGAAGCATCAATTATCCGGCAACTCCCCACGGATCTGGTCCTGGACGAGGCAGAACGATGATGTCGGCAAACGCACTGCGTTGTGCCAGCGCCACGGCCCGGCGGCAGACCAGCCGTGCCCGCCGCCCTCAACGCGGCAACTGCGCCCGCGCCCACTGCGCGATCTGCGCCGGGCTGGTGAGCGCGCCCGGCTGGCGCGCGACCTCGCGGCCGTCGACGAACAGCGCCAGGGTCGGGATGCTGCGGATGTTGTAGCGCGCGCCGAGCGCCTGCGCGGCCTCGGTGTCGACCTTGGCGACGCGCACATGCGGCTCCAGCGAGGCAGCGGCCTGCTCGTAGGCTGGCGCCATCATGCGGCAGGGGCCGCACCAGGGCGCCCAGAAATCCACCAGCACCGGGATCTGGCTGCGCGTGACGTGGCGCTCGAACGCCGCCTCGTCGTCGAGCGCCACCGGATGGCCGGTGAACAGCGCCTGCTTGCACTTGCCGCAGTCGGGCGCGCTGGCCAGCTGCGCCTTCTGCACGCGGTTGGTGGTGTGGCAGTGCGGGCAGACGATGTGCAGTGTTTCGCTCATGGCGTGCTTCCGGTTCAGGCGGCGGGTGCGGCGTCCGGCGCCGCGGTGTCGGGCGAAGGCTTGCGCCGCGCGGCCTCGATCAACTCACGCGCACTCAGTTCGGCACGCATGGCCGCATCCAGCGGCGCCCGGCACAGGCCGGCATCCGCATAGTGCAGGTTTTCATACAGGGCCGTGGCGGTCGGGCTCTGCGCCAGCAGCGGCTGCCAGTCGACCTCGGGGTCGGCCAGCATGGCGGCCAGGCGCGCGGCCACGGTGCGGTACTGGTGGGCGTCGACGGCTTCGCGGCTGGCATCCAGCCGCTCCAGCAACTGCGCCAGCACGACGGCAGTTCGGGTGGGGGCTTGCAATGTCTTCATGCCGCTCACATGGGGGTTTGCGCGGGCGATTGCAAGACCGCGATCATCGCCGGCTCGAAGGCCCGCTCAGTCCTGATTAAGTGCCCTGGCCAGGCGCCCGATGCCCTCGCGGATCTTGTCCTCGGCCGCGGTGGCGAAGGACAGCCGCAGCGTGCTGGTGTCCGGGTTGGCGCAGTAGAACGGCGCGCCGGGCACGAAGGCAACGCCCTGCTCGATCGCCCGCTTGGCAAAGACGTTGCCATCGCCCAGCTTGCCGCCGGCACCCGTGAGGCGTGCCCACACGAACAGGCCGCCCTGTGGCTGCACGAAGTCGATCGCGTCACCCAGCTCGCTGCGCAGCGCAGCGCCCATGGTCCTGGCGCGCGCGCCGTAGACCTCGCGCACGCGCGCCAGCGTGGCCGGCATGCGGCCGGCGGCCAGGTACTGGGCGGCGGTGGCCTGGGCGAAGGTGCTGGTGTGCGCATCGCTGAACTGCTTGCACATGGTAGCCCTGGCCAGCAGCTCGGGCGGCGCCACCATCCAGCCCACGCGCAGGCCGGGCGAGAGCACCTTGCTCAAGCTGCCGCAGTGCACCAGCCAGTCGCGGCTGCCCGGCACCTGCGCACTCAGCGCCAGCAGGCTGGGCGGCGGTGGCGCATCGAAATAAAGATCACCGTAGGGATCGTCCTCGACGATCAGCGTCTGGTACTGCACCGCCAGTTCCAGCACGCGCTTGCGCCGCGCGAGGCTCAGCATGGCGCCGCTGGGGTTGCCGAAGGTGGGAATCAGGTAGACGAACTTCGGCCGGTGCTGCTGGATCAGCCGCTCCAGCTCATCCACCTGCACACCATCACCATCGATCGGCGCGCTGACCAGCTCGGCACCGTAGAGCCGGAAGCACTGGATCGTGGCCAGGAAGGTCGGCCCCTCGACGATCGCCTTGCTGCCCGGATCGACCAGGCACTTGCCCAGCAGGTCCAGCGCCTGCTGGCTGCCGGTGGTGACGATCAGCTGCTCTGGCGCCAGCTCCGCCACGCCCTTGCTCTGCATGAACTTCGCCAGCTGCTCGCGCAGCGGCTGGTAGCCCTCGGTGGCACCGTATTGCAGGGCCGCGCCAGGCTCATCTGCCAACGCCTTGTTGGCGGCCTCGCGAATGCCGTCGACATCGAACATCGCGCTGTCGGGAAAGCCGCCGGCAAAGCTGATGATGCCGGGCTTGCCGAGCAGCTTGAACAGCTCGCGGATGGCGGAGGTTTCGACGTTGTCGAGGCGTTGGGCGAAGGGCAGGCTCATGGTGCAGTTCTTGGGTTGGACGCCTTATTGTCGCCAATCGCTTCAGTACACTGCCGCGCATGACCCCCGCCCAGATCGAGACCTTCTTCGCCACCCTGCAGGCCGCCAACCCGCTGCCGGCCAGCGAGCTCGAATACACCAGCGTGTTCGAGCTGCTCACCGCCGTGCTGCTGTCGGCGCAGGCCACCGACGTCGGCGTGAACAAGGCCACGCGGCGGCTGTTTCCGGTCGCCAACACGCCGCAGCAGATCATCGATCTGGGCCAGGAACGGCTCGAGGACCACATCAAGACCATCGGCCTGTTCCGCAGCAAGGCGAAACACCTGATGCAGACCTGCCGCATCCTGGTCGAGCGCCACGGCGGCCAGGTGCCTGGCACGCGCGCGGAACTCGAGGCCTTGCCCGGCGTCGGCCGCAAGACCGCCAACGTGGTGCTGAACGTGGCGTTTGGCGAGCCGACCATGGCGGTCGACACGCACATCTTCCGCGTCGCCAACCGCACCGGCCTGGCGCCGGGGAAGAATCCGCTGCAGGTGGAACAAGGCCTGCTCAGGCGCGTGCCCGGGAAGTACCTGAACCATGCGCACCACTGGCTGATCCTGCACGGCCGCTACGTCTGCGTGGCGCGCACGCCGCGCTGCTGGGAATGCGCGGTGGCGGCCTGCTGCGACTACCAGCCCAAGACGCCGGCCCCGGGGTCACGCTGAAACGACATCGCCGGGCACCTCGCCCGGCGATGCAAGCAAGGGACGGCCCCGAACCGGGGCCGCCCGGCCTTACTTGAAGAAGTTCGGCAGCGCCAGCGAGATCCAGGGCACGTAGGTGATGATGACCAGGAAGGCCAGCAGCAGCAGCGTCCAGGGCAAGGCAGCGCGAATCACATCGCTGACCGACATGCTGGTGATACCGGACGTGACGAACAGGTTCAGGCCGACCGGTGGCGTCACCAGCCCGATCTCCAGGTTGACCACCATGATGATGCCCAGGTGCACCGGATCGATGCCCAGCCGCATGGCGATCGGGAACAGGATCGGCGCCAGGATCAGAATGATGCCGGTCGGCTCCATGAACATGCCGGCCACCAGCAGCAGGATGTTGACCACGATCAGGAACTGCCACGGCTCCATGCCCATGCCGATGATGGTCTCGGCGATCATCTGCGGGATGCGTTCGGTGGTCAGCACGTGCGCGAACAGCAGCGCATTGGCGACGATGAACATCAGCATCACCGTCACCTTGGCCGACTCGATCAGCACGTGCGGCACGCCGCTCCACTTGATGTCGCGGTAGACGAACACCGCGATCAGGAACGCGTACACCGCCGCCACCGCCGCCGCCTCGGTCGGCGTGAACACGCCGCCGTAGATGCCGCCCAGGATGATGAAGATCAGCAGCAGGCCCCACAGCGATTCGCGCGCCGCCGTCACCACCTCCCCGAACGACGCGCGTGGCTGGCGCGGCAGGTCGAGCTTGTGGGCGCGCCAGTAGATCGCCACCATCAGCAGCAGGCCGAGCAGGATGCCGGGTACCACTCCGGCCATGAACAGGTCGCCGACCGAGGTCTCGGTGGCGGCGCCGTACACCACCATCACGATCGAGGGCGGGATCAGGATGCCCAGCGTGCCGGCGTTGCAGATCACCCCCGCCGCGAACGGCTTCGGGTAGCCGCCCCGGACCATGCCGGCGATGACGATCGAGCCCACCGCCACCACCGTGGCCGGCGACGAACCGGACACCGCGGCGAACAGCATGCAGGCCATCACCGAGGCCATCGCCAGGCCGCCGCGCAGGTGGCCGACGGTGGCGTTGGCGAAGCGGATCATGCGCCGCGCCACGCCGCCGGTGGTCAGGAACATGCCGCCCAGGATGAAGAACGGAATCGCCAGCAGCGTGTAGTGCTCCGACGTCTCGTACATCTTCAGCGCCAGCGAGGCCAGCGAATCGTCGGCGAACGCCATGATCACGACCAGCGAGGACAGGCCGAGCGACACCGCCACGGGCACGCCCATGAACATGAAGACGAACAGCAGCACGAAAAGCACGACGGTGTTCATGGCTGGGACTCCGAGAGTTCATCCTGCATCTTGAGTGCGTCCTCGGCCTCGTCGCCCAGCAGGTGCGCGCTCTGCCCCGTCGCCAGGCGCCAGAAGATGTGCAGGAAACGCAGGGCCAGCAGGGCGAATCCCACCGGCAGCACGACGCGTGGAATCCACTGCTCGATCGGCAGGTCCTGCATCAGGATGCCGACCTCCTTGATTCGTGTCATCAGATTCCAGCCGCCATAGGCGAGGATGCAGGCGTAGACGAAGCACAGCGCTGCCGCGACTATGCCGACCACGCGTGCCGTGCCCTGGCCAAGCCGGCGCGTGATGACGTCGATGCCGATGTGCGCGCCGACGCGCACGCCGTAGCTCATGCCGACGAAGATCAGCCAGGCGAACAGCACCCCGGTGAGCTCCATGGCCCACACGAAGCTGTAGTTGAACACGTAGCGCGCCACCACCTGCACGAAGGTGAGCACGGTCATCCCTGCGAGAAGCAGCGCGAGCAGCCCCTCCTCGAGTTTGTCGTACCAACGCATGATGAGTATGTGGCTGGCACCTGGCCAGCCCCAAGCTTGTTGTTGCTATCTGGACGGAATCACTTGTTGGACTTCAGGGCCGCGTCGATCAGATCCTTGCCGATCGCGCCCTCGAACTTCTTCCACACCGGCTCCATCGCCTTGCGCCAAGCCGCCACGTCCTCCTTCGACAGCGGCTGGATCTTGGCCTTGCCGGCCTTGGCGATCAGGTCCTTGTCGCGCATGTTGAAGTCATCGGCCATCTTGTTGGCATGCGCGGTGGCTTCGGCCATCGCCTCGGACAGGCCCTTCTGGATGTCCGGCGCCAGGCCGTTCCACCACTTCGCGTTGGTGACCACCATGTAGTCGATCACGCCGTGGTTGGTCTCGGCGATGGTCTTCTGCACCTCGTGGAACTTCTGCGAGTAGATGTTGGACCAGGTGTTCTCCTGCCCATCGACCACGCCGGTCTGCAGCGCCTGGTAGACCTCGGCGAAGGCCATCTTCTGCGGGTTGGCGTCGAGCGCGCGGAACTGCGCCTCCAGCACGTCGGAAGCCTGGATGCGGAACTTCAGCCCCTTCACGTGCTCAGGCCGGGTCAGCTGATCCTTGCCGGTGGACAGCTGCTTCATGCCGTTGTGCCAGTAGGCCAGGCCCAGCAGGCCGCGGTTGGTCATCGACTTCAGCAGCTCCTGGCCGGCCGGGCTGCCCTGGAAACGGTCGACCGCCGCGATGTCGTCGAACAGGAACGGCAGGTCGAACAGCTGGATCTTCTTGGTGTAGCGGTCGAACTTCGACAGCGAGGGCGCGATCAGCTGCACGTCGCCGAGCAGCAGCGCCTCCATCTCCTTGGCGTCACCGAAAAGCTGCGAACTGGGGAACACCTGGACCTGCACCTTGCCCGGCAGCTTCTTCTCTGCCAACTCCTTGAACTTCAGCGCGCCCTGCCCCTTCGGGGTCTGCTCGGCCACCACGTGGCTGAACTTGATCACGATGGGTGCCTGCGCGGCGACGCCGAACGGCAGTGCCGTCAAGGCAAGCAGCGAGGCGGCGGCCAGCAGGCCACGGCGGCCGGTGCGGATCAGTTTCTTCATAACGACTCCTTCAAGAACGAAAAAAAACACACGAAATCAGATGCGCTGACCATTGTTGGCGCCGCAGTACCGCCCGCCAAGGGTAAAAACCCGAGCGTTGCCTCGTGCGCCCTGTCCGGTCGATCATAGTCAGACCACGCCTCGATCCTTCAGTTGGCGCAATTCCAGCTCACCGATGTCGAGCAGTTGCTGCAGGACTTGCCGGGTATCGGCACCAAGCGCGCCGCCCAGGTGGCGCAAGCGCGCCGGCGTGCGGGACAACCGCGGGATCGCGCCGGGCACCACCACCTCGCCGGCACGCTCGTCGTGCACCGTCTGCAGGTTGCCGCGCGCCACATACTGCGGATGGACGAAGATGTCGTCGATCGCCATGATGTGGCCACAGGGCACGCCGGCCTCGTCGCAGCGCCGCAGCACCTCGGCCAGCGGCTGCCGGCCGATCCAGTCGGCAATCAGCGCATTCACCTCGGCACGGCCGGCCAGGCGCTGGGCGCCGGTGCGGAAGCGGTCCGTATTGACCAGATCGGGCCGCTCCATCAGCCGTGCCAGGCGCTCGAAGATCTTGTCGCTGGAGCAGGCCAGCGCCACCCACTGGCCGTCCTGCGTCTTCCAATGGCCGTGCGGCACCACGTGCGGCACGTCGGCGCCCATGCGCCCGCGCACCTCGCCGAACATCGCGTAGGCCGGCGCCAGTTCGTCCAGCAGGCGGAAGATCGATTCGTACAGGCCGATGTCGACCTCCTGCCCGCGCCCGCTGCGCTCGGCCACGCGCAGTGCCATCTGCACGCCGATCACGCCCCACAGGCCCGAGATGTAGTCGGCCAGCGAGGTCGATCCCGGCACCACCGGCGGGCCGTCGGCCATGCCGGCCAGGTGCGCCAGCCCGCCGAAGCCGTGCGCCACGCGCGCGAAGCCGGGCTTCTCGCGGAACGGCCCGGTCTGGCCGTAGGCGCTGACGCGCAGCAGCACGATGCGCGGATTGGCCGCCGCCAGCCGCTCGTAGCCCAGGCCCCAGCGCTCCAGCGTGCCGGGACGGAAGTTCTCCATCACCACGTCGGCCTGCGCGACCAGGCGCAGGAAGATGTCGGCACCTTCGGGCGTGCGCAGATCCAGCGTCATGTAGCGCTTGTTGCGCGCCTCCGACAGCCACACCAGCGTATCGGCGCCCTCAACCGGGGTGCCGAACTTGCGCAGCGGATCGCCTTCGCCGGGCTGCTCGATCTTGATCACGTCGGCGCCGAAGTCGGCCATCACGGTGGCGGCGAACGGCGCGGCAACGAAGGTCGCAATGTCGAGCACGCGCACGCCTTCGAGCGGCAACTGCGCGCTGTCGGTCCTTGCGCCAGCGCCGTGCTGCACTGTCTCGCTCATGCGCGCACCGCCTGTTCGCTTGCCTTCTCGATCAGGGCGGCACGCTGCAGCAGCTCGCGCGCCAGCTTGCCGTGCGCCATGTCGATCAGCACGCCACCATCGCCCACCGCACCGTCACCGCGCGCCTGCGCCTCATCGAGCAGGCGCTCGATGCGCCGCGCCCAGGCGATCTCCTCGGCTGCGGGCGAGAACACCTCGTTGGCCAGCGCCACCTGCGACGGGTGGATAGCCCACTTGCCCTCGAAGCCGAGCGCCGCCGCACGCCGCGCCGAGGCGCGGTAGCCGTCGGTGTCACCGAAGTCCGCATACGGGCCGTCGATCGGCCGCAGGCCGTGGGCACGGCAGGCGTTGGCCACGCGCGCCATCGCGAAATGCCACTGGTCGTTCCAGTGCGCGGCGCGCATGCCGTCCGCAGCCGGCTCGGTCAGCACCGCATAGCGCGCGCTCGGCTTGCCGAACACCACGTCGTGGGTGCGCATGTCGACGGTGTAGTCGCCGACGCCGAAGATCATGGCTTCCAGCCGCGGCGAGGCGGCGGCGATCTCCTCGGCGTGCGCGACGCCGCGCGCGGTCTCGATCAGCACCTCGATGCCGGTGCGCTTGCCGCGCCCCTGCTCGCGCTCGATCAAGGTCAGGATCTGCTCGACGAAGCGCACGTCGAAGGCGCTCGCGGCCTTGGGCAGCAACACCAGGTCGAGCCGCGGGCAGTGCGACACCACGTCGACGATGTCGCGCAGCGCCCACGGCGTGTCCAAGCCGTTGACCCGCACCGCCATGGTCTTGGCGCGCCAGTCGATCTGCTGCAGCGCGCGGATCGCCGTCGCGCGCGCGGCCTCCTTATGCCGGTCGCCGACGGCGTCCTCCAGGTCCAGGAAGATCACGTCGGCGTCGCCGTCGCGCGCCTTGAGGAAGAAGCGCTCCGAGGTCGCCGGCACCGCCAGCTCGGAGCGCTGCAGGCGCTGCTCAGCCATGCGCGGCCACTCCGAGCCGTTCGGCCCGCGCCAGCACCTGCTGCGCCAGCTTGACCACCGGCGCATCCACCATGCGCCCGTCGATGCTGAACACGCCGCCCTGCGCGGCCTCGAAACCGGCGACGACACGGCGCGCCCATTCGGCCTGTTCAGCCGACGGCGCGAACGCCGCGTGCACCGCCGCCACCTGCGCCGGATGGATGCACAGCTTGCCGCCGAAGCCGCCGCGCAAGGAGCGGGCGGCATGCGACTGCACCAGCGCCAGGTCCCTGGTCTCGGTGCTGACACCGTCCACCGGCGGCGGCAGGCCAGCCAGGCGCGAGGCCAGCACCAACTGCAGGCGCACGGGCACCAGTTCCTCTTCATCCGGTCCGCAGGCCAGGCCCAGGTCGGCCTGCAAGTCGAGATGGCCAAACACCAGCCGCGCCACCTGTGGCGCCGCAGCGATCTCGCGCACGCCGTCCAGCCCGGCCGCCGATTCGATCAGCGGTAGCAGCACCCCGCCCGGCCCCAGCGCCGCAGCCACCGGCGCCAGCGCCGCGGCTTGCTCGGCCTTCGGCACCACCACCGCCCGCAGCCCCTGCGCCGCCAGCGCGCCCAGCGCAGCGACGTCATCGGCATGCCAGGGCGTGCCGGCGGCGTTGATGCGCAACGCCAAGCGGGCGCGTTCGGCGGCGTCGAGCTGGGGCAACGCCTGCGCCAGTTGCTGACGCGCAGCGGATTTCGCGTTCGGCGCGACCGCATCTTCCCAGTCGATGATGACAGCGCTGGCGCCACTGGCCAGCGCCTTGGCGAAACGCTCCGGGCGGTCGCCCGGAACGAACAGCAGGCTGCATGCCGTCGCCAGCGGGTGCTCCAGCGCGCTCATGCCTTCACCGGCAGCAGGCGGCCGACGCGCGGCCAGCTCGCGACCTGCCACAGCGCATCGACGGCAGCCTGCATCTCCGCCGCGTCGGCTCCGCGGCTCCACGCAGCCAGCCGCAGCGCCTTCGCCGCCAGCTCGTCGCGGCTCAGCGTGTTGCCGGGATCGCCCTTGGGCTCGTCGACGCGGCCGTGCAGGGTGCGGCCGTCGGTGGTCGTCACCGTGACCTTGCCGATCCAGCGCTGCGGGTAGGCGCCGTCGACCTCCTCGTCGAGCACCATCGTCACCTTGTCACGCAACGCCTGCGTTGGTGCGCTGCGGTAATCACGGTCGAACTCGGTCAGGCCGGCGTGGCCGTGCTGCGCCACCAGCGCCAGCACCGTGCCCATGCTGAACTTGCTTTGATGCACGGTCTTCGGGTCGACCACCGGCCCCAGCACGTCGATCGCGCCCTGGTGCACGTGTGTGACCACCTGTGCGATGTCAGTGGGCTTCAGGCCGTGCGCCTGCATCACCTGCAGCAGCGCATCGGCGGCCGGGTGCGTGTGGCGGCAACTGGCGTGCCACTTGAACGAAGTCTCGGCCGTGGCCCAGCGGGTGCCCAGGCCATCGGTCAGGCGGGTCGGGTCAGCGTCGCTGCTCATGCCGGCCGCCATGCCCTTGGCGCCGGTGAAGATGTCGGCCGCACCGGTGAAGCCGTCGTGCGCCAGGAAGGCCGCCATCAGGCCGGCACCGGCCGCGTGCGCCGTGTGCAGCTGCTTGCTGTCGGCAGCGGTGCGCAGGAACTCCCACAGGCCGGCCGACTGCGTGCCGGCCGAGCCGAAGGCGTGCAGCATCTGCTTGCCGTCCAGCCCCAGCAGGTTGCCCACCGCAGCGGCGGCGGCCAGCGTGCCGGCGGTGCCGGTGGTGTGGAACACCTTGTAGTGCGAGCGGCCCAGGAATTCACCCACGCGGATGCCGACCTCGTAGCCCGCCACGCTGGCCGCGATGAGCCGCTGGCCGCTGGCGCGGATGGCCTGGGCCACCGCCAGCGCCGGCGGAAACACCACCGTGGCCGGGTGGAACACCGAGCCGTTGTGCACGTCGTCCTGCTCGGCCAGATGCGAGGCGGCGGCGTTGGCGATCGCCGCCAGCCAGGGCGAGCTGCCGCGCCGGTTGATCAGCACCTCGCTCGGTCCGTCGGCGGGCCCCATGCTCTGCGCGAAGCGGGCGATGCTCTCGACCGGCCGCGATCCATGGCCGGCGACGGCCGAGCCGAACCAGTCGACCAGCAGGTTCTCGGTGAAGCGCACGACCGGCTCGGGAATGGCGTCGAAGCGCAGTTCGGCAGCAAAGGCCGCCAGTTCGGCGGCGGGCGATGCAGTGCTCATGATGGATGACCCTCGTGGTACCAGTGAGTCTAGAGATCGCGAAAAAAGCGCAGTCCCGCCGGGGGTCAGATCGCCTTGGCCGCGCGCAGCGCCTCGATCTGCTCGGCGCTGCGACCCAGTTCGCGCAGGATCGCTTCCGAGTGCTCGCCCACCCGCGGCACCGCGTCCATGCGGTAGTCGAAGGCGTTGCTGCGGCCGGGCGGCAGCAGCGCCGGAATCTCGCCCGCCGGCGACTCGACCTGGCGCCAGCGCTCGCGCGCCTTCAGTTGCGGGTGCGCCCACAGGCCAGCCATGTCGTTCATGCGCGCGTTGGCGATCTGCGCCTGATCCAGCCGCGCCTCGACCTCGGCCGTGCTCAGCCTGGCGAACGCTTCCACGATCAGTGCGCGCAATGCGTCGCGGTTGCTGTTGCGCTTGTAATTGGCATCGAAACGCTCGTCCTGCGCCAGCGCCGCGTCCTGCAGCACCACTTCGCAGAACACCTTCCACTCACGCTCGTTCTGCAGCCCCAGCATCACGGTGCCGCCGTCGCCGGCCGGGAACGGGCCGTACGGATAGATGCTGGCATGCGCGGCGCCGGTGCGCGGCGGCGGCGTGGCGCCTTCGTAGGCGTAGTACATCGGGTAACCCATCCATTCGCCCAGTGATTCGAGCATCGAGACGTCGATGTGACTGCCCTCGCCGGTCTTGGCGCGCAGCAGCAGCGCCGACAGGATGCTGGTGAAGGCGTACATGCCGGCGGCGATGTCGGCCATCGAGCAGCCGGCCTTGGTCGGCGTGTCGGGCGTGCCGGTGATGGACAGGAAGCCGGCCTCGCTCTGGATCAGCAGGTCGTAGGCCTTCTTGTCGCGGTACGGGCCATCCTCGCCATAGCCGGAGATGTCGCAGACGATCAGCTTCGGGTGCTTTTCGTGCAGCGCCTCCCACGACAGGCCCATGCGCGCGGCAGCGCCCGGTGCCAGGTTCTGCAGCAGCACGTCGGCACCCTGCAGCAAGTCCATCAGCGCGGCCAGCGCGTCGGGGTTCTTCAGGTCGAGCGTGAGGCTTTCCTTGCTGCGGTTGGTCCAGACGAAGTGCGAGGCTTCGCCCTTCACGCGGGTGTCGTAGGCGCGCGCGAAGTCGCCCACGCCGGGGCGCTCGACCTTGATCACGCGTGCGCCCAGGTCGGCCAGCTGGCGACTGGCGAAGGGGGCGGCGATGGCGTGTTCGAGGGAGATGACGGTAATGCCGTCGAGGGGTCTGGGGTTGTTCATTTGTCTGTGACGGTTGCTTGCTGGTGGAGGATGCGCTGCTGGCCGGGATGTGCGCCCGGCGGCGCACCTACTTTTCTTGCTCGCACAAGAAAAGTAGGCAAAAGAAGTGCGCCCCGCTGGCTGCGTCCCTCCGCTTCGCTGCGGGCAACCTGCGGTGCTCGCGTGCGGGGTGCGCCGCAGAACTCACTGCGCGGCTTCGCCGCTCCGTTCGGACAACCGCAGCGAGTCAGATCACGATGCGAATGCATCCTGCGGTGCATTCGCTCACCCCGCCCGCTGCGCTCCTCGGCGCATCCAGAGGGGAATTGAAACCTGTACGGGCCATCGCTACGCTCGGCCTCGCTGTGTTTGCGGTAATGGGAGAACAGGCCGAGCGAAGCGACGGTCCGTGCGGATTGGCCACCCCCTCTGGCCGTGCCGAGAAGCGCAGGGCATGGGGCGGGCATGGGCAGCGAAGCATGCCCATGCTTCGTGCTCTGACTCGCTGCGGTTGTCCGAACGGCGCGGCGTAGCCGCGCAGTGAGTTTCGCAGTGCCGCCCCATGCCTGAGCATCGCAGGCTGCCCCGGAGCGAAGCGCAGGGGACACGGCCAGTGGGGTCGCCTTTCTTTTGCCTACTTTTCTTTTGCGAGACAAAGAAAAGTAGGTCGCCCGCCGGGGCGAATTCCCGGTCAGCAGCCTATCCAACCCCATCAAGCACCCATAGATTCCCGCCTTCGCGGGAACGACGGAACAGCCAACGCCCGAGTCATCCCCCAGTAGCGTGAGGGAGTCGAGAACCCACGCACGCCGGGCCCCTTCAGAACGACCGCGGCAGGCCCAGTAGGTGCTCGGCCACATAGCTGAAGATCATGTTGGTCGAAATCGGCGCCACCTGATACAGCCGCGTCTCCCGAAACTTGCGCTCGATGTCGTACTCGCACGCAAACCCGAATCCACCGTGGGTCTGCAGGCACACGTTGGCCGCTTCCCACGAGGCTTTCGCGGCCAGGTGCTTGGCCATGTTGGCCTCGGCACCCGCGTTCTGGTGCGCGTCGATCTTCTCGCAGGCCTTCCAGCGCATCAGGTTGGCCGCCTCGACCTCGATGAAGGCCTCGGCGATCGGGAACTGCACGCCCTGGTTCTGGCCGATCGGGCGGCCGAAAACAACGCGTTCGTTAGCGTACTTGCTGGCGCGGTCGATGAACCAGTAGCCGTCACCGATGCATTCGGCGGCGATCAGGGTGCGCTCGGCGTTGAGGCCGTCGAGCAGGGTCTTGAAGCCCTTGCCCTCGGGGCCGAGCAGGTTCTCCTCCGGGATCTCGAGGTTGTCGAAGAACAGCTCGTTGGTCTCGTGGTTGACCATGTTCAGGATCGGCTGCACCGTCAGGCCGTTGCCGATGGCGCTCTTGAGGTCGACCAGGAAGCAGCTCAGGCCCTCGGACTTCTTCTTCACCTCGGCCAGCGGCGTGGTGCGGGCCAGCAGGATCATCATGTCGCTGTGCTGGATGCGGCTGATCCACACCTTCTGGCCGTTGACGACCCAGCGGCCGTCCTTCTTCACGGCCGTGGTCTTGAGCTTGGTGGTGTCGCTGCCGGTGGTGGGCTCGGTCACGCCCATCGACTGGATGCGCATCTCGCCGCTGGCGATCTTGGGCAGGTAGTTCTGCTTCTGCTCCTCGCTGCCGCTGCGCACGATGGCGTTCATCACGTACATCTGGCCGTGGCAGGCGCCGGAGTTGCCGCCCGAGCGGTTGATCTCCTCCATGATCACCGAGGCCTCGGCCATCGACAGGCCCGAGCCGCCGTACTCCTGCGGGATCAGTGCCGCCATCCAGCCGGCTTCGGTCAGCGCCTGCACGAACTCCTCGGGATAGCCACGCACCTCGTCGATCTTGCGGTGATATTCGTCGGGGAACTGGGCGCACAGCGCGCGCACGGCGTCACGGATATCCTGGTAGTTGTCGGAAGCGGCAGTGGACATGGATTGGCTTTCTCTCTGGAGGTTGACGGGGGACTTGCAGCGCCTTGCAGACGCCGGATTTCAGGCCAGTTCGGCCGAACCCTGCATGGTCAGCCAGCCTTCATGGTCGTGCGCCCACAGCTTGACGCTCTTGCCGTCCGCTGATGGCACGCCATTGACGAAGAACGGATGCAGGTCGAAGGTGGGCCGCACGGCGCGAAACTCGAAGCGCTTGATGAAGCCGTCCGGCACGCGGCGCCGCACCAGGTCGGTGAGCAGCGTGGCAATCAGCGGGCCGTGCACGATGAGGCCCGGATAGCCCTCGACCTGGGTCACGTACTGGCGGTCGTAGTGGATGCGGTGGCCATTGAAGGTGAGCGCCGAATAGCGGAACAGCAGCACGTCATCCGGCGTGATCTGGCGGCGCCAGGGCGCGCTGGTAGCGGCGGGCGTCGGCTCGGGCGCCTTCTCACCCGGCTGGGCGGCCGCGCGATAGACGATATCCTGCTCCTCGGTCAGGCACCGGCCCTGGGCGTTGTGCACCTCATGGCGCACCAGCACGAAGATCATCTCGCCCGAGCGGCCGCTCTTGTGCTTGACCGATTCGATGCTCGAGATCTTGTGCGCCGCATCGCCCACCTTGAGCGGGTTGCCCGGCTCGCAGTTCAGGCGGCCGCCGGCCCACATGCGGCGCGGCAGCGGCACCGGCGGCAGGAAGCCGCCGCGCTTCGGGTGCCCGTCGGGCCCGATCTGGCTTTGCGGCGCCTGCGGCAGGAAATACAGCCAGTGGCCCAGCGGCGGCACGACGGTGCCTCGCTGCGGTGCGGGATCGTCGCGATCCAGCGTGGCCGACAGGCCGCGCAGCGGGGCGGCGGCAATGTCGTCGTGCAGTGCTTCGCAGCGTCCGATCCATTGCTGCAGGTGAGCGATGGCATCGGTATCGAGTGTTTGTTGTGTGCTTGTCTCCATGTCCCGATGTTCACCCGCATTCGACAAATGCACAATCGGCTATTTCGATAACAAGGTTTCGGATAATCCGAAGGCTTGTGGCTGGTTCGGCATCCACCACGATACCCAGGCGCTCCTGCTCCACGCGAGGCTTGCCCATGTCCGCCATGCATTTCGACCTCACCGATCTGCGCCTGTTCGTGCGCGCCGCCGAGGAAGGCGCGCTGACCCGCGCTGCCGCCCGCCAGCACCTGTCGCTGGCGGCGGCCAGCGCGCGCGTGAAGGCGCTGGAGCAGCAGGCCGGCCTGGCCCTGTTCCAGCGCGAGGCGCGCGGCGTCAGCCTGACGCCGGCCGGCGAGGCCTTCCTGCACCATGCGCGCGGCATGCTGCGCCAGACCGAGCAGTTGCGCACCGAACTGCGGGAATACGGCGGCGGCCTGCGCGGCCACCTGCGCATGTTCGCCAACACCACGGCGGTGATGGACTTCCTGCCCGAACTGCTGCCGGCCTTCCTGGCCGCCAACCCGCGCATCAACATCGAACTGCAGGAAAAGCCCAACGCCGACATCGCGCGCGGCGTGCGCGAGGGCCAGGCCGATGTCGGCATCATCGCCGGCGAGGTCGACACCGCGGGGCTGCGCGCCATCCATTTCTCGACCGACCGCCTGGTGCTGGTGGCCGCGCGCCGGCACCCGCTGGCGCGGCGCAAGTCGATCGCCTTCGCCGATACCTTGTCGCACGACTACATCGGCATGCATGCGGGCAGCACGCTGCAGGCCTACCTGACGCGGATCACCGAGGGGCTTGGGCATCCGCTCAAGCTGCGCATCCAGCTGTCCAGCTTCGACGCCATGTGCCGCATGATCGGCGGCGGCGTGGGCATCGGCGTGGTGCCCGAAAGCGCCGCCCGGCGCAACCTCGACAGCATGGGACTGGCGCTGATCGAGCTGACCGACGCCTGGCGCTGGCGCGAACGCCACGCGCTGGTGCGCGCCGGCGAGCACCTGCCCGCCTACACCGAGGCCTTGCTGGCCGCGTTGCGTGCGCACTTCGGCGCCACGGACGCCAGTCCGGCAGACGGTACCGGGCAGATCGAGCCATCGCGCGCGGACACAGGCGCCCGTGCCCTGCGCCGCGCAGACCGCAAGCCGCCGCAGGCATGAGCCGCCAGCACGTCACCGCCGCGCATTCCGTATCCGCCGCCCGATGATCCGCCTGCCTGCCCTGACGCCGCTCGAGCACCTGGCCTTCGTCGCCGCCGGGCTGCTCACCTACGTGGTGGTCACGCGCATGCGGCGCCAGCGCCGCCACCCCTACGCGGCGCTCTCGTGGGTGATCGGCATCGCCGCCTTTCCCTACCTGGGCCTGCCGCTGTTCCTGGTGTTCGGCACCCGCAAGTCGGTGCGTCCGCGCACCCAGCGCCAGCCCGCGCCGGCCGGACCGTGGGCGGCACTGGCGCCCCTGTGGGCCACGCGCCTGCTGGCGGCGCTGGGCGTGGCCGGCGCCCGGCCGCAGGCGGCGGTGCGCTTCCAGGCCGAGGGCGAGGCCGCGCTGGCCGAACTGCAGACACTGATCGGCTCGGCGCGCCGCACGCTCGACATGTGCACCTACGTGCTGGCCGACGACGAGGTCGGCGCCACCGTCGCCACCGCCCTGGCCGCACGCGCGCGTGCCGGCGTGCGGGTGCGGCTGCTGATCGACAGCATCGGCAGCCTGAAGAGCGCGCGCAGCCACGACGCGCTGCTCAGATCGGCCGGCGTGCGCACGCGCCTGTTCGTGCCGGCGCTCGGCCTGCCGGGGCGCGGGCGCGTCAACCTGCGCAACCACCGCAAGCTGATGATCGTCGACGGCGCACACGTCTGGAGCGGCGGCCGCAACATCGCCAACGAGTACTTCATCGGCCGCACCGGCGAAGCGGCCTGGCTGGACCTGAGCTTCGTCGCCGAAGGCGCGCTGGCGGCGCAGGCGCAGGCGCTGTTCGATGGCGACTGGCGCCTGGCGCGCGGCGCCCGCAAGGCGCTGCGCCTGGGCTATGCCGAGCGCTTCGCGCGCCAGGACGCGGAAGACGAGGACACGCCGCTGCCGCCGCCACCGACCGACGGCCCGCCCGAGGCCGAGCTGCCGACCGAACTGGCGCTGGCGCAGTGGGTGCCGAGCGGGCCGGATTTCCACGAGGACACATTGCACGCGCTGCTGCTGTCGGCGGCCTTCCACGCCGAGCAACGCCTGCTGCTGGCGACGCCCTATTTCGTGCCTGACGAGGGCCTGCTGGAATCGCTGGTGCTAGCCGCCAAGCGCGGCCTGCAGATCACCCTGCTGCTGCCGGCGCACTCCAACCACCGGCTGGCCGACTGGGCGCGCGGCCGCGCGCTGCGCACGCTGGTCGAGGCCGGTGCCGACGTGCGCCTGCTGCCGACCATGCTGCACGCCAAGGCGGTGGTGGTCGACGACGTGCTGGCACTGTGCGGCTCGGCCAACCTCGACAGCCGCAGCCTGTTCATCAATTACGAAGCCATGGCCGCCTTCTACGGCCGCACCGAGATCGACTGGCTGGCCGGCTGGATCGTCAGCACCGCCGCCGCGGGCGAGCCGGCCTCAGCCAGGCCGCCGAGCTGGCTGCGCGACATCGGCGAGGGCATCGTGGCGACGCTGGCATTCCAGTTGTAAATCCGCGCCAACGGCCTGACGTCACAGAATCTTAAGAATACTTTCATGATGGCCATGCACAGTGCCGGGGTGAACGCCGCACGCGCATATCGACGCACGGTGCTTGCCAAACCCTTACATGCCCCTCACCTCCCGCGCCGACGCGCCGCCCGAACTGTGGCGCTGGGCCATGCTCGCCCTGCTCGCCGCCGGCGCTGGGTTGCTGCTGTCGACCCAGCCGGCCAACCAGGCGCTGTTCAAGACGCTCAACCATGGTCTGGCCGCCAGTTCGGCATCGTTCTGGGCCGGGCTGACGGTATTGGGTTTCGGCTGGCCGATCAGCATGCTGGTGCTGGCGGCGGACCGGCGATCCGGCATCGGCCCCGCCCTGCTGGCGCCCTGCATCCTGCTGAGCACGCTGTTCACCCGCATCCCGCGCGAGTTCTGGCATTCGGCCCGCCCGATGGCCGCACTGCCGCACGAGCAGGTGATGGTGATCGGCAAGCCGGTGATCCACGCCGGCTCGATGCCCTCCGGTCACACCCTGGCCGCCGTGGCGGGTGCCTGCCTGCTGTGGTTCATCTGGTCGCATGTGCGGCGCTCGGAGCAGCACGCCGTGCTCACCCTGCCGCTGCTGCCGCTGACACTGGGCTTCGGCCTCGCCATCGGCCTGTCGCGCGTGGCGGTCGGCGCGCACTGGCCCGCCGACGTGCTGGTCGGCAGCGGCCTGGGCATGCTGGCGGCGACGCTGGCAGCCGCCCTGGAGCGCCGGGCTTCCTGGGCCGCCTGGTTTGCCCGGCCGGTGCAGCAGCGCGGCGTGGCGCTGTTCGAGCTCGGCTGCGCGCTCATCTGGACCTTCACCAACACCGGCTATCCCGAGGGCGGCTGGGCCAAGTGGCTGGTCGTCACTGTGGCCGCGATCAGCGGCGCCCTGCGCTGGCGCGCCGCACGGGCGCCGCTTGCGCAGCCGGCGACGCGACAGGAACTGGCGCCCGGTCGATGAGTCGCCTACCCCCGCCAGACGCGGGCACCGAATGAGCACCGCCGCGGTCCCCGGACCACCTGACCGTTCAGCCCCGGCATCGAGCAGCGGCTGGCGCTGGGCCGGGTACGCCCTGGCGCTGGCGCTGCCCCTGCTGCTGGGGCTTGACGCACCGCTGTACGACGTCGACGAGGGCGCGTTCAGCGAGGCCACGCGCGAAATGCTGGCCAGCGGCGACTTCGGCCACACCACGCTCAACGGCGCACCGCGCTTCGACAAGCCGATCCTGGTCTACTGGTTGCAGGCTGCCAGCATGGCACTGTTCGGCCCGAGCGAGTGGGCGGTGCGGCTGCCCTCGGCGCTGTGCGCCTGGCTCTCGGCACTGGCGCTGGTGGCCTTCGTGGTGCCGCGCATGGGACGCGACAAGGCGCTGCTGGCAGGCGCCATCATGGTCACCGCGCTCGGCCCCTGGGCGCTGGCGCGCGCGGCCACCGCCGACGCACTGCTCAACCTGCTGCTGATGCTGAGTGCGCTCGACCTGTGGCGCCACCTGGAGCACGGCGCGCGCGCACCGCTGCGCCGCTCGGCCCTGTGGATCGGGCTCGGGCTGCTGACCAAGGGCCCGGTGGCGCTGCTGATCCCGGCCGCCGCGCTCGGCCTTTGGACCACCTCGCGGCGCGACTGGCGCGCGCTGGGCCGCGCGCTGTCGGACCCCTGGGCCTGGCTGATCATGCTGACGGTGGCGCTGCCGTGGTACGCCTACGCCTGGCAGCGCCACGGCATGGCCTTCATCGAAGGTTTCATCCTCAAGCACAACGTCGGCCGCTTTTCCGGCCCGATGGAGGGCCACGGTGGCAGCCTGGGCTACTACCTGCTGGTGACTCCGCTGATGTGGCTGCCCTGGTCACCGCTGTGGCTGGGGGTGCTAGTGCGCCTGCGCAGCCTGTGGCGCGAGCCCTACACGCGCTACCTGCTGGTCTGGGCCGGTTTCGTGCTGGCGTTCTTCAGCCTGTCTGGCACCAAGCTGCCGCACTACAGCCTGTATGCGGGGCCGGCGCTGGCCCTGCTGACGGTGCAGGTATGGGACCAGGCCGGTCGCACCCTGCGCGCCGTGCTGTGGACCGGGCTGGTCACCCTGCTGCTGACGCTGGCGCTGCTGCCGTGGCTGCTCGGTTCCGGCTGGATCGACGTCCGCAACCCGCTGTACGCCGCCCTGCTGCAGGGCGCACCACCGCCCTGGGGGCCATTGCTCGCCTACGCCGTGGCGGCGGTTGCCCTGCTGGGGCTGCTGGCGACACGTCGATGGAGTTTCCTGCCGCGCTTCGCGCTCGCCGCCTGGGCACTGACGCTGGCCACGGCAGGCTTCGGCGCGCCCTGGTGGGGCGAGGCGCTGCAGGGCCCGATCAAGCGCGGCGCCGAGTTCGCCCGCGGCTGGATGGCGACGCAGCCCGGTGCGCCGGTGCAGGCCGTGCAATGGCAGACGCACTGGCCCAGCACCGGCTTCTACCTGCGGCAAGCCGTGCCGCAGGGCGTGCCCGCGCCGGGTGAACTGGCCTTCACCCGAACCGACCGGCTGCAGCGTTTGGACGAGCCGATGAAGCTGGAGTCGCTGTGGCAGGAGCGCGGCGTCAGCGTGGTGCGGCGCGTCGAGTGAATCGACAAGCAGCGCCACACCGTCTGTCAGCGCCCATCTGATCGGAGCGGCGAGTTGGCGCGGCCAGCACCCGCCTCGCGACATGCCGCCTCAGTCGGTTTCCCGGCTGCTGTCGTCGGCGATGCGTCCGGCTTCCACCGTCAGCTGCCGCGCGCACCGCGCGGCGATGGCGCGGTCGTGCGTGACCAGCACCAGCGTCGTGCCCTGCTCGCGGTTGAGCTCGAACATCAGCTCCATGATCTTCTCGCCGGTGGCGAAATCCAGGCTGCCGGTCGGCTCGTCAGCCAGCAACACGGCCGGCTGCACGACGAAAGCGCGCGCCAGCGCCACGCGCTGCTGCTCGCCGCCCGACAGCACCTTGGGGTAATGGTTCAGCCGCTCCGACAGCCCGACGCGCGCCAGCATCGCCGTGGCGGCGGCGCGCGCGTCACGGCGGCCGGCCAGTTCCAGCGGCAGCATCACGTTCTCCAGCGCGCTCAGGTTGCCCATCAGCTGGAAGCTCTGGAACACGAAGCCGAGCTTGCACGCACGGATGGCGGCGCGCTCGTCCTCCGAAACCGCGAACAGGTCGGCCCCATCGAGACGCACGGTGCCGCGCGTCGGGGTATCGAGGCCGGCAATGATCGACAGCAGCGTGCTCTTGCCGGAACCCGACGCGCCGACGATGGCCACGGTTTCGCGCGGCGCCAGGCTGAAGTGGATATCGCGCAGAATATCCAGTGTGCCGGTGGAGTCGGTGATCGACTTGAATACATGCTCCACCGCGACGATGGGGGAGCGAGGGGCGTCGGGCGCGTGGCCGGGCGTGGGTTCCGTCATGAAGAGGTTTTCGTTTGAAGCGCCGCAACTTTATCCGCTCCGCTGTCGCCGCCGGCATCGCCGGGTCATCGGCATCGATCGCGTGGGCCGCTGAGCCGAAGACGATCCTGGTCGTCGGCGATTCGCTCAGCGCCGAATACGGCATCGCGCGCGGCAGCGGCTGGGTCGCGCTGCTGGAGCAGAAGCTGGCGGCCGAGCAGATCGCCGCCCGGGTCGTCAACGCCAGCATCTCGGGCGACACCAGCTCGGGCGGCCGCTCGCGCCTGGCAGCGCTGCTGAAGAACCACCAGCCGGCGGTGGTGGTGATCGAGCTCGGCAGCAACGACGCGCTGCGCGGCCTCTCGCTCGACATGACCGAGGCCAACCTGACCGCCATGACGCAGGCGGCGCAGAAGGCGGGCGCCAGGGTGCTGCTGACCGGCATGCACATGCCGCCGAACTACGGCGCCGACTACGGCAAGCGCTTCCACGCGCTGTATGCCAAGGTGGCCAAGGCCGAAGGCGCCGCGCTGGTGCCGTTCTTCCTCCAGGGCGTGGCCGACCGGCCCGATGCGCTCAAGCTGTTCCAGCCCGACCGCATCCACCCCACCGCCGAGGCGCATCCGATCATCCTGGGCAATGTGTGGCCCGAGCTGCGGAAGCTGCTGCGGTGAGCGTCCAGGGCATCACCGCCGCCGACGCGCTGCAGCGGCTGCACGGGTTCGATGCCGTCATCGACGCCCGCAGCGAAAGCGAATACGCGCTCGACCATCTGCCCGGCGCCGTCAACTGGCCCAGCCTGGACGACGACGAGCGTGCGCGCGTCGGCACGCTGTACCAGCAGGCGAGCCCGTTCGAGGCGCGCAAGCTCGGCGCCGCGCTGGTGGCACGCAACATCGCCGCCCACATCGAGCGCGCGGTGATGGACCAGCCCAGGAGCTGGCAGCCACTGCTGTACTGCTGGCGCGGCGGCCAGCGCAGCGGCGCGCTGGCGCTGGTGCTGGGGCAGATCGGCTTTCGCGTGACGCTGGTCGAGGGCGGCTACAAGGCGTTCCGGGCCGCCCTGCGCGCCGACCTGCCGCGGCAGGTGGCGCGGCTGCATTACCGCGTGGTGTGCGGGCCTACCGGCTCGGGCAAGACGCGGCTGCTGCACGCGCTCGCCGCCGCCGGAGCGCAGGTGCTGGACCTGGAGGCGCTGGCCAGCCACCGCGCCTCGGTGCTGGGCCTGATCCCCGGCCAGCCGCAGCCGTCGCAAAAGCGCTTCGAGACGCTGGTGTGGCAGGCACTGCGCGACTTCGACGCGGCCCGGCCGGTGTACGTCGAGGCCGAGAGCAAGAAGGTCGGCAACCGCACCCTGCCCGATGCGCTGGTCGAGGCCATGCGCGCCAGCCCCTGCCTGCGCATCGAACTGTCCGATGACGAGCGCGTGGCGCTGCTGCTGGAGGACTACCCCTTCTTCGTCAGCGACCCCGAGTTCTTCTGCCAGCGGCTCGACACCTTGGTGGCACTGCGCGGCCACGCCGTCATCGACGATTGGAAGGCCAAGGTGGCGGCCGGCCAGACCGAAACCGTGGTGCGCGAACTGCTGGCGCGCCACTACGATCCCGGCTATGCGGCCTCGACCCGGCGCAACTTCAGCCGCTTCGACCAGGCGCTGCCGGTGCCGTTGGCCGACCGCTCGCAGCCGGCGCTGGCGCGGGCCGCCGTCGCCATTCTCCAGTCCGAATCCGAGGCCGCCGCCGCGGCCTGAGAAGGTATGAACGAACCCGTCATGGCCGCTCGTACCGCCAAAACTGCGCCACTCGTCGTTGCAAATGCTCGCCGTAGCACGAGCTACGTCTGCGCTTTGCGCCTCGATGGGCACCATTTTGACGATCCGCTCGACCACGCCCGATCCATTCACATCTTCTGAGCCACACCATGCCGCAACTCGCCGTCCGCCCCTGGGTTCCAGCGCCGTCCGAGTCCACGGTGCAGGCGCTGGCACAGTGCACCGAGGCGCAATCGGCCACCGAGCTGATCACGCAGCTCGATGCGCTGATCGCCGACAACCACCGCATCCACGACGAACGCGGCATCAACCTGAATCCGGCCAGCAACGTGATGAACCCGCGGGCCGAGGCGCTGCTGTCGTGCGGCCTGGGCACACGTGCCTCGCTTGGCTACCCGGGCGACAAGTACGAGGTCGGGCTGGAGGCGATCGAGCAGATCGAGGTGATGGCGGCCGAGCTGGCGGCCGAGGTGTTCGGCGCCCGCTACGCCGAGGTGCGCGTGGCCTCCGGCGCGCTGGCCAACCTGTACGTGTTCATGGCCTGCTGCCGCGCCGGCGACCGCATCATCGCGCCGCCGCCCGACATCGGCGGCCACGTCACCCACCACCGCGCCGGCGCCGCCGGCTGGTTCGGCCTCGACACCATCGCGGCGCCGATCGATGCCGAGCGCTACAGCATCGACGTCGACGCGCTGCGCAGGCTGGCGCACGAGGCCAGGCCGCGGCTGATCACCGCCGGCGGCAGCCTGAACCTGTTCGAGCACCCGGTGGCCGACCTGCGCGCCATCGCCGACGAGGTCGGCGCCTGGTTGATGTTCGACGCCGCGCACCTGTCGGGCATGTTCGCCGGCCGCGCCTGGAAGAATCCGCTCGATGAAGGCGCGCACGTGATGACCATGAGCACCTACAAGAGCCTGGGCGGACCGGCGGGCGGCCTGATCGTCACCAACGAGGCGCAGCTGGCTGAACGGCTGGATGCCATCGCCTACCCCGGCCTCACCGCCAACTTCGACGCCGGCCGCGTGGCGGCGCTGGCGCGCAGCCTGATCGACTGGCGCGTGCATGGGCAGGACTACGCACGCGCGATGCAGGACACGGCGCGCGCGCTGGCCCAGGCGCTGCACGCGCTCGGCCTGCCGGTGCACGCGATCGGGCGCGGCGCCACCGATTCGCACCAGCTGGCGCTGCGGGCCGCACGCTGGAGCGGCGGGCAGCGTGCGGCCCGCCACATGGCCCGTTCGGGTTTGCTGGCCTGCGGCATCGGCCTGCCGATCGATCCGGTAGCAGGCGACGTCAACGGCCTGCGCCTGGGCGTGCCGGAGATCGTGCGGCTCGGCATGGGGCCGTCGGACATGCCCGCGCTGGCACGGCTGATCGAGCGGGCGCTGCAGGCCGATGCGCCGCCTTCAGTCGCCGACGAGGTGGCTGCCTTTCGCAGCCGGTTCAGCGGGGTGCACTACGTGAGATGAGCGGCAACCGCGGTTGCGCGCGGTGCCGCTTCAGTCGCCGCCGCCATCTCCGCCGCCATCACCACCATCACCACCGTTGCCGTTCGCGTCCGCGCCAGCCTCCCCGGCTGCGCCCGCTTCATCTTTCTCTTCCAGCCAGTCCACGCCGTTGCTGCCTTCGCCGGCACGCTGATCGGTCCGGCGGTCCTGCCACCAGCGCAGCAGCCGCTGCCACAGGCCCGATTCGGAGTCGCCGGGCATCACGCGGGCGCGGGAGCCGGCGTCGGCGCCGGTGGTGGCCCGGCGCTGGGCACGGGCGCAGCCGGCCCCTGCCAGCGCACCGCGCCGCGGTAGGCGTGCCAGCTGGCATGGCCCAGCAGCGGCCCGATGAGGAGAAAACCGAGACCCCAGCTGAGCACCGCCAGCGCGATCAACAGCGTGATCAGCAAGCCCCACCACAGCATCACCAGCGGGTTAGCGAACATCACGCGGATGCTGGTAATGGCGGCGCTGATGGCATCGGTGTCCCGGTCCAGGATCATCGGGATCGACACCACCGCAGTCGAATAGACCAGCAGCGCGAAGATGCCGCCCACCATCAGGTAGACCAATACGAACTCGAGGTTCTCGGGATTGAAGATGGCCTGCAGCACACCGGTGGTCGACGGCATGCCGGTGTTGAAGAACACCGCGAACACCACCAGCGAGGCGCGGCCCCACAGCAGTTCCAGCACGATCAGCACCAGCACCAGCATGCCCATGCTGCGGATGTGCTTGTCCCAGCAGGTCAGCGAACTGCTCAAGGTCGGCTGGATGCCCTGTTCGCGCCGGCGGCTGACCTCGTACAGGCCCAGCGCCAGGAACGGCCCCACCAGCAGGCAGCCGGAGGCGATCGACATCACGTACTCGGGCCGATTGCGGAACACCAGCGCCAGCAGCGCCGCCATCAGCCAGAAGCAGACGCCGTAGAACAGGCCGATGCCGGGCGCGGCGCTGAAGTCGCGCCAGCCCTTGGCCAGCCAGCGCAGCGGATCAATCAGCCCGAGCGGCTGCATCACCGCCTGCGGCACCGTGGACGGCGGCGGCACGTAGGGCTGGTAGCTGCTGCCGCTCGGCGGTTGCGGCGCCGGCGGGATCGGTGCAGGGGGAGGTTCCGGGGCACTGTTCGGCATAACGGCGATCGGTTGCAAGGGCGGTGGCGGCGCAGCATAGCGGCAGCCGGTCCGGATGGCAACCGGCGGACACCCTAGCCGGCCGGCTCGTTCCAGATGCGCCGCCAGGTGCGGCGCCAGACGTCACCGACGCCGGCGCGCGAAAACAGCGCTGCGCCCTTACCCACGGGCGCCCGCTCCGGCGGCATGGCCTCCCAGCGTGCGCCCTGTCGGCGAGCCACCGCGAAATTGAAGCTGTAGGCCGGCTCCAGACCCATGCGCAGGTCGCTCAGGACCAGCACGTCCCTGCGCTGCTGCGCGCGCATGCTGCCGCCGTTGAACCAGTTGAGCCGTTGCACGGCCGCGATGCCACTGGCTGCCTGCAAGGCCGCCGTGTCGGACGAATGGGCAGCAAAGCGCATCGGCCCGCGGTCGGCCACCAGCGACCGGTCGCCGATCAGGTAGCCGTCCGGCGTCATCACCACCACGCGGTACAGCAGGGTGTTGAACGGCGTGGCAATCGAGAAGCGCGGCGCATGCTGCAGGCCGAGCGGCGCCAGCGCCGCCGCGGCCGCGCGCTCGACCGCCGACTTGGCCAGCACCGACCAGCCCAGGTAGGCGGTCGACAGCAGCAGCCCGGCCAGCAGCGCCCGGCGCGCCAGCAGCCGCTCGCGCCCGATCCAGGCAACGACGCAGGCCAGCAGCAGCCACAGCGTGTAGAGCGGATCGATGATGAACACGGTCGACCACCAGATGGGAGGCAGCGGCAGCGGCCACAGCAGCTGCGTGCCGTAGGCGGTGAAGGCGTCCAGCAGCGGGTGCGTGATCAGCACCGCCATGATGGCCCACAGCCAGGCGTGCGGTGCCTCGGCCACCCGGCCACCGCGCCGGCGGAACAGCCGCCAGATGAACCACCCGACCCAGGGCAGCACCAGCAGCGAGTGCGAGGCACCACGGTGCAGCGTCATGAGCTGCACCGGATCGTCGGTGAACAGCGCGATGACGAAACCATCCAGATCCGGCAGGGTGCCGAGCGCGCCGCCAGCCAGCAGCGCGGCACGGCGGTGCCGGGGCGGCGCGATGGCGGCGGCGACCGCGCCGCCCAGCACGATTTGCGACAGGGAGTCCATCAGAACCCGCGCATCCACCCAGCGTTCGGCATCGACGTCAAGACATCAAGAACCACGTATCAGACGGGACTTAGGCAGGCACCGCAACCGCCAGCGCCTGCGCCAGGTCGGCCCGCAGGTCTTCGACCGCTTCCAGCCCCATGGAAAAGCGCACCAGCGTGCCACGCTGCAGGTGCGCCGGCCAGCCGGGCCGCATGGCCGCCAGGTCGTAGGGCACCACCAGGCTGACCGGTCCACCCCAGCTGTAGCCGAGCTTGAACAGCTTGAGCGCGTCGCAGAAGGCATCGACCTGCGCGATGCCGTAGCGCGCATCGACCAGCACGCTGAAGATGCCCGCCGCCGCACCCGTGCCGCGTGCATCGGCGGCGCCGCAAAGCTGTCGCCAGTGCGCGTGGCCCGGCGCCTCGGGCAGCGCCGGGTGCAGCACCTGCGCGAACTGCGGCTGCCCGGCGCACCAGCGCGCCAGCTCGCGCGCCGCCCGGTCCTGCGCGTGGTAGCGCAAGGCGATGCTGGGCAGCGCGCGCAGCACGGCCTCGGCATCATTGGCGCCGACGCCGAAGCCCAGCCGCATGTGGGTCAGCTTGAGCTTGAGGTGCAGCGCTTCGTCGCGCGTGGTGACGGCGCCCATCAGCACGTCGCCGCCGCCGCTGGGGTACTTGGTCAGCGCATGCGCCGACACATCGACACCCAGGCCCGCCCCGTCCAGGTCGAAGGCATTGAATGCCAGGCCGGCGCCCCAGGTGTTGTCGAGCGCGCTGGTCACGCCGCGCGCCTTGCAGATGCGCACCTGCTCGCGCAGGTCGGGAAACTCCATCGTCACCGAGCCGGCGGCCTCCAGCCACACCAGCTTCGTGCGCTCGTTGATGCGCGCACCCAGGTCGGCCGGATTCATGGCGTCGTAGAACTGGTGCGTGATGCCCCAGGCCGCCAGCTCGCCCTCGGCCAGGGCCTTGTTGGGACCGTAGGCATTGTCCGGAATCAGCACCTCGTCGCCCGTCTTCAGCAGCGCCAGCGCCACGTTGGCGATCGCCGCCAGGCCGCTGGGCACCAGCACGCATTGCAGCCCGCCTTCCAGCGCCGCAATGCGCTCCTCCAGCAGGAAGGTGGTCGGCGTGCCGTGCAGGCCGTAGGTGTAGCCGTTCTTGTGTTTCCAGTCGCGCTGGCGCATGGCCGCGACGCTGGGGAAGATGACGGTGGAAGCCTTGAACACGCCCGGCTGCGGGGCGGCAAAGCCGTCCGGCGGCTGGTAGTCGTGGTGGATGAGGGCGGTGCGGGAATCGGTCATGCGGCAATGGTATGCCAGCGCCCGTGGCTGCGCCGGGCCGGCTTGCTCGACCAGCGATCGCCGCCATCCAGCGCCGCGATCCTGGCAGCCACGACAACAACCCTGTCGGCGAAGCCTGATTGCGGGCTTCGCGCATTCGTGCTTTGATGGGCGCATGATGGCATGGCGATACGAATGGTTCCGCTGGATCATGCAGTTGCTGGTCACGTGCAGCCTGTGCGTGTTCGCGTCGCTGGCCTGGTCGGCGACGCCGAACGCCGTCGTGCTGCGCATCGACGGCGCCATCAGCCCGGCCAGCGCGGACTACGTGGTGCGCGGCATCGAGCAGGCCAACCAGCAGCAGGCCGAGGCGGTGGTGCTGGAGATCGACACGCCGGGCGGGCTGGCCGACTCGATGCGCGACGTCATCAAGGCGATCCTGGCCTCACGCGTGCCGGTCGTCGGCTACGTCTCGCCGCCGGGTGCGCGCGCCGCCAGCGCCGGCACCTACATCCTCTACGCCAGCCACGTCGCCGCCATGGCGCCGGCCACCAACATCGGCGCGGCGACGCCGATCTCGCTGATCGGCCGCGCCACCCGGCCGATGCCCGGCGCCAGCGGCGAGCAGGCCGCGCAGGCGCCCGCCGAAGACACGGCGATGCGCAAGGCCACCAACGATGCCGTGGCCTACATCCGCGCGCTCGCCGAGCAGCGCGGCCGCAACGCCGACTGGGCCGAGAAGGCGGTGCGCGAGGCGGTCAGCGTGTCCAGTGAGGAGGCGCTGAAGCTGAAGGTGATCGACCTCACCGCGCCCGACGTTTCCAGCCTGCTGGCCGCGGTGGACGGCCGCAGCGTGCAGACCGCCGCCGGCGCGCTCACGCTGCGCACCAGCGGCGCCGCCGTCGAGCGCATCGAGCCCGACTGGCGCAGCCAGTTCCTGGCCGTGATCGCCAACCCGTCGGTGGCCTACCTGCTGCTGCTGGTCGGCCTGGCCGGACTGGTGATCGAAGGCACGCACCCGGGCGTGGTGCTGCCCGGCGTGGTCGGCGCGATCTGCCTGCTGCTGGCGCTGTACGCGCTGCAGATGCTGCCAGTGCATTTCGCCGGCCTGGGGCTGATCCTGCTGGGCGTGATCCTGATCGCCTCCGAGCTGTTCCTGCCCACCTACGGGGTGCTCGGCATCGGCGGCGTGATCTCCTTCGTCATCGGCTCGGTGGTGCTGATGCGCAGCGACATGCCCGGCTATGGCCTGGCGCTGCCGACCGTGGTCGGCATGGCGATCGCGGCCTCTGGCGTGCTGGCCGGCATCGTCTGGATGGCGCTGCGCTCGCGCCGGCACCCGGTGGTCAGCGGGCGCGAACAGATGATCGGCGCGGTCGGCCGCGTCGTCGCCGATTTCGACCGCGAGGGCTTCGTCCACGTGCACGGCGAGCAATGGCAGGCCGTGACCGATACGCCGCTCACGCACGGCCAGCGCGTGGCCGTGACCGGCATGCAGGGGTTGGTGCTGCGCGTGCGCCCCGCAACCCCATCAGAGGAGACGCTGTCATGATCTTTCCCGCCGCCGCCGTCATCGTGGTGGTCGTCCTGGCCATCCTGCTGTCTTCGCTGAAGATCCTGCGCGAATACCAGCGCGGCGTGATCTTCCTGTTCGGTCACTTCCAGGCCGTCAAGGGCCCCGGCATCATCGTGCTGATCCCGGTCATGCAGCAGATGGTGCGCATCGACCTGCGCACCATCGTGATGGACGTGCCGCCGCAGGACGTGATCTCGCGCGACAACGTGCCGGTCAAGGTCAACGCGGTGATCCTGTTTCGCATCATCGATCCGGAGAAGGCGGTGATCCAGGTCGAGGATGCGCGCGAAGCCACCAGCCAGCTGGCGCAGACCACGCTGCGCTCGGTGCTGGGCCAGCACGAGCTCGACGAGATGCTGAGCGAGCGCGACAAGCTCAACCGCAGCATCCAGCTCATCCTCGACCAGCACACCGACGCCTGGGGCATCAAGGTGTCGACGGTCGAGATCAAGCAGGTCGACCTGGACGAAACCATGATCCGCGCCATCGCGCGCCAGGCCGAGGCCGAGCGCCAGCGCCGCGCCAAGATCATCAACGCCGAGGGCGAGCAGCAGGCCTCCGAGAAGCTGATGCAGGCGGCGCAGACGCTGATGCAGCAACCCGAATCGATCCAGCTGCGCTACCTGCAGACGCTGGTCGAGGTGGCCGGCGACCGCACCAGCACGATTGCGTTTCCGCTGCCGATGGACCTGCTGGAGCCGCTGCTGGCGCGTGCGCGCAAGCCGGCCGAAGGCACCAACGCCGGCGGCGACTGATACCGCACGGGGAAGCGGGCAGAATCAGCCGCGCACCCCACCCGGCTTGCAGCCGGGATGCAGGCTGGCACTGGCCGAGGGCCGGGCAGCCACGCGGTCGAACCAGGGCCCGAGCCTGGGCAGTGCGCGGTCGAACGGCTGGCCGACCGAACCGGCGAAGTCGAGCCACACGTACAGCCAGATATCGGCCAGCGTGAAGCGCTCGCCAGCCAGGAACGGCATGTCGCCCAGCATCGCGTCGAGCCAGGCGATGCGGTCCTGCGCCACCTGCTTAAGCCCCGCCGCCGCTTCCGGCGCAACCGGTATCCGGTCCTCGAAACGCGCCAGGCCCTCGGCGTAGTGATAGGCGTTGTGGATGTTCTCGGTGATGTTCAGCTCGGCCCGGCGCTGCCACTGGCGCGTCGCGGCACGCTCCCGTGGCGTGGCGCCGATCAGCACTGGCTCGGGGTGCAGCTCTTCCAGGTACTCCATGATCGCCACCGACTCGGCGATGCAGCTGCCGTCATCGAGCAGCAGCGCCGGGGTCTGCCCCGCCGGGTTGTGCGCCAGGTAGGGCGGCTCGCGGTTCTCACCGCTGAACACGTCGATCTGCCGCATCGGCCGCACCAAGCCCTTCTCGGCCAGGAACATGCGCACGCAGCGCGGGGCGGGACTGAGGGCATCGAGCAGCAGCATGGCAGAGTCCGTACAGGCACCGTACGACCGCATTGCCGGATCGAAGCGGTCGGACCGGGCGCCGACGAGCCATTGTCCCTGGAATGCGCAAACCCGCTGGCATCAGGGTCTGGTGCGCGCGGGCCGCCGATGGACCCGGCTGCCCAGGTTACCGACGCCGCTTTACACCTTCCACTTCGCCAGCAGCTTGTCCGGCGTGAGGTTGTCGTAGCCCTCGAAGGGCTGGTGGATCCAGGGGTTGGTGGGCAGGTCCTCGACCGAATAGTCGGCGCTGAAGCTGGAACTGCCCTTGGTCCAGATCACCGCGGTACGCAGTTCGGTGATCGGCTTGTAGTTGGTGCGCAGGCGCTCGACCACCGCCTGCAGGGTGATGCCGGTGTCGGCCAGGTCATCGACCAGCAGCACCTTGCCGGCGATCTGGCCTTGCGGCGTGGTGATGTAGTGCGCGATGTCGAGGTGCCCCTGCACGGTGTCGGCCTCGGCCCGGTAGGAACTGGTCGACATGATGGCCAGCGGCACGTTGAAGACGCGGCTCAGGATGTCGCCCGGCCGCATGCCGCCGCGCGCCAGGCACAGGATGGTGTCGAAGCGCCAGCCCGACAGGTGCACCTTGATCGCCAGCTTCTCGATCAGGTTGTGGTACTCGTCGTAGCTGACGTAAAGGTGCTTGCCGTCTTCGGTCAACATCGGGTGCGCTCCTGAGTGAATGGCTGGTCTGGCAGGTGGTTGATGGGCTGGCATCGCACGAAGCGAGGGCTGTGGCGCGGCGTCAGGGCAGGAACGGATGCCGCACCATGATGGTGTGGTCGCGGTCCGGGCTGGTCGAGATCACGTGGATCGGCACGCCGGTGACGTGCTCGATGCGCTGCAGGTACAGCCGCGCATTGATCGGCAGCTGCTCGTAGCGCGTGACGCCGACGGTGCTCTCGCTCCAGCCGGGCATGGTTTCGTAGATCGGCCTGCAGCGCGCGATGTCGTCGGCACCCAGCGGCAGGATGTCGATCTGCTCGCCGTCCAGCTCGTAGCCGGTGCACAACTGCAGTTCCTTCAGGCCGTCGAGCACGTCGAGCTTGGTGATGCACAGTCCCGACAGGCCATTGACCTGCGCGCTGCGCTTGAGCAGCGCGGCGTCGAACCAGCCGCAGCGGCGGCTGCGTCCGGTGGTGGTGCCCTTCTCCGCGCCGACGGTGCTCATGTGGTAGCCGGGCGTGCCGGGGGTCTGCCAGTCGAGCTCGGTCGGGAACGGCCCGCCACCGACGCGCGTGCAGTAGGCCTTGGTGATGCCCAGCACGTAGTGCAGCAGGCTCGGGCCCACACCGGCGCCCGCCGCCGCGTTGCCGGCCACGGTGTTGCTGGAGGTGACAAAGGGGTAGGTGCCGTGGTCGATGTCGAGCAGCGTGCCCTGCGCACCCTCGAACAGCAGGTTGGCACCGTGCTGGTGCGCCTCGTTGAGCTCGCGCGAGACGTCGGCCAGCATCGGCTTGATCGCCTCGGCCTGGCGCATCGCCTCGTCGTAGATCGGCTCGAACTGCAGCACGCCGTCCTTCAGGTAGGGTTGCAGCGCCTCGCTGAAGGCGATCTGGCCCGAGTTCAGGAAGCCAGTCAGCTCGTGGTTGTAGAGTGCCAGCAGGTCGCGCAGCTTGGCGGCGAAGCGCTCGGGATGCTTCAGGTCCTGCGCGCGCAGCGCGCGGCGGGCGATCTTGTCCTCGTAGGCCGGGCCGATGCCGCGCCCGGTGGTGCCGATCTTCTCGCTGCCGCCGCTCTCGCGCGCAGCCTCGCGCGCCACGTCCATGGCCGCGTGCAGCGGCAGGATCAGCGGGCAGCCTTCGCTGATGCGCAGGCGCTGGCGCACCTTGACGCCGGCCTTCTCCAGCCCCTCGATTTCCTCCAGCAGTTTGGCGCAGGACAGCACCACGCCGTTGCCGATGTAGCAGGTCACGCCGGCGCGCATGATGCCGCTCGGGATCAGGTGCAGCGCCGTGGTGACGCCGTCGATCACCAGCGTGTGGCCGGCGTTGTGGCCACCCTGGAAGCGCACCACGCCCTGCGCGCTCTCGGTCAGCCAGTCGACCAGCTTGCCCTTGCCTTCATCACCCCACTGGGTGCCGACGACGACGACGTTGCGTCCATTGGTGGGTTTCATCTCTTGCTCTGGGTTCCTGTTGATTCGTGTGTTGGATGAGAAACGGCTTCGCCGCTGCGCGGCATCCATGGCGAATGACGGATGGTCCTGCGCGCATCGGCGCTTCGTCATTCGTTATCTGTCATCGGCCATGCGTTATCCGATCGCCTGCACCACCCACTGCCCGCCGACTTCGATCAGTTCGCGGTCGCAATGGAATTCATCGATCTGCTCTTCCTGGCCCGGCAGCACGCAGACCACGGTTTCACCCAGGCGGCGCAGCGCCGCCACGGCGGCCAGCAGGCCGGGCGCGTCGCCCCAGGGCGCGCAGATGGCGGCGCGCAGCGGCCGGCTGGCGGCCACGCGCACCAGCTGCTTGACGTCGAGGCTGAAACCCACCGCCGGGCGCTCGCGGTCGAGCTTGTGTCCGAACACGGCGCCGACGCCGTCGTAGCGGCCGCCGCGCAGCAGCGCGTCGCCCGCGCCCTCGGCGTAGACGGCAAAGCGGGCGCCGGTGTAGTAGCCCCAGCCACGCGCATCCGCAAGGTCGAAGCTCACTGCGGCGCCGTCCAGCGAGGACGCCAGCCACCGCAGGTTGGCCAGCGCCGCCGGCACCCCCGCCACGCCGGCCAGCGCGGATTCGGCTTCGTCCAGCACCTCGGCGCCGCCGTACAGCCCGACCAGGGTGCGCAGGCCCGCGCGTGAGGTGCTCGGGAAATCGCGCGTCAGCCGCGCCAGCTCGCTGGCGTCCTTGGCCGCCAGCGCGGCGTGCACCTCGGTCAGCACCTGCGGATCGACCATCACGCCGGCCAGCAGCGCGCGCACGATGCGCGCGTCGGCCAGGTCCACCGACACCTCGCCGACCTCGGCGGCGCGCAGGCAGTCGAGCGCCAGCGTGAGGATTTCCAGGTCCGCCTCGCGCCCGGCGTGGCCGTAGATCTCGGCGCCGAACTGCAGCGGCTCGCGCGTGCCGTGCGGACGCTCGGGTCGCGTGTGCAGCACCGGGCCGCAATAGCACAGGCGCGTGACGGCCTGGCGACCCAGCAGGTGGGCATCGATGCGTGCCACCTGCGGCGTGGTATCGGCGCGCAGGCCGAGCGAGCGGCCGGACAGTTGGTCGACCAGCTTGAAAGTGCGCAGGCCGAGCGCCTCACCGGCGCCGGTGAGCAGCGATTCCAGGTGCTCGATCAGCGGCGGGATCACCAACTCGTAGCCGTAGCCACGTGCGGTGTCGAGCAGTTGGCGGCGCAGTTCCTCGATGTGCCGGGCTTCGGAAGGCAGGACGTCGGCGATGTGATCCGGCAGAAGCCAGGCGGACATGACGGGCAGCAGCTTTCGCGCAGGCTGTTAAAAACGTGATTATAGGGAGCACCCCCCTGAGCGCCTGATGGTGCTTGCCCCCTCCTGTGGGCGGAGCGACACAGCCAGTGGCCGGCGCGAGTGGAGGCCACGGCTGTCGCCGGTTCGGCCTGCTCCGCGGCCTTCAGTCCGGAAACTCAGGTCGCCAGCCAGATCAATGCCAACCCGCCGGCGAGTGCCAGCAAGCCGAAGAAACGGATCTGCCCGTCCTGCATCTGCAGCAGCTGGGTGAAGGCCTGGCGCCAGCCGCGCGGCGCCAGGAAGGGCAGCAGGCCCTCGATGATCAGCGCCAGGCCGAGCGCCGCCAGCAGCGTGTCGCCGTCCACGCGATCGGCTTTCCGTGCCGCTAGCGGCTGTCGGGCGCGCCGCGCAGGTTGCGGAAGAAGTCGGACGAGGCCGGATCGACCACCAGCACATCACCCTTCTGGCCGATGCTGGCCTTGTAGGCATCCAGGCTGCGGTAGAACTCGGCGAAGCGCGCATCCTTGCCGAAGGCCTCGCCGTAGATGCGGGTCGCCGTGGCATCGCCCTCGCCGCGCACCTTCTCGGCGTCGCGGTAGGCGTTGGCCACCGTCACCTCGCGCTGGCGGTCGGCGTCGGCGCGGATCTGCTCGCCCTCGGCGGCGCCGGTGGCGCGCAGCTCGTTGGCCACGCGCTCGCGCTCGGCCTGCATGCGTCGGTACACCGACTCGGTGATCGACTCGACGTAGTCGGCGCGCGTGATGCGCACGTCGACGATGTCGATGCCCCAGGGCTTCTCGCCCTTGACGACCTCGATCAGCTCGCGCTTGACGTCGGCCATCACGGCTTCGCGCCGGGTCGAGATCAGCTCGCGCACGGTGCGGCGGTTGACCTCTTCCTGGAAGGCGTTGCGCACCACGCGGTTGAGCTGCATGGCGCCAGCGCTTTCATCCAGGCCGACGTTGCGGATGTAGGCGCCCGGATCGGTGATGCGCCAGCGCACGAACCAGTCGATCACCACGCGCTGCTTCTCGGCCGTCAGCATCGGCTCGGTGTCCATGCTGTCGAGCGTCAGCAGGCGCTTGTCGATGTAGTTGACGTTCTGGAACGGCGGCGGCAGCTTGAAGTTGAGCCCCGGCTCGGTGATCACCTTCTGGATCTGGCCGAGCTGGTAGACGATGCCGAACTGGCGCTGGTCCACCACGAACATGGTGGAGGCCAGCAGCGCCAGCACGACGATGACGGTGGTGCCGATGAATCCGACTTTGTTCATGACGCGGCTTTCATCTCCTGTCAGCGGGTTTCGCGTTCGCGGCTGCGCGCGGCATCGCGCGCACGGGCGTCGACCGGCGCCGGGTTCTGGGCGGCCGGCGCCGGCGCCGGCGTGCTCTGGGCCGGTGCGGCGGCGGGTGCGCTGCCACCCGCGGCGGCCATGATCTTGTCGAGCGGCAGGTACATCAGATTGCCGCCCGAGCGGCTGTCGATGATGACCTTGTTCACGCCCTGGTAGATCTGCTGCATGGCATCCAGGTACATGCGGTCGCGCGTGACCTGCGGCGCCTTCTGGTACTCGGTCAGCACCGAGGTGAAGCGCTGCGCATCACCTTCGGCCTGCGCCACGATGCGGGCCTTGTAGCCTTCGGCTTCCTGCGTCAGGCGCGCGGCGGTACCGACCGCGCGCGGCACCACGTCATTGGCGTAGGCCTGGGCCTGGTTCTTCACGCGCTCGCGCTCCTGGCCGGCGCGCAGCACGTCGTCGAACGCCGCCTGCACCTGCTCGGGCGGACGCACGCCACCCTGCTGCATGTTGACCTGCACCACCTCGATGCCAACCTTGTAGCGATCCAGGATGGTCTGCATCAGCTCGCGTACACGCGGCGCGATCTGGTCGCGCTCCTCGGCCATGGCGGTGTCCATGCTCATCTGGCCGACCACCTCGCGCACCGCGCTCTCGGCGGCCTGCACCACGGCGTCGTCGGGGTTGCGGCTCTCGAACAGGTAGGCGCGCGCGTCGTTCAGGCGGTACTGCACCGCGAACTTGATCTCGACGATGTTCTCGTCCGAGGTCAGCATGCCCGATTCGCGCAGGCCGGTGGCCTGGATGATGGCGTCGCGGCCGACGTCGACCGAGCGGATCTGGGTCACGCGCACGGTCTCGTGCCGCTGGATCGGGAACGGCAGCCGCCAGTTGAAGCCGGCACCCACGGTGGAATGGTACTTGCCGAACTGGGTGATGACGGCCTGCTGGCCTTCCTGCACGATGAAGAAGCCCGAGCCCAGCCAGATCAGCACCGCGATGGCCGAGATCACGCCGGCACCGAGACCGGCGTTCTTCATGTCGGGCGGCTGGAAGCCTCCGCCGCCGCGGCCAGCGCCGATACCGCCGCGGCCGCCCCGGCCACCGAACAGGCCGCTCAGCTTGCGGTTGAAGTCGCGCCACAGCTCATCGAGGTCGGGCGGGCCCTGGTTCGGGCCACGGCCACGCGGGTCCTGCGGCGGCTGGCGCGGCGGCTCGGGCGGCGGCTGGTCGTCCGGGCGCTGGTCGTCCTGGCCGGACGCGTCTTCGCCACGGCCCCAGCGCGGATCGTTCAGGTTGAACATGCCCCGAAGGCGCGACGGCCCTCGGGCCGGACGCGGGGCGCTGAAACGGTCATTCATTCGTCAGTGTCTCGGCTGTGCAACCCATCATTGTGCCCAATCGACACCAGGCGCTGGTCTGGAACAGGGATCGCCGGCCCCGCCTGCGCGGCCGCCTCGACGCGCCGGGCCAGTTCGGCACGCAGCAGCGGCAGGCCTTCGCCGCTGCGCGCGCTGACGAACACATGGTCCAGGCGACGGCCCAGGTGCGTCATCTCGCCCTGCAGCGCGCGCGGGCGGCGCTCGGCGCTCAGGGCATCGAGCTTGTTGAACACCACCAGCTGCGGCACTTCGGCAGCACCGATCTCGTGCAGCACGCGCTGCACCTCGGCCATCTGCTCATGGAAGTTCGGGTTCGCCGCATCGACCACGTGCAGCAGCAGGTCGGCGTCGGCGGCTTCCTGCAGCGTGGCCTCGAAGGCCTCGACCAGGCCGTGCGGCAGGTCGCGGATGAAGCCGACCGTGTCAGACAGCGAGACCGAGCGCCCGGCCTCGCCCAGATACAGCTGGCGCGTGGTGGTGTCGAGGGTGGCGAACAGCTGGTCGGCGGCGTAGGCACGCGCCTTGACCAGCGCGTTGAACAGCGTCGACTTGCCGGCGTTGGTGTAACCGACCAGCGAGATGGCGAAGGTCTCGCGCCGCTCGCGCAGCCGCCGCTGGGTCTGGCGCTGGCGCTTGACCTTGACCAGGCGGTCCTTGGTGCGCTTGATGGCATCACCGATCATGCGGCGGTCGAGCTCGATCTGCGTCTCGCCCGGCCCGCCGCGGCCGCCGATGCCGCCCTGCTGGCGCTCCAGGTGGCTCCAGCGGCGCACCAGGCGCGTGCTGAGGTATTGCAGGCGCGCCAGCTCGACCTGCAGCTTGCCCTCGTGGCTGCGCGCGCGCTGCGCGAAGATCTCCAGGATCAGCAGGGTGCGGTCATTGACCGGCAGGCCGATGGCGCGCTCGAGGTTGCGCTGCTGCACCGGGCTCAACGCCTGGTCGAACAGCACTTCCTGCGCGCCTTCGCTTTCGGCCAGCAGGCGGATTTCCTCGGCCTTGCCGCTGCCGACGAACAGCGCCGCGTCGGGCGCCTTGCGACGGCAGGTCAGGCGCGCGACCGGGTGCAGGCCGGCGGTCTCGGCCAGCAGGCCGAGTTCCTCCAGCTCATCGTCGAAGTGCGGCACGCCGAAGTCCACGCCCACCAGCACGGCGGCGGGGTGTTCGGATGTCGTGTCGTTCAGCAATGCGGATACGGGCTGTCGTGCCCGCCCGACGACCGGGGATCGGTCAGGCGCGCGGGCGAGTCCAGCGGCTTACTTGGTCTCGGCCGCCTGGTTCTCCGCCAGCGCCTGGAAATTGACCGCGCGGCCCGGCACGATGGTCGAGATGGCGTGTTTGTAGACCATCTGCGTCACGGTGTTGCGCAGCAGCACCACGTACTGGTCGAAGGATTCGATCTGACCCTGCAGTTTGATGCCGTTCACCAGGTAGATCGACACCGGGATGTGCTCCCGGCGCAGGGTGTTGAGGAACGGGTCTTGTAGAAGCTGCCCTTTATTGCTCACGATATTCTCCGTGTTCGAGACGTTGTTGGTTGAGAGGATGGGAACTTACCACATGGGGGTGAGCCGCCCCAGCGCAAGAGACAGGCAGGTGACAGATTGGCGAAATTCGGCTGCAAGCCCGTGTATTCGCCGCCATGGGCGCTGCTTACGAGTCCTTTTCGGCGTAGGGGTTCCGCGCCGTCTTCATCTCGACACGCAGCGGCGTGCCGGTGAGCTCGAAGGCCTGGCGGAAGCGCCCTTCAAGAAAGCGCTTGTAGGCATCGGTGACGCCCTCGAGCGAATTGCCGTGCACCACGATCACCGGCGGGTTCATGCCGCCCTGGTGCGCGTAGCGCAGCTTGGGCCGGTACATGCCGACGCGCTTGGGCGCCTGGAACTGCACCGCCTCCAGCAGCAGCCGGGTCAGCTGCGGCGTCGGCAGCTTGGCGGTGGCGGCCTTGTGCGCCTTGGCGATCGAGCCCCACAGCGGCCCCAGACCCTGGCGCTTGATGGCCGAGATGAAGTGCAGCTCGGCGAACTTGAGGAACGCCAGGCGTGATTCAATCGAGCGCTGCACCAGTTCGTGCTGGTAGGCATCGACCGCATCCCACTTGTTCACCGCCAGCACCACGGCGCGGCCGGCATCGAGGATGAAGCCGGCGATGTGCGCATCCTGCTCGGTCACGCCCTGGGTCGCATCCAGCAGCAGCACCACCACGTTGGCCGATTCGATGGCCTGCAGCGTCTTGACGACCGAGAACTTCTCGATCGCCTCGAACACCCGGCCCTTGCGGCGCAGGCCGGCGGTGTCGATCAACTCGAACTTCTTCCCCGCCCGCTCGAACGGCACGGTGATGGCGTCGCGCGTGGTGCCCGGCTGGTCGTAGGCGACCAGGCGCTCCTCGCCCAGCCAGGTGTTGATCAGGGTCGACTTGCCGACGTTGGGGCGGCCGGCGACCGCCAGCCGGATGACGCCATCGTCGGCCACCTCGTCATCGCTCTCGGCGTCCGGCAGATCCAGCTGGTCCAGCGCCGCCTCCAGCATGCTGCGCACGCCCTGCCCGTGCGCCGCGGACACGGGGATCACCTCACCCAGGCCGAGCTCGTAGAACTCGGCCAGCTGCGTGCCTTCGCGCATGCCCTCGGCCTTGTTGGCCACCAGCAGGCTGGGCTTGCCCAGGCGGCGCAGGTAGTCGGCGATGTCGTGATCCTGCGCCGACAGGCCGCCGCGCGCGTCGACCACGAAGATCACCACGTCGGCCTCGGCCACCGCCTGGCGGGTCTGCTTGGCCATCTCCTTGAAGATGCCGGACTCGGCCGTCGGCTCGAAACCACCAGTATCGATCACGATATAGCCGCGCTTGCCGAGCTGGCCCTGGCCGTAGTGGCGGTCGCGCGTCAACCCAGCGAAATCGGCCACGATCGCGTCGCGGCTCCGGGTGAGCCGGTTGAACAGCGTCGACTTGCCGACGTTGGGGCGGCCGACGATGGCCAGAACGGGTTTCATGCGCAGGATTGTCCTATACCGCCCACTGCCAGGCCGCGCAGCAGGCCCGAAAAATCAAGTGGCCCCGTGGAGCAGGCCACACGGAAACGCCGTGGCCGGGGTTTCCCTGGCCACCCGCGTTATCCCCTTTCAGGGAGAAAGGGCGTCAGCGCCTCGAGCGCTTACTCCGGCACGAAGCCGTAGACGCCGCCGTTGCGGGTCACCACCACCAGCGTGTTGCCGGCCACCACCGGCGTCGCGGCGATGCCGGAGCCGTCGGTGCTCAGGCGGTTGAGCGGACTGCCGTCCTCGCGCGACAGCATGTGGACCAGGCCGTTGCCATCGCCGACGATGACCGAGCGGCCCAGCACCAGCGGTCCGGTGAGCTGGCGCCACTGCAGCAATGTGCTGACCCAGGCCCGGTCGCCGGTGTCGGCGCGCCAGGCTAGCACGCGGCCGTCCGATTCGGTGCCGTACAGGCGCTGCCCGTCACCGGCCACGCCGGTGGCGCCGCCGGCCGGACGGGTCCAGCGCAGGTTGCCGCTGGCGGCGTCGACGCAGCCGACCGCAGCCTGGAACGCGCGCGCGCACACCACGCTGTCCTGCCGGCTGACGCCGCCGACCAGGTCGATCAGCCGCTCGACGTCGTTGGTGCCGCGTGCCGATGCCAGCGGCGCCTCCCAGCGCACGTTGCCGTTGTCCGGATCGATAGCCACCAGCCGGCCGGCCATGCCGGCCAGCAGCGTGTTGCCGAACGGCAGCAGCACGCCGGCCTGACGCAGCACCAGCGGCTCGGCCGGACGCTGCAGCTTCCACAGCGGCGCACCGCTGCGGCCATCCAGCGCAGTGAGCGAACGGTCGGCGCCGAGCACGAACACACGCCCGCCGGCCACCAGCGGCGCGGTGTAGCTCTGCGTCGCCAGGCGATGGCGCCACAACTCGCGCCCGCCCGCTAAAGCCACCACATGGTTGCTGCGGGTGACCACGGCCTGCACGCGGCCGTCGCTGCCGACCCCGGCCGACAGCGGCGCGCCGACGCTGGCGCGGCCGGTCTCGCGGCCAGTGCCAGCGTCCAGCGTGATCACGCTGCCATCGCCGCCCGCCAGCGCGACCTGGTTGCCCTGCACGCTGAGCTGCAGCGGGTAGGTCACCGCCGGCACGCGCGCCGTCCAGGCCTGGCGTACGCCGATCATGGCGATGTTGGCCGGCAGCTCGGCCGGTGTCGGTCGCGGCGAGCCGCCAGCGCAGGCGGCCAGCAGCGTCACCGCGGCCAGCGCGGCGCCGAGGCCCAGCCGGCTCAGCGGTCCGCGGCCAGCGCGCCTCATGACGTCGCCCCGGCCTTGGCACCGGCCTCGGGGTCGATGCCGAGCGCGTTCAGCTTGATGCCGACCAGGCGGCGGTAGTCGCCGCTGTCGCTGCCCAGGCCCTGATAGGCCTTGCCGAATTCGGTTGCCGCCTCGCTGCGCTTGCCCTGCAGCAGCAGCACGTCGCCACGCCGGTCGGCGGCCAGCGCCATGTACTGGGTCGGAAAGCTCGCCGACAGCGTCTTCAGCGCCTCGTCATAGGCCTTCTCGCCGGTCTGCACCGAGGCCAGGCGCAGCCGCGCGATGGCCTTCAAGCCATCGCTGGGCGCCTTGTCGGCGACCCAGGCCAGCGCGCTCTTGGCCTCGGCCGGCTTGTCCTTCTCGTACAGCACCTTGGCCGCCAACAGCGCACCGTGCGCCGCGTAGGCGGTGCCGCCGTACTTGTCCTTCATGTCGGCCAGCGCGCGCTCCAGCCGCGTCAGCTCGCCGGCCTGGGCGCTGCGTTCGAGCTCGTCGTACAGCACTGCCGCCAGGCCTGCCTGGCGACGCTCCCAGTACTGCCAGCCGTTCCAGGCCGCGTACGCGCCCAGCACGACAATCAGCAACCAGGTGATCAGGTTGCCCCATTGGTTCCAGAAGTGCTTGAGCTGGTCAAGCTGCTCCTGTTCTTCGAGGTCGAGGTGTTGTGTCGCCATGATTAGTGCTTGGAATCAGCCGGGGATTTTAGGCTGCCGGCCCAGGCCGCCGGATCGGCCAGCGGCTGGCGTACCTGCGCGCCGCCGCCATCGCGCAGCGCCTTGACGGTGACTTCGCCGGCAGCCAGCTCGTCGGCACCGAAAATCAGGGCATAGCGCGCACCCGAGGCGTCGGCGCGCTTGAACTGGCTTTTCATGCTGCCCATGCCGGCATCGCCGGCACCGGGTGCGGCGTGCATCTGCACCGCCACGCCCTGCGCCCGCAGCGCCTGCAGGCAGCGCATGGCCGGCGCCACGGCATCGGCACCGGTGATGACGGCGTAGGCGTCGGGCGCCGGCTCGGGCACCTGCACACCTTCTTCCCTGAGCAGCTCGAGCACGCGCTCGACACCCAGCGCCCAGCCCACCGCCGGTGCCGGCTTGCCGCCGATCTGCTCGATCAGGTAGTCATAGCGCCCGCCGCCGCAGATGGTGCCCTGCGCGCCCAGGCTTTCGGTGATGAACTCGAACACCGTCAGGTTGTAGTAGTCGAGCCCGCGCACCAGGCGCGGGTTGATGCGCCACTCGATGCCGCTGGCCTGCAGGATGGCCTGCACGGCGGCGAAGTGCTTTTGCGAAGCCTCTCCCAGGTAGTCGATCAGCTTGGGCGCGCCCTCGACCAGGGCCTGCATGGCCGGGTTCTTGGTGTCGAGGATGCGCAGCGGGTTGCTGTGCAGGCGCCGGCGCGCGTCCTCGTCAAGCTGTTCCTGGTGCTGCTCGAAGTAGGCGATCAGCGCTGCGCGGTGCTGGCGCCGTTCGTCGGGCTGGCCCAGGCTGTTGAGCTCCAGCCGCCAGTTGGTGATTCCCAGCTCGCGCCACAGCGCCACCGCCAGCAGGATCATCTCGGCATCGACTTCCGGCCCGCCGAAGCCCAGCGCCTCGGCGCCGACCTGGTGGAATTGCCGGTAGCGGCCGCGCTGCGGGCGCTCGCGCCGGAACATCGGGCCCAGGTAGTACAGCCGCTTGCCGCCGTCGTAGAGCAGGTTGTGCTCGGCGACCGCACGCACCAGCCCGGCCGTGCCTTCGGGCCGCAGTGACAGGTGGTCGGCGTCGCCGTGTTTGTCCTGCCGGTCCTGGAACGAGTACATCTCCTTCTCGACGATGTCGGTGACCTCGCCCAGCCCGCGCGTGAACAGCTGCGTGAGCTCCATGATCGGCGTGCGCACGTTGCGGTAGGCATGCGCGGCCATCACGCGGCGCACCACGTGTTCCAGCCATTCCCAGCGCGCCGAGTCCGGCGGCAGGATGTCGTTCATGCCCTTGATGGCGGTGATCTGGTGAGGTTTGCTCATACCTGGGGTATTTGAAAGCATCAGTCCCGGCGGTGTCCGGCGCTTTCCAGTTCGGCGGCGCGCGTCGACGGCGCGGCGTGCGCGACGATACCAGAAGCCAGCCGCAAGCCGGGCACAGCGGCGGCAAACCGGACGATCCGCAACGGTCGGCCATCACAAGCTGACACGCCACCCGCCCAGCCACGCCACAAGAATCCTTGCCCGCCCCCCGGGCATCCGCACCCTCCTATATCGAATGGCAGATTGTTGGCCGTCGTTACGAAATTTACGATGCGCGACCATCCCATCCTGTTCGGAGGAAGAAGATGAAGAAGACTCTGTTGTCGGTGATGGTCATCACGGCCGTCGGGCTCGGCGCCTGCTCCACCGCATCCAAGGACGTCGCCACCGTCGAAGTCTCGCCATTGCAGTACCAGGCGTACGACTGCAACCAGCTCGCCGCCGAGTCGCTGCGCATCGGCGCCCGCGTCAAGCAACTGGGTGGCCGGCTGGATGAAGCGGCCAGCAACGACAAGAAGATCACCGGCGTGGGTGTGATCCTGTTCTGGCCGGCGCTGTTCGCGCTGGGCGGCACCAAGGAGCAGGAGGCCGAGTATGGGCGGCTGAAGGGCGAGTACGAGGCCGTTCAGAAGACCATGGTCCAGAAAAGCTGCCCCGGCACCACGACCGCCGCGGCTCCGGTGATGCCGGCCTCGCCCGGCGTCAAGTAGGCACCCAGTGAAAGCCCCAGCGCGCATCCCAGCGCTGGCGTCGTTCAATCGCTCGTGACCCGCCGCGGCGAGCGGCCAGTCACTGGCCGTCGGTGTGTCCGAAGCGCTGCTCGATGTAGCGCTCGACAATGGCGTGGAACTCGTCGGCGATGTGCTCGCCGCGCAGCGTCATGGCCTTCTGGCCGTCGATGTAGACCGGCGCGGCCGGCGCCTCGCCGGTGCCAGGCAGACTGATGCCGATATCGGCGTGCTTCGATTCGCCGGGACCGTTGACGATGCAGCCCATCACCGCCACCTTCAGCTTCTCGACGCCGGGGTAGCGCTCGCGCCAGACCGGCATCTGCGCCCGCAGGTGGTCGTCGATCTGCTTGGCCAGTTCCTGGAACACGGTGCTGGTGGTGCGCCCGCAACCCGGGCAGGCGGTGACGCTGGGCACGAAGGCGCGCAGGCCGAGCGACTGCAGGATCTCGGAAGCGACCAGCACCTCCTGCGTGCGCGCCTCGCCCGGCTGCGGCGTCAGGCTGACGCGGATGGTGTCGCCGATGCCTTCCTGCAGCAGGATCGCCATGGCAGCAGTCGACGCCACCGTGCCCTTGGTGCCCATGCCGGCCTCGGTCAGGCCCAGGTGCAAGGGGTAATCGCAACGGCGCGCCAGTTCGCGGTAGACCGCGATCAGGTCCTGCACGCCGCTGACCTTGCAGCTCAGGATCACCTGCGCCGGATCCATGCCGAGATCGACCGCCTGGCTTGCGGAACCGATGGCCGACTGGATCAGCGCCTCGTACATCACCTGGCGCGCCTCCCAGGGTTCCGGCCGCCGGGCGTTTTCGTCCATCAGGCCGGCCAGCAGGTCCTGGTCCAGGCTGCCCCAGTTGACGCCGATGCGCACCGGCTTGTCCCATTTCAGGGCGGCCTCGATCATCTGGCCGAACTGCAGGTCGTGCTTGGCGCCACGGCCTACGTTGCCGGGGTTGATGCGGTACTTGGACAGCGCCTGCGCGCAGTCCGGGAACTCGGTCAGCAGGCGGTGGCCGTTGTAGTGGAAGTCGCCGATCAGCGGCACGTCGATGCCCATCCGGTCGAGTTGCGCGCGGATGTAGGGCACCTGCGCCGCCGCCTCGGGGGTGTTGACGGTGATGCGCACCAGCTCGGAACCCGCCACGGCCAGTTCCTTGACCTGGATGGCCGTGGCGATCGCATCCACCGTGTCGGTGTTCGTCATCGACTGCACGCGCACCGGCGCGCTGCCGCCCACGGTGACCACGCGCTTGCCCCAGACCACGCGGGCCTGGCGCGTGCGGCGCGGCGCCGGCCGCACGATCTCGATCGGCGCGTCCTCGCGCGCCACGGTGTTCAAGGCATCCACACTCATCACTGCACCTGGAATCTGGCCACCGTGCCGCGCCCCAGCGACTTGATGTCGAACGGCTCGCCCTTGACCTTCACGGTGACCGCATCCTTGCGGCCGACGGTGACCGACAGCGGCAACTCGCCATTCAGGGCGATGACCTCGCCCTTGGCCAGCGCGCGATTGATCAGCGGCTTGCCCGCCGCATCACGCACCGTGACCCAGGTCTCGCCGGTGGCGGCGAAGCTCAGCACCTCGGTCGGCGTCGGCGGCTCCGCCGGCTCGGGCACCACGGGCGCGGGCACGGGCGCCGGCGGCTCGGCCGTCGCCGCAACCGGCGGCTCGGCCGGCACCGGTTCGGCGACCGGCGTCGCGCTTTCCTGCACCGTGCCGTCGGCGGCCACGGGCGGCGACTCGGGTTCGACGCCGCCCAGCTGGATCGGCAGCGTCGGCAGCAGCCACAGCGCCGCGGCAGCGATCAGCAGGCCGGCCACGGCGATCAGCAGGGGTTTGGAAAAGCTGCTCGACAGCATCGACGCCGGCCGGTCGCCGCTGCGCTTGAACGGCTGGTTGATGTTGCCGTGCTGCGGGCGCAGGCCGGGCGCCGACACCGGCATGCGCTCCAGCACCGGCGCCGGGTCGACGCCGAAGGCACGGCAGATCGCCGCCGCCAGGCCGCGCGCGAAGGTGACGTCGGGCAGCTGGTCCAGGCGGTCGTTCTCCAGCGCCTCCAGCTTCGCCAGCGACACCTTCATGGCGCTGGCCAGCAAGGTCTGATCGACGCCGGCCGCCTCGCGCATCTGGCGCAGCATGCTGCCGGCCGACGGCGCGCCTGCACTCGGCGCCAGGCCCCCGGCAGCCACTTCGGTGGCGCCTGCTTCACTCATCGAAAGCTCCTCGTTCATAGGCCAGCAGCTCGCGCGACTGGGGGAAGCGCCGGCGCAACTGGGCCGCCAGCTGCTCCATGGCCTGGCGGTTGTTCAGCCGCCGCTCGACCCGAATGCCGAGCCACAGCGATTCGGCATTGGCCAGCTCGCTGTTGTTGAGGCGGCGGATGTAGAACTGCGCGCGGCCGACGTCGCCGCGCCGGTACAGCAGCTGCGCCAGGTTGTAGCCGGTGACCGGATGGCCCGGATCGAGCTCATAGGAACGCATCAGCGTCGCCTCGGCGCGCGCCGCATCGCCCGCACGCGCATGGCAGATGCCCTGCGCCATCAGCGTGCGTGCGCGCTCGGGGTAGCTCGGCACCGCCAGCGCGCGCTCGAACGACTCGGTGGCCCGTTCGTGCTGGCCCTGCTCGCACTGCAGCCAGCCCAGGTTGTGCCAGGCGTTGGCGGCGCGCGGGTTGAGCGCGATCGCACGCTGGAACTGCTGCTGCGCCAGCTGGCCGTCGCCCAGCGCCATGTAGATCAGGCCCCCCAGGTCGTGCGCATCGGCAAAGCCGGGATCGGCCTGCACGGCCTTCTTCTGCTCGTCCAGCGCGATCGTGTACTGGCCGTTCTCGTAGTAGCCGGCCGCCAGCGCCAGCCGCGCCTGGGCGCGCTTGCGCGCCTCACTGTCGTCGGAGACAGTCAGCAGGCCGGCCGACGCATCGTCGGCACCGGGCGGGCTGGCGCAGCCGAGCAGCAGGCCGGACAGGCTCAGCAGCCCGAACAGCAGCGCCAGCAGCCTGAATCCGCGCCAACCCAAGTTCGCCTGCAGCATCGTCACCCTCCTAGCGCGGCCCGGACGCCGGCCGCACCGGGTGCAGCACCACGGTGCGCTGGCGCGCCATGCGCTCGTGCACGCGGGTGCGGTCCTGCACGTCGCCGGCCAACTGGCCGCAGGCGGCGTCGATGTCGTCGCCGCGCGTCTTGCGCACGGTGGTGACGATGCCGGCCTCGTTCAGCAGCTTGCCGAAGGCCTGCACGCGCGCCATCGGCGAGCGCTTCAGGCCCGACTGCGGGAACGGGTTGAACGGAATCAGGTTGAATTTGGCCTTCAGGCCGTCGGCGGCGTAGCGGCGCATCAGCTCGACCAGCGCCTCGGCCTGCTCAGGCGCGTCGTTGACGCCATCGAGCAGGCAGTATTCGAAAGTGATGAAGTCGCGCGGCGCACTCGCCAGGTAGGCGATGCAACTGCGCAGCAGTTCGTCGATCGGGTACTTGCGGTTCAGCGGCACCAAGTGGTCGCGCAATTCGTCGGTGGGCGCATGCAGCGACACCGCCAGCGCCACCGGGCAGTCGCGCGCCAGCCGCTCGATCATCGGCACAACGCCCGAGGTCGATACCGTGACGCGCCGGCGCGACAGGCCGTAGCCGTGGTCGTCGAGCATCACGCGCAAGGCCGGCAGCAGACGGTCGTAGTTCTGCAGCGGCTCGCCCATGCCCATCATCACCACGTTGGAAATGACCCTCTCCTCGGTTCCGAGGTGCTGGCGCAGGAAATGCTCGGCAAACCAGAGCTGGGCGACGATCTCGCCGGTCGTCAGGTTGCGGCTGAAGCCCTGGTGCCCGGTCGAGCAGAAGCGGCAGCCGACCGCGCAGCCGGCCTGCGAGGACACGCACAGCGTGCCCCTATCATCCTCGGGGATGAAGACGGCCTCGATGGCATTGCCACCGCCGACGTCGAACAGCCACTTGATGGTGCCGTCCTTCGACTCGTGCTGGCTCATCACGGGCGGCGCCGCCACCACGGCCTGGCCGGCCAGCTTCTCGCGCAGCGACCTGGCCAGATCGCTCATCCGGTCGAAGTCGGACACGCCGCGCTGGTGGATCCAGCGAAACAGTTGGGTGGCGCGGAAGCGCTTTTCACCCAGCGACTCGCAATAGGCGGCCAGGCCCTCCAGGTCGAGGTCGAGCAGGTTGACGGGTGTGGTCATGCGCTGCGCCCAGGCCGCCGGCAAGCGTCGATCAGCGGCTGTAGATGGCCAGGCCGGGGAAGAAGAACGCGACTTCGACGGCGGCCGTCTCGGGCGCGTCAGAGCCGTGCACGGCGTTGGCGTCGATCGAGTCGGCGAAATCGGCGCGGATGGTGCCCTTGTCGGCCTTCTTGGGGTCGGTGGCGCCCATCAGCTCGCGGTTCTTGGCGATGGCGTTCTCGCCTTCCAGGCACTGGATCATCACCGGGCCGGAGGTCATGAAGGACACCAGGTCCTTGAAGAAGGGACGCTCCTTGTGCACGGCGTAGAACTCGCCGGCCTCACGCTCGGACAGGTGAGCCATCTTGGCGGCGATGATCTTCAGGCCTGCGCCTTCGAAGCGGGCGTAGATCTGGCCGATCACGTTCTTGGCGACGGCGTCGGGCTTGATGATGGAGAGGGTGCGTTCGATAGCCATGGAGTGGGTTTTCCTGATTGATGTGAAAGGCGTTTGCCGCACGAGGCAAAGCCATTGATTTTAACCGGCGCCCTCGATGCGCGCCGGCCCTGGAAGGTCGATGCGTCAGCCGCGCCGGCCGCCCGAACCGCCGCCGCGCCGCTTGCCGCCGCCCGGGCCGCCGCGTCCGGGGCCACCGGATGCACCGCGCTGCGCGCGCTGGCGCGCATAGCTGTCGGCACCGATGTAGCCGAGCGAGGTCTTCATCGGATCCGGCTGCGCACCGGCACCGCCATCGCGGCGGCGCTGGCCGCCGGTGGCCTGGCGCGGCCCGTCGCCCTGCGGCCGGCCGCCCGACACATTGGGTCGCGGCCCGGCGCCGCGTGCGCGGTCGCCGCGGCCGCGCCGCTGCTTGTCCTGCGGCTGCGGCCGGGGTTCGGGCGCGCCACGCAGCACCCGCTCCGGTGTGCCCGAGGCTTCGCCCAGCGCCCGGATGTCGCGCTCGCCCAGTTCCATCCACATGCCGCGCCGCAAGCCGCGCGGCAGCATCATGGCGCCGTAGCGGATGCGGATCAGCCGACTGACCGCGTGGCCCACCGATTCGATCATGCGCCGCACCTCGCGGTTGCGGCCCTCGGAGATGGTCACCCGGTACCACTGGTTGGCGCCTTCGCTGTCGCCCTCTTCCTTGATCGAGCCGAACTGCGCCAGCCCATCGTCCAGCGCCACGCCGTCCAGCAACTGCTGCTTCTTCTCCTCGGTCAGCGCGCCCAGCACACGCACCGCGTATTCGCGCTCGAGGCCGAAGCGCGGGTGCATCAGGCGGTTGGCCAGCTCGCCCGAATTGGTGAACAGCAGCAGGCCCTCGGTGTTCAGGTCGAGCCGGCCGACCGACTGCCACTTGCCCTGCTGCAGGCGCGGCAGCTTGCGGAACACGGTCGGGCGGTTCTGCGGGTCGTCGTGCGTGACCACCTCGCCGGCCGGCTTGTGGTAGGCCAGCACGCGCGCCGGCGGCGGTGCGATGCGCAGCTTGATCGGCCTGCCGTTGATCCTGACCTGGTCGCCGAACTGGATGCGCTGGCCGATGTGGGCCGGCTGGTTGTTGACCGAGATGCGCCCTTGCAGGATCAGTTGCTCCATCTCCAGTCGCGAGCCCAGGCCGGCCTGGGCCAGCACCTTGTGCAGCTTCGGCTGCTCGGGCTGCGGCAGCAGCACGCGCTTGGGAGGGGCAGTCGGCGCGGCCTCGGCGTCGCTGTCGAAGCGGCCGGAGACCAGGTCGTCGAAGCCGACCGGCTGCTCGGCTTCTGACGCGCCGGTGGCTGGGCCAGCCTCGGCCGCCGGCGCCGATTCATCCGCGCCCGGCGCGGCTTCCGGCAACTGCTCGTCGGGCGACGGCGGCACAGTGGCCGGGATCGGTTCGTCGGTGGGTGCTGCGGGCTGCGGCGCGGTCGGCTCGTCGGCGTTCATGGCATGTCGGGGTCGGGTGGTGGTGGGTCGGCCAGGGCCCGTGATGTGGCGGCGGCTTCCACGGGCAGCGCCGCCGTCGTGGCGTCGGCAGCATCGGCGTCGGCCGTAACGGCATCGTCGCTGGCGAGGCGAATGCCGGTGGCCTCCGGTATCTCATCGATCGCTGCCGCCGGCTCGGCCACTGCTGGCGGCGGCTCGGCTGTGTCGCGCTCGGGCTGCAATGCCTGATCGCCTGCGGCGCCGCTGGCCGGCGCGTCCACAGCCGGTTCATCGACACCTGGGTCAGCGTCTGCCGGCTCACTCGCCACCGGACCCAGCGTCTCGAACATGCTGGCAGCCTGCTCCGAGGCCGATTCGAGCGCCGGCAGCTGGTCGAGCGATTCCAGCCCCAGATCGTCCAGGAACTGGCGCGTGGTGGCGTACAGGCCGGGGCGACCCACGGTCTCGCGGTGGCCGATGACCTCGACCCAGCCGCGGTCCTCCAGCTGCTTGATCAGCTGCGAATTGACGGTGACGCCGCGGATGTCCTCGATGTCGCCGCGCGTCACCGGCTGGCGGTAGGCGATGATGGCCAGGGTTTCCAGCGTCGCGCGGGTGTAGCGCGGCGGCTTCTCGGGGTGCAGGCGGTCCAGATACTCACGCATCTCGGGTCGGCTCTGGAAGCGCCAGCCGCTGGCCACCTGCACCAGTTCGACGCCGCGCTGCGTCCACTCGTCCTGCAGCTCGAGCAGCAGGTTCTTGACGGTGTCGGCGCCAAGCTGGTCGGCGAACAGCACGCGCAGCTCGCGCACGGGCATGGGCTGCTGGGCACAGATCAGCGCGGTTTCGAGGATGCGCTTGGCTTCCGTTGAATTCACGGCGTCGGGCGATGCAAAGGGATGTGGCCTGCGGGGTGGCCGGTCAGCCGTCCTGACCCCACGACGAAATCGGAACGCCGCGCACGCGGCTGCAATGGCGGAATGGCTGGGTACCGATCTGGTTGGCCGCCCTTGCTGCCGCCCGGCCTCAGGCCGCGCGGGTCATTCCGCCATTTGGGATTGTAAGCCCCCAGGCCTGCAGCGCCGCCGCCAGATCGGCCGGCGGCGGCGCCTGGAAATCCAGCGCGACCCCGCTCACCGGGTGCTCGAACGCCAGCCGGCACGCGTGCAAGGCCTGGCGCGTCATACCGGCCGCCGGTGTGCCTCCGTACAGTACGTCGGCGACGAGCGGATGCCCCAGCTGCGCCAGGTGCACGCGGATCTGGTGCGTGCGGCCGGTATGCAGGCGGCAGTGCAGCAGGCAGCCCTGCTCGGCGTTGCCCAGCAGCGCGACGCTGGTCTGCGCCGGCTTGCCCGGGTGGCGCTGCAGATCGACCACCGCCATGCGCAGCCGGTTGCGCGGATCGCGCCCGATGGCGGCATCCACCACGCGCTCGGCCGGACCGGTCCAGCGCCGGTGCGCCAGCGCCAGGTACTCGCGTGCGACCCGCCGCTCCGCAATGCGCGCCACCAGCGCATCCATGGCCGGGCGCGTGCGCGCCACCACCAGCAGGCCGCTGGTGTCCTTGTCGAGCCGGTGCACGATGCCTGCGCGCGGCAGCCGCGCCGCCCACTCGCCCTGCGCCAGCAGCGCGTTCAGCAGGGTGCCGCTCCAGTGGCCCGGCGCCGGATGCACCACCAGGCCGGCCGGCTTGTTGATCACGGCCAGGTGCTCGTCCTCGTACACGAGATCGAGCGGCATGGCCTGCGGCACGAAGGCCTGGCTCATCGGTGTCGGCCGCAGCTCGATCAGCAGCTCATCGCCGGCGCGCACCTTCTGCGCCGGCTTGCCCGCCGCCGTGCCGTTGACGCGCGCGGCGCCATCGCCCACCAGTTGGCTGAGATAGCTGCGCGAGAACTCGGGCACCAGGCTGGCCAGGGCGCGATCGAGCCGCGTGCCGTGCAGCTCGGCCGGCACCACCAGGCTGCGCAGCTCGGCCGCCGGCGTGGGCTCCAGCCCCTCCTCGTCGGCCTCCCAGGCCGCCGCCACCCCGGCGTCGGGCAGGGGGGTGGTCGATATAATCGGACGAGCTTGACTCAAGAGGTTTGCCACTGATGCGAGGTGCCCGATTATCGGCCGCTGGTGCCGCCGCGCTGCTGCTGGCGGCGCTGCTGTCGGCCTGCTCATCCAAGCCGGTGGACAAGACCGCCGGCTGGAGCCCCAACCGGATCCACGCCGAAGCCAGGGACGAGTTGAACTCGGGCGCCTTCGACAAGGCGATCCCGCTCTACGAGGCGCTGGAAGGCCGCGCCGCCGGCACACCGCTGGCGCAGCAGGCGCAGCTCGACAAGGCCTACGCCCAGTTCAAGGACGGCCAGAAGGCCGAGGCCCTGGCCACGCTGGACCGCTTCATGCGCCTGCACCCGGCTAGCCCGGCGATCGACTATGCGCTCTACATGAAGGGCGTGATCAACTTCAACGACGAGTTGGGGCTGTTCTCCTTCCTGGCGCGCCAGGATCTGTCGGAGCGCGACCAGAAGGCCGCCAAGGAGGCCTTCGAGTCCTTCGACGAACTGGTCAAGCGCTTCCCGGATTCGCGCTACGCACCGGATGCGCGTGCGCGCATGCGCTACACGGTGAACGCGCTGGCGCAGTACGACGTCCACGTGGCGCGCTACTACTACACGCGCGGCGCCTACGTGGCCGCCATCAGCCGGGCGCAACAGGCGATCGCCGACTACCGCGACGCGCCGGCGCTTGAAGAGGCGCTCTACATCCTGGTGCAGTCCTACGACAAGCTGGAGATGACCGCCTTGCGCGACGATGCCCGGCGCGTGCTTGACCAGAACTACCCCAACAGCCAGTACCTGGCGCGCGGCTTCCGGGGGCCGGACAAGCCGTGGTGGCAGCTTTGGTGACAACCCCCTGAGCGCCTGACGGCGCTTCCCCAGAATTCGGAGCATCCCCCTGTGCCGCTGACGCGGCTTCCCCCTTCTTGCTGCGCAAAGGGAGACAACGCCAGCGGCCGGCGCAGGTCCGTCCGCGGCGTTCGCTGGACTGGCCTGCTCCGCGGCCGTTCGATCCTGGTTTACTCGACCGTTTCGTCTTGCGCTGGTGAAGCGTCGAGCAGCGCCGTCAGCGCCGCATCGAATTCCGCCTCCGTGCCCAGGCGCCGCATCGGCGGCAGCGCGGCCAGCAGGCGCTTGCCGTAGCCCATCTGGATCAGGCGGGTGTCGCAGATCACCAGCAGGCCGGTGTCGGTTTCACGCCGGATCAGGCGGCCGGCGCCCTGCTTGAGCGCGACGGCGGCTTCGGGCACCGAGTAACCCGAGAACGCGCTGCGGCCCTCGGATTCGAGGCGGCGGCAGCGTGCCTCGACCAGCGGGTCGCCCGGCGGCGGGAACGGCAGCTTGTCGATCAGCACCAGCTGCAGCGCCTCGCCGGGCATGTCGATGCCCTCCCAGAACGAGGCCGACGCCACCAGCACACAGCCTGGCTGCCCCCCTGTGCTGCCCTGCCGGAAGCGCTCCATCAGCACGCGCTTGGGCAACTGGCCCTGCACCAGCACCTCCAGCCCCGAACCCGGCCCGAAGCGCTCGGCCAGCACCTCGCCGATGTGGCGCAGCGCGCGCAGCGTGGTGGTCAGCACCAGGGTGCGGCCGCCCAGGCGCACGGCCGCATCGCCGGCCAGCTGCGCGACCTGGCCGCTGTGCGCCGGGTCGCCCGGCCGCACGATCTGCGCCGGCACGTAGAGCGCGGCCTGGCGTGCGTAGTCGAACGGGCTGCCGATGCGCAGCACCTCGGCATCCTGCAGGCCGCAGGGCTCGGTGAACCAGGAGAGGCGCGCGTCATCGCCCAGCGTGGCTGAGACGAACACCCAGGCGCGCGAGCGCTCCTCGGCGTCGGGCGCCGCCAGCAGGCGCGTGCGCACGGCGTCGGCGATGTCGAGCGGTGATTCGATCAGGCGCAGGCCGGTGCCGACCTCGACCCAGCGCACCAGCGCCGGCTCGCAGGCCACGGCGAAGCGCTCGGCACGTTCGGCCAGCAGCAGCGCACGTTCGCGCAGCCGCACGAAGTCGGGCGCCAGCTCGCTCACCGTGTCCAGCGCCGCCGCCGTGGCGCCGAGCGCCTCGTCGATCCGGGCCAGGCTGCGCTGCCACGCGTGTGCATCGACGCCTTCGGGCGCCGCGTCGACCCAGCGCAGCCGGACCGATCCGCGGGTCGCGCTCGCCGTCAGGCGCAGCTCACGCGTGGCCTGCTCCAGCGCGCCGGCCAGCGCCGTCCAGTCGACCAGCCCGCGGGCCTGCTGCAGGCCGACGGCCAGCAGGTCGCGCGTGAAGTCCAGCAGCTGCCCGGTCGCCAGCTGCTGGCCAAGAAACTGGATTCCGGTCTCGTTGAGCGAATGCGCCTCGTCGAACACCACCACGCGCACCGTCGGCAGCAACTCGGCCATGCCCGACTCGCGGATCGCCAGGTCGGCGAAGAACAGGTGGTGGTTGATCACCACCACGTCGGCCGCCATCGCCTGGCGCCGCGCCAGGTTGACGTGGCATTCACGGAAATGCGGGCAGTCGGCGCCGAGGCAGTTCTCGCGCGTTGACGTGACCAGCGGGATCACCGGCGAGCGCTCATCCAGCCCCGTCAGCTCGGCCAGATCGCCAGTGCGCGTGGTCTGCGCCCAGCGCTCCACCTTGGCCAGCGCCTGGCGCACGCGCGGCTCCTGCGCGTCCGGCGACTGGCGCGCCAGGCCGAGCCGGTGCAGGCACAGGTAGCTGCTGCGCCCCTTCAGCAGCGCCATGCGCAGCGGCAGGCCGAGCGCCTGCGCCAGCTGTGGCAGGTCGCGCCCGAACAGCTGATCCTGCAGGGTCTTGGTGGCGGTCGACAGCAGCACGCGTTCGCCCGAAAGCAGGGCCGGCACCAGGTAGGCGAAGGTCTTGCCGACGCCCGTGGCCGCCTCGGCCACCAGCACGCCGCCGTCCTCGACCGCTTTGGCCACCGCCAGCGCCAGCTGCGTCTGGCCGGCGCGCGGATGGAACAGCTCACTGGTCCGCGCCAACGGGCCGCCGGCGTCGAAGGCCGCCTGCACCGCGCGCTGCAAGGCCGTCATGCCGGCTGCTTGGGGTCCAGCGCCGCTTCCAGCCGGGCGATGCGGTCACGCAGCGCCAGCCGGCGCTTCTTCAGGCGCTGCAGCAGCAGCTGGTCGAGCGGCGACTGCTCGGCCAGGCGGTCGATGCGCGCATCGAGGCCGGCATGCTCGATGCGCAGGTCGATCAGCTGGCGCTCGGGGGAATGCAGGTTGTTGTCCACTGCGGGCATCACGGCGGAAACCGGCTCAGCGCCCGGTCGCGCGCTGCTGCTTCTCGTCCAGCTGGCGCAGGCGCTCGGCGGTGCGGCGCTGGCGCTCGATCTCGTTCAGCGTCAGTTCCTGCTGGCGCAACTCGCTCAGCGCGGCGCGCCGCTCCAGCCGCGCGCTGCGCAGGCAGTCGTTGACGGCGAAACGGCGCCAGCAGGCCGTTTCCTCGGTTTCGTAGCGGGTCTGGGCGACGCTGCGCGCCTGTGCGACGCGCGCGCGCTGCTGCATCAGCCAGCGTGCCAGTGCCGCGCTGCTCACCGGTGCCTCGGCGCGCAGCAGCTGCGCCGCCTGCTCGGCCTGTGCTTCGGCCTGCGCGCGCTGCTCGGCGCTGTGCAGCGGCGCGCAGGCGGCGAGCACGCTCGCCAGCAGGATGAGGACAGGCCGATGGATCACGTCAGCTGAGTATCGACGGTGCGATGCTCCAGCGCAAGGTATTCGGCCGACTGCATCTCGGTCAGGCGCGACACGGTGCGCGGAAACTCGTGCGCCAGCGGGCCCTCGGTGTAGAGCTGCTCGGGCGGCACGGCGGCCGACAGCATGAACTGGCAGTGCCGGTCGTACAGCACGTCGACCAGCCAGGTGAAGCGGCGCGCTTCGGACGCGTGACGCACGAACATCTGTGGCACGTCGGACAGCAGCACGGTGTGGAACTGGCTGGCGATCTCCAGGTAGTCGTTCTGCGAGCGCGGGCCGCCGCACAGCTCCCTGAAATCGAACCAGACCACGCCGCCGGCGCGGCGCCGGGCGCGGATCTGGCGCGATTCGATGTGCAGGACGGGATCCTCGTCCTGGATCGCGGCGAGCTGGTTGAACGCCTCGGTCATGGCCGCGTCGGCGCGCGCGCCCAGCGGCTGGTGGTACAGCTGCACCTGCTCCAGCGTGCGTCGGCGGTAGTCGACGCCATGGTCGACGTTGACCACCTCCATGCGCGCGTTCAGCAGTTCGATGGCGGGCAGGATGCGGTCGCGGTGCAGGCCGCCCGGATACAGCTCGTCGGGCTTGAAGTTGCTGGTGGTGACGAAGCCCACGCCATGCTCGAACAGCGCCACCAGCAGGCGGTGCAGGATCATGGCGTCGGTAATGTCGGCGACGTGGAACTCGTCGAAGCAGATCAGCTTGAACTTGGCCGCCATGCGCTTGCCGAGCTCGTCGAGCGGATTCACCGTGCCCTGCAGGCCGGCCAGCTCGCGGTGCACCTCGCGCATGAATTCGTGGAAGTGCAGCCGCACCTTGCGGCGGATCGGCACGGCGTTGAAGAAGCAATCCATCAGGAAGCTCTTGCCCCGGCCGACGCCGCCGTACATGTAGACGCCCTTGGGAATCGGCGGGTGGCTGATCAGCTTCTTGAAGGCGTTCGATCGCTTGACCTTGTACGCCGCCCACTCGTCGGCGCAGCGCTGCAGCGCCGCGACGGCGCGCAGCTGCGCCGGGTCGCTGCGGTAGCCCCGCGCCTTCAACTCGGCCTCGTAGGCCTGACGTACGCTGCTCAAGAGGGATCTGCCGGTACCGGGTCACGCCAGGGCCGCGCACCGCCCCAAGCGGCGCGGGCGGCCCGATCGGCTTTCAGAAATTCAGCGTGCGCTTGTCCACCGCCAGCGCGGCTTCCTTGGTCGACTCGCTCAAGCTCGGGTGCGCGTGGCAGATGCGCGCGATGTCCTCGCTCGAGGCGCGGAAGGCCATGGCCACGCAGGCCTCGGCGATCAGCTCGCTGGCCATCGGTCCGACGATGTGCACGCCCAGGATCTCGTCGGTCGTGGCATCGGCCAGGAACTTGACCATGCCGGTGGTGTCACCCAGCGCACGCGCGCGGCCGTTGGCCATGAACGGGAACACGCCCGCCTTGTATTTCACGCCATCGGCTTTCAGCTGCTGCTCGGTGCGGCCAACCCAGGCGATCTCCGGACTCGTGTAGATCACCCAGGGCACCAGGTTGAAGTCCGCATGCCCGTGCTGGCCGGCGATGCGCTCGGCGACGGCAACGCCCTCTTCCTCGGCCTTGTGCGCCAGCATCGGGCCGCGCACCACGTCGCCGACGGCCCAGACGCCGGGCAGGTTGGTGCGGCAGTCGTCGTCGACCACGACCTCGCCGCGCTCGCCCAGCTTCAGGCCCACGGCCTCGGGGTTCAGACCCTCGGTGTTCGGCACGCGGCCGATCGAGACGATCAGCTTGTCGACTTCCAGGCTCGCGGCCTCGCCCTTGGCGTTGGTGTAGGCCACGCTGACGCCCTTCTTGCCGACCTTGACCTCGCCGACCTTCACGCCCAGCTCGATCTTCAGGCCCTGCTTGTCGAAGGCCTTGCGGGCTTCCTTGGCAATCTGCTCGTCGACCGCGCCGAGGAAGGTCGGCAGCGCCTCCAGCACCGTCACGTCGGCCCCCACGCGGCGCCACACGCTGCCCATCTCCAGGCCGATCACGCCGGAGCCGATCAGGCCCAGCTTCTTCGGCACCGCACCGATGCGCAGCGCGCCGTCGTTGCTGAGGATGACCTGCTCGTCGAACGGCACGCCGGGCAGCGCGCGCGCGCTGGAGCCGGTGGCGACGATGACCTGCCTGGCCGTCAGCGTCTCGGGCTTGTCGCCCGCGACGGCGATCTCGTAACCGCCATCGACCGCCTTGACGAAGCTGCCGCGACCGTTGAAATAGGTCACCTTGTTCTTCTTGAACAGGTACAGGATGCCGTCGTTGTTCTGCTTCACGACTGCGTCCTTGCGGGCGATCATCTTGGCCACGTCCATCTTCAGGCCGCTGACGCTGATGCCGTGCTCGCCGAAGTGCTTGCCGGCATGCTCGTAGTTCTCCGAGCTCTGCAGCAGCGCCTTGGACGGGATGCAGCCGACGTTGGTGCAGGTGCCGCCTGGCGCCGGCTTGCCATCGGCGGTCTTCCATTCGTCGATGCAGGCGACGCTCATGCCCAGTTGCGCCGCGCGGATGGCGCCGATATAGCCGCCGGGGCCGGCGCCGATGACGACCACATCGAATTGTTTGTTGCTCATGATGAATATCTTCCAACCGGGCAAAGCCCGCCCACGAGGACACGGCCCGCGAAGTGGGCCGTGTTTTCCTCTTGCTTATATATCGAACAGCAGGCGCGCCGGATCCTCCAGCGCGTCCTTCATCGCCACCAGACCCAGCACCGCCTCGCGGCCGTCGATGATGCGGTGGTCGTAGCTCAGCGCCAGGTAGTTCATCGGGCGCACCACCACCTGGCCGTTCTCGACCATGGCACGCTCCTTGGTCGCGTGCACGCCCAGGATGGCCGACTGCGGCGGGTTGATGATCGGCGTCGACATCATGGAGCCGAACACGCCGCCGTTGCTGATCGAGAAGGTGCCGCCGGTCATCTCCTCGATGCTGAGCTTGCCGTCGGCGGCCTTCTTGCCGTATTCGGCGATCTTCTTCTCGATGTCGGCAAAGCTCATCTGGTCGGCGTTGCGCAGGATCGGCACCACCAGGCCGCGCGGCGAGCCGACCGCGATGCCGATGTCGAAATAGCCGTGGTAGACGATGTCGTTGCCGTCGACGCTGGCGTTGATGGCCGGGAATTTCTTCAGCGCATGCACCGCCGCCTTGACGAAGAAGCTCATGAAGCCGAGCCGGACGCCGTGCTCCTTCTCGAACTTGTCCTGGAAGCGCTTGCGCATGTCCATCACCGGCTGCATGTTCACTTCGTTGAACGTGGTCAGGATGGCGTTGGTGGCCTGCGACTGCAGCAGGCGCTCGGCGATACGGGCGCGCAGGCGCGTCATCGGCACGCGCTGTTCAGGGCGGTCACCCAGATCGGGCGTGGCCGGACCAGCCACCTGCGGCAGCGCCTTGGTCGGCACGCCGGTCGGGATCGCGGCCGGCGCCTGGGCGCCGCCACCGGCGACGGCGGCCAGCACGTCGCCCTTGGTGACGCGGCCGTCCTTGCCGGTGCCGGGCACGCTGCCGGCGGTGAGCTGGTTGTCGGCCATCAGCTTGGCGGCGGCCGGCATGGCGACACCGGCCATGCTGCCACCCGTGGCGGGTGCGGCGGCCGCTGCCGGAGCCGCGCTGGCGGCAGGCGCGGCCGCGGCAGCTGCGGGCGCAGGCGCGGCGGCACCGGCGACGGCCTCGGTGTCGATCCTGGCCAGCAGTTGGCTGGCGACCACGGTGGCGCCGTCGGGCTCGACGATCTCGCTCAGCACGCCGCCGGCCGGCGCCGGCACTTCGAGCACCACCTTGTCGGTCTCGACCTCGATCAGGATCTCATCGACCTTGACAGCCTCACCGGGCTTCTTCTTCCACTGCAGCAGCGTGGCCTCGGCCACGGACTCCGACAGTTCGGGAACTTTGACTTCGACGATAGCCATTTTGAATTTTCCAGTTCTTGTATGAGTGTGTTCAGGGATCGGCGTTGAACTTGGTGGACATTGGACGCTCAACGCCGAACGCCCAGTGCCGACCCGGTCATTTCTGCAGCACGAATCCCTTCAGGCGACCGAAGGCAGCGTCGATCAAGGCCTTTTGCTGCTCCTGGTGCAGGTGCGCATAACCCACCGCCGGCGAGGCCGAGGCGGCACGGCCGGCGTAGCCGAGCTTTTGGCCCGCGGCCATGTTCTCGTGGATGTAGTGCTGCACGAAGAACCAGGCGCCCTGGTTCTGCGGCTCGTCCTGGCACCAGACGATGTCCGTCACGTGGGGGTACTTCTTCAGCTCGGCGGCAAACGCCTTGTGCGGGAACGGGTAGAGCTGCTCGACGCGCAGGATGGCGACGTCGTCGGCACCTTTTTCCTCACGCTTCTTGGCCAGGTCGTAATACACCTTGCCCGAGCAGACGATGACGCGCTTGACCTTGTCGACCTTGAGTTCGCCATGGTCGGCGATCACGGTCTGGAAACCGCCCTTGGTGAACTCGGCCAGCGGCGAGGTGGCGTCCTTGTTGCGCAGCAGGCTCTTGGGCGTCATGATGATCAGCGGCTTGCGCAGCGGGCGGATCATCTGGCGGCGCAGCACGTGGAAGATCTGGCTCGCCGTGGTCGGCTGCACCACCTGCATGTTGGTGTCGGCCGACAGCTGCATGAAGCGCTCCAGGCGCGCCGACGAGTGCTCGGGGCCCTGGCCCTCGTAGCCGTGCGGCAGCATCAGCGTGAGCCCGTTGACGCGGCCCCACTTGACCTCGCCCGAGGCGATGAACTGGTCGATCAGCACCTGCGCGCCGTTGGCGAAGTCGCCGAACTGCGCCTCCCAGATCACCAGCGTGTTGGGGTCGTTGGAGGCGTAGCCGTATTCGAAGCCGAGCACCGCCTCCTCCGACAGGATCGAGTCGATGACCACGAACGGCGCCTGGTTGTCGGCCACGTTCTGCAGCGGCACATAGCTGCCTTCGTCCCACTTCTCGCGCTTCTGGTCGTGCAGCACGGCATGGCGGTGCACGAAGGTGCCGCGGCCGCAGTCCTCGCCCGACAGGCGCACCGGGTAGCCGCTGGCCACCAGACTGGCGTAGGCCATGTGCTCGCCCATGCCCCAGTCGATGTTGATGTCGCCGCGGCCCATGGCGGCGCGGTCTTCCAGCACCTTCTTGACCAGCGTGTGCACCGTGAAGCCCTCGGGCACGGTGGTGATGCGCTCGGCCAGGCGCTTCCACTCGGCCAGCGGGATGGCGGTGTCGGCGGCGTCGGTCCACTTCTGGTTGAGGTACGGCGTCCAGTCGACGGCGTACTTGCTCTTGAAGTTGGTCAGCACCGGGTCGACGGTGTGGCGGCCGGCGTCCATGGCGGCGCGGTAGGTGGCCACCATCTGCTCGGGGCCGCCCTCGGGCAGCACGCCCTGGGTGACCAGCTTGTCGCCGTACAGCTTGCGCGTGCCGGGGTGCTGGCCGATCTTGGTGTACATCAGCGGCTGCGTCAGCATCGGCGTGTCCTGCTCGTTGTGGCCGAGCTTGCGGTAGCACACGATGTCGACCACCACGTCCTTGTTGAACTCCTGGCGGTACTGCAGCGCCAGTTGCGTGGCCAGCACCACGGCTTCCGGATCGTCGCCGTTGACGTGCAGCACCGGCGCCTCGATCATCTTCACCACGTCGGTGCAGTACAGCGTGGAGCGCGTGTCGCGCGGGTCGCTGGTGGTGAAGCCGATCTGGTTGTTGATGACGATGTGCACCGTGCCGCCGGTGTAGTAGCCGCGCGTCTCGGCCAGCGCCAGCGTTTCCATCACCACGCCCTGGCCGGCGAACGCCGCATCGCCGTGCACCAGCACCGGCAGCACGGTATCGCCTTCCTCGTCGCCACGCCGGTCCTGGCGTGCGCGCACGCTGCCCTCGACCACCGGGTTGACGATTTCCAGGTGCGAAGGGTTGAAGGCCAGGCTCAGGTGCACCGGGCCGCCCGGCGTCGACACGTCGGAACTGAAACCCTGGTGGTATTTCACGTCGCCAGCCGGCAGATCCTCCGGCGCCGTGTGGTCGAACTCGGCGAACAGCGTGGCCGGCATCTTGCCCAGCGTGTTGACCAGCACGTTCAGGCGGCCACGGTGCGCCATGCCGATCACGATCTCCTGCACGCCGGCCTTGCCGGCCTGGTTGACCAGTTCGTCCATGGCGACGATGAAGCTCTCGCCGCCCTCGAGCGAGAAGCGCTTCTGGCCGACGTACTTGGTGTGCAGGAAGCGCTCCAGCCCCTCGGCCGCCGTCAGCCGGTCCAGCACGTGCTTCTTCTGCTCGGCATTGAGCTGCGGGTTGGTGCGCGCGCTCTCCAGCTTCTGCTGCCACCAGCGCTTCTTGGCCTGGTCGGTGGCGTACATGTACTCGGCGCCGATGGTGCCGCAGTAGGTCTCGCGCAGCGCGTTCAGCAGCTCGCGCAGCGTCATGGTGTCCTTGCCGAAGAAGGTGTTGCTGGTGTTGAACACCGTTTCCATGTCGGCGTCGGTGAAGCCGTAGAAGGACGGCTCCAGTTCGGGAATCGGCGGGCGCTCGGCGCGCTTGAGCGGATCGAGGTCGGCCCAGCGGGCGCCGACGTTGCGGTAGGCCGCGATCAACTGCTGAACCGCGGTGCGCTTGCGGCCCAGTTCGGAGTCGGCGCCGGACGCCACCACCACCTGGGTGCCGCCGGCCTTGGCGCGCTCGGCGAAGGCGTTGATGACCGGCAGATGCGGCACGTCGCGCGTGTTGCTGCCGTCGGTGGCCGGCACGTTCTGCAGCGCGTCGAAGTATTCGCGCCAGGAATCGGGGACGCTGCCGGGATTGGAGAGGTAGTTTTCGTACATCTCCTCGACGTAGGGCGCGTTGCCGCCGAAGAGATAGGTGTTGCCCTGGTACGTCTGGTAGACGGATTTCGTCTCGTTCATGACTGGCGCTGACCTTTCGCCCCCCTGCAGGGAGCTGGAGCTGGTGGTGAAACCTTCCGCGTCACGGCTGAACCGGTTGGCGGACGCGACTGGCTGGGAAGGGCCGGGAAATTTCGCAGAATTGATTGTGCCACCGAACCGTGACTGCCACCTGACGTTGGCGGCAGCCACGACGCGGCATCGGGCGGCACGGCGCCGCCGTTCAGACCGGAACCGCCACCAGGTCCTTGATCTGCTGCAGCGCGGCCGGGTCTTCCATGGTGGTCAGGTCGCCCGGATCGCGCCCCTCGCACACCGCCTGCACCGCGCGGCGCAGCACCTTGCCGGAGCGGGTCTTCGGCAGCACGTTGACGAAGCGCACGCGCGCCGGCCGTGCGACCGCGCCGAGCGAGCCATCGACCAGCTTCATCACTTCGCCCTCGAGCTTGAGCAGCGCCTGCTCGTCGTTCAGCACGCTGGCATCCTTGAGCACGGCAAACGCCATCGCCACCTGCCCCTTGAGCTGGTCCGCGACACCGACCACCGCCACTTCGGCGACGTTCGGGTGGCTGGCGATCGCCTCCTCGATCTCGCGCGTGCCGAGCCGGTGACCGGCGACATTGATGACGTCGTCGGTGCGGCCGAGGATGAAGTAGTAGCCGTCCTCGTCGCGGATGCCCCAGTCGAAGGTGCTGTAGACCAGCTTGTTCGACACCGTCGACCAGTAGGTGTCGACGAAGCGCGCATCGTCGCGCCACACGGTCTGCAGGCAGCCCGGCGGCAGCGGACCCTCGATGGCGACCACGCCCTTCTGGTTGGCGCCGGTCAGCTCGGCACCGGTCTGGTCGTCGAGCAGTTTGACGTTGTAGCCGTAAACCGCCTTGCCGGGCGAGCCGAACTTGGTCGGCGTCGGCTCGACGCCGTTGCAGACGGTGAGGATCGGCCAGCCGGTCTCGGTCTGCCAGTAGTTGTCGATGATGGGTTTTTGCAGCGCGCCGCTGATCCACTGCGCGGTGGTCTCGTCGAGCGGCTCGCCGGCCAGGAACAGGGTGCGCAGGCTGGACAGGTCGTACTTGGTCAGCAACGCCGGGTCCTGCTTCTTCAGCACACGAATGGCGGTCGGCGCGCTGAACATCACCGTCACCTTGTACTTCTCGACCAGCTGCCACCAGATGCCGCCGTCGGGCCGGGTCGGCAGGCCCTCGTACATGATGGTCGCCATGCCGACCAGCAGCGGGCCGTAGACGATGTAGCTGTGCCCCACCACCCAGCCGATGTCGCTGGTGGAGAAATAGGTTTCGCCGGGGCGGCCGTCGAAGATGCGCTTCATGGACGAGGCCAGCGCCACCGCGTAGCCGCCGGTATCGCGCTGCACACCCTTCGGCTTGCCGGTGGTGCCGCTGGTGTAGAGCGTGTAGCTGGGATGCGTGGCGTCGACCCATTCGCAGGGCACCTGGGCATGCAGGTGCCGCTCGCGCTCGGCCGCCCACAGGCGGTCGCGTCCTTCCACCAGCTGCATCGGCACCAGCCCGCGGTCGACCAGCAGCACCGCACCGGGCTTGTGCTTGGACAGCCTGATGGCCTCGTCGAGGAGCGGCTTGTAGGCCACCGCCTTGCCGCCGCGCGAGCCGGCGTCGGCGCTGACGACGACCTTGGGCTCGGCGTCCTCGATGCGGGTGGCCAGCGAGCCGGAGGCGAAGCCGCCGAACACCACCGAATGCAGCGCACCGATGCGCACGCAGGCCAGCATGGCGAACGCCGCCTCGGCGATCATCGGCATGTAGATCAGCACCCGGTCGCCCTTGCCGACACCCAGGCTCTGCAGCACCGCGGCCATGCGCTGCACCTCGGCGTGCAGTTCGCGGAAGCTGTAGACCTTCTCCTGGTCGGTTTCGGTCGAGACGAAGATCAGCGCCGGCTGATCGGCGCGGTCCTTCAGGTGCCGGTCGACGGCGTTGTGGCACAGGTTGGTGGTGCCACCGACGAACCAGTTGGCAAACGGCGGATTGCTGTAGTCGCAGATGGTCTGCGGCGGCGTCTGCCAGTCGATCAGTTTGGCCTCGTCGGCCCAGAAGGCGTCGCGGTCGTCGATCGAGCGGCGATAGAACTCGTCGTAGCTGGTCATGTTTGTCTCCTTGGCCTGCGGTCCACGCCCGCCACGCCGGCACGTGCGGTGGCGGGCATCCGATTTCTGAATTCTTAATTATCGTCACGGACGTCTTGCGACAAGCTGACGCTAACCAACGCGCCGTGCAGGGTTACCGGCGCCCGAGGCGCCCTCAGCGTGCGCTGCGGTTCAGCCGGCGTGCGTTGGCGACCGCGCGGCGGCGCACCGGCGCGATGCCGCGGTGCGTCACGTCCAGCATCGAACTCAGCAGGCGCTGCTGCGCGCTCCACGACAGATGGCCCCAGGTGGGCGGGTTCATCCAGCCGCCCAGCGCCACCTTCCACCAGGTCTGCATCCACCACATGGTGAACTGGCCCTGCGCGGCCAGGGTCTGCGCCGACATCGCGGCCCAGGATTCGTAGAACGCCGCCACCTTCTCGGCGCTCATCAGCACCATCTCGCGCTGGTCGCGGCCGTTGAGCAGCGCGCCCGGCGCCAGGGTACGGGTCACGCGGTGCGCGATCACCTGCGGCACCGCGGCCGCAAGTTGCGTGGCGTCGCGGCTCAGGCGCCGCTGCTTGGCTGAAACCATGATTTCTTGACCTCCGTGCTTGACGACCGCCAGGCAGCCGTCACGGATGTTCTTGTTGGACAGAACGCACTATGCCCTGAAGCGGGCGTGATGGTGCGGGAGAAAACCCGAACCCGGCCATGACAGGCCGGTGCGCGGATGGAAATTCACTTGATCAGCGCCTGCAGCGCCTTGAACTGCGGGTGCTCGCAGTCGCGCAGCCACTCGAAGCCGACCATTTCGGTGGTCACCAGTTCGCAGCCGGCGCCGGCCAGGCGGTCGTAGGCGGCATCGCGGTTGCGCTCGGTGCGCGAACCGCAGGCATCCGTCACCACCCAGACGTCCCAGTCGGCTTCCAGCAGCGACAGCGCGGTCTGCAGCAGGCAGACGTGGGTTTCGCAGCCGGCGATCACCACCGTGGCGCGTTCGGATGCCTCGGGCTGCGCCTTCTGCAGGTGCTTGGGCAGGCTGCGCGCATTGCCGCGCGGCGCCGGCGCCGGGGGTGCCAGCAGCGCCTGCAGTTCCTGCGCGCCGCTGAATGCCATCTTCGGCACGATGCGGTCGCACAGCGCCGCCAGCGCCTCGTCGGTGCCGCCCAGCTTGGCCGGATTCTGTTCGGTCGCCCACACCGGCACCTCGACCAGCCGGGCCATCTGCGCCAGCCGCCGGGCGTTGGCCAGCACCGCCGGCGCGTCGTGGATGGCCGGCATCAGGCGGGCCTGGAAGTCGATCAGCACCAGCTGGGAATCTTGGGCGTCGAGCAGCATGGGGGTTCCTTCGTGAATCGCGTATTGGACCCGAAACCGGCCCGGCGTGCCGGGCGCTGGCGTGCAGACCCTCAGTGGACCCCGGCTTCCGATAGCGCCAGCGGCCACGGTGCCTGCCAGCCACCGCCCAGGGCCTGGATCAGTCCCACCGCCGCCAGCTGGCGCTGCAGCTGCAGCTGCAGCAGGTTGCGGCGCGCGCTCAAGGCGCTGGCCTGCGCGGTCACGACTTCGGTGTACGAACTCAGGCCGGCCTGGTAGCGGTTCATCTGCTGCTGCTCGATGCGTGCCGCGGCGTCGGCGGCGACGCGCGCGTGCTCGGTCTGCGTCGCCAGCGTGGCCAGCGCGCTGAGCTGATCCTCGACCTCCTTCATGGCGGTCAGCACCGACTGCCGGTAGCGCGCCACCGCGGCCTCGCGCGCGGCCAGGGCCTGCTCGACGCGGGCATCGCGCGCGCCGGCGTCGAAGATGTTCTGCGCCAGCGCCAGGCCCAGCGACCACAGCAGGCTGGGCGCCGACACCAGGTCGGCCAGGTGCGCGCCGCCGGCGCCCAGGCTGGCGGTGAGGCTGAGATTGGGAAAGTAGGCGCTGCGCGCCACGCCGATCTGCGCATTGGCCGCCGTCACCGCGCGTTCGGCGCTGGCGACGTCGGGGCGGCGCAGCAGCAGCAGCGAGGGCAGCTCGGCCGGTACCGCCGGCGCGGCGCTGACCCAGGGCGCGGCCGGCAGCACGAAGCCGGCCGGCGCCTGGCCCACCAGCAGCGCGATCGCGTGCTCGTAGCCGGCGCGGCTGCGCTGCAGCGCGACGCGCGTGGCCTGGGCGTTGCGCAGCGTGGCCTGCGCCTGCAAGGTGTCGGTGCGCGGCACCACGCCGACGTCGTAGCGGTTCTGCGTGATACTGGCGCTGCGCTCGTAGCCGGCGATGATTTCGTGAAGCAGCGCGATCTCGGCATCGGCGGCGCGCAGCGCCAGGTAGGCCTCGGCCAGGCTGGCCTGCGCGTTCAGCCGCGCCGCGGCCAGGTCGGCTTCGCTGGCCTGCACGCTGGCGGCCTGCGCGCTGACCGCGTTGCGGATGCGGCCCCACAGATCCGGCGCCCAGCTGGCATTGACGCTGAGGCTGGCCGATCCGGTCGTCGGCCGATCCTCGCCGCCGCTGCGCTGCTGGCCGAGTTGGCCGCCGAGCTGCGGCATCACTTCGGCCCGCTGCTGGCGCAGCAGCGCCTGCGCCTGCGCCACGTTGGCGGCCGCCAGCTTCAGGTTCTGGTTGTCGAGCTCGACGCGCTGCACCAGTTGGTGCAGCACCGGGTCGTCCCACAGCAGCCACCACTGGCCCTGCGACCAGGCGCGTGCCTGGCTTGCGCTGACCCAGCCTTCGGCCGGCGCGGCGTGCTTCCAGTGCAGCGGCACCGGTAGCGGCTCCATCGGCGTGGTCGGCGCGAAGGAACAGGCGGCCAGCAGGCTGGCTGCGGCGATGCTGATCAGCAGCCGCGCACGACCGTGGCGTTCGTGCACGCCGGCCGTCGTGCTGGTGTAGGGGGACTTCGTGTTCATGGACGGCATTCAGGCGACTCCGCGCGCCAACTGCGCCTCGTAGCTGCGCTTGCGGCGCAGCTTGTCGAGCAGCACGTAGACCGCGGGCGTGGTCAGCAGCGTCAGCAGCTGGCTGGCGATCAGGCCGCCGATGATGGTGACGCCGAGCGGCTGGCGCAGCGCGGCGCCTTCGCCGAAGCCGATCGCCAGCGGCAGTGCGCCCAGCGCCGCGGCCAGCGTGGTCATCATGATCGGGCGGAAGCGCCGCAGCGCCGCCTCGCGCGCGGCCTGCGCCGCGCTCAAGCCACGCGCGCGCTGGGCGTCGAGCGCGAAGTCGATGATCAGGATGCCGTTCTTCTTGACGATGCCGATCAGCAGGAACACGCCGATCAGCGCCATGATGGAGAACTCCATGCGCATCGCCAGCAGCGCGAACACGGCGCCGAAGCCGGCCGCCGGCAAGGTGGACAGCACCGTGACCGGGTGGATCAGGCTCTCGTACAGGATGCCGAGCACGATGTAGATCACCACGATGGCGGCCACGATCAGCACCAGCTGCTCCGACTGCTGCTTCTGCGCCTCGGCCGCCGCGCCGCTGAACTGCCCACGCACGTTGTTGGGCAGCCCGATCGCGTTCTCGGCCTCGCGCACCGCGCGCCGGCCGTCATCGAGCGACACGCCATCGGCCAGGTTGAAGGACAGCGTGCTCGACAGCTCGCCGCCATCGTGCCAGACCGAGGTCGGCACGGCGCGCTCACGCACGCTGGCAAACGCCGACAACGGCACCATGCGGCTCGGCTGCGCCGACAGCGGCTGGCCGGTGGAGGCACTGCGCAGCGCCGGATTCGCCGGCATCGCAGCGGCGGCCGTGACGCTGCCGGTGGCACCCGCATCACCGGCCGCATCACGGGCCGCAGTCGCCACCCGCCCCGCCGGCACGTAGACGTCGCGCAGCGTCACTGGCGACTGCGCGAACTCGGGCGCCCATTCCATCACCACCGAGTACTGGTTCATGTCGGCGTACATGGTGGCCACGCTGCGCTGGCCGAAGGCGTTGTAGAGCGCGCTGTTGATGGCGCTGGTCGATACGCCGAGCTGCGCGGCACGGTCGCGGTCGACCTCGATGTAGGTCTCGACACCGTGCTCGCTCTGATCGTCGTCGACATCGGTCAGACGCGGATCGAGCTTCATCTGCTCCGACAGACGCTTGACCCAGGTCTTCAGATCCTGCTGGTTGTCGGCCTTGAGCGTGAACTGGTAGCTGCTGTTGCTCGAGCGCCCCCCCATGCGCAGTTCCTGCACCGGATTCAGGAACACGCGCAGTCCGGTGATCTGGTTCAATTGCGGGCGCAGCCGGTTGATGACCGCACGCGTCGATTCCGTGCGCTCGGCCACCGGCTTCAGCGCCGCCGACAGGAAGCCGCCGCCGGCGCCACCGCCGCCGGAGAAGCCGACCACGGTGGCCACCGCCGGGTCGCGCCGCACGATGTCGACCGCCTGCTGCAGCTTGTCGGCCAGCGCGCTCGACGAGATGCTCTGGTCCGCACGCAGGCCACCCTGCAGCTGGCCGTTGTCCTGCTCCGGGAAGAAGCCCTTGGGCACCGCCATGAACAGGTAGACGTTCAGCCCCACCACCACCGTCAGCACCGCGACCACGGTCCAGGGCGCCGCCAGCGACCAGTCGAGCGCGTGGCCATAGCCGCGCTCGAGCGCGCCCTGCATCCGCGCCAGTCCGCGTGCCAGCGCGCCGCGGCCACGCTGCGCCAGGCTGCGGCGCTCACGCGCCGCCGGTTCGGGCTTAAGCAGCATGGCGCACATCATCGGCGTGGTGGTCAGCGAGATCACCAGCGAGATCAGCACCGCGATCGACAGCGTCATCGCGAACTCGCGGAACATGCGCCCCACCGCGCCGCCCATGAACAGCATCGGGATGAACACCGCCACCAGCGACAGGCTGATGGTCAGCACCGTGAAGCCGACCTCGCGCGCGCCGCGCAGCGCCGCCTCCAGGCGCGGCACCCCGCGTTCCAGGTGGCGCGAGATGTTCTCCAGCACCACGATCGCATCGTCGACCACGAAGCCGGTGGCCACCGTCAGCGCCATCAGCGTCAGGTTGTTGAGCGAGTAGCCGAGCGCGTACATCACCCCGAAGGTGCCCAGCAGCGACACCACCGTGGCGACGCCGGGAATCAGCGCCGAGCGCAGCTTGCGCAGGAACAGCCCGACCACCACCACCACCAGCACGATCGAGATCAGCAGCGTCAGCTGCACCTCGTGCACCGAGGCGCGGATGGTCCCGGTGCGGTCGATCGCGACGTCGAGCGCGATGTCCTGCGGCAGTTGTGCGCGCAGCTCGGGCAGCAGCGCCAGGATGGCGTCGGCGGTCTCGATCAGGTTGGCGCCCGGCTGCTGCGTGACGTTGACCACGATCGCCGGCTTGCCGTTGAACATGCCGCGCCGGCGCGTGTCCTCCACGCTGTCGATCACGCGCGCCACCTCGGACAGACGCACCTGCGCATCGCCGCGCGAGGCGACGATCAGGTCGCGGTAGCTCGCGGCGCGCAGACCGGGGGCCGGCGTCAGCACCTGCAGTGCCCGACCGTCCTGGGCATCACCCACCTCCACCACGCCCTTGGGCCGGTTGGCGTTGTTGGCCTGCAGTGCGGCGCGCACGTCCTCGCTGCTGACGCCCAGCTCGTGCAGCGCGAACGGATTCAGCTCGATGCGCACCGCCGGCAGCGAGCCGCCGCCGAGCTCGACGTCGCCCACACCCGGCACCTGCGCCAGCCGCTGGCTGACGATGTTGCTGACGGCGTCGTAGATCTGGCCCGGCGTGCGCGTGTCGGAGGTCAGCGCCAGGATCAGGAACGGCTGCGCCGCCGGGTTGCGCTTGCGGTAGGTCGGGTTGCTGCGCAGCGTCGCCGGCAGGTCGACGCGGGCGGCGTTGATGGCGGCCTGCACCTCGCGCGCGGCGGAGTCGATGTTGCGGTTCAGGTCGAACTGCAGCATCACGCGGGTCTGCCCCGTGCTGCTCCACGAGGTCATCTCGTTGACGCCCGGGATGGTGCCCAGGTAGCGCTCCAGCGGCGTCGCCACGCCGCGCGCCATGTCGGCCGGGCTGGCGCCGGAGAGGCTGGCGTTGACGCTGATGAAGGGAAAGTCGATCGCCGGCAGGCGCGAGATCGGCAGCAGGAAGTAGGCGACGATACCCGACAGGGCGATGCCCAGGGTGAGCAGCACCGTGGCGACGGGGCGGTGGATGAAGGGGCGGGAGAGGTTCATTGGCGTCCTCTCTCCTCGTCGCGCTGCTGGCCGGGATTTCGCCCCGGCGGGCGACCTACTTTTCTTGCTCGCACAAGAAAAGTAGGCAAAAGAAGTGCGCCCCACTGTCTGCGACCCTTCGCTTCGCTGCGGGCAACCTGCGGTGCTCGCGTGCGGGGTACGCCGCATAACTCACTGCGCGCTTGCAGCGCTCGGTTCAGGCAGATGCGGTGAGTCAGTCCACGATACGAATGCATCCTGCGGTGCATTCGCTCACCCCGCCCGCTGCGCTCCTCGGCGCATCCAGAAGGGTGCCGAAGACCATACGGGCCATCGCTGCGCTCGGCCTCGTATTCCTGGTTGATTGGGCCGAGCGCAGCGATGGCCCGAGGGGCATTTCTCCCTTCCCCTCTGGCCGTGCCGAGAAGCGCAGGGCGTGGGGCGGGCATGGCTTGCGCAGCAAAGCCATGCTTCGTGATCTGACTCGCTGCGGTTGTCCGAACGGCGCGGCGTAGCCGCAAAGTGAGTTCCGCAGCGCCGCCCCATGACCGAGCATCGCAGGCTGCCCCGCAGCGAAGCGAAGGGGCCACGGCCAGTGGGGCTGCCTTTTCTTTGCCTACTTTCTTTTGGCAGAGCAAAAGAAAGTAGGTGCGCCGCCGGGCGCAATTCCCGGCCAGGAGCGCATCCAACGAAACATGCAGAACTTCACCCCACATGCCCCACCTCATGCGAAGAAATCTCCAGTTTTCTAAACTTGGCCCCCACGCGGTCAAACCACAAATACACCACCGGCGTCGTGAACAGCGTCAGCAACTGCGACAACACCAACCCGCCAAAAATCGCCATCCCCAGCGGCCGCCGCAACTCCGCGCCATCGCCCCAGCTCAGCATCAAAGGCACCGCCGCCGCCAGCGCCGCCAGCGTGGTCATCAGGATCGGCCGGAAGCGCAGCAGCGCCGCCTGGTGGATGGCGTCGCGCGCCGACATGCCCTGCTGCCGCTCGGCGTCCAGCGCAAAGTCGATCATCATGATCGCGTTCTTCTTCACGATGCCGATCAGCAGGATCAGCCCGATGATGCCGACCACGTCCAGCGGGTGCCCGGTCAGCCACAGCGCCAGCAGCGCGCCGACACCGGCCGAAGGCAGCGTCGACAGGATCGTCAAGGGGTGCACGTAGCTCTCGTACAGCACGCCCAGCACGATGTACACGCACACCAGCGCCGCAATGATCAGCCACACCTGGTTCGACAGCGAACTCTCGTAGGCGCCGGCTGAGCCGGTCATGTGCAGTGTGATGCCCTGCGGCAGCCCATCGGCGCGGGCCGCCGCCCGGATCACACGCACCGCCGCGCCCAGCGACACGCCCGGCGCCAGATCGAACCCCACCGTCGCAGCCGGGTACTGCGCCACGCGCGTCACCTGCAGCGGCGCCGGCCGCTCGCTGATGCGCGCGATGCTCGACAGCGGCGTGGTGCCGCCGCTGCTGGTGCGCAGCGGCAGGTTCATCAGGGCATGCAGGCTGGCCGCGTCGTCGCGCTGCGCCTCCAGGATCACGCGGTAGTGGTTGGTCTCGGTGAAGATGGTCGAGACGATGCGCTGGCCGAAGGCGTTGTAGAGCGCGTCGTCGATGCTGCTGGCGGTGATGCCCAGCCGCGCGGCGCTGTCGCGGTCCACTTCGACAAACGCTGCCCGGCCCTCGGCACCGGCATCGGTGCTGGCGCCGCGCAGTTCGGGCAGCGTGCGCAGGCGCTCGGCCAGGCGCACGGCCCAGGCGTTCACCTGATCGGTATCCACGCCCTCGAGCGCGAAGCGGTACTCGGTCGGGCCGCCCTCCGAGTCCACCGTCAGGTCCTGCGTCGGCTGCACCAGCACTGTCACGCCGGGCGCCGCGGCTTGCGCGGCCGCCTGCAGGCGCTGCATGATGACCGGTTGCGACTCACCCAGGAAGCCGCGCGGCGCCAGGTTGGCCACCAGCCGTCCGTTGCCGAGCATGGTGTTGTTGGCCGCGTCGACGCCGACCACCGAGCTGACGGTGCGCACCGCCGGATCGGCCAGCACGGCCTCGGCCGCGGCGGCCTGCAGCGCCGCCATGCGGTCGAACGAGACATCCGGCGCAGCCTGCACGCGCAGCTGCAACTGCCCGGTGCTCTGGGTGGGAAACAGGCCCTTCGGGATCGCCCAGTACATCAGCACCGTCAGCAGCAGCGTGCCGACCGCCACCAGCAGCGTCAGCGGCTGGTGCGCCAGTACCCAGCGCAAGGCGCTGTCATAGCGCGCGATGACACCATCGATTGCACGCTGGATGGTGCGGCCCAGGCGACCATGGGCCTGATCCAGCGGTTGCAGCCAGCGCGCCGACATCATCGGCACCAGGGTCAGCGACACCACGGCCGAGATCAGGATCGTCAGCGCCAGCGTCACCGCGAACTCGCGGAACAGCCGGCCGATCACCTCCTGCATGAACAGCAGCGGAATCAGCACCGCCACCAGCGACACCGTCAGCGAGATGATGGTGAAGCCGATCTCGCCCGCGCCATCGATGGCGGCCTGCCAGGGCGACTTGCCCATCTCGCGGTGCCTCGAAATATTCTCTATGACGACGATCGCGTCATCGACGACGAAGCCGGTCGCAATCGTCAGCGCCATCAGCGACAGGTTGTTGAGCGAGTAGCCCAGCAGATACATCGCCCCCGCCGCGCCGACCAGCGAGATCGGCACCGCGATGCTGGCGATCACCGTGGCGCGCAGGTTGTGCAGGAAGAAGAAGATCACCAGCACCACCATCACCACCGCCAGCACCAGTTCCAGCTGCACGTGGCGCACAGAGGCACGGATGCCCTGCGTGCGGTCGGCCAGCACCTGCACCTGCACGCTCTGCGGCAGGCTTTGCTGCAAGGCCGGCAATTCCTTCTGGATCGCATCGACGGTGGCGATCACGTTGGCGCCCGGCTGGCGCTGCACGTTCAGGATGATGGCTGGCGTGAGCGATGAGCCAGCCACGCCGTCATCCCTAATGCCTGCCCAGGCCCCGAGCCGGCTGTTCTCCGAGCCCGGAATCACCTCCGCCACATCCTTCAGTCGCACCGGCGCGCCAGCGCGCCAGGCCACCACCAGCTCGCGGTACTGCTCCACCGTCAGCAGCTGGTCGTTGCTGTTGATCGAGTACGAGCGCTGCGGGCCGTCGAACATGCCCTTGGCGCTGCTGACGTTGCTGCCGGTGATGGCGCTGCGCAGGCTGTCCAGCCCCAAGCCCATGTTGGCCAGCGCCTCCAGCTTGCCCTGCACGCGAACGGCGGGCCGCTGCCCGCCCGCCAGCGTGACCAGCCCGACGCCGCTGATCTGGCTGATGCGCTGCGCCAGCCGTGTGTTGACCATGTTCTGCACCTCGGGCAGCGGCAGGCTGTCCGAGGTGATGGCCAGCGTCAGGATCGGCGCATCGGCCGGGTTGACCTTGGCGTACACCGGTGGCGCCGGCAGGTCGGCCGGCAGCATCGCACTGCCGGCGTTGATGGCGGCCTGTACCTGCTGCTCGGCGGCATCCATCGACTGCGCCAGCTCGAACTGCAGCGTCACGATCGACACCCCCGCGGCGCTGGTGCTGCCCATGCGCGCCAGCCCCGCCATCTGGCCGAACTGGCGCTCCAGCGGCGCCGTGACGGTGCGGCTCATCACGTCCGGGCTGGCGCCGGGGTACAGCGTCTGCACCTGGATGGTCGGGTAATCCACCTGCGGCAGCGCCGCCAGCGGCAGCAGGCGCAGCCCCAGCAGCCCCGACAGCACGATCGCCAGCATGAACAGGCCGGTGGCGACCGGGCGCTGGATGAACAGGCGGGACGGGTTCATGCGCGTTCAGGCCGATGGTCCAGCTGCCATCAGTTGCCGCCGCCGGTCTGCCCTGCGCCGGCGGCGCGCTGCTCGCGCAGCTTCTGCAGGTAGGCACGGCGCTCTTCGGGCGGCATGGCCATGAGCTTCTCGCGCAGCTCGGGCGGCAGGCGATCGAGCATGGCCTGTCCGCTGCCCGCACCGGTCGGCGCCGTGGCCGATGCCGGGGCACTGCCCACCTGCGCTGCGACGGCCGTCGCCGACGCCGCCGCGCTGGCCGCACCGCCTGGTGCGCGCGCCGCGCCCGCCGCGCGGCCCGCCGGCCGCTCGCCCGCCAGCGTGACCCTGCCGCCGTCCTTCACCCGGTCGCCGCCCTCGGTGACCACCGTCTCGCCGGCCTGCAGGCCGGAGGCGATCAGCACCTGCGCCACCGTCGCGCCACCGCGCTTGACGGACCGCATGTGGGCGTTGCGCTCGGCATCGACCACGTAGACGTAGTCACCCTGGGGTCCGGTGCGCACCGCCGTCACCGGCACCAGCACGCCGGGCGTGGCGCCCAGTTGCAGGCGCACGTTGACGAACTGGTTGGGAAACAGCTGGCCCTGCGCATTGTCGAAGCGCGCCTTGGCCTGCAGCGTGCCGGTGGCGGTGTCGATCACGTTGTCCAGCGTCAGGAAGCGCCCGCTGGCCAGCAGTTCGTCGCGCGTGCGCCCCAGCGCCTGCACCGGCAGAGCCGCGCCGGCGCCGGCACGCTGCGCCGCCAGCACCTCGGGCACGCGGTCCTGCGGCACCGCGAACTTGACGTCGATCGGCGCCATCTGCGTGATCGTGGCGATGCCGGTGGCGCCACCGGCCTGGACCATGTTGCCGGGATCGACCTGCCGCAGGCCGATGCGGCCGCCGATCGGCGCCGTGATGCGGGCAAAGCCCAGGTTGATGCGCGCGTTCTGTTCGCTCGCGCTGCTGCTCTGCACCTGGCCTTCGAGCTGCTTGACCAGCGCCGCCTGCGTGTCGACGTCCTGGCGCGCGATCGAGTCCTGCTTCCACAGCGTCTGGTAGCGCCCCAGGGTGACGCGCGCCGCTGCCAGCTGCGCCTGGATGCGCGTGCGCTCGCCCTGCGCCTGCGCCAGCGCCTGTTCGAACGGCCGTGGGTCGACGCGCGCCAGCAGTTGGCCCTTGCTCACAGTCTGCCCTTCGGTGAACAGCACTTCGGTGAGCACGCCGGACACCTGCGGGCGCAGCAGCACCTGCGTCACCGGGGTCACGGTGCCGAGCGCGTTGATGACGATCGGCAGCTCGCCCTGCTGCGCACGCGCCACGCCGACAGTGGCCGAGCCACCACCGCCACTGCCCATCATGCCGCCCGGCCCGCCGCCGGGGCCGCCCGGCGCGCCCGCGGCCGGCACCGCCGGCGCCTTGGCGCGCTGCACCAGCCACCAGGCGCTTCCCGCCAGCGCCAGCACGAACAGCAGCGCCAGCACGCGGCCGAGCCAGCGGCCGCGCGGCGGTTCTGGCGGCGGGATGGTCGTGGTGTCGTGTGAATCGGGACTGGACATGGTTAGATCTTGTTCTCGCGCCGCGCGCCGCCCGCATCGCCGCCGATGCCGGATCTCCCCGCCGCCGACGGCACGCGCAGCGCGCCGCGTCATCCTAACGGCGCCATCGCACGACGCGGTGACTGGTGCTTGAAGAAATGTAAAGCCGGGCGCGCCGTTCGCACTCGGCCCGCCTGGCCGGCTGGTCGCGTCAGGCGGGCAGCGGCACCAGGCGCCAGCCGCTGTGCGCCTCGGGTTGGCACAGCAGCAGATCGATGTTGGGGTGCGATCCGGGATGCGCCCGGGCGTCCGCCACGTGTTCGGCGAACCACACCAAGCCCTGGGCCACGGCTTCGGCGCTGAGCCGGCCGCCAAAGCGCTCGGCCAGCGCGTTGTAGACGCGCAGCGAGCCCAGCTTGCCCGGCTCGGCCGGAATGTGGCGCACCACGGCGCCTTGGGCGTCGATGATGTCCAGCCCGCGCAGGTGCCCGATCGGCGGCAGCGAGGCCAGCGTTTCGGCGAAGTTCATGCGTTCAACCCAGAAACGGCAGTTGGCATGCCCGAGCGTGCCGTGATGGGCGTGCCAGGCAAGGCGTGAGGACGACGCAGGCTCGCGCCTGCGCGGACGAACAACGCCGCAGGGCGCGACCAGCGCAGCGCGCTCGGGTGCGTAGCGACGTCACCGAACGGGTGAGTGCGATCGAAGCCATGAAAGTCAATGCTCATGCCGGATGGCCGAAGATGGCAAGCGGTCAATCGCCATTTCCAGCGTCAATCGTGCCACGTGACCGCGCCGCTCCACCAGGTCGCCAGCACGATGATGCCGAACGCAATGCGGTACCAGGCAAACGGCACGAAGCTGTGGCTGGAGATGTAGCGCAGCAGCCAGCGCACGCAGACCCAGGCGCTGAGGAAGGAAAACAGCAGGCCGACGCCGAACATCGGCGCATCGGCCCAGGACAGCAGCGCGCGCTCCTTCCAGAGCGAGTACACGCCGGCGCCGATCAGCGTCGGGATGGCGAGGAAGAAGGAGAAGTCGGTCGCCGCCTTGCGTGACAACCCCAGCAGCATACCGCCGATGATGGTGGCACCGCTGCGGCTGGTGCCCGGGATCATGGCGAAGCACTGCACCAGGCCGACCTTCAGCGCATCCAGCGCCGTCATGTCGTCGACGTCATGGATGCGCGCCGTGCTCTGCGGCCGCCGTTCGGCCCACAGGATCACGAAGGCACCCAGGAGGAAGGTGGTGGCCACCACCTGAGGTGTGAACAGATTGGCCTTGATGGCCTTGCCGAACAGCAGCCCCAGCACCACCGCCGGCAGGAAACCGATCAGGACGTTCAGTGCGAAGCGCTGCGCCTGCCGGCTGCTCGGCAGCGCTGTCACGGTCGCACTGATCTTCCGCCAGTACACGATGATCACCGCCAGGATGGCGCCGGTCTGGATCGCGATGTCGAACACCTTGGCCTTGGTGTCCGAAAAACCGAGCAGGCTGCCCGTGAGGATCAGGTGGCCGGTGGAGGAAATCGGCAAAAACTCGGTCAGGCCCTCCACGATGCCCATGATCGCGGCCTTGACCAGCAAAACGGTGTCCAAACCAGACCTTTCCGAAGCGCCCTGGCCTGCAGCCAGGTCGCCAGCGCGTGGCCCACGCCGCGGGTACCGGGTAGACGCCGCAGCCACAAAACAAACGGCACCCGCAAGGTGCCGCCCGTCGTCGATCCGCAGGGAGTACGGCCCTGTTCGCGACCCCGGCCCGCCCTGCGAGCGCGAATTATATAAAGGCACTGCACCGGCTCGCCTGCTGCCCAACCGGGCGGTACGGCGCTTGTCCCCAGGCGCCGCAGGCCGAATGCGGGCGGGCACGCATGGTGTTACGGTTCGTTATCAGCTATCTTGACTGATCACAATGCAACTGCCGATCCAGCTCCTCAACCGCCGTGGGCGCAGCCTGCAGGATCAGTTGTTCGACCAGATCGTCGAGCTGCTGGTACGCGGCCGCCTGCCGGCGGGTGCGCGCATGCCGGCGACGCGGCAGTTGGCGCACGACCTGGGCGTATCGCGCAACACGGTGGTGCAGACCTACGAGCGCCTGGCCGCCGAAGGCTTCATCGAGATGCGTGGTCCGCGCGGCGGCTTTGTCACCGAGCGCGCGGCCGATCTGCTGGTGGCGCAGGAGCGCCAGTTGCCCGATCATGGCGCCGAAAGCATCGGCCGCGAAGCCGTCGCGCCGTTCGGCGCCCGTCTGCACGCCACGCGCTCGCCCTACACGGGAGAACTGCGCTACGACTTCTGGGTCGGGCGCCCCGATGCGCGGCTGTTTCCGGTGGTCGCCTGGCGCAAGCTGATCAACGATGCCATGAGCGAACTGCAGAGCAGCGACGGCAGCTATGGCGATCCGGCCGGCCTGCTGCGCCTGCGCACGGCGATCGCGCGGCATGTCGGCCTGGCGCGCGGCATCAGCTGCAGCGCCGACGACATCATCATCATCAATGGCAGCCAGGAAGGCATCAACCTGGTCGCCCGCCTGCTGGTCACGGCGGGCCAGCCGGTCGGCATGGAATGCCCCGGCTATCTGGGCGGGGCCAACGTGCTGGCCAGCTTCGGCGCGCGCCTGATCCCGGTGCCGGTCGACGAGGAAGGCGCGCAGCCAGGCCAGTTGCCGCCCAAGTGCCGGCTGATGTACCTGACACCGGCGCACCAGTACCCCAGCGGCGTGGCGCTGTCCGCGGCACGCCGCGCCGAATGGCTGCAGTGGGCGCAGGCCCACGACGGCTATCTGATCGAGGACGACTACGACTCCGACTTCTACTACGACAGCGTGCCGCCGACCGCGGTCAAGGCCATGGATGAATCGGGCCGGGTGATCTACCTCGGCACCTTCTCGAAATGCCTGGCGGCCGGTTTGCGCATGGGCTACATGGTGGTGCCACCACGCCTGCGCCGCGCCGCCGTGACCGTGAAGGGCCTGCTGACCAGCGGTTCCCCCCTGCTGACGCAGACGGCGCTGGCGGGCTTTCTCGAAAGCGAGCAGTTCGCACACCACCTGCGCCGGCTGCGCAAGGTCTATGCGGGCCGGCGCGATGCCGTGCGCGCAACCTTGCTGGAGCTGTTCGACAGCGACACCGTGCGCGGCGGCGCGGCCGGCATGCATCTGCTGTGGCAGCTGCCGGCGGCGCTGCCGGCGGCCATCGATGTCGAGCGCGCCGCGCGCTCGGTGGGCGTGGGCATCTACAGCCTGGAAAGCGGCAATTCCTGGCTCGGCGATCCCGAATGCCGCGAGCGCAGCCGGCGCGTGGTGGTGCTCGGCTATGCGGCCCTGGAAGAAGACGAGATCCGGGCCGGCCTGAGCCTGCTGAAGCAGCGCCTGCTGGCCGCGGCACCCGCGCCATCGGCCTGAAACGCCGCGCCCCGGGCCATTAGCTCTAGGGATTAACCCTCGAATTCCCCCCCGAAACCCGCATGGCTCCATGGAGGTGCCATTGCATGGTCCTTTCTACCCTGCGCCAAGCAGCCTACATTGAACTCGGGGGAAGGTCTGCAAGGCTGACCGCAGATCGTCCGTAACCAGCGAGAGGAACAGCCAACCAGAAGAGGAGACGGCCATGCGCAAGACACTTGCCCGATTACTTTCAGCTTTACTGCTGTTATTCGCAGCGTCGATGGCATCGGCCGCAATCTGGGACACGGTGCCTGACGAGCAGTTGAAGGCGCTGCAACTGGATCGCTCGGCCACGCCCAAGCAGCTGTTCGACGCCCTGTCCAAGCGCTGGGAGGCCAACCTCAACAAGGGCAAGTTCGCCAAGTGGTGGGAGCCGATCGCCTTCACCCAGTACATGGCGCCGAGCCTGTTCTACAAGTCCCAGGGGCCCGACATCGTGTCCACGCGCGAGCAGTGCGTGGAATGCCACAGCGCGGTCACGCACGGCTGGGTCAAGTCCTGGGAGAAGAGCGTGCACGCGCGGCTCGACGAGATTCGCACGCTGCCGGAAAGCGACGTCCGGGCGTACAAGAAATCCATCATCGCCGAGGTGGAGGAAAACCTGCGTGAGCAGGGCAAGCTGGCCGCCGGCACGCCGTTGAAGGAAGTCGGCTGCATCGACTGCCACATCGGCGTCGGCAAGGACAGCGGCAACCACCTGACGGAACTGAAGCTGCCCAGCCGCGCCGACTGCGGCAGCTGCCACGTGCGCCAGTTCGCCGAGGCCGAGAGCGAGCGCGACACCCAGATCTGGCCGCAGAAGCAATGGGCCGATGGCCACCCCTCGCACGCCGTGGACTGGACCGCCAACGTCGAGACCGCCTCCTGGGCCGCGCTCGAGCAGCGTGAAGTGGCGATGAGCTGCACCATGTGCCACTACAACCAGGCCAAGTGCGACGGCTGCCACACCCGGCACGAATTCGCCACCACCGAGGCGCGCAAGCCCGAGGCCTGCAGCACCTGCCACAACGGTGTCGACCACAACGAGTACGAGCAGTTCCTGCTGTCCAAGCACGGCACCGCCTACCTGACGCATGGCAAGGACTGGAACTGGAACGCGCGCCTGCAGGATGCCATCGACAAGGGTGGCCAGATCGGCCCGACCTGCGTGACCTGCCACATGGAATACAAGGGCCAGTACACCCACAACGTGACGCGCAAGGTGCGCTGGGGCTTCCTGCCGTTCCAGAGCATCGTCGACAACCTGGATCACCCCTGGTTCCAGGAGCGCAAGGAAGCCTGGGTCGGCACCTGCAGCGGCTGCCACAGCCCGCGCTTCGCCCGCACCTACCTCGACATGGCCGATTCCGGCATCAAGGAAGGCGTGAAACTGGTCGAGGAGACCCGCAAGGTGGTGCAGAAGCTGTATGACGACGGCCTGCTGATCGGGCAGAAGACCAACCGCCCGGCGCTGCCGGAGCCGGAGAAGGACGAGCCGGGTGCCTTCAACTCGCTGTTCTTCAGCAAGGGCAACAACCCGACCATCGTCGACCGCACCTTCGCCGAGATGTGGGAGCAGCACATTGCGCGCTACATGAAGGGCCTGCAGCACGTCAACCCGGGCGGCTGGACCTACTCGCACGGATGGTCGGACCTGATCAAGGACCAGACCATCATCAACGAGTACGACACCGTGCTGCGCGAACGCGCCCAGATGGAGCAGCGCGTGCAGAAGCTCGAGGCGGCGGCTGGAACGCAGAAGAAGGCCGGCTGGTTCAACAAGGACACCAGCAAGAAGTCGACCGGTGGCCTGACCGCCCTGCTCGGCCACGGTGACCTGACCTCGGCCGGGCTGGCCCTGGCGGGTGGCGGCCTGCTGCTCGGCAGCCTGGTGCCGGTGCGCCGGCGCCGCGGCAAGCGCAAGGGCGAGGCGCAGGATCGCAGCGCCGACGAGTGATCGTGAGTGCCTGCCAGCCGGCGGCCAGCTTGCCGAGAGCCGCCGGTCGGGCAGTCTGGGTTCGGAAGAAGTAGAAAGGAGGCGCGCCATGACACGCCTGCGCGGTGTACTGCTTGTATTGGGTGTGCTGGCGCTGCTGGCCTCCGGCGCGCTGTTCCTGACGCGGCAGCGCGGCACCACGCCCGCCCCCTACCGCTACGAACGCCTGCCGCTGGCCGATGCGGCCGCCACGCCGGCGCCTGATGCGGCAACGGATGCGGCGCCGGGCCCGGCGCTGGAGCGCGTGCAGGTGATCGCGACCGACGATCAGAAGGTGCTGGCCGAGTTCGACATCGCCAACGGCCAGGACGGCCTGGTGCGCATGGACTGGCGGGCCCGGGTCGATGACCCGCTGCTGCAACTGTCGGCGCCGCTGGAGGAAGTGCGCGAACTCGCCGATGTGCTCAAGCGGCATCACGCCGCCGGCACGCCGGTACTGAGCTGGTGGGACACCGGTCGCCAGTTGCAGGTGCTGGGCGCGACCGACGTGCTGTTCAACCAGCACCTGGCGCAACCGCTGTTCGTGCCGGCACGCTGGAACCAGCAGCGCGATGCCGTGTTGCGCACCGAGCAGGCGTTCTGGGGCGAGGTCGATGCCCAGGCGCTGAAGCGCTTCGACACCTTCACCCGGGCGCTGGTGGCACGCGAGGACGAAGGCGTGCGCCTGCTGCGCAGCATCGTGCCGGATCGCAAGGCGATCCTGGTGCTGCATCTGCGCGACATCCTGCTGCTCGGGCAGATGCACCCCGATGCGCTGGCGGTCGGCTTCCAGGACTTCACCGATCCCGGCGACGTGCACCGCTCGGTGCGCGGCGTGCACGGCTGGCTGCGCGACAGCGGCCAGCAAGCCTATGCCGTGACCAAGCTGCCCGGCCAGATGCTGCGCGTGGTGGCGCTGAACGACAAGAGCAGCGGCGACACGCTGGCCGCGCGCCTGCTGCCGTTCATCGGCAACAACCAGGTCGACGTCGCCGGCCTGACGCTGGTGTGGCGCGGTGGCGGTTTCGTCGTGTTCGAGCTTGAGCCGACCGGAGCCGGCGCCACGGCGCAGGCCACGCAAGCCGCACCCACGCTGGCGGTCCACCGCGAGTCCGAGTGAGCCATGAGCTTCGGCAGCCTGCTCTACCGCTATGCCGCACCGGCGCGCTTCCATGCGCTGGCCGGGCCGCTGGCGCGCGTGCTGTGGGCGCTGGCGCTGCTGCTCGGCGTGGCGGGGCTGGCGGTCGGCTTCTTCATCGCACCGACCGACGCCCAGCAGGGCGAGTCCTACCGCATCCTCTACCTGCATGTGCCGGTGGCCTGGCTGTCGATGCTGCTGTATGTGGTGATGGCCGGCTGGTCGGCGGTCGGCCTGGCCTTCAATGCGCGGCTGGCGTTCACGCTGGCGCAGGCGATCGCGCCGACCGGCGCCATGATGACCTTCCTGGCCCTGTGGACCGGCGCCCTGTGGGGCCAGCCGACCTGGGGCACCTGGTGGGTCTGGGACGCGCGGCTGACCTCGGAGCTGATCCTGCTGCTGCTGTACCTGGGCATCATCGCCCTGCACGGCGCCATCGACGACCCGCGCCGCGCCGCACGCACTACCGCCGTGTGCGCGCTGATCGGCGTCGTCAACGTGCCGATCATCTATTTCTCGGTGATGTGGTGGAACACCCTGCACCAAGGCGCCACCATCAACATCGGCCGCGCCTCGACCATCGCGCCGACCATGGCCTGGGGCCTGGTGCTGTGCACGCTGGGCCTGTGGTGCCATGTCGGCGCCGTGATCCTGATGCGGGCGCGGCGGCTGGTGCTGCGCCAGGAAGGCCTGCGCGGCGCACGCTGGGTCGCACAGTGGAGGACCGCCTGATGCCGGCATGGCTGAGTCTCGATGGCCACGGACCCTACGTGCTGGGTTCGCTGGCGATGTTCGTGCTGGTGCTGGCGATCGACCTATGGTCGGCGCTGCGCGGCGCCAGCGATCTGGATGAAGGTATCGATCCATGAAACCACGCCATCGCCGCCTGCTGGTCATCATGTTCGCGCTGCTCGCCTTGGGCGCTGCGGTGGCGCTGGTGATGAACGCGTTCCGCAGCAACCTGGTGTTCTTCTTCAGCCCCACCGAGGTGCACCAGGGCACGGTGCCGCAGGGCACGGCGTTCCGCATCGGCGGCCTGGTGCGCGAGGGCAGCGTGGTGCGCGACACGCAGTCGCTGAAGATCAGCTTCCTGGTCACCGACAACGCGCGCGACGTGCCGGTGGACTACACCGGCCTGCTGCCGGATCTGTTCCGTGAGGGCCAGGGCGTGGTCGCGCAGGGCAAGCTGGGTGCCGACGGTCGCTTCACCGCCACCCAGGTGCTGGCCAAGCACGACGAGAACTACATGCCACCGGAAGCCGCCGAGGCGCTGGCGCGCACCGCCAAGACGGTGGTCCAGGAAGGGGGTCCGCAATGACCGCAGAACTGGGTCAGCTGGCGCTGGTGCTGGCGCTGTGGGCCGCGCTGGCGCAGGTCGCGCTGCCGTGGTGGGGCGTGCGGCGCGGCGACGCGCGCCTGATGGACGTGGCGCCCTGGGCGGCGCTGGCGCAGTTCATCTTCGTCGCCGCCGCGTTCGGTCTGCTGATCGCCTGCTTCGTGCAGAACGACTTCTCGGTGGCGCTGGTGGGCCAGCATTCCAACAGCCGCCTGCCGCTGGAGTACCGCATCACCGCGACCTGGGGCAACCACGAGGGCTCGATCCTGCTGTGGGGCCTGGTGATGGCGCTGTGGTCGGTCGCGGTCGCGGTGTTCTCGCGCCAGCTCGACCGCGCCATGCTGGCCCGCGTGCTGGTGGTGCTGGGTGCCGTGTCGGCGGGTTTTCTCGGCTTCACGCTGCTGACCTCGAACCCGTTCGAGCGCCACTTCCCGGCGCTGGCTGATGGGCAGGATCTGAACCCGATGCTGCAGGACCCGGGCATGATCGCGCACCCGCCACTGCTCTACATGGGCTACGTCGGCTTCGTGGTCGCCTACGCCTTCACCGTCGCCACCCTGTGGTCGGGCCGGCTCGACACCGCCTGGGCACGCTGGTCACGGCCATGGACGCTGGTGGCCTGGGCCTTCCTAACCCTGGGCATCGCGGTCGGCAGCTTCTGGGCCTACTACGAACTGGGCTGGGGTGGCTGGTGGTTCTGGGATCCGGTCGAGAACGCCTCCTTCGTGCCGTGGCTGCTCGGCACCGCGCTGGTGCATTCGCTGGCCGTGACCGAGGCGCGCCAGGGCTTCCGCGCCTGGACCGCACTGCTGGCGATCGGCGCCTTCTCGTTCGCGCTGCTCGGCACCTTCATCGTGCGCTCGGGCGTGCTGTCGAGCGTGCACGCCTTCGCCAGCGACCCGACGCGCGGCATCTACATCCTGCTGTTCCTGGCCTGCGTGGCCGGTGGCGCGCTGCTGCTGTTCGCGCTGCGTGCCAGCGAGTTGCGTCAGCCGGGCGAAGCCGCGCAGTTCGACTGGAGTTCGCGCGAGGCGACGCTGCTGCTGAACAACGTGCTGCTCACGGTCGCCGCGATCTCGGTGGCACTCGGCACGCTGTACCCACTGGCGCTCGACGCGCTCGGACTCGGCAAGGTCTCGGTCGGCCCGCCCTACTTCGAGACCATCTTCCCGCCGCTGATGGCACCCGCCATGCTGTTGATGGTGGTCGGTCCCTTGGCACGCTGGCGCCGCACCGAGGTGCCGACGCTGGCCCGCCAGTTGCGCTGGGCCGCGGTCGTGAGCGTGCTGGTCGCCGTGCTCGGCCCCTGGATCGCCGGCAGCGGCAGGTGGCTGACGGCATTCGGCCTGCTGCTGGCGACCTGGGTCGCGCTCGGCACACTGGTGGCGCTGGGACAGCGGCTCGGTCCGCGGCGGGTGTGGATGCAGCGCCTGCGCACCCTGCCCGGCAGCTTCTGGGGCATGTTCCTGGCGCACCTGGGCATTGCCATGTTCATCGCCGGCGTCACGGTGGTGAACAGCTACGAAGTCGCCAAGGACGTGCGCATGGAACCCGGGCAGACCGTCGCCGTCGGCGACTACACGCTCGAGTTCATCGGCGTGCGCCCACTGAACGGTCCAAATTACGAGGGGCAACGAGGGGAATTGCGCTTGCTCAAGGGCGACCGCGTGATGCGCGACATGGCTCCGGAACGCCGCGTGTACCTGGCCAGCGGCATGCCGATGACCGAGGTGGCGCTGGACCGCGGCTTCACGCGCGACGTCTATGTCGCGCTCGGGGATCCGCTCGGCGGCGGCGCCTGGAGCGTGCGGGCGCAGCTCAAGCCGCTGGTCAACTGGATCTGGCTCGGCTGCCTGCTGATGGCCTTCGGCGGCTTCTGCGCCGCGGCCGACCGGCGCTACCGGGTCGTCGTGCGGCGCCGGCAGGCAGCCGCTGCAGCCAAGCTGGCCGGCGCGGCGGCGAGGTGAAGCCATGCGGAAGCTGAAGTTCTTCCTGCCCTTGCTGGTGTTTCTGGTGGTCGCGCTGTTCCTCGCCGTCGGCCTGCGCCTGAATCCACGCGAGGTGCCCTCGCCGCTGGTCGACCGCGCGGCACCGGACGTGCGCGCCGCCACCCTGCACGACCCGGCGCGCCAGCTCGGCACCCAGGACCTGCGCGGCCAGGTCTGGGTGCTGAACGTCTGGGCCTCCTGGTGCGTGGCCTGCCGGGTCGAGCACCCGACCCTGGTCCAGTGGGCACAGACCGGCAACGTGAAGCTGTATGGGCTGAACTACAAGGACAAGCGCGACAACGGGCTGAAGTGGCTGAGCGACCACGGCAACCCGTATCTGGAATCGATCCACGACGAAAGCGGCCGGCTCGGCATCGAGTTCGGCGTCTACGGCGTGCCTGAAACCTATGTCATCGACCGCGCCGGGGTGGTGCGCTACAAGCACACCGGCCCGGTCACGCCGCTGGTGCTGCAGAACGAAGTGATGCCGCTGCTGCGCAAGTTGCAGGGGACCTGAGATGCACACACGAGCAAACCCCGCCCCGATACGCATGGCGCACACGCTGCTGGCCGCGCTGCTGCTGGCGCTTGCCGCCCTGCTGTTGCCCGCCGCCGGCAGCGCCCGCGAGGCCACACCGATCGCCGCCGACCCGGCGCTGGAAGCGCGCGTGATGGAGATCGCCGAGGAACTGCGCTGCCTGGTGTGCCAGAACGAAACCATCGCCGCCAGCCATGCCGACCTGGCGGTCGATCTGCGCGCCCAGATCCGCGAACGCCTGAGCCAGGGCGAAAGCGCCAAGCAGATCCGCGACTTCATGGTCGAGCGCTATGGCAACTTCGTGCTCTACCGGCCGCCGGTCGAGCCGGCGACCTGGCTGCTGTGGGGCGGCCCTTTCCTGCTGCTGCTGCTGGGCTTCGGCATCTGGGCGCTGATGCTGCGCAGCCGGCGACGCGACACGGCGCCCGATCCGGCCGCGGTCACCACGGTCGACGAGCGGCGCCGCCGGCAGCTCGATCATGCCCTGCGCGAGGCCGTGGAGCCACCCAAATGATCGCACTGGTCATCGTCGCCGTCATCGCCCTGGCCCTGGCGATCGGCCTGCTGCTGTGGCCGCTGCTGCGCGAGAAGCGGGCGCCGCGCGCCGACGCCGACCAGGCGCGGCTGGCGGTGATCGAATCGGCGCGCCAGCAGGTCGAAGCTGCGCACAAGGCGGGCGAGATCGACGACGCCGAGCGCACCGCCCGGCTGGAGAACCTGTACGCCCAGGCCGATGCGACGTTGCAGCAACAGCCCAGCAGCGCCACCCCATCGGCGGCGCGGCCGTGGCCGGCGGCGCTGGCGGTCGCACTGGTGCTGCCGCTGGGTGTCATCGGCAGCTACCTGGCGGTCGGCGAACCCGGCAGCCTGCTCGGCGGCGGCGCCGCCGGTGTGGCCACCCAGGCCGCGGCCGATACGGCGGAGGAACTGCGGGCGACGATCGAACTGGCGGATCGGCTGGCCGAACGCTTGGCCAGCGACGAGCAAGCCACGGCCGAATCCTGGGTGCTGCTGGCGCGCACCTACCGCAGCGTCGACCGCCCGGAACAGGCCAGCCGCGCGTACCGCGAGGCCGCCGCACGCGAAGCCGAACCCGCCGACACCCTGATCGAGCACGCCAGCCTGGTCGTCGAGCAGCAAGGCAAGCGCTACACCGCCGAGGCCGACGCGCTGATCGCGGCCGCGCTCGAGAAGGACGCCGACAATCTCAACGCACTGGCCATGGCCGGCGCCAGCGCGTTCCAGCATGGCAACAACACGCTGGCTTTGCAGCACTGGCGCCGGCTGGAAGCGCTGATCCCCGCCGACAGCGAGGACCGCCCGCGCGCCACCGCGCTGGTGGCCATGGCGTCGGGCGATCGGGTACCGCCACGCCCGCCCGTCATGGGTGCGCCTGCGGCGGGCGCACCGGCCATGGGCGGGCCGACCAGCGAGACCAGGATGGCGAGCGCGCAGCCGAACATGCCATCGCTGCCCGCAGCCCACCCGCCGATGCCCGCCGACGGTCGAGCGCAGCAAGCTCCACCGCTGAAGACACCAACCACGATCAGCGGTCGTGTCGAGGTCAGCAGCGCGCTGCAGTCGCGGGTGCCGGATCGGGCCTGGCTGTTCGTGTTCGCCCGCGCCATGAGCGGGCCGCCGCTGCCGATTGCCGCGGCGCGCCTGTCGCCCGGCGCCTGGCCGGCCGAGTTCCTGCTCGACGATGCCAACTCGATGCTCGAGGGCCGCAAGCTGTCCAGCTTTGAACAGGTCCGCCTGGTGGCGCGCATTTCCAGCAGCGGCAACGCAGCGCCCAGCGCGGGCGACCTGGAAGGCAGCGTCGAAGCCGTGCCGCTGGGTGGGCGCGACATCAAACTGGTGGTCGATAGAATCGTGCAATGATCCCCGCTTCGGACGGCCTTCGGAGCCGAGCGCGATGAATGCCGACGTCGATCATCCCGTCAACCCCACGCCTGCACTCCAAACCCGGCAAGTACCCGCCCCAAGCCATGCGGTGGCGCCACGCCTGCGCCTGAGCAAGGTGGTGTGCGAGCGCGGCGGGCGCGCGCTGTTCGAGCCACTCTCGCTGGACGTGCCCGCAGGCACGCTGTGCTGGATCCGGGGCGCCAACGGCGCCGGCAAGTCGACCCTGTTGCGCGCGCTGGCCGGCCTGATCGAGATCAGCGAAGGCCGCATCGCCTGGCACGACGAGGCGGGCCAGACCCAGCGCCGCCTGCGCGCACCGTCGCTGCACTACATCGGTCACCTCAACGCCGCCAACGGGGATCTGCGGGTCGGCGAGGCACTCGCGTTCCTGGCGCAGTTGCACGGGATAGACAGCGATGCGGCCAGCCGGCGCGCGGCGCTGTCGCGTCTTGGCCTGGACGGCTTCGAGCGTCGAGCCGTGCGCACCCTGTCGCAGGGTCAGCGGCGCCGCACGGCGCTGGCACGCCTGGCACTGACGGTGGGCGCACCGGTGTGGCTGCTCGACGAACCCTACGATGCGCTCGACACCGACGGCATGCGCGCGCTCGACGCCCTGCTGACCGAGCATGCGCAGCGTGGCGGCTGCGCGGTGTTCGCCAGCCATGTCGAACCGGGCATCCAGATCGATCAGGTCCGGACCCTCGATCCGCTGCCGTCCGGCGCCGTGCGGACCGCCGCAGCGGCGCTGGCGTGATGACCATGCCGTACGGCTTTGCATTGCAGCGCGAATGGCGCCTGCAGCGCCGCCGTGCCAGCGAAGCGCTGCTGCCGTTGGCCTTCTTCATAGCCGTCGTCACGGTATTTCCGATCGCCATCGGGCCCGATCCGACCGCCCTGCGGCAGGTCGGCCCGGGCGTGATCTGGGCCTGCGCGTTGCTGGCCTGCGTCGCCACCGTGGGCCACGCCTTCAGCGTCGACGCCAGCGAAGGCGTGCTCGAGCAGTGGCTGATCGGCGCCGTACCGCTGACCGGACTGGTGGCCTGCAAGGCCATCGTCCACTGGATGTGGACCGGGTTGCCGCTGATGCTGGTAGCACCGCTGCTCGGGCTGATGTTCGATCTAGACGCCACCAGTTCCCTGCTGCTTGCGGCCACGCTGCTGCTCGGCACGCCGGTGCTGAGCCTGCTCGGCCTGCTCGGCGCCGCCCTCACGCTCGGCCTGCGCTCGGCATCCAGCCTGGTGGTGCTGCTGATCCTGCCGCTGGCGCTGCCGGTGCTGGTCTTCGGCTGCCTCGCGGTCAGCGCGCTGGAAAGCGGCCTCTCGGCTACGCCGCACCTGTCGCTGCTGGGCGCGCTGATGCTGCTGGCCATCGTCGCGCTGCCGCCGACCATCGCCGCGACCTTGCGGATCACCATGGGCTGAGCCGCGGCTGGCGATCGGTCAGGACGTCGCGGCCCGACCGGCCTGTTGTTCACCGCGCAGGTCGGCATCCCAATCGAGACGAAGCCGCACCCAGCCGATCGACCGCTTGCCCTTGAGCATGGCGCCCGCGATGCCTTTGCACGACGTCGACTGCTCGCCGAGTTGCCGACGCTGCAGTGCGTCCATCAAGCTGCCCACCTTCCTGGGCGGCAGGTGCCCGGCCACCTTGATGCTGGAGCTGCCAGGCAGGCCGATCGCCACGGCAACCGCCCATTCGTCCGGTCTCGGCTGGTAGGGCACCAGCACGGCATCACAGTTCGCGGTCGCGGCATTCTTCGTGGCCGGCCCGGTGACGGCCAGGACGTTGGCGACATAGGAATCCTCGCCAAGCACCTCGACCTCCCTGCCGCTGAACGGCCATTGGAACAAGCGACCTTCGGCTGCGTCACCGGACCGGACGATGCGCAACAACTTCTCGACCAGTGCCGCCTCGGCGGCGAGTTCGGACTTCAGCTTCGCGGGTCGGAGATGCAGCGCCCGGTTGCCGCGCTGGAACCTGCGCACCGCCAGCCAGATCAGGCCGGCAACAACGGCTGCCAGCAGCACTGCACCAACGACCATCACTGCGCCGCTCCTGACGCTCCCCCGGCGGAACGGTCGGCAACGGGCTCCAGCGCAGCCGCAATGGCCTCGTCCACCTGGGTCAGCCAGATGAACTCCAGGCGCTGGCGCACCTCCTGCGGGATCTCCTCGAAGTCGCGCTGGTTGCGCGCCGGCAGCATGACGCGCTGAATGCCGGCGGCATCGGCGGCGATCACCTTTTCCTTCACGCCGCCTATGGGCAGCACCAGGCCACGCAGGCTGATTTCGCCCGTCATGGCGGTGTCGCTGCGCACGTTGCGGTTGATGAGCAGCGAGACCAGGGCGGTGAACATCGCCACGCCGGCGCTGGGCCCGTCCTTGGGCGTGGCACCGGCGGGCACGTGCACGTGGATGTCGAGCTTGCCGAGTTGCTGCTCGTCTATGCCCAGCTCGCGCGCGCGGTGCTTGGCCACCGAGAACGCCGCCTGCGCGCTCTCCTTCATGACGTCGCCGAGCTGGCCGGTGAGGATCAGATTGCCCTTGCCGGGGTAGCTGGTCGCCTCGATGAAGAGGATGTCGCCACCCACCGGGGTCCAGGCCATGCCGGTGGCCACCCCGGGGGTGCTGGTGCGCATGGCGATCTCGTTCTCGAAGCGCTTGGGGCCCAGGATGCCCTTCAGGTCAGGCACACCTGGCTTCAACTGCGCGACCGAGCCGTCGGCGATCTGCACGGCAGCGTGGCGCAGCACGCGGCCAATCTCGCGCTGCAGGTTGCGCACGCCGGCCTCGCGCGTATAGTCGCGGATGATGGCGTAGATCACGTCGTCGGCCAGCGCGACCTGCTCGGCCGTGATGCCGTTGGCTTCCAGCTCGCGCGGCACCAGGTAGCGGCGCGCGATCTGGAACTTCTCGTTCTCGGTGTAGCTCGACAGCTGCACGATCTCCATGCGGTCGCGCAGCGGCCCGGGTATGGTCTCCAGCGTGTTGGCGGTGGTGATGAACACCACGCGGCTGAGGTCGAAGGGCACGCCCAGGTAGTTGTCACGGAAGACGTTGTTCTGCGCCGGGTCGAGCACCTCCAGCATGGCGGCGGACGGGTCGCCTTGAATGCCGCGACCCATCTTGTCGATCTCGTCCAGCATCATGACGCAGTCGCGCGCGCCAGCCTTGCGGATGGCCTGGATGATGTTGCCCGGCAGCGCGCCCACGTAGGTGCGCCGGTGGCCACGGATCTCGGCCTCGTCGTGCACGCCGCCCAGGCTGACGTGGGCAAACGGGCGGTCCATGGCGCGTGCGATGGACTTCCCGAGCGAGGTCTTGCCCACGCCGGGCGGGCCCACGAAGCACAGAATGGGCGCCTTGCCATTGGGTGCGAGCTTGCGCACGGCCAGGAACTCGACGATGCGCTGCTTGATCTTGTCCAGCCCGAAATGGTCCTCATCGAGCACCCGGCGCGCGGCTTTGATGTCGATGTCACGCGGTTCGGGCTCGGCCCAGGGCAGTTCCACCAGCCAGTCCAGATACGTGCGCACCATGCCCGCCTCCATGCCGGCATCGGGCATGCGCTCGTAGCGGCGCAACTCCTTCTCGGCCACCTCCTGCACTTCCTCGGGCATGCCGGCCTCGGCAATCTTCTGCCGCAGTTCGGCCACTTCCTGCGACTTGCCCTCGCCCTCACCGAGCTCCTTCTGGATCGACGCCATCTGCTCGCGCAGGATGGCCTGGCGTTGGCGCTCGTCCAGCGTGCTCTTGGTGCGCTCGCCGATCTGCTGCGTCAGGCGCAGCACCTCGATGCGCTTGGCCAGGATGGCGGACACCTTGTCGGCGCGCGCGACGACGTCGATGGTCTCGATCACGTCCTGCTTCTGGCCCGCGTCCAGGTCCGAGTAGGCCGCGACCAGGTCGGCCAAGGCACCGGCGGCGCTGGCCTGCTGCACCGCGGCCACCAGCGGCGGCGGTGTCTGCGGCAGCAACTGCAGCGCTTCCATGGCCTGTTGCTGCAGGTGCAGCAGGCGTGCGGCGGGCTCCGGCCCCTCTTCCTCGGGTTCGTCCAGCGGTTCGGCACGCGCGGCCAGGAACGGCGTCTCCTGCACATACTCCTGCACCCGGAAGCGCTGCAGGCCCTGCACCACCAGGTGGTGGTTTCCATCCGGCAGGGTCACGTAGCGCAGGATGTTGGCCAGGGTGCCCACGGCATGCAGGTTGGCCGGCGTGGCGTCGCCCTCGGCCTCGCGCTGCATCAGGATGCCCACCGGGTGCCCTTCGCGCAGGGCCTGCTGCACGGCCAGCGTGGAGCCCTCGCGGCCCACCATCAGCGGGAACACCGTGCCCGGGAACAGCACGGTGTCGCGCATCGGCAGGATGGGCAGCACCCCTTCGGGCAGTGCCGGCGGTGCCGCATCGGCCCGCTGGGCCTCTGCCGGCGTGATGGCGCGGCCACTGGAGTCCACCAGGATGGGCTCGCTGCCGCTGCCTTCGCCGCGGGCCTTGCTGTCGCTCTCGTTCATGACGCTTTCTCCAGGCGGATCACCAGGCACCCCTGGTCGCTGCCCACATCGACCGCCGAATACCGCCCTGGCGGCAGCGGAATACGGCGCTCGAAACGGCCCTGCGGCAACTCCAGACGATGGATGACGGCAGTACGCAATGCCTGCGGCAGCACGCGCTGCCCGCTCACCACCAACGCGTCGGCTTCGATCACGGCGCGCACGTCCTGCGCCTTCACGCCGGGCAGTGCGACATAGATCAGCAACTCGCGCGCGGTCTCCAGCACATCGGCGGGCGGCTCCCAGCATGCAGCGCGCGACTGCCGCGGCTGGAACAGCTCGCGATGCAAGTGCTCCATGCGGTCCAGTGCCGCCAGGGCGTTGGACCACATCCAGTCGGGGGAATCGTCACGGTGTCTCATTGCTCTTCCTTGAGGACGGCCTGGAGGTCATTTTGCTTCGCTTGGAGCATTTCGCGAAACGATGTGGTTGCCACCCTTCCAAGAACCTGACATGCTGAACCTTGCCGAAACCAAGGCGCACCTGCGCATCGACCACTGCGATGAAGGCGCGCACACCGAAGCGCCGGTCGATGCGGCGACCGCGAGCGTCGCGGACTGCCCGCACATGGCGGTCGAGGACATGGAGCTCGCGCCGCTGCCGGCGCCGGTGCGTGCCGCGATCGCGGATCCCGTTGCGCGTGCACGACCTGCACGAGAGCCGCGAGGCGTAGAACGACAGATCACTGTCCGCGAACCCGACATTCGCGCACCGCTCAATCCCTACCGAGCCACGACACGGTGAAGGCCTGCGCCGATCACGCGGAACGTAAGCGTGGCCTCACCACCCTCTTGAACTGAGCGCGAGGCTGGGCGAGCATGT
>NZ_DAOMOQ010000004.1:0-139512 GCF_035444425.1 Ottowia sp. | reverse complement strand
CACATGCTCGCCCAGCCTCGCGCTCAGTTCAAGAGGGTGGTGAGGCCACGCTTACACATGACCGCGTGCATCTGAATCATGACCTTGTTGGCATTCGGCATGTCGGCGGCGACGAAATCCACCCCGGTCTCGATCAGACCGGACACGAAGTGAACATTACGGGCCAGCCGGTCGAGCTTCGCAATCAGCAGCGTTGCCCCTGACCGCTTGCACAGCTCCAGTGCCTTGCGCAGCTCAGGACGGCGATCAAGAGCATTTGCACCTTTCCCCGTCTCGACCTCGACAAACTCACCGACCGCAGACTGACCGCGCTCCGACAGATACCGCGACACCACCTGCCGTTGAGCATCCAGACCCAGACCAGATGCACCCTGCCGCTGGGTGCTGACACGGTAGTAGGCGACGAACGACTTAGACGGCATGGCGGGGGCTCCTGAAACTTGGCTACGCGTAAGGACGAGCGTCCTTCATGTATCCAAGCCTACGAAGGCATCACCGGGCCGACAAGGAGGTCGTTGTATCGGCGAGGATGTGGAACTGAACCGCCGTGAACGGGGTGGCCTGTGGTAAGCCAGACGACCGGGGCTGACCGGCTTGATCGCGCGACCTTGTACCCCCTATGGCGAAGCGTGCGTCCGCGTAGGGCTTGATGGCGTTTTTTTCCGGGCCTGTGCCGGAGTGCTTATAGGGCCAGGCCGGTGTCGCTCAACGATGTCCAATCAATGATTTCTTGGCGAGGATGAAACGGCGCTCTCGACTCTGAGCGGGCTTTCGGACGATTGAAAACCTTAAGATCGCCGGATGAACTAGGCTGCCGGGTTTCGCTAGTTACATCTACCTGTATAAAGGACAGGCGATCACACGCAACGGGTTGATCTGATTGCGCCTTTAGGAGAAGGACGTGATCAGAATATCCCGACCGTCCAGCTTCTCCCGTAGGTTCTGCGGGATACATTGCGTTAGATGCCTACAAGATAGGACGACATGCTGTACTCACACATGAAAGCGGTCGAGGAGCATCTCCTTGCTATTTCTAAGGTTCCCGCGAATTCGGGACACTCGTTACACAAAGGCACCCCCAGAGAGGCATTCATCCGAGAGTTTCTGGAGAAGCACCTGAACTCGACCGTGGCGATCGGGACAGGCGAGATCATTGACAGTCGATCTAAACCAAACGAGCAGCGAAATCAGTTCGACATCGTCATCTACAAGCGAAACTACCCCAAGCTCGATTTCGGTGGTGGTGTCAGCGGATTTCTGGCGGAGTCGGTGGTCGCAACCATCGAGGTCAAGTCGACCCTAGACAAGGCGGGAATTGAACAAGCTGTCCGTGCAGCACGTGCAGCTAAGTCGCTGCAGAAGAACGAGGTGAAGAGTTTCTCCTCGGGCTACATTCCTCCAAGCATCCTGTCTTTCGTTGTCGCGTACGACGGTCCTGCGAAAATGGAAACAGCGCACGTTTGGGTGAAGGAGGCGTACCAGTCGCAGGGGCTCGCCGAGCCGGCGTTGCCTGAGAACGACCGAGCTGCAATCCCAGGGCCGGCGCTGGAGGGCGTGTTCGTCCTTGGCAAGGGATTCCTCAACTTCGACAATGCCCCTTATGGTTTCATTCCTTCACAAGTTCGGAAAGAGCGTCCGGAGGTGTGCTGGGCTATCGCTCAGAGCGATCGAGGGAGTTTGCTTTCGCTGTTCCTTCTGCTGACAGTCGCCACCAGCAATGTTGAGGGGGCATGGCTGAACCCCTTACCGTACCTGCAATCTTTCCGCGTCTACGATCTGCAGTTCGGACTGTGACGGCGTCTAACGTGCCGGTGACGTTTACGTTAACTGACCGCTCTTGGCCGAAACCTGTAGGCCGGAACCATGCTGACTGACCGCAATCGCTACTGACACGCCGCGTCGATGCAGGTGTCCCGTCGACCTTTCGCCATGAACCTTTGGAAGGCCCGCTACCGTGCTTATACCGCCGAGCCCCTATAACGCATTATTTTTGCGGCAGCAGGGTAGGTAGCTAAAATCCATTTCGACGTCAAATAGACCCGTTTCCATGCGTTTAAACGACCTTCCTGTGATGCCCATCTGCTGCTGTGATGCTTCGGCTAAAAATCAACACCCAACGAAGGTCAAACTGTCATCTTTATCATCAACAACTGCTTATACCTGATCTCGATTCAATCTCATATAATGCGGTCAACACACTTGCCGGTGTGTGTCAATACATCGGCTTGGTTCAGGCTTTATCGGTGGATCGTACGTTCGGGCCTGAGCGACGAAGATTTACTTCATGTCGAGAAGGGATCTGGCAAAGACAAAGGGTCGAGTAGCTTTGCAAAACAAAGTGCCGCTGCCCTGCCAGATGAGGATGATGTGACTGCCCGGACGCCTAGGGTTGCATCATTCAATACCAGAGCGGCTACTAGTGCGACGGAGATGACCCTGTACGGATGGAATCCGGTAGGTGTGATTGGGCTGCTAACCCTTGCTATTGCCGGGGTTAGGGGAGTATTGCCCTCACGCCTACCGGATTGGGGACAGCACCTTCGGTGTAACGCCTTCGGCGTTCCACCTACGGTGTTATTAAAAGCCCGTATTGCGCCCAAAATATGGGTTGCTTAAAAAATAGTCAATTATTTAGCTTTTTTGTAACAGTCAAGTCCATGAATATGTTGCTTTCTTGATGGGCTATCGTGGATTTCTGTTGTATTGCAATGAGTTGCGTGATAAAATTTACTATTAGATAAACTGAGGTAACTTATGGAATTCTGGTTTGTTTCACTTGCTGTCGCTGCAATGATTGCGATAGCCCCGGCTCATGCGGCAGAGCCGTTCTCTCCCTACGGCACCGCCAAGGTCGATATGCACAGCATGCCGGTGACCAACGTTGTTTTTGACGTCAATTATGCCGATCCGAACCAGTTGAATATCCTTTACGGCTTCGTCAAGAATACGGTGAAGGAGACCAAGGGTAAGGTCGTGGTCGTTACTCATGGGCCTGAGCTTCGTGCGTTTGCAATGGAGAACTATGAGAAATACCAGGGCGTGATCGATCGAATGGCTGAGTTAGCTAAAGAGGGCGTCGAATTCAAGATGTGCAATAACGCTCTGCGAGCTGCTGGTTTTGTTCCGGAGGACATGCATGGCATGATCACGGTGGTGCCAGCAGGTTTTGCGGAACTGGTTTTCTGGCAAGGGCAGGGCTATCAGTACATCAACCCGATTCCCCTCAACGTTCGAGACGTCAGGTACCTTGATCAGCCGAAACCGAAAAAGTAACGATTATATGGATCTTGGTGATCTAACGAATGTCACCTATTTACAGCTGGTCATCAGTTTAATCAAAATTCCCGGCATTGGGTGATCTGGATGGGGTCCGGCGGCCAAGGAAACGCAAGCTTTAATCAACGTTTATTCGGATTGCTGGTAGAAGTTGCGTTTTTTAATCAAGTAAACCGCAAGTCCCCTGCATTAACCGCCATCCATGGCCCGACCCATCTCCCGCTGAATCTTCACCATCGCATCCCGGATGTCCTCGACCCCAAGCTGCACATAGTGCCGGTGCAGCACATCACTCTTGGGCGGCGTGTGATTCAGAATCCTTCGCAGCACCGCATCACTGACCGCCAGCCGCTCCCCGACCGTCGCCACCAGCTTGCGAAGATCGTGCAGCATGAATCGGGGTGCCCCGGCCCGTTCAGCCATCTTCGACAGGTGTTCCGCTGACACGCCCGCGAACAGTTCATCACCGGGCTCCAGCCCTTCACAGCGCCTTGCCAGAATCTCCCGCATCACCGGCGTGATGGGCAGGCTATGGGGCTTGCCGTTCTTGGTGTCAGGCACGCTCAGGACATTCGAGGCAAGGTCGATCTGGCTTCGCTGCAGGTTCCTCACCTCATTGCGCCTCAGTCCGGTGTAGATCACCAAGTACAGGAAGTCCCGTTGCACTTGCCCGATCTGATCAACCGCTGCCTTCCATGCGGGAAGCTCACTCTCCTGCAACACCCGCGCCCGGGGCTGAACCCGGTCAGGCAACAGCCCGACCGTCGCCAGCTTCGTGAACGGGGATTCCAGAGTCAAGCCATGCATGGCATTCGCGTACTTCACCAATGCCCCGATCACCCCTCTCGCCAACTCGACCAGTGCAGCCCCTCTGGTCTGCCCGAACTCCCGGCAATGCTGTGTGAATGCCGGATCACCCAGCTCAGACACTGACCGGTCCAGCCACTCCCCGAAATGGGTTCGCAGCAGCGATTCATAGCGCTTCTGGCTCGATGCCTTGATGTTCTTGACCCGGCAGTACTCTTCACGCAGCTCGCGCAGCGTGGGCACCACCACCACCGCAGGCTTGACCGGCCATTCACCGCGTCTGCACTGGGCCAGCACGGTCATCGCCAAACCCCGGGCTTCCTCGACGCTCATGAGCGGCCAATGACCCAGCGTCATCCGGAACTGCTTGCCCGCCACGCTGGTAGCAACCCGGAAGGTCCGCTTACGGGCATTCATGCGGACACAGAAGCCACTCAGCACCCGGTCCCGCAGGACACGCCCATCCCGGGCATTGCTGCGCTCAAGCAAAGCTTCGCTGATCAGTACAATCGTCATCGCTATTTCCCAGGCAAATCGAGGACAAAAGCCTCGAAAAGAGTCTGACTACACCCCCCGGCTGATCGCCCAGTCCGGCCCAAGAGGCCAGATGCGGGTCGGGCACCTCGACCACGCCTGTGTTGGGCTCGATGGTACGCAAGGGGTTGATCCATAAAGGAATTTCCATGAGCCTGCAATGCGGCATCGTCGGTCTGCCAAACGTCGGCAAGTCCACCCTGTTCAACGCGCTGACCAAGGCGGGGATCGCTGCGGAGAACTATCCCTTCTGCACCATCGAACCCAACACGGGCGTGGTCGAGGTGCCCGACCCGCGCCTGGCGCAGCTGGCGGAGATCGTCAGGCCCGAGCGCGTGCTGCCGGCCATCGTCGAGTTCGTCGACATCGCCGGCCTGGTGGCGGGCGCCAGCCAGGGCGAGGGGCTGGGCAACCAGTTCCTGGCGCACATCCGCGAGACCGATGCCATCGTCAACGTGGTGCGCTGCTTCGAGGACGAGAACGTGGTGCACGTGGCCGGCCGGGTCGACCCGATCTCGGACATCGAGGTGATCCAGACCGAGCTGTGCCTGGCCGACTTGGGCACGGTGGAGAAAGCCTTGCAGCGCTATACCAAGGCCAGCAAGAGTGGCAACGACAAGGAGGCCATGGCGATGGTCAAGCTGCTCGGGCCGGTGCAGGCGGCGCTGAACGAGGGCAGGCCGGTGCGCACGCTGCAGCTGTCGAAGGAAGAGCAGGTGCTGCTGAAACCGCTGTGCCTGATCACCGCCAAGCCGGCCATGTTCGTCGGCAACGTGGCCGAGGACGGGTTCGAGAACAATCCGCTGCTCGATCGCCTGAGCGAGTACGCGGCCGGCCAGAACGCGCCCGTGGTGGCGATCTGCGCCAAGATGGAGGCCGACATGGCCGACATGAACGACGAGGACAAGGCGCTGTTCCTTGCCGAGATGGGTCAGGAGGAGCCGGGCCTGAACCGCCTGATCCGCGCCGCCTTCAAGCTGCTGGGCCTGCAGACCTACTTCACCGCCGGCGTGAAGGAGGTGCGCGCCTGGACCATCCACGTCGGTGACACCGCACCGCAGGCGGCCGGCGTGATCCATGGCGATTTCGAGCGCGGCTTCATCCGCGCGCAGACCATCGCCTTCGACGACTACATCACCTTCAAGGGTGAGCAGGGCGCCAAGGATGCCGGCAGGATGCGTTCGGAAGGCAAGGAATACGTCGTCAGGGATGGCGACGTGATGAACTTCCTGTTCAACGTCTGACGCCGCATGAGCGCCGCGCCGCAGGACCCGGATGCCACGCTGGCGGCCCGGGCGGCGATGGTGCGGCGGCTGGCTGATGCGCGAGCGGATGCGCAGCTGATCGAAACCCACATCTCCTGGGTGCTGCTGACCGGTGATGACGCGTACAAGCTGAAGAAGCCGCTCAAGCTCGACTTCCTCAACTTCAGCACGCAGCAGCTGCGCCGCGCCGCCTGCGAAGAGGAGTTGCGCATCAACCGCCGCACGGCGCCGGAGATCTACCTGGACGTGGTGCCGATCACCGGCAGCATCGCTGCGCCCGGCATCGCGGGCGACGGGCCGGTGATCGACCATGCGGTGCACATGCGGCGCTTTCCCCAGCGCGCGCTGCTGGCTAATCATGCGGCGCGAGGTGAGCTGGGCGCCGAGCACATCGACGCCTTGGCGCGGCATGTGACGTCGTTTCAGCGTGCCGCCGCGGTCGCGCCGGTGGATGGGCCTTATGGCCAGGCCACCACCATCCGGCAACTGGTGGACGACAATTTCGCGCCGCTGCACGAGCGCCTGCGCAGCGACCCGCTGGCGGCACGCCTGGATGCCTTGCACGAATGGGTCCGGAACGAAGGCGCGCGTCTGCAACCGCTGTTCGATGCCCGCCGCGCCAACGGCCAGGTGCGCGAGGGTCACGGTGACCTGCATCTGGGCAACCTGATCTGGCTGGATGGCGCGCCGCAGCTGTTCGACGCCATCGAGTTCAATCCGCAACTGCGCTGGGTCGACGTGATGGCCGACGTGGCCTTCCTGTTCATGGATCTGCACGCGCACGGGCTGGCGCCGCTGGCCTGGCGCTTCATGAACGCCTGGCTGGATCTGGGGGGCGACCATGCCGGCCTGGAGCTGCTGCCCTTCTACGCCGTGTACCGGGCGCTGGTGCGCGCCAAGGTCGCGTCGCTTCGCGTGGCCACGCCGGGTGACGCGCACTGGCGCGAAATGGCGCGCTACGTCGAACTGGCGTATCGGCTGGCACAGCCGCGCGAGCGCGTGCTGTGGGTGGCCAGCGGTGTGTCGGGATCGGGCAAGAGCAGCCAGAGCCAGCCGCTGATCGAATCGCGCGGCATCGTGCGCCTGCGCGCCGACGTCGAGCGCAAGCGCCTGTTCGGCCTGGCGCCGGAGGCCAGCAGCGCCGGGGTGCCGGGCGGCATCTACACGCCGGCGGCCAGCGCCCGCACCTATGCCGAACTGCGCGAGCGGGCGCGCACCGTGCTGCGCGCTGGATTCCCGGTGCTGGTGGACGCGACCTTCCTGCGCCGGACGCACCGTGCGGAGTTCATCGCGCTGGCGGCCGAGAGTGCCGTGCCGTGCCGTCTGCTGGTGTTCGACGCACCGATCGAGATCCTGCGCGAGCGCGTGCGCCGGCGCAGCGCCGAGGGGCGCGATGCGTCAGAGGCGACGCTCGAGGTGCTGGAGCGCCAGTTGGCGGAGCGAGAGTCACTCACGGCTGCTGAAGGCGCGCTGGCGATCCAGGTCGATACCAGCCGGGTGGTCGACTGGACCAAGCTGCCGCTGGACGTTTGATCGAACGGCCATGGCGGGTTCGTTCACACCTTCTCAGGCCGCACGAGTTGACGGGCGAGCTTGAGAAAGCACGCACGATCCGCATCGCTGAGCGACTGCAGTATCTCGTCCTGCAGATCGCGGACGATCGGCAGCAGGGCGGCGTGAACGCGCTGGCCCTTGGCGGTCAGTGAAAGCTCTCGCGCCCGGCGGTCCAGTTCGTTGACGACGCGGCGGATCCAGCCCTTATGCTCCAGCCGTTCGATGACACCGCCGATGGTGGCGCGATCGTAGGCAATCAGCTCCGCGACGCGCGCCTGATCCGCGGCGGGGTGGGCATGAATGGCGTCGAGTGCGGCGAACTGGACCGGCGTCAGGTCGAACCCCGCCGCCTGCGTGCGCTGGACGAAAATCTGCGTCGACCGCTGATGCAGGCGGCGTATCAGGTGTCCCGCCATTTCGATTGAGTCCATTGTCGCGCTCCGGGTGAAGGCTCCAATCTGACCTGGATGCGCCAGCCACGGTGCCAATTAATAAGTATACATACAGTATTGACGACCAATAGTAAGTACAGATATCATTCGCCACCGCGCCGGCACGTCGTTCGTGGCGCATTCCAGACGAGGAGACAGGACATGCAGTTCTACAAGGACGGATTCCGGGGTGGCAACCCCGACGTCAAGCAGGCCGCGCCCAACCGGCGCAACCGGGGTGCCCACGAACCGCTGCCAGAGCAGGTCGACGTGCTGATTGCCGGCACCGGCCCGGCCGGCCTGTGCCTGGCGGCGCAGCTGGCGCAGTTCCCCGAGATCGACACCATGATCGTCGAGCGCATGCCCGCCAACATCATCAAGGGCAAGGCGGACGGCATCAACACGCGCACCATGGAGATGTTCCAGGCCTTTGGCTTCGCCGACAAGGTCAAGCGCGAGACCTACTGGGTCAACCAGACCGCGTTCTGGATGCCCGACCCGGCCAACCCCGCGCACATCAAGCGCGTCGGCCGGGTGCAGGACGTGGCCGACGACAGCTCGGAGATGCCGCACATCCTGATTAACCAGGCGCGGCTGCACGAGCTGTTCCTGGAGGTGATGAAGAACTCGCCCTCGCGCCTGGAGCCCGACTACGGCTGGGAGGTGGTGAGCGTGGCGGTGGACGAAACCACCGACGACCACCCGGTGACCGTGACGCTGAAGGACGCCAGCGGCATCAACTGGTGGGCCACCCGCACCGTGCGCGCCAACTACGTGGTCGGCTGCGACGGCGCGCATTCGGCGGTGCGCAAATCGATCGGCGGCGTGCTGCACGGCGACGCCGCCAACCAGGCCTGGGGCGTGATGGACATCCTGGCCAACACCGACTTTCCCGACGTGCGGCAGAAGTGCCTGATCTCGTCTGCCAATGAGGGCAACGTGCTGATCCTGCCGCGCGAGGGCGGCTACGTGTTCCGCATGTACGTCGAGCTCGACAAGCTGAAGGACGGCGAGAAGGCCGCGAGCAAGAAGTTCACGCAGGACGACATGATCGCCGCGGCCAACCGCATCATCGCGCCGTACACGCTCGACGTGAAGGAGGTGGTGTGGTGGTCGATCTACGACATCGGCCACAGCATCACCGACAAGTTCGACGACGTGCCCGAGGGCTCCGGCCGCAACCCGCGCGTGTTCACCGCGGGTGACGCCTGCCACACCCATTCGCCCAAGGCGGGGCAGGGCATGAACGTGTCGATGCAGGACACCTTCAACCTGGGCTGGAAGCTGGTGCATGTGCTGCAGGGCCGGGCCGACGCCAGCCTGCTGCGCAGCTACTCGAAGGAGCGCCTGACCGAGGCCAAGCGCCTGGTCGAGACCGATCACGAGTGGGCGCGCATCATGTCGGCCCCGACCACCCAGGCCGAGCGCGACGGCAGCGAGGAGCCGCGGATCATCCGGCAGTTCAAGGCGAACCTGGAATTCACCGGTGGCACCGCCGTGAAGTACGACCCGTCCAAGCTGTTCGCCGCCTCGGCGCACCAGGCACTGGCGAAGGGCGAGGAAATCGGCCGGCGCTTTCACTCAGCCCCGGTGGTGCGCCTGTCCGACGCCAGGCAGATGCAGCTCGGCCACGTGGCCGAGGCCGATGCGCGCTGGCGCATCTACGCCTTCGCCGGCAGGGCCGACAGCTCAGCCCCCGGCTCGGCCATCCACAAGCTGGCCGACTGGCTGGAGAATGATCCGAAATCCCCGGTTGTCCGGCACACCCGCCCGGGCGAGGACATCGACGCGGTGATCGACTTCCGCGCCGTGTTCCAGCAGACCTTCGATCAGCTCGCCTACGAGCAGATGCCCTCGCTGCTGAAGCCGAGGACCGGCAAGCTCGGCCTGCAGGACCACGAGAAGGTCTTCTGCGTCGACCACAAGGGCGTCGGCGACATCTTCGACATGCGCGGCATCGACCGCGACACCGGCTGCATGGTGGTGGTCCGCCCCGACCAGTACACCGCCCATGTCCTGCCGCTGGACGGCTTCGACGAGTTGTCGGAATTCTTTGCTGGCTTCCTGCGCTGACACCTGTCATCTGCATTGCGGAACGTGACTGGAGTTGACCCTGTCGCTTGATGCAAGCACTTGATCTGCAAGCCTACGGCTGCAGCAGGAGTGCTTCGGGCTGGCTCCGAGGAAGTCAGTTTCGGTTGCGTCAGGGGTCATAGCCGCGAGACCTCGCGAAGCTTTCAATGATCTTGAATGGCCGCCTCAGGGATGACCGGCGATAGACCGCTCCTGGCCGGGAGCGCCTCACGAGACAGCTTCTGGTACCCGAGAAGCGCTTCAGGCGTGGATCAGGCAGGCAGGACTAAAGTCTGACGATTTCCTGTTCCCAGCCGGCTTCACAACTCACCACATCTGGGCATCCGGCAGTACGCCCGAATCCTGGGACATTGGGTCGATGAACTGGGTCTCGACCGGGCAGACTACGGCACACAACGTTTCCAAAGCAGTCGTTCCGACAGTTTCCAGGTTCTGCCAAGTTCGTTGGATTTGGCCGTGATCCGAATGCGATGCGTTGCAGATGCCGCGTGACCTTGTCGGCAAAGGTTGAGTCTGGTAAAATCTACAGTCTTTTCATCGCCGCGTGTCTGCTTTGCAGCACCGCGTTGCAAGTGGGAGCAGGGCTTAGAACGGCCCGTCTGCGCTCTCCGGCTCATTTCCAGTCGCGTTGGTGTCCGTTCCTCCTTTCGAGGGGCTGATGGCAGCGACTTGTCTCGTTCGGGCGGATCGATCCGCCCAGTGCTCCCTGTCAGCACGCACGCCAGCAGCGGCGGCAGCGCCAGTGGGCCCGCGAGACACCATTTCCGTCTTCATGCTCCGGTGCTCCGTGCTCGCCTGGCGATCACACGGAAGGAGTGATCGCACGCATGTGTGGTATCGCAGGAGAAATTCGGTTTGACTCCCAAACCGTAGACGCGGACGCGCTCGCCCGTATGGCCGAGGCACAGGCAGCACGTGGCCCCGATGGGCACGGCCTGTTCATCCGAGACACCATCGGACTGGCGCATCGACGGCTCAAGGTCATGGACCTGTCCGAGGCGTCGGCGCAACCCATGTTCGATCCGCAACTGGGCCTGGGACTGGTCTTCAACGGGGCCATCTACAACCACGCCGAACTGCGCGCCGAACTTGAGGGCCGGGGCTATCGCTTCTTCTCGCAGGGCGACACCGAGGTCTTGATCAAGGCCTACCACTGCTGGGGCGAGGATTTCGTCACGCGCCTGAACGGCATGTTCGCTTTCGCGCTGTGGGAGCAGGGCAGTGGGCAACTGCTGCTCGGCCGCGATCGTCTGGGCATCAAGCCGCTGTACCTGGCCGAGGTCGCGGGCGGCCTGCGCTTTGCCTCCACCCTGCTGGCGCTGCTGGCAGGTGGCGGCGTCGACACCGCGATCGATCCGGTCGGACTGCACCACTACCTGTCGTTCCACGCCGTGGTGCCGCCGCCGCACACCATCCTGCAGGGCGTGCGCAAGCTCGCGCCCGGCACCCTGCTGCGCCTGCAACCGGACGGCGAACGCCAGCAGCGGCGCTACTGGACGCTCGACTACGCGCGCAGCGCAGCCGACGAAGCACGCCCCGTCGCCGAGTGGCAAGACCTGCTGCTCGACGCACTGCGCGCCGCGGTGCGGCGGCGCCTGGTGGCCGACGTGCCGGTCGGCGCGCTGCTGTCGGGTGGGGTCGATTCGAGCCTGATCGTTGGCCTGATGACCGAAGCCGGCGTGGCGAACCTGCACACCTACAGCGTCGGGTTTGAGGACGTGGGTGGCGAGAAAGGCAACGAGTTCGAATACGCCGACATCGTGGCCCGACATTTCGGTACCGTGCATGAGCGCATCTTCGTACCCGAACAGGAGTTGCTGCGCCACCTGCCCGAGGCCATCGGTGCCATGAGCGAGCCGATGGTGAGCCACGACTGCATCGGCTTCTACCTGCTGTCGCGGGCCGTCTCCAGGCGCAGCAAGGTGGTGCAGAGTGGCCAGGGCGCCGACGAGGTGTTCGGCGGCTACCACTGGTACCCGCAGCTCGACGGCAGCGCCGCGCCGGTGGACGACTACCTGGCGGCGTTCCGCGACCGCGACTATGACGACTACCGTGCCCTGGTGCAGGACCGCTACCTCGGCCACGATGCCTCGCGCGAACTGGTGACGCAGCATTTCGCCGCCCCGGGCGCGAGCGAACCGGTCGACCAGGCGCTACGGCTGGACACCACCGTGATGCTGGTGGACGACCCGGTCAAGCGCGTCGACAACATGACCATGGCCTTCGGGCTGGAGGCGCGGGTGCCGTTTCTGGACCATGAACTGGTCGAGCTGGCGGCGCGCATCCCGGCCCGTCACAAGCTGGCCGGCGGCGGCAAGGGCGTCCTGAAGGAGGCGGCGCGGCAGCTCATCCCGCCGGCCGTGATCGACCGGCCCAAGGGCTACTTTCCGGTGCCGGCGCTCAAGTACCTGGAGGGCGACACGCTGGCGCGCGTGCAGGACGCCCTGTCGAGCCGGGCGGCGCGCGAACGCGGCCTGTTCCGTCCGGCTTACGTGGATCGGCTGCTGTCCAGCCCGGCCGACCACCTGACGCCGCTGCGGGGATCCAAGCTGTGGCAGCTCGGCCTGCTCGAATGGTGGCTGCAGACCCATCTGGCTTGAACAGGAGAAAACAAACGTGATACGCAAACAGATCAAGCGCGGCGCGCGCCTGGACCGGGCGCGCCTGCCGCAGGGGCTGGTGGGCGAGTACGCCAAACAGGACGAGGCCGCCAGCGGGCGCATCGTCGAATGCGGTTGGGGCCGGCTGATTGCCGGGCACAGCTTCGCGCAACCGCAGGACATCGCCGAGGCGCTGCTGGGCGAGCGGCCCGGCCAGCGCGACATCGCCTATTACGTCGACAAGCCGCACGTGGTGGTCGCCTGCTCGCCGCAGCGGCTGTTCGTCGATCCGTCGGAATCGTTCCGGCTCTGGCTGGGCAGCTACGTGCCGGCGCACCCGCGTCGGCACGGCTTCACGATCCGGCGCCTGCGCTCGCGCGCCGACGTCGCCGCGATCAATACCATCTACCAGGCGCGCGGCATGGTGCCGGTCGATCCGGCGGTGGTCTGGAGCGGGCGCGCCGAGCGCAAGCTGCTGTACGTGCTGGCCGAGGACCGCGCTACCGCCGAGGTGATCGGCGCCGCCATGGGCCTGGACCACGTGCCGGCCTTCGGCGACGAGGAGCCCGACGCCGGCGCCAGCCTGTGGGCGCTGGCGGTCGCGCCGCAGACGCCGCACGCCGGCGTGGGCGAGGCGCTGACGCGCTACCTGGCCGAGCAGTTCCAGGCGCGCGGGCGCAGCTTCATGGACCTGTCGGTGCTGCACGACAACGACTCGGCCATCGAGCTGTACCGCAAGCTGGGCTTCCAGCCGGTGCAGGTGTTCGCCGTCAAGCGCCGCAACGCCATCAACGAACCGCTGTTCAGCGAGTCGCCGGCGCTGGGCGGCGAGCGGCTCAACCCCTACGCGCGCATCATCGTCGACGAGGCGCGGCGGCGTGGCGTGCGGGTCGAGTTGGTCGATGCCGAGAACGGCTATATCCGCCTCAGCCACGGCGGGCGCAGCGTGCTGTGCCGCGAATCGCTGTCGGAACTGACCAGCGCGGTCGCCATGAGCCGCTGCGCCGACAAGCGCGTGACGCAGCGCGCGTTGGCGGCCGCCGGCCTGCAGGTGCCGGCGCAGCAGCTGGCCGGCGCAGCCGAGGACGACGGCGCCTTCCTGGCCGCGCACGGCCGCATCGTGGTCAAGCCGGTCGACGGCGAACAGGGCCAGGGCATCACGGTCGACGTGCGCACGCCGGAGGACATGCAGGAAGCCGTCAAGCGCGCACGGCGCTTCGGCGAGCGCGTGCTGCTGGAGCAGTTCTGCGCCGGCGAGGACCTGCGCGTGGTCGTGATCGATCACCAGGTGGTCGCTGCAGCCGTGCGCAAGCCCGCCGCGGTGGTGGGCGACGGGCAGTCCAGCATCGAGACCCTCGTGCGCAAGCAAAGTCGCAGGCGCGCAGCCGCCACAGGTGGTGAGTCGCGCATTCCGCTCGATGCCGAAACCCGGCGTTGCGTGGCCGCCGCCGGGCACAGCATGGACGAAGTGTTGCCGCCGGGCCAGACGCTGAACGTGCGCAAGACCGCCAACCTGCACACCGGCGGCACCATCCACGACGTCACGGCCGAGCTGCACCCGGTGCTGCGCGCGGTGTCCGAGCAGGCCTCGCGCGCGCTCGACATCCCGGTCACCGGGCTGGACCTGCTGGTGCCGGCGATCGACAAGCCCGACTACGTCATCATCGAGGCCAACGAGCGGCCGGGCCTGGCCAACCACGAGCCACAGCCGACCGCCGAGCGCTTCGTCGACCTGCTGTTTCCCAACACCCGCGTCGAGCCGGCGGAGAACCCGTCATGAGCACCGACGCCACCCCCGCCCTGCCGCCGATCGACGGCGGCTTCCTGCGGGAGACCCTGCTGCAGCTGATGGCGATTCCCAGCCCGGTCGGGCTGACCGACGGCATCGTGCGCTACACCGTGGCCCGGCTGGAGGCGATCGGCCTGCCCTGCGAGGTGACGCGCCGCGGCGCCATCCGCGCCACCCTGCGCGGGCGCGAGCGCAAGCCGGCGCGCGCCATCGTCGCCCACCTGGACACGCTGGGCGCCATGGTGCAGCGCATCAAGCCGAACGGCCGGCTGGCGGTGGTGCCGATCGGCCACTGGTCGGCGCGCTTCGCCGAAGGCGGGCGGCTGACGGTGTTCACCGACACGCAGCAGCTGCGCGGCACCTGCCTGCCGCTGAAGACCTCGGGCCACGCCTTCGGCCCCGAGATCGACACCCAGCCGATCGGCTGGGACCACGTGGAAGTGCGCGTCGACGTGCCGGCCGAACGCGCCGAGGACCTGCTGGCGGCCGGCATCCAGGTCGGCGACTGGATCGCCTTCGATCCGCAGCTCGAGCTGCTCGACAACGGCTACATCAACGCGCGCTACCTCGACGACAAGGCCGCGGTGGCGGCGCTGCTGTGCGCCTGCAAGGCGCTGGTCGACGCCGGCATCGAGCCGCCGGTGGACGTGCACCCGCTGTTCACCATCACCGAGGAAGTGGGATCGGGCGCCTCGGCGGCGCTGCATGGCGACATCGCCGAGATGGTCAGCCTGGACATCGCCATCGCGGCGCCGGGCCAGAACACGAGCGAGCATGCGGTCACCATCTGCCTGCAGGACCTGTCGGGGCCGTTCGACTTCCACCTCACGCACAAGCTGATCGGCCTGGCCGAAGCCCACGGGTTGCCGCACCGGCGCGACGTGTTCCGCTTCTACCGCTCCGACTCGGCGGCGGCGGTCGAGGCCGGAAACGACATCCGCACCGCCCTGATCGGCTTCGGCGCCGACGCCTCGCATGGCTATGAGCGCACCCACCGCGACGCGCTCGAGGCGCTGGCGCGGCTGGCGGTCGCCTACCTGCGGAGCGACCCGGTCACCCGCCGCGACCAGCGCCCGATGGGCACGCTGGAAGGCTTCACCGAACAGATGGCGCCGGCGGAGATGCAGCTGCCGCTCACGCCCCTGCCCGATCCCGAGCAGTTCCTCGAGGCCGACCCGAATTTGGGCATCGACTGAGTGAAGACAAGCAGGGGATTCTGGGGCTTCCTATCGTGGCTGCAGCGGGCGTTTTGGCGGCTGGCTTCTTGATTCCAACGCGTCTTTCAGGAATGGCGTGAACAGGCCGTAAGCCAGCAGAGGGTGGAACGTGTTGACGCCGACCGAAATGTGACCCACCTTTTGAGGTGATGCCGACCGAAATGTGACCCGGGTGTTCAACCTACCCTGCTGCATTATTGAGCAGCGGGGTGTTTGGAGTGATCACCATGGCCATGATTGGCTACGCCCTGCGCGCCTTGCCGCGCCAAATCAACGATGAACATCAACCGAGAAGGAGGCGTTGAAGATAAAGTCATGCACAGCCCGTCACCCAATGACAGGCTTCCGATCCCGGGTCAGATTTGAATCGGCACGGCGGGTCAAATTTGAATCGGCGCGGACAATCAGGCTCGTTCCATGCTGGGCGTGGCGCTTTGAGTCGGCCGTCGTCCCATTGATGGCCACCGCAGGTCGTCATTGACCTGAAGCAGTGCAACTCCACTGACGCATAGGGTCAACTTCAGTGACGTTCCGCAGCATCGGCAAGGATCAGCTCAAAAAAACCTTGCTGCTACTTGAATTCGGCGGGTTTGCCCTTATCATTAGCACTCGTTGAGCTTGAGTGCTAACAGCGCATTCGAACTCATCATGTTCCGGCCACTGACCGCTTTCTGCGAACGAAGGCGGATGGGCCAAAACCCTTTATCTCAATCAAATCTAGCAATTAGGAGAACCTGATGAAGCTGCGCCCTCTCGCCGATCGTGTGATCGTCAAGCGCCTGGAGAACGAAACCAAGACCGCCTCCGGCATCGTGATTCCTGACACCGCCGCCGAGAAGCCCGACCAGGGCGAGGTGCTGGCCGTCGGGCCGGGCAAGAAGAATGACAAGGGCGAACTGATTGCCATGAACGTGAAGGTGGGTGACCGTGTGCTGTTCGGCAAGTACAGCGGCCAGACCGTCAAGGTCGATGGCGACGAGTTGCTGGTGATGAAGGAAGACGATCTGTTCGCGGTCGTCGAAAAGTAATCATTTGTCCACTTTTGAACCCAATTTACGCAAGGAAGATTAAAAATGGCAGCAAAAGACGTTGTTTTCGGTTCTGACGCCCGGGCCCGCATGGTCGAGGGCGTGAACATCCTGGCCAACGCGGTCAAGACCACGCTGGGCCCCAAGGGCCGCAACGTGGTGCTGGAGCGCAGCTTCGGCGCCCCCACGGTGACCAAGGACGGTGTCTCGGTCGCCAAGGAGATCGAGCTCAAGGACAAACTGCAGAACATGGGCGCCCAGATGGTCAAGGAAGTGGCTTCCAAGACCAGCGACGCCGCCGGTGACGGCACCACCACGGCGACCGTGCTGGCGCAGTCGATCGTGTTCGAGGGCATGAAGTTCGTCGCCGCCGGCATGAACCCGATGGATCTGAAGCGCGGCATCGACAAGGCCGTCGCGGCCCTGGTCGAGGAGCTGAAGAAGGCCAGCAAGGCCACGACCACCAGCAAGGAGATCGCCCAGGTCGGTTCGATCTCGGCCAACAGCGACGAGTCGATCGGCCAGATCATCGCCGACGCCATGGACAAGGTCGGCAAGGAAGGCGTGATCACCGTTGAGGACGGCAAGAGCCTGGACAACGAACTGGACGTGGTCGAAGGCATGCAGTTCGACCGCGGCTACCTGTCGCCCTACTTCATCAACAACCCCGAGAAGCAGGCCGCCGTGCTGGAGAACCCGTACGTGCTGCTGTTCGACAAGAAGATCAGCAACATCCGCGAGCTGCTGCCGACGCTGGAAGCCGTCGCCAAGGCCGGCCGTCCGCTGCTGATCATCGCCGAGGAAGTCGAGGGCGAGGCGCTGGCCACCCTGGTGGTCAACACCATCCGCGGCATCCTGAAGGTGGTGGCCGTCAAGGCGCCTGGCTTCGGTGACCGCCGCAAGGCCATGCTGGAGGACATTGCCATCCTGACCGGCGGCAAGGTGATCGCCGAGGAAGTCGGCCTGAGCCTGGAGAAGGTGCAGCTGTCCGACCTGGGCCAGGCCAAGACCATCGAAGTGGGCAAGGAGAACACCACCATCATCGACGGTGCCGGCAAGGCCGAGGACATCGAGGCACGCGTCAAGCAGATCCGCGTTCAGATCGAGGAAGCCACCAGCGACTACGACCGCGAGAAGCTGCAGGAGCGCGTGGCCAAGCTGGCCGGCGGCGTGGCGGTGATCAAGGTCGGTGCCGCCACCGAGGTCGAGATGAAGGAGAAGAAGGCCCGCGTCGAGGACGCCCTGCACGCTACCCGCGCTGCGGTGGAAGAGGGCATCGTGGCCGGTGGTGGCGTGGCGCTGTTGCGCGCGCGCCAGGCCGTGGGCGACATCAAGGGCGAGAACCACGACCAGGATGCCGGCATCAAGATCGTGCTGCGCGCCGTCGAGCAGCCGCTGCGCGAGATCGTCGTCAACGCCGGCGACGAGGCCAGCGTGGTAGTCAACAAGGTACTGGAAGGCAAGGGCAACTTCGGCTTCAACGCCGCCAACCACGCCTATGGCGACATGATCGAGATGGGCATCCTGGACCCGACCAAGGTGACCCGCACGGCGCTGCAGAACGCCGCTTCGGTGGCCAGCCTGATGCTGACCACCGAAGTCATGGTGGCCGAGGCGCCGAAGGACGACGCCCCGATGGGCATGCCGCCGGGCATGGGTGGCATGGGTGGTATGGACGGCATGATGTAATTCCGCCGTCGGGTCACTGGCCTGGTGCCGGTGACCGTGCCGTCAGGCTTGGAAAGCCGCTGGGTGACCAGCGGCTTTTTTCGTTTCAAACAGATTTGGAGCTGGCACCGCAGGTATGCAAATCCGCAGCTGCGCCGTGATCCACCTCGATCAGGTCTGGCGCAGTCGCGTGATCAGCGCAGCCGTCGAGGCATCGAGTCCGGCGACGTCACCATGGTCCAGACGCGCAATCAGATCGTGCGCGAAGCGCTTGCCCAGCTCCACCCCCCACTGATCGAAGCTGTTGAGGCCCCACAGCGAACCGAGCGTGAAGGTACGGTGTTCGTACATTGCCAGCAGCGTGCCCAGGCTGTGCGGCGACAAGTCATGGAGCAGCAGGATGGTGGAAGGCCGGTTGCCAGGGAAATGGCGTGCCGGCACGTCACCGGTCTGGCCCAGCATCAGCGCACGCGCCTGGGCCAGTGCCTTGGCCAGCAGCTGCGCGTGGTGCCCGGGCAGGGCGTGTGCCGCCTGGCGCACCAGCACGAATTCGACCGGCACCACATCGGTGCCCTGGTGCAGTTGCTGGAAGAAGGCGTGCTGCCCATTGCTGCCAGCCTGGCCCCAGGTGACGGCGGCGCTGGCGAACGGCAATGTGCGCCCCCGCAGGTCGACGCGCTTGCCGTTGCTCTCCATCTCCAGTTGCTGCAGGTAGGCCGGCAGCGTGCGCAGACCATGGTGGTACGGCGCCACGCAGCGGCTGGCCAGGCCGTGCAGGTTGCGATACCAGAGATCGAGCAGGGCGAGCTGCACCGGCAGGTTGCGCTCCAGCGGCGTGTCGGCGAAGTGCCGGTCCATGGCGTGCGCACCGGCCAGAAGGTTCTCGAAGCCGGCGCGGCCGATGGCAATGGCGATCGACAGGCCGATGCTCGACCAGAGTGAAAAGCGCCCGCCCACGCCGTCGTCGAAGCCGAGGCAGCGCCCGGCGCCGAACGCCTCGGCCGCGGCCTGGTTGGTGCTCAACGCGACGAAGTGGCGTGCGATGTCCTGACCACCCTGGGCCTTGAACCAGTCGCGTGCGGAGGTCGCGTTCTGCACCGTTTCGGCGGTGCCGAAGCTCTTGGAGGCGACGATGAACAGGGTCGATCGCGGCTTCAGCTGGGGCAACAAGCCGGCCAGCTCATGTCCGTCCATGTTGGCGACGAAGTGCAGGCGCGGGCCATCGACGTGGCCGCTGGCCCGCAGCGCTTCAACCACCAGCCGTGGGCCGAGGTCCGAGCCGCCGATGCCGATGTTGACGACGTCGCTGATGTGCGGATCGGCACGCACCGATTCGGCGAAGTCCAGCATTTCGGCGCGCGCGCGCGCGGCGTTGGTCACCAGGCATGCTGCAGCGTCGGTGCCGGTATCGGCGGCTGGCGCCGCGGATCCCGGCATGCGCCAGTGCACATGTGTGACGGCGCGCTGCTCGCTGACATTGATGGGTGCACCGCTGAACATGGCGTCGCGGTGCGCCTCGACGCCACATTCGCGTGCCAATCCGGTCAGCAGGGTCAACGCCTCGGCGTCAATCAGGTTCTTCGACAGGTCGGCGTAGACGCCCGCCGCTTCCAGGCTGAAGTGCTCGGCGCGACCTGCATCGGCATTGAAGGCGCGGCGCAGATCGAAGGCTTCAGTGCCACTGAACCGTTGCTGGAAGTGCTGCGCCAGCGCGCGCCAGGCGGGCACCTCGTCGCAGCGCGGTCGATCTCGCCAGTCCATGGGGTGCGGCGCTCAGGCCGTCTGCATCAGGGCTTCGAGTTTCTCGGCATCGGCGATGAAGGCCCGGATGCCTTCGGCCAGTTTCTCGGTCGCCATCGCATCCTGGTTGAGTGTCAGGCGGAACGCCGGCTCGTCGTAATGCACCTCCGGCAGATCGAGTGCGCGCGCCGCCTCGGCGTCGAGCGCACGCGGCAGCGCGTCATCGCTCGCCGCCAGCTGCGCCAGCAGTTCGGGGCTGATGGTGAGCAGGTCGCAGCCCGCCAGCGCCCGGATCTGGCCGATGTTGCGAAAGCTCGCGCCCATCACCTCGGTGGTGATGCCGTGCCGCTTGTAGTAGTTGAAGATGCGCGTGACCGACTGCACGCCGGGGTCATTGGCGCCGGCCATCGCCGCCTCGTCCCAGCTGGTGCCGGCGGCCTTCTTGTACCAGTCGTAGATGCGTCCGACAAAGGGCGAGATCAGTTGAGCCCCGGCCTGGCCGGAGGCAACCGCCTGGCAGAACGAGAACAGCAGCGTCATGTTGCAGCGGATGCCGCGCTGCTCCAGCCGCTCGGCGGCGCGAATGCCTTCCCAGGTCGAGCTGACCTTGATCAGCACGCGCTCGGCCGGCACGCCGGCGGCCCGGTACAACGCGATCAGGCGCTCGGCCCGAGCGCAGGTGGCGTCCGCGTCGAACGACAGCCGCGCATCGACCTCGGTCGAGACGCGGCCTGGAATGATGGACAGGATCTCGGTGCCGAAGCGCACCAGCAGCCGGTCCATCAGCTCGTCCAGCGGCTCGCCTCGGTGCGCCGCCACGGTGTCCTTGAGCAGTGGCGCGTACTCGGGCTTCTGCACCGCCTTCAGGATCAGCGACGGGTTGGTGGTGGCGTCACGCGGCTGGTACTGCACCATCTGACGGAAGTCGCCGGTGTCAGCCACCACCGTGGTGAGCTGCTTCAATGCATCGAGCTGGTTCATGTGCCGATTATCCCTTGCCCCAGCGGGCTGCCGGGTGTCGGCGCGCGCTGCCAGCCTGCGCCGGCAAGCGGTCGAGACGTCAGATGCGGCCTTCCTCCACTGCGTGGCAGGCCACCTGGACATCGCCGTAGCGCAGCATCTGCGGCCGCTCGGCGGCGCAGCGCGCGTTGGCGTGCGGGCAGCGCGGATGGAAGGTGCAGCCGCTGGGTGGATTGAGCGGATTGGGCACTTCGCCTTGCACCGGCGTGCGGGCCTGGCCGGTGTCGCGCATCTTGGGGATGGCGTCCAGCAGCATGCGCGTGTAGGGGTGGCGCGGCGTGCTGAACAGGGCGTGCTTGGGTGCCAACTCGACGATGCGGCCCAGGTACATCACGCCGACCTGGTCGCTGACATGGTGCACCACCGCCAGGTTGTGGCTGATGAAAAGGTAGGTCAGGCCCTGCTCGCGCTGCAGGTTCTTCATGATGTTGAGCACCTGCGCCTGCACCGACACGTCGAGCGCCGAGGTCGGTTCGTCGCAGACCAGAAACTCCGGTTGGGTGGCGAGCGCGCGCGCGATCGAGATGCGCTGGCGCTGGCCGCCGGAGAACTGGTGCGGGTACTTGGTCATGTCGGCCGGCGCCAGGCCGACCGACAGCAGCAGTTCGCCCACGCGCTGCTCCAGCGCCGCCTTGCCGCTGACGGTGCCGTGCTCGCGCATCGGTTCGGCGACGATCTCGGACACGCGCCAGCGCGGGTTGAGGCTGGCGTACGGATCCTGGAAGATCATCTGGATGCGCTCGCGCAGCTTGCGCGCACGCGCGCCGCCGGCCCGGAAGGCGGCATGCGCATCCTGGCCATCGAAGTGGAAGCTGCCGCGCGTCGGCTCGTAGAGGCCGACCAGCACGCGGGCCACCGTGCTCTTGCCGCAGCCGGATTCACCGACCAGCGCCAGCGTCTGGCCCTTCTCGATGCTGAAGGTGGCGTCATCCACCGCGTGCAGCAGCTGCCGCGGCTTGCGCTCCAGCAGGCGGTTGAGTAGCGGCGGCGAGACGTCGAAGGTCTTGGCCAGGCCTTCGGCGCGCACCAGCGGCTGTGGCGCTCCCTGTCCCGCCGATGGCAGAGAGTCTGCGTGGCGGGCGCTGGACACCCGCGCAGAAGCATCCATCGTCGCGGCGCTCATGCGGCGACTCCTTCGGTGCGCGCCGCCCAGGAAGCACGGTCGGGCGCGTGCAGCCAGCACGCCGCCTGCGTGGCGCCGGCGTCCATCAGCTCGGGCCGCTCGATGCGGCAGCGGTCGAACACCTGCGGGCAGCGCGGGTTGAAGGCGCAGCCCTTCGGGATCGCGTTCAGCCGCGGCATCGCGCCGTCGATCTGGTTGAGCTGCTCGCGGTCCTCGGTCATGTCGGGGATGGCGGCCATCAGGCCTACCGTGTACGGGTGCGCCGGCTGGTTGATGACCTCGTGCACCGGGCCGATCTCGGCGATTCGGCCGGCATACATCACGGCCACGCGGTCGCAGGTCTCGGCGATCACGCCCATGTCGTGCGTGATCAGCATCACCGCCGCGCCGCGCTCGCGGCAGACCTTCTTGAGCAACTGGATGATCTGCGCCTGGATCGACACGTCGAGCGCGGTGGTCGGCTCGTCGGCCACGATCAGCTTGGGCTCGGCCGCCAGTGCCAGCGCGATCACCACGCGCTGGCGCATGCCGCCGCTGAACTGGTGCGGGTAGTGGTCGATGCGCTGCTCGACGGCCGGGATGCCGGTGTCCTGCAGCAGGCCGATGGCGCGCTGGCGCGCCTCGGCAGCGCTGACGGGCAGGTGGGTCTGGATGGTTTCTATGAGCTGCCGGCCGATGCTGTAGAGCGGATTCAGCGAGGTCAGCGGGTCCTGGAAGATGGCGCCGATCCGGCGCCCGCGGATGTGGCGCATCTGCTCGTGGCCCAGGTTGTCGATGCGCTGCCCTTCCAACAGGATCTGGCCGCCGGCGACGCGGCCCGGCGGCTCCAGCAGGCCGATGATCGAGGCGCCGGTGAGCGACTTGCCGGCCCCCGATTCGCCCACCACGCCGAGGATCTCGCCCGGTGCGATCTCGAACGAGATGTCGTCCAGCGCCCGCAGCGTGCCGCGCCGGCCCGGGAATTCGACGATGAGGTTCTTGACTTGCAGTAGGGGCATCGTGTCAGTCGTACCGGCGCGGCGGAATGACGAAATGAAGGTGCGGCCATACCGCCCCGATGACGGTGCGGTGTGCCATGAGCCGTTGCGTCATGTCATCATTGAAGCCGTGCAGCGGCGGAGTGGTTGCTTCATTCATCAGTTCAGCCGGGGGTTCAGTGCGTCACGCAGCCAGTCGCCCAGCAGGTTCACCGACAGCGCGATCAGCACCAGCATGACGCCGGGGAAGATGGTGATCCACCACTCGCCCGAGAACAGGTAGTCGTTCCCGACCCGGATCAGGGTGCCCAGCGACGGCGAGGTGGGCGGCACGCCGACGCCGAGGAAGGACAGGGTGGCTTCGGTGATGATGGCGGTGGCCACGTGGATGGTGGCCAGCACCAGCACCGGCCCGGTCACGTTGGGCAGCACGTGCTTGCGCATGATGCGCCAGGGCGCGACGCCGGTGACGCGCGCGGCCTGCACGTATTCCTTGCCGCGCTCGACCATGGTACTGCCGCGCACGGTGCGTGCGTACTGCACCCAGCCGGTCAGCGAGATGGCGACGATCAGCACGCCGAAGGCCAGTGATTCGTTGGCATGGGGGAACAGCGCACGTCCGACGCCGGCGATCAGCAGCGCCACCAGGATGGCCGGGAACGACAGCATGACGTCGCACACGCGCATCAGGAAAGCATCGATCCAGCCGCCCTTGAAGCCGGCGATCAGGCCCAGCAGCACGCCGACGACGACCGAGATCAGCACCGACACGATGCCCACCACCAGTGAGATGCGGGCGCCGTAGATCAGCGCCGACAGGATGTCGCGGCCCTGGTCGTCGGTGCCGAGCAGGTAACGCGCCTTGCCGCCTTCCTCCCAGGCCGGCGGCAGGCGGGCGTCGCTCAGTTCCAGCGTGGTCAGGTCGAACGGATTGTGCGGCGCCACCCAGTGCGCGAACACGGCACAGAACACGCAGATGAAGGCGATCGCGGCGGCGGTGATGGCGGTCGGCGAATTGCGGAAGCTGTAGCCGACGTCGCTGTCCCACCAGCGGGCAAGCAGTTGACTCATGAATCGGTCAGGTTGCGGGCGTGCAGGAAAAAGGGCTGGGGCGCCGCAGCGTCAGCGGCCGCGCGCCAGCCCGTTCACACCTTCTCAGATCACTTCTTGACCGTGATCCATTTGAACGGCATGTAGTTATCGGCCAGCTGGGTCAGTTCGACCTTCTTGCTCACGCCCCAGGCCAGCGTCTGCTGGTGCAGTGGCAGGTGGCCGACGTCCTCGGCGTGGATCTGGAACGCTTCCTTGATCATGGCGTCGCGCTTGGCCTTGTCGGTTTCGGCGCCGAGCTTCACCGTCAGTTCGTCAAGCTTGGGGTTGCAGTAGCTGCCCAGGTTGAACTGGCCGGCGCCGGTCTTGTCGTCCGGGCAGCGCATCAACGCATTCAGCGCGTTGTGCGCGTCGTAGGTCGACGGCGTCCAGCCCAGCAAGTAGAAGCTGGTGTCGCGGCGCAGGATCTTCGGGAAATAGGTACCCTTGGTCTCGGCCTGCAGGTTGATCTTGACGCCGATGCGCGACAGGTTGGCGGCCACCGCCTGGCAGATCTGCGCGTCGTTGACGTAGCGGTCGTTCGGGCAGTTCATGGTGACCTCGAAGCCGCTGCCGTAGCCGGCGTCGGCCAGCAGCTTCTTGGCCGCTTCGACGTCATAGGGCAGGCGCTTGTCCTGTGCCTCGGTCCAGCCGTTGATGCCGGGGCCGACCATCAGCGCGGTCGGCCGCGAGGCATCGCGCATCACGGTCTTCTTGATGCCGTCGATGTCGATGGCCTGGTAGAAGGCCTGGCGCACGCGCTTGTCCTTGAACGGGTTCTTGCCCTTGACGCTGGAGAACTGCAGCTCGTCGCGCTTCTGGTCCATGCCCAAGAAGATGGTGCGCAGTTCGGGGCCGGCCAGCACGCGCGTGGCCGGGTTGGAGTTGACGCGCCCGATGTCCTGCACCGGCACCGGCTCCATGACGTCGATCTCGCCCGACAGCAGGGCGGCCACCCGCGTCGCCGGGCTGGCGATCGGCGTGAACACCACTTCCTGCACGTTGCTCTCGACCTTGCCCCAGTAGCGCGGGTTGCGCACGAACACGGTGCGCACGCCCGGCTGGCGCTCGCGCACGTGGAATGGGCCGGTGCCATTGGTCTTGAACGAGGCGGTGTTCTCGATGCCCTTGCGGCGGTCGACCGGACGCGTGGCGTTGTTCTCCTCGCACCACTTCTTGCTCATGATGTACACCTGCGACATGATCTGCGGCAGGATCGGCAGCGGCGTCTTGGTCTCGATCTCGATCGTGTGGCTGTCGATCTTGCGTGCTTCCTTGACGTCGTTGGTGTAGGCCTTCATGTCGGAACCATCACCGGCAACGCGGCCCAGCGTGAACACCACGTCATCCGCGGTGAACGGCGTACCGTCGTGGAAGTTGACGCCCTTGCGCAACTCGAAACGCCACACCGTCGGCGACATCTGCTTCCACGACGTGGCCAGCATCGGCACCATCTCGAGCTTCTTGTTCCAGCCGACCAGTGCCTCATAGGCGTTGCTGACGGTGGACAGCTGCAGCGACTCGTTGAGCGAGTGCGGGTCCAGCGACAGCGCGTCGCCCTGGTTGGCGATGCGCACGGTCTGGGCCGAAACCGATGCGGCCAGCCCCAGCAGCGCGGCGCCGGCCAGCATGGAAATGGATGTCTTCTTGAATACCATGGATGCCTCCTCGGTGGTTGAAACAGGAAATGTCGGATGCGGGTGCCGGTTCAATGGCCGGCCGCCCTGGCGACGCGCAGCCGCGGGTCGACCACGACGTACAGCATGTCGACGATCAGGTTGATGACGACGAAGATCAGCGCGATCAGGCACAGGTAGGCGGCCATCACCGGCACGTCGGCGAAGGTCACGGCCTGGATGAACAGCAGGCCCATGCCGGGCCACTGGAACACCGTCTCGGTGATGATGGCGAAGGCGATCAGGCCGCCCAGCTGCAGGCCGGTGATGGTCATCACCGGCACCAGCGTGTTCTTCAGCGCGTGGCCGAAATGGATGGCGCGGTCGGAGAGGCCGCGCGCCCGCGCGAACTTGATGTAGTCGGTGCGCAGCACCTCCAGCATCTCGGCGCGCACCAGGCGCATGATCAGCGTCAGCTGGAAGATCGCCAGCGTGATCGCCGGCAGGATCAGGTGCATCCAGCCGCTCCGAGTCAGCAGGCCGGTGCTCCACCAGCCGAGATTGACGGTCTCGCCACGGCCGAAGCTCGGCATCCAGCCGAACCAGACCGAAAACACCAGGATCAGCAGGATGCCGATCAGGAAGGTGGGCAGTGAGACGCCGAGAAGCGACACCGTCATGAACACCTGGCTCATGAAGGTGCCGCGCTTGAGTGCCGCGTAGACGCCCATCGGCACCCCCACCAGCAGCGCCAGCAGGGCGGCGGCCACCGCCAGTTCGAACGTGGCCGGAAAGCGCTCACCCAGCAGGCGCGAGACCTTGGCGCCCTGGCGCAGGCTGAGACCGAACTCACCCTGCGCCGCGTTCACCAGAAAGTGCCAGAACTGCACGAAGAAGGGCTGGTCCAGCCCGAGGTCGGCGCGCAGTTCGCGAATCTGCTCCGGCGTGGCGTCCTGGCCCAGCAGGAACACCACCGGGTCGCCCACGTACTGGAACAGCAGGAATGCGATGAAGGCCACCGACACCATCACGATGATGGCCTGGATGAAGCGGCGGAGAATGAAAGCGCCCATGTGTCAAAAAACGTAGCAGGCGCCGATGCTACCAGAGCGGCTGGCCGATCCATGGCAGGGATTGCGAGCATGCGCCGCGTCGGCTTGCAGGGCGTGTCGCGCCAATACCTCCCGTCATGCCCGCTTGCGCAGGAATGGCAGGGTAACGGTGCCCAAAGAAAAAGCCGCCCGAAGGCGGCTTTTTCGACTGATCTGAAACTACCCTTTCAGGTAGCCCGGCGATCAGAAGTTGTGGCGAACACCGATACCATAGTTGTTGTCGCCATCAAGACGCAGGTAGGCACCATAGATGAATGTACGCTTGGACAGGGCGTACTTGGCTTCCAGCAGTCCGTTGGTGTACTTCTTGCTGCCCCACTGGTTCTTGGTGTCGCGGGTCAGGTCGAGCGTGACCGAAGCAGCACCAAAGGTGGCTGTACCACCCAGCGAGAAACCGCGGCGCTGAGCATTGACGATGTGGGCGACGTTGTAAGACGTAGCCAACGCAAAATTACCAAAATTGTACTTACCGCCCAGCGAGTAGTTTGTCTTACTGCCCGAAGTCTTGTTAGCAGACAGGCCGATACCGATCGGACCATTGGCATAGATGGCATTAGCATCCCACTTGGCGGCGCCGTTGTCCTGCTTGGTGATGTAACCCACCTCAGCGCTGAAGCCGCCCAGGTTGGGCGTCTTGTAGCTGAACTGGCTGCTGTTACGCGCGCCGGCACCGATGGCGCCAGTCGGGGCAACCTGCGGATTGATGTACTTGTAAGTATTGCCGATCACCGAGTAATTGGCGGTGCCGGTCAGTTCCCAAGCGGCCACGCCGTAGAACGACGGGGTCAGGGTACGACCCATCTTGAAGGTACCCCAGTTGCCACCCAGCCACAGGTTGGCGGCACGGCCCCAGTAGCCAGCACCAGCGGTCGAGGTGTCGCCGTTCTCCAGCGACAGGCCGGTTTCGAAGTTGAAGCCAGCCTTCAGGCCGCCACCCAGATCCTCGACGCCACGCACGCCCAGACGGCTGGTGCCGTTGTTCATGGTGCCGGCGCTGATCATTTCGGTCTTGCCGCCTTCCATTTTGCCGACGCCGACGTCAGCCACGCCGTACAGGGTCACGGAAGATTGGGCCATCGCGGCGCCCGAGAAGCCGATCACGGCCAGGGCAATCAGAGATTTTTTCATTGCAAGTTCTCCAAGGTTAAACATAGGGCGCCGGTGCGAAGGGTCCGTCTGCGATTCCCGCCGGTTCCCCGGGCCAACCTCCCCAACCGGGAAGTTGCCTCTATTGCACCAGAGGCGTCATCAACTTGCAAAGACTTCCGGAACGATTCGCCCTGAGCTACTGCGTTTTGTCGTTTAACCGCGACACAAGCTCATGAACCGTTGGTTATGCGCAACAAGGGATCACATTGCGAAAAAAGAACAGGGAGGACGCGCGGCCCTCCCTGGGACCCGGAGGGCGACCGGCCCGGACGGCCGATCGCCCCGACGGCCGGATCAGAAGTTGTGGCGGATGCCGATGCCGTAGTTGTTGTCGCCGTCCAGCCGCAGGTAGGCGGCGTAGACGAAGGTCCGCTTGGACAGGGCGTACTTGCCTTCCAGCACGCCGTTGGTGAACTTCTTGCCACCGATTTCGTTCTTGGAGTCGCGCGTCAGGTCGAGCGTCACCGTGAAGGCGTTGAACTTGGCCTGCCCGCCGAGCGAGTAGCCGCGGCGACGCAGTGAACCGGACGAAGTCTGGTTGTAGGAAGCCGCCAGTGCGAAGCTGCCGAAATTGTACTTGCCGCCCAGCGCGTAGTTGGTCTTGCCGTCCTTGACCTTGTTGACGCCCAGGCCGACGCCGATCGGGCCGTTGGCGTACTTCAGGCCCAGATCCCACTTGGCGCGGTCGCCGTTGTCGGCCTTGAGCATGTAGCCGATCATGGCGCTGAAACCGCCGAAATTGGGGCTCGTGTACTTGAACTGGCTGTTGTTGCGCGAGCCGGCGCCGGCCCAGCCGTACGTGTTGGAGATGACCGAGTAGTTGGCGGCGCCAGTGAGTTCCCAGGCGCGGCCGGCGTCGTAGCTCGTGGTGTATTCGCGGCCCATGGTGAAGCGGCCCCAGCCGCCGCCCAGCCACAGGTTGGCGCCGCGCGACCAGAATGCCGACGAGGTGGCGGCACCGTTGTCCAGATCGAGACCGGTCTCGAAGGTGAAGCCGGCCTTCAGGCCGCCACCCAGGTCCTCGACGCCGCGCACGCCCAGACGGCTGTCGCCGTTGTTCATCTTGCTGGCGCTGAGGAACTCGGTCTTGTTGGAGGCGTCGTTGGCCGGGCTCTTGCCGCCCGAACCGGATTCGATCTTGCCGATGCCGGCGTCGGCCACGCCGTACAGGGTGACCGAGGACTGGGCCAGGGCAGCGCCGGAAGCGACCATCACGGCCAGGGCGATGAGCGATTTTTTCATTTGCAGGTTCTCCAAGGTGATAGACACGTGATGTGAGCTTCGTGGCAGCAGGAACTGCGTCAACTCGACGCCTGGTGACTCCGGTGCTGTTCAAAGCTGTATCCATTGCAACCGGCGGGTGTGACCACCCGGTGAATCGGCCGGCTTATGTTGCAGTGCAGCAACACTTGTCCTCTGGGCCGGCGCACACGGTGGCAGCGCCGCTGTCGTACCATGGGCGCATGGACCTCAGCCTGACCGATCGCCTGCTGTCCGCCGTCGACAGCAGCCTGCGCACCCTGGTTGCCGCACTGCAGGCGGCGCGGCCCAATCCGGCGCGGCAGGCCGAGGCGGGGACGGTGCTGACCAAGCGCGAGCGGCGCCTGTCGGGCGCGCTGATGCGTGTCAACCACGTGGGCGAGGTCTGCGCGCAGGCCCTCTACACCGCCCAGGCGCTGGGCACCCGCGATCCCGAACTGCGCCGCCACCTCGACGCCGCCGCCCGCGACGAGACCGACCACCTGGCCTGGACGCGCGAGCGCCTGGATGAGCTTGGCGATCGGGTGTCCTGGCTGAATCCCTTGTGGTATGCAGGGGCTTTCAGCATCGGCCTGCTGGCCGGGCGCATCGGCGGTGATGCATTGAGCCTCGGCTTCGTGGTCGAGACCGAGCGCCAGGTCGAGGCCCACTTGGCCAGCCACATGGACCGCCTGCCGAGCGCCGACACGGCCTCGCGCGCCATCGTGGCGCAGATGAAGGAAGACGAAGCGCGCCACGCCGACGCCGCCCTGCAGGCTGGCGGCAAGACCTTGCCGGCGCCGGTGCGCGGCCTGATGCGGTTGGCGGCCAAGGTGATGACGACGACCGCGCACAGAATCTGACGCATCCCCTGAACCGCTGACACGCTTTTGCCAGCCTATCGACACGTCACCGCTGTGGGAACGGGCTTGCCCGAGGTGCGTGCAACGCCGCCAAGCCCAGGCGCCATGGCGGCGCAGTCACGCCATCAAGCCTCGACCAACTCGAACGAGGTCGTGATCTCGGCCGTCTTGCCCAGCATGATGGATGCCGAGCAGTACTTGTCGTGGCTGAGCGCGATGGCGCGCTCCACCGCGTTGGCGGGCAGGTTCCTGCCGCTGACGCTGAAGTGCATGTGGATCCTGGTGAACACCTTGGGGTCTTCGTCGGCGCGCTCGCTTGTCAGCTTGACCGAACAGCCGCGCACATCATGCCGGCCGCGCTTGAGGATCAGCACCACGTCGTAGGCAGTGCAGCCGCCGGTGCCGGCCAGCAGCGTTTCCATCGGCCGCGGCGCCAGGTTCTGGCCGCCGTTCTCGGGCTTGGCCGCATCGGGTGCGCCGTCCATGGCGATGACATGGCCCGAGCCTGTCTCGGCCACGAAACCCATCTTCGAGCGGGTACCCGCCGCGCCTGTCCAAGTGACCGTGCATTCCATGCTGTTGTGCCCTCCAGTAGAACGCGAGCGTAACGGATTCGGCACGCGCTGGAAAACCGGGAAAAACGCACGAAATCCAGACTTGGTTGTTGCGGCGCAACAAAACCTATCGAACGATCGTGCTTTTCATGTAGACTAGCGATCATTCAGGTGGCCAGGCCCCTGCGACAGTTGTCTCCTCCACCCCTTCACAAGGTGGATTCAAGCCCCGAACCGGAAGGTGCGGGGCTTTTTTTTGCTGCCCCGCAGCAAATCGGCATACGCATGGCGATGCCATGGATGCGCCGGCTCCTTATGATTGCCAGTTTGCCCGCCTTCCTTTCACCCGCTACCGTCCGCGCGATGAACACCAAGCCCGCTGCCAGCCGTTCCCGGTCGCTGACCTCCACCGACTACCTCAAGCAGGTGCTGACCGCGCGCGTGTACGACGTCGCCGTCGAGTCCGATCTGGATCCGGCGCGCGCGCTCAGCCGCCGGCTGCACAACAAGGTGTTCCTCAAGCGCGAGGACCAGCAGCCGGTGTTCAGCTTCAAGCTGCGCGGGGCCTACAACAAGATGGCGCACCTGACGCCGGAGCAGCTGAAGGCGGGTGTGATCTGCGCCAGCGCCGGCAACCATGCGCAGGGCGTGGCGCTGAGCGCGCACCGCCTGGGCAGCCGCGCCATCATCGTCATGCCGACCACCACGCCGCAGGTCAAGATCGATGCCGTCAAGGCGCTCGGTGGCGAGGTGGTGCTGGCCGGCGACAGCTACTCCGACGCCTACGAGCACGCCGTCAGGCTGCAGGCCGAGCAGGGCCTGACCTTCATCCATCCGTTCGACGACCCCCTGGTGATCGCCGGCCAGGGCACCATCGGCATGGAGATCCTGCGCCAGCACCAGGGGCCGCTGCATGCGGTGTTCGTGGCCATCGGCGGCGGCGGCCTGATCAGCGGCGTCGGCGCCTACATCAAGGCGGTGCGGCCCGAGGTCAAGGTGATCGGCGTGCAGATGCGCGACTCGGCCGCCATGGCGCAGTCGGTGGCCAGCGGCAAGCGCGTGCAGCTGCCGGATGTCGGCCTGTTTTCCGACGGCACCGCGGTCAAGCTGGTCGGCGCCGAGACCTTCCGCGTCGCGTCGAAGGTGGTGGACGAGTTCATCACGGTCGACATCGACGCCGTCTGCGCCGCCATCAAGGACGTGTTCATCGATACCCGCAGCATCGTCGAGCCGGCCGGCGCGATGGCGGTGGCCGCCATCAAGCAGTACGTGGCGACGCACAAGACCAAGGGCGAGAACTACGTTGCCATCCTGTCGGGTGCCAACATGAATTTCGACCGCCTGCGCTTCGTCGCTGAGCGCGCGGAGGTCGGCGAGGAGCGTGAAGCGCTTTTCGCGGTGACGATTCCCGAGGAGCGTGGCAGCTTCAGGCGCTTCTGCGAGGGCATCGGCAAGCTGCCGGGCGGGCCGCGCAACGTGACCGAGTTCAACTACCGCATCAGCGACGCCGCCAGGAACGGCCAGGCGCACGTGTTCGTCGGCCTGACCACGAACGGCAAGGGCGATTCGCCGCGCATCGCCGCCGCCTTCGAGCGCGCAGGCTTCGCCACCATCGACCTGACCCACAACGAACTGGCCAAGGGCCATGTGCGCTACATGATCGGCGGCCGCTCGGCGCTGGCGCAGGACGAGCGCCTGCTGCGCTTCGTGTTCCCCGAGCGCCCCGGCGCACTGATGAAGTTCCTCAGCCTGATGCGGCCGAGCTGGAACATCAGCCTGTTCAACTACCGCCACGAGGGTGCCGACTACGGTCACATCCTGGTCGGCATGCAGGTGCCCAAGGCCGACGATGCGGCGTTCCGGCGCTTCCTGCTGGAGCTCGACTACCCCTGGGTCGAGGAAACCGACAACCCGGTTTACCAGGTGTTCCTGCAGGGCTGAATCACGGGGCGGAGCCGGCCGCCTGCCTCAATCGTTGGCGGTTCCTGCCGGCTGCGCCGGAAACACCTGCGGCACCGGCGCCGCGCCCGGCACGATCGCGGGTCGCGGCGCCGCCCTGGTGTGCGGCGCTGGCGGCGTCACGGTGGGCGCGCCGAGGCGCGACGGGGCCACCGCATCGCCGGCACTCGAGCGCTCTGCCAGGCCCGGCATCTCGAGCCGCAGTTGCTGGTCGCCCGCGGCCAGAACCACGGCGCGCGGCGTCAGCGAGCGCACGGCCCAGCCGCCTTCCACGCCTTCCAGCGGGGCGCCGATGCGCACCGGCTTCGGCGGCTTGCCATCGACCGCGATCAGGGCCGCGCCACGCCCGCCGTGCGTGACGATGCCGCGCAAGGCCAGGCGGCTGGCCAGCGCCGGTTCGGACGCCACGGCTGCCGGCGCCGCCGCGTTGTCGGGTACGCCGAGCGCGCGCGCCACCTGACGTGCATCCGCCGGTGCGCGTTCGGCCGTGCCGCCGGCCAGCGGCGCCGCCACCGGCGCGCCTCCGCCGCTGGTGCGCAGATACCAGAACAGCGCGCTGGCGGCGACCAGGGCCCACACCAGCAGGGTCGGCAGGCCCGTGGCCAGCCGGTCTGACAGGCGCGGCTTCATGGGCGCGGCGGCGGGCATCGTGTCATGATCCGACGATTATCATTGAAGGCACCTCGCTTTCGTGCCCTGGCCATGACTGATTCACGCTCCCTTGCCGGCCACCTGCGCCGCGCCGCCGGCTTCACCCTGATCGAGCTGATGGTGGTGCTGGTGATCATCGGCGTGCTGGCAGCGCTGATCGTGCCCAACGTGCTGGACCGCACCGACGACGCCCGCGCCACCGCCGCGCGCACCGACATCGGCAACCTGATGCAGGCGCTCAAGCTCTACAAGCTCGACAACCAGCGCTACCCGACCGCCGAGCAGGGTTTGCAGGCGCTGATCGCCCGGCCCAGCGCGCCGCCGGTGCCGGGCAACTGGCGGCCCTACCTGGAAAAGCTGCCCAACGACCCCTGGGGTCAGCCCTACCAGTACCTGAACCCGGGCATCCGCGGCGAGATCGACGTCATGAGCTTCGGCGCCGACGGCCAGAGCGGCGGCGACGGCAAGAACGCCGACATCGGTTCCTGGCAGTAGGCGCGTCCCGCGTCATGCCGGCGCGCCGGATTCACGCGATATGACACGCTGGCTGTCACTCACGGGGCAGCGCTCACCTTTGATGCCGGCGGCGACGACAGGCGCCATGCCAGTGAACGCCGTGGACGGGCTGGTACCGGCCACCGGCGTCGTCCCCCCTTCGGGGTGCAGGCGCGCAGCGCCTCAGGGGGGATTCACGCTGATCGAGCTGATGGTGGTGCTGGCGATCGTCGCCATCGGCACCGCGCTGACCAGCCTGGCGCTGCGCGACAGTTCGGCCAGCGCACTGGCGCGCGATGCCGAACGGCTGGCGGCGCTGCTGGAAACCGCGCGCGCGCAATCACGCGCGGCCGGCGTGCCGGTGCGCTGGCGTCCGGTGGCCGGCGGCTTCGTGTTCGAGGGCCTGGCGCCTGCGGCGCCGCTGCCGCGCCATTGGCTCGACGCGCAGACGGTGGCGCTCGGCAATGCGGTGCTGGTGCTCGGCCCGGATCCGGTGATCGGTCCGCAGGCGGTGGTGCTGCAGCGCCGCGATGAGCAGACGCCGCCGCTGCGCGTGGCCACCGATGGCCTGCGCCCGTTCGCCGTCGTCCAGGGCGCGCCATGAAGCGGCCCGTGTCCGGCTTCACCCTGATCGAGGTGCTGGTGGCGCTGGCCATCACCGCCATCGCGCTGATGGCCGGCATGCAGGCCAGCACGGCGCTGACGCGCAATGCCGACCGCCAGGGCCAGGTGCTGCTGGCGCAGATCTGCGCCGAGAACGAGCTGATCCGCACCAAGCTCGAAGGTGCCCTGCCGGGCGTCGGCACCAGCACGCTGAACTGCGCGCAGGGCGGCACGGTGTTCGAGGTGGTGCGCCAGGTGCAGCCGACGCCCAACCCCAACTTCCGCCGCGTCGACGCCCACGTGCACGCGGCTGGTGTGCCGGTGCTGCAGCTGTCGACCATCGTGGGACGCTGGTGATGGCGCGGCCGCTGACGTCCGGGCGCCGGCGCCCCGCCGGCTTCACCCTGATCGAGGTGATGGTGGCGCTGACCATCCTGGCGGTGATGGCGGTGCTGACCTGGCGCGGCATCGACGGCATGTCGCGGGCGCAGCAGTTCACGCGCCAGCACACCGACCAGGTGCTGGCGCTGCAAGCCGGGCTGGCGCAGTGGCGCGCCGACCTGGACGCCATGCGCGACTGGTCGCCGGCGGCCACGGCGCCGGGCAGCCCGCCGGCCGACAGCGGCGCCGCGCAGCGCAGCCTGTCCTGGAACGGGCAGACCCTGCGCATCACGCGCGAGGACAGCACCGATGTTTCTGCCGGTCTGCGCGTGGTCGCCTGGGCGCGCAGCGACAGCGGCCAGTGGGCGCGCTGGCAGTCGCCGCCGCTGCGCAGCAACGATGCCTGGACCGCGGCCTGGGAACAGGCCGCGCTGTGGGGGCAGGGCGCCGCGCCGGGCGCGCAGGCGCAGGCGGTGAACATCGCGGCGATCGGCAGCTGGCAGCTGCACTACTTCCGCAACAACGCCTGGACCAACCCGCTGTCCAGCGGCGCGGAAAGCGCCGCGGTGGCCAACCGGCTGCCGCTGGCGATCCGCCTGATGGTCGAGCTGGCGCCGGACCAGGGCCTCGGCGGGCCGCTCACGGTGGACTGGCTGCAGCCGACCTACCGGCCGGGGGCGCCATGAAGCCGCGCCAGGGCCGGACTCAGCGCGGCGCGGCGCTGCTGAGCGCCATGATCACCGTGACCCTGGTCGCCACTCTGGCGGCGACCGCGCTGTGGCAGCAGTGGCGCGGCGTCGAGGTCGAGGCGGCCGAGCGCGCACGGGTGCAGTCGTCCTGGCTGCTCAATGGCGCGCTCGACTGGGCGCGCCTGATCCTGCGCATCGACCACAGCTTCAATGTCGATCACCTGGCCGAGCCCTGGGCCGTGCCGCTGGCCGAGGCGCGCCTGTCGACCTTCCTGGCGGCCAGCGAAGCCGACACCGAAACCGACCGCGACGCCTTCCTGTCGGGGCAGATCGTCGACCTGCAGTCGCGCCTGAACGTGCGCAACCTGGTCGGCCGCCAGAAGCAGGAGCTGATCGCCAACCTGGAGCGCTTCGAGCGCCTGTTCAGCCTGCTGCAACTGCCGCGCTCGGAACTCGGCGCACTGGTCGACAACCTGCGCAGCGCGCTCGACGCCGAGGCCGCCGGCATCACCACGCTGCCCGATCCGCTGATGCCGCAGCGGGTGTCGCAGCTGGTCTGGCTGGGCCTGTCGCCGGCCACGGTGCAGGCGCTGGGGCCCTACGTCACCGTGCTGCCGGTGCGTACGCCGGTGAATCTCAACACCGCCAGCGCGCAGGTCATCCACGCGGTGGTGCCGGCGCTCAGCCTGGCACAGGCACAGCAACTGGTCACGGCGCGCTCGCAGCAGTACTTCAGCAGCGTCGGCGATGCCATGCAGCGCGTCGGCGCGCCGGCCGACGCGGTGGCCGGCTGCGCCGACTGGTGCAGCGTCAACAGCCGCTTCTTCGAAGTGCGTGCGCGCCTGCGACTGGATGATGTGGCGCTGGAGGAGGTCGCCTGGGTGCAGCGCCGCGGCGCGCGCCAGCCGGTCGACGTGCTGTGGCGCCAGCGCGTGCCGCTGTCGCTGGCCGCGGACGCGATCAGCGGTCCGGGCCAGCGCTGAAGCCGGCTGCCACGCGGCGGCCGGGTGCTATGCCGCACCCTACAATGCCCGGCACGTTCCGGGGCCGGCGCACGCTGTGCTGGCCTTGCGAACCCGCCTGATTCATGAGCCTGCTCCTCATCACGCTGCCATCGGGCCCGCCCGGCAACTACCCGTACGCGACGTCCGCCGACGGGCAGACGCCGGAGCGCTATGGCGCCAGTCCGGCCAACCTGCTGCCGCCCGGCGGCCGCGGCGTCGAGACCGTGGGCGTGGTGCCGGCGGCGCTGCTGTCCTGGCAGCGCGTGGCACTGCCCAAGGGCGTCGGCGCCGGCTCACCGCGGCTGCGCGCGGTGCTCACCGGCCTGCTCGAGGACCGCGTGCTGGACGAGCCCGAGCGCCTGCATTTCGCGCTGGCGCCGGATGCCGGCGGGGCTGGTGAAAGCTGGGTTGCCGTGTGCGAGCGCGCCTGGCTGCACGCCCACCTGCAGGCGCTGGACGGCGCCGGGCGCCCGGTGCACCGCATCGTGCCGGAGCTGGCGCCGGATGCCGGCCCGCTGCGCATCCACGTCGTCGGCGATGCCGACCACCCGCTGCTGCTGCTGGCCGGCGACGGGGTGGCGGGCGGCGTGCAAAGCCTGCCGCTGAATGCCGCCAGCCTGCCGCTGCTGCCGGCAGCCGCGCAGGCCGAAGCCGGTGAGGAAGCGGTCGAGGTGCTGGCCGAGCCCGCCGTGGCCGAACTGGCCGAGCGCTGGCTGCAGCGTCCGCCGACGCTGCGCAGCGCTGCGCAGCGCGCGCTGCTGGCCAGCCGCTCGGCCTGGGACCTGGCGCAGGGCGAGCTGGCGCGCTCCAGCCGCGCCCGCACCGCGCGGCGCCTGGGCACGCTGTGGCGCGACCTGCTGCACGCGCCGGCCTGGCGTCCGCTGCGCTGGGGCGTGGCGCTGCTGCTGCTGGTCAACCTGGTCGGCCTGAACGCCTACGCCTGGCGCGAGCGCACCGACCTGGCGCAGCGCCAGGCGCTGATCCGCGACACGCTCACCCAGACTTTTCCGCAGGTCAAGGTGGTGATCGACGCGCCGGTGCAGATGGGGCGCGAGGTGGCCTTGCTGCGCCAGACTACGGGGGCGGCGTCGCCGCGCGACCTGGAGCCGACGCTGGCCGCACTGGGCGCCGTGATCGATCCCGCGGCCGCGCCGCAGGGGCTCGACTACGCCGCCGGCACGCTGCGGCTGCGTGGCCTGCGCTGGAGCGCCGACCAGCTGGCGACCGCCAACGACAAGCTCGGGGCGCTGGGCTACCAGGCGCGCAGCGAGGGCGAGGATCTGGTGGTTGCCGCGCGCGAGGTGCAGCCGTGAAGCCTGCCGCAGGCGAACGACCGCTGGCCGGCCTCGGTGCAGCCTGGGCGCGCCTGGCGGCGCGCGAACGCCGCCTGGCCTTGCTGGCGCTGGCCGTGGTTGGCCTGGCTCTGCTGTGGTGGCTGGCGCTGGCGCCGGCGCTGGCCACGCTGCGCCAGGCCGAGACGCAGCGCCGGGCGCTGGATCTGCAATGGCAGCGCATGCAGGCGCTGCAGGCCGAGGCCGAAGCGCTCAAGGCCAGCCCGCGCATGGCGCACGACGAGGCGCTGCGGGCGCTGGAGGCCTCGGTCAAGCAGCGGCTGGGTGCCAGCGCCCAGCTCGCGGTGGTGGGCGAGCGCGCCAACCTGACGCTCAAGGACGCCCCCGCTGCCGAACTGGCGGCCTGGCTCGCCGAGGCGCGCGTGGATGCGCGTGCCGTGCCGCTGGAGGCGCGCCTGACGCGCGCGGCGGGCGCCAGCGCGGGCCGCGGCACGCAGTGGAGCGGCACCCTGTCGCTCAGCCTGCCGCCGCAATGAGGGCGCGATCGCTGAAGCAACCGGGCACGCGCCGCGGCGCCCCACGTGCCGAAGGGCCGCGCCCGCCCTGGACCTGGGCCGTGGCCGGCGCGCTGATCGGCCTGCTGGTCATGCTGACGGTGGCGGCGCCGGCGCGCTGGCTGGCGCTGGGCCTGGCACGCGCATCCAATGGCGTGGTCGACCTCGCCGATCCGGACGGCAGCCTGTGGCGCGGCTCGGCGCGGCTGGTGCTGCGCGGCGGCGTCGGCAGCCGCGACGCGGTGGCGCTGCCGGGCCGGCTGCACTGGCGCATCCGCCCCGGCCTGACGGGCTTGCAGGCCGAACTGCGTGCCGACTGCTGTGCCGCCGAGCAGGCGCTGCGCGTGTACGCCAGCCCGCGCTGGGGCGGCGCGCACGTGGCGGTCGGCGATGGCCGCAGCCAATGGCCGGCCCGCCTGCTGGCGGGCCTGGGCACGCCGTTCAACACCGTGCAGCCCGAGGGCGAACTCAGCCTGACGACGCGGGGCCTGTCATTAGAATGGCTGGCGGGCCGCATGGCGCTGGATGGCGCGGCGGAACTCACGGTGCGCGAATTGTCGTCGCGCCTGGCCACGCTTCGACCCATGGGCAGCTATCGACTCTCGCTTGCCGGCGGCAGCAATCCGACCCTGACACTGACAACGCTCGAAGGCGCGCTGCGCCTGAGCGGCTCGGGCCAGTGGGTCGGCTCGCGCCTGCATTTTTCGGGCGAAGGGTCGGCGGCGCCGGGCAGCGAGGCGCAACTGACGAACCTCCTGAACCTGCTGGGCCGGCGCCAGGGCGACCGGGTTCTGATCACTCTGGGCTGAGAAGGTGTGAACGAACCCGCCATGGCCGCTCGAGCCGCCAAAACGGCGCCACTCGTCGTTGCAAATGCTCGCCGTAGCACGAGCTACGTCTGTGCTTTGCGCCTCGATTGGCACCGTTTTGACGACCCGCTCGACCACGCCCGATTCATTCACACCTTCTGAGCGTTCAGCATGCCGCACACCACGTTCTTCATCTGTCCAACGCACCGCGCTCACCGGCCGGCGCGCCTGCGCGGCCTGCTCGTCGCCCTGGCGGCCGCGGGCGTGCTGGCGCTGCCGTCACTGCCCGGCAGCGCGCTGGCGCAGGACGGCGCCGCGCGCGGCGGCTTGGTCACGCTGGATTTCGCCAACGCCGAGATCGACGCCGTGGCGCGCACCATGGCCACCATCACCGGCCGCAACGTGGTGGTGGATCCGCGCGTCAAGGGCACCATGACCCTGACCAGCACCACGCCGGTGTCGCCGGCGCAGGCGCTGCGGCTGTTCTCGGCGCAGCTGCGCACCCAGGGCTTCGCGCTGGTCGAGAACGCCGGCATGGTGCTGGTGGTGCCGGAAGCCGAGGCCAAGCTGCAGAGCGGCGCGGTGTCGGCCGGCGCGCGGCCGGCCGCCGGCGGCGGCCAGATCCAGACCCAGATCTTCCGGCTCACGCACGAGAACGCCAACAACCTGGTGCCGATCCTGCGCCCCCTGATCAGCCCCAACAACACGATCAACGCCAACCCCGGCAACAACTCGCTGGTGATCACCGACTACGGCGACAACCTGCAGCGGCTGGCGCGCATCATCGCCGCGCTCGACATCTCCAACGCCACCGGCATGGAGGTGGTGCGACTGCAGCACGCCGTCGCGTCCGACCTGGCGCCGCTGGTGGCGCGGCTGGTGGATTCGGGCGGCGGGGTCGGGGCCTCGGTTGCGGCGCCGGCACCGGGCCAGCCCGGCACCCCGGTGCCGGTGGTGGCCGGTGGCGGCGGCGACGGCTACCGTACCACCCTGGTGCCGGAGCCGCGCAGCAATTCGATCATCATCCGCGCCGCCAACGCGGCCCGGCTGGCGCTGGCCAAGACGCTGATCCAGCAGCTCGACCAGGCGCCGGCCGAGCGGGCCGACGGCGGCAGCGGCAACATCCACGTGGTCTACCTGAAGAACGCCGACGCCGCCAAGCTGGCGGTGACGTTGCGCGCCGCGCTGGCGGCGATGCCGGGGCAATCGAACCAGCCAGGCGGTGCCGGTGGCCCGGCCATGACGGCGGGCGGGCTCGGTGGCGGCCAGGTGGGGCAGGGCCTGTCAAGCGTCGGCAGCACGGGCGGCGGGACCGGCATAGCGACCGGCCCGAGCATCGATGCCAAGGCCAGCAACCAGCCGTCGACCGGCGGCCAGATCCAGGCCGATCCGGCCACCAACTCGCTCATCATCAGCGCGCCCGAGCCGGTCTACCGCGAACTGCGCGCGGTGATCGACAAGCTGGACCAGCGGCGCGCCCAGGTCTTCGTCGAAAGCCTGATCGCCGAGGTCCGCGCCGACCGCGCAGCCGACTTCGGCGTGCAATGGCAGCTGTTCGGCCAGAGCGGCAACAGCATCGGCGTGATCGGCACCAACTATTCCACCGGCCGTGCCACCGCGCCGGGCGCAGCCCCGGCCAACATCTTCAACTTCGCGGCGCAGTTCCTGGGCTACGACGAGAAGGGCTGGAAACCCAGCCTGGCGCCCAACACCGGCTTCAACCTGATGCTGGGCACGCGCGCGCTCGGCATCATGGCCAACTTCATCCAGAGCACCGGCGCCGGCAACGTGCTGTCGACGCCGACCCTGCTGACGCTGGACAACGAGGAGGCCAAGATCGTGGTCGGCAAGAACGTACCCTTCGTCACCGGCAGCTTCACCAACACCGGCAGCGCCACCAATACGGTCAACCCGTTCCAGACCTACGAACGCCAGGACGTGGGCCTGACGCTGCGCGTGCGCCCGCAGATCAACGAGAACGGCACCGTGAAGATGGTGCTGTACCAGGAAGTCTCCAGCATCGACCCGGCGACGGCGAACAACCTCGCCGGCCCGACCACGAACAAGCGCGCCATCGAATCGAGCGTGCTGGTGGACGATGGCGCCATCGTGGTTCTCGGCGGCCTGCTGGAGGACCAGTACGCCACCGGCGAAGACAAGGTGCCGGTGCTGGGCGACGTGCCGGTGCTGGGCAACCTGTTCAAGAGCCGCAGCCGCAGCTACGTCAAGACCAACCTGATGGTGTTCCTGCGCCCGGTGATCGTGCGCGACGCCGCCGCCACCGAATCCTTCTCGCTCGACCGCTACGACCTCATGCGCGCCGCGCAGCAGAGCAACCAGCCGGAACCCAGCAGCGTACTGCAGGTCAACCAGGCGCCCGTCCTGCCGCCGGTGGCGCCGGTCAACCCCGAGGCCTGGACGCGCCCGGCACCGCCGCCGCCGCTGACCAGCATGCCGGCCGCCGGCGAAGGCAACTACTACGGCGGCGGCAACTAGCGCCGGCCGCACGCGCATGCGCTACCCGCTGCCCTACGCTTTCGCCCGCTCGGCCGGCCTGCTGCTGGAGGACGACGACCAAAGCCTGACGCTGTGGCACAACGGCCAGCCCGACGGCTCGGCGCTCGGCGAGGTGATGCGCCGCTACGGCGGTGGCGAACTGCCGCTGGCGCTGCAGCAGACCGATCCGTCCACGCTGGCGCTGCGCATCAGCAGCGCCTACTCGCAGAGCGAGAGCAGCGCCGCCGCGGTGGTGAGCGAGGTCGAGAGCGACGCCGACCTGTCGCGCATCATGCAGGAACTGCCGGCGGTCGAGGACCTGCTGGAGTCGGCCGATGACGCGCCCATCATCCGCATGCTGAATGCGCTGCTGACGCAGGCCGCGCGCGATGGTGCCAGCGACATCCACATCGAACCCTACGAGCGCCATTCCAGCGTGCGCTTCCGGGTCGACGGCGCGCTGCGCGAGGTGGTGCAGCCGAATCGCGCGCTGCACGCGGCGCTGATCAGCCGCCTGAAGATCATGGCCGATCTGGACATCGCCGAGAAGCGTCTGCCGCAGGACGGCCGCATCAGCCTGCGGCTGGGCACGCGCGCCATCGACGTGCGCGTCTCGACCATCCCGAACGCGCACGGCGAGCGCGCGGTGCTGCGCCTGCTCGACAAGAGCGAGAGCAAGCTGAGCCTGGAGGCCGTCGGCATGCACGGCGAGGTGCTGCGGAAGTTCGAGCACCTGATCGCGCAGCCGCACGGCATCATCCTGGTCACCGGCCCTACCGGCAGCGGCAAGACCACCACGCTGTACGCGTCGCTGGCGCGCCTGGACGCCAGCCGCAACAACATCATGACGGTGGAGGACCCGATCGAGTACGACCTGCCCGGCGTCGGCCAGACCCAGGTCAACCCGAAGATCGACCTCGACTTCGCGCGTGCGCTGCGCGCCATCCTGCGCCAGGACCCGGACATCGTGATGATCGGCGAGATCCGCGACATCGAGACGGCGCAGATCGCGATCCAGGCCTCGCTCACCGGCCACCTGGTGCTGGCCACCCTGCACACCAACGACGCCGCCAGCGCCGTGACGCGGCTGATCGACATGGGGGTGGAGCCGTTCCTGCTCTCATCCTCGCTGCTGGGCGTGCTGGCGCAGCGGCTGGTGCGCAAGTACTGCACAGCGTGCCGAGGTCAGGGTTGCGACGCTTGCGGCGGCACCGGCTACGCGGGCCGCACCGGCGTGTTCGAACTGCTGGTGCTCGACGACGACATCCGCGCGCAGGTACATGGCCAGGCACCCGAGGCCGACATCCGCGCCGCCGCGCTGGCCAGGGGCATGCAGCTGATGCCCGACGATGGCGAGCGGCTGATCCGGGACGGCATCACCAGCCGCGAGGAAGTGCTGCGGGTGACGCGGGACTGACGCTGAGCGGGTATCAGCCGAGCGCGCGCAAGGCCTGATCCAGATCCGCAATCAGGTCCTCGGCGTGCTCGAGGCCGATCGAGACGCGGATCAGGCCTTCCGACACCCCAGCCGCCTCGCGCGCCGCCGCGGGCACACCCGAGTGCGTGGTCGAGGCGGGATGGCAGATCAGCGACTCAGTGCCGCCCAGGCTGACCGCCGACTTGAACAGGCTCAAGGCGTTGATGAGCTGAAACGCCGGCGCGCGGCCGCCTTCGAGAACGAACGAGAAGGTCGAGCCCGCGGCGCTGCACTGGCGCCGATAGACCGCCTGGTAGACCTCGTCGGAGACCTGCTCGGGATGGTGGACGGTGAGCTTCCGGTGCGGGTTGCCGGCCAGCCACTCGGTGACCGCGCTGGCCGTCCGGGCCGCCTGGTTCATGCGCAGCACCACGGTCTCCATCGAGCGCGTGAGCATCCAGGCCGAGTGCGGGTCGAGTTGCGAGCCGTAGGTGCCGCGCGTGGCGCGCACCCTGTCGATGAGCGCCCGGCGACCGGTGACGCCGCCGGCCACCAGGTCGCTGTGGCCGCCGACGTACTTGGTCAGCGAATACACCGACAGGTCGATCCCGTGCGCGCCCGGCTGCTGGAAGATCGGCCCCAGCATGGTGTTGTCGCACACCGAAATCGGCCACTGGCCATGCCGGGCCTCGAAGGCATCGATCTGCCGCGCCAGCGCCTGCAGGTCGATCAGCGCGTTGGTCGGGTTGGCCGGCGTTTCCACGTAGGCCAGCCGAACCGGGCCTCGGCTGGCTGCGGCTTGCAGCGCATCGGTTATCGCCTGTTCCGACAGGCCGTCGGCGATCACGTGGGTGCCGATGCCCCATTCGGCCAGGATCTTCGAGATCAGCGTTTCGGTGCCGCCGTACAGCGGCGCCGACTGCACCACCTGGTCGCCCGGTCGCAGGAAGGTCAGCAGCACGGCGCTGATGGCCGACATGCCGCTGGAGGTGACCAGCGCCGCCTCGGAGTCGTCGAGCAGCGCCAGCCGGTCCTCGGCGATCTCCAGGTTGGGGTTGTTGAAGCGGCTGTAGACCAGCCCGGCCGACTCGCCCTCGGACAGCGGTACGCGTCCCGACACCAGGTCGAAGAAGCGCGCGCCGTCCTCGGCCGAGCGGAAGGCGAAGGTCGAGGTCAGGAACACCGGTGGCTTGACCGACCCTTCGGTCAGGAAGGGATCGAAGCCGTAGGACATCATCTGTGTCTCGGCGTGCAGCGGCCGACCTGCGATTTGCTTGCGGTGGTAGTTGTTCTTGCTCATGGGCTCCTCTGGTGATCGCGCCGCAACGCCGGCCGGCGCGGCCGGTGCACGACATGATGGGGCTACCGGCCGAGTATGGCCAATCGCCGGTGGCGATGGCCTTGGCGGCCCAAGGGACTGCCGTCGGCCGCACGCGCATCAGCGGGCCACCATGGCCTCCGTTCCTTAGCCGCATTCGACGCGACGAAGTCCGCCTGGCTCAAAAAAACTGCTTGATCGAGCGGGCTCAAGGCCATTCGAGCCGATGGTCGGGCCGGTCATGCCGCGCCTCCGCCCAGCTCAGGCCGGTACAGCCGCGCGCGTGCACGAAGTCGAATACCCCGCGCGGGTAGTGACTCCGGCTGTCAAACGCGTCCTGCCCGTGCGAGTGCAGGAAGATGGTGCACGAATCGCCGGCCTGACCATGTGGCCAATCCAGCTAGCCCTGTACGCCGCCGGCGTAGAAGATCTCCCGCCCGATCCCGTCGACCTTCGCCTGGTCCTTGTCCTGCTGGCCGACCCATCCTCCAAGGCCTGCGCGCAGCCTGGGTTGTCGGCCGTGCCGACCAGCATCACGTCGGTGAGGTCGGTCCATTTGCCGCCGCGCTGCGACCAGTTGTAGTCGGTTTGCCAGTAACCCTTGTTTTGCCGGATGGCCGTCATCTTGTAGCGCCGTGGACCTGATGCCTGAGTCCATTGGTGGCAAATGGAGGAATGGAGGATGGTGTGCGGAGCGCGCGTCACGCAGCCGAATGGTTGGTGGCCGTCAATGCTACTATGCAGGCCTCCCGCATGGCCCATGCGCTTCCAGTTGAAAGGCCGGCCGTCGGTGCCTAGTTGGCTATCGCCTGCATGTGCAGGCGCAGCTTGGATTGCGGCAACTCATCGGGTAACACGACATGTTCGCTCAGCAAGGCGTTGAATGGTGACGAACTGCCCCGCGCAAGTCCCGTGAAATCGAACCGTTCGCCATCGACGGCGAGGTAGCAATGCGCCTCGGGGATCCATGGCAGGGACGCCGCGCGCAGCACCGGACCGACGCCCGGCGTGTTCTGTTCGCACATCTGGTAGATGCCGACCGTGAGCTGGACCTCCGTGTGGCCGCATTCGTGTGCTACGGCGGCGAGCAATTGGTGCTTTGCACTGCAGGTGCCGCGCGCTTGCTTGAGCACGGCGAGTGGGTCGGTACTGGACGCGGTTCGCGCATAGGGCAGCGAGCGCACGTGTTCAGCCAACTGGCCGAAGCTGGAGAAGCCCTCGGCAAGCAGGGCGTCGCTGAGCCTGCCCGCAGCGTGAATTGGGAAATCCAAGGCGTCGTGCATGAGGTGGGCAGTGCGGCGAACACTCGGGTCAGAACGGCTCAAGTCAGATCGGTTCCGACCGGTCAGGATAGGCCACCTGGCATGCCTCACCTCCAATCGGCATGAAAAAGCCCCGCAGTGCTTGCGCAACCTGCGGGGCTGGCTGTTCAGGGAACAGCGGTCAGGCGAATCAGGCTGCGTAGCCCGGATTCGGCAGCCCACCCGTGAGCTTCGGCGTGTTGAGCTGGCGCGGCGATACCTTGCCGCCCTTGGACTTCAGCCATTTCTCGACCAGGTCCCACACCATCGGGTTGCTGGCCTTGGCGGCGTCCTCGGCCACCGGCGCCCAGCCGGCGACCTTGTAGGTCTTGCCGGCGTCGATCGGCTGGCCCTTCAGGCGCATGTCGCTGATGCGCTTGCCCATCTCCGCGGTCGGGTCGCAGGCGTAGGTCAGGCCACCCACGCGCACCATGTCGCCGCCCTGCTGGTAGTAGGGGTCGGGGTTGAACAGGTTGTCGGCCACGTCCTCCAGCACGGTCTTGATCATGTCGCCCTTCATGTCGGTCAGGGTGGCGTAGCTGTAGGTGGTGGCGGTCATGTCGAGCAGCCATTCGCGCGTGATCGGCTGGCCGGGCAGCAGGGTGGTACCCCAGCGGAAGCCGGGCGAGAAGGCCAGGTCGGCGCCCTGCACCTCCATCAGCGCGTCGACGATGAGCTGGTCGCCAGTGCCGTTGAAGTTGCCGCGGCGGTACAGCAGGCCCTCGGTGACGGCGAGCTGCTCGCTCAGCTTGGCTTCGTAGGGTGCGCGGATCTTGGTGATCAGCGCGTCCATCTCCTTGTCGGCCGGCAGCATGTTGGCGAACACCGGCAGCAGCTTGTAGCGGTAGTCGGCCACCTTGCCGTTCTTGACGTCGAAGTCGAGCACGCCGAGGAACTTGCTGTTGCTGCCGGCATTGGTCACCAGCGTCTGGCCGCCGGCGTTCTTGATCACGCTGGCGACCGGCATGCCGTCGTGCGTGTGGCCACCCAGGATGGCGTCGATGCCGCGCACGCGGCTGGCCATTTTCAGGTCGGTGTCCATGCCGTTGTGGCTGATGACGACGACGACCTGCGCGCCCTTGGCCCTGGCCTCGTCGACCATCTTCTGCATGTTCTCGTCCTGGATGCCGAATTCCCAGTCCTTGACCATGTAGCGCGGGTTGGCGATCGGCGTGTAGGGGAAGGCCTGGCCGATGATGGCCACCGGCACGCCGTTCATCTGCTTGATGACGTAGGGCTTGAACACCGGGTCGCCGAAGTCCAGCGTCTTGACGTTCTGGGCCACGAAGTCGAGCTTGCCGGCGAAGTCCTTCTCGATGATTTCCTTCACGCGGTCCATGCCCAGCGTGAACTCCCAGTGGCCGGTCATCACGTCGACGCCGAGCAGCTTGCAGGCATCGACCATGTCCTGGCCCTTGGTCCACAGCGCCGTGCCGCTGCCCTGCCAGGTGTCGCCGCCGTCCAGCAGCAGCGCGCCCGGACGGTTGGCCCGGATGCGCTTGACCAGCGTGGCCAGGTGCGCGAAGCCGCCGACCTTGCCGTAGCGCTGCGCGGCCTGCTCGAAGTCGAGGTAGGTCAGGGCGTGCGCCTCGGCAGTGCCGCCCTTGACGCCGGCGGCCTTGAGCAGCCCTTCACCGACCAGGTGCGGCAGCCTGCCCTTCATCTCGCCGACGCCGAGGTTGACGCTGGGCTCGCGGAAGTGGATGGGCTTGAGCTGCGCGTGGCAGTCGGTGATGTGCAGGAACGAGACGTTGCCGAACCTGGGGATGTCGTACAGCCCGTCGGCCGCGGTCTGCGCGCTGGCGTCGGCAAAGCGCCCCAGGCCCATGCCGGCGGCGCTGGCGGCGCCCAGGACTTGCATGAATTCGCGTTTGGTCAGATTCATATCAGCAGTGACTGATGTATAGGGGATAAAAAAGCCCGGCCGGGCCGGGCTGCGGGATGGCTTACTGGTTGACCGGCGACTTGGGATCCAGCAGCAGCGCCACCAGGTGGCGCACCTGGTCTTCCGTCAGGATACCCATGTGACCGGCGCGCGGCATGTTGGAGCAGGCGTTGTAGGCCTTGCTGTTCCAGATCTTGCCCCAGGTGTACTTGACCATCTCCTGCGCCGCCGGGCTGTTGGGGTCGGTGACGCCGCGGATCTTGCCGTAGTTGTACAGGCTGGTGCCGATGGTGCCGAAGGAGATCTCCTTCTTGTCGATCTGGTGGCAGTTGTAGCAGTTGCCGCCGTTGACGCTGCCGGCCTTGTCGGTCCAGGTCATGCCGCGGCCGCTCTGGGCGATCTTCTCGCCTTCCTTCCAGTCGCCCAGGTACTTGCCGTTCGAAGGCCACTTGATGGTCTTCATGTTGAGCGCCTCGATGCGCTTGGCGGTGGCCTCGTCGAGCGGCTTGCCGGCCACGTCGGCGGCGTTGCAGGCGCGCAGGGTCTCGTCGTCGCGGAACGCCTCGGCCACCTTGACGATGCCCTTGTCGTGGAAGTCGGCCTTGACGATCTTCTGCGTCAGCGCGTCGAGTTCGGCCGAGGAGGCGACCGGGGCGGCGCTGCCGCCGCCGGCGGCACAGCCGGCCACCAGTGCGGCGGCGCCCAGCAGCGCGGCGGCCGCGACGGTAATGGAATGCTTCTTCATCTCGGTGGTCTCCTTCAGCGCTTGATGGTGGGCACGGCCGACTTGTCGCCCTTGGCGTTCACGCCCAGGTAGACGCCGAGCGCGACCGTGACGTCGCTGGCGAAGTCCGGCTCGGGGAAGCGCTGCTGGCGATAGCAGTCGTTCAGGCGATGCTGCATGCTCCACATCTGGCCGTTGGAGACGCGGTAGGCCGGCCAGGCGGCGAAGCCGATGCCGTCGCCCGGGTTCTTGGTCAGCTGCGGCAGGTCCTGCAGGCGGATGCGCTTGCCTTCCTCGCCGTGGCAGGACGCGCAGGCGAAGTCGTGTGCGCCGCCGCGCTGGAAGAACAGCCGCTTGCCGACCTCGTACATGGTGCGCTCCTGCGGGTGCGATTGCGGCAGGTTGAAGGCCATGCCCTTGGACTGCGCGCCGATCCAGGTCGCCAGCGCGGTGGTGTTGGCGCGCTCGCCGCGGCCCCACTGGCCCTTGACGACTTCCTTCGGGTCGATGCCCTGCAGTGTCTGCATGCAGGTCAGCAGGCGCGACTCCAGGTCCTGCACCTTGTTGGTGTCCTTGAAGTAGCGCGGCAGTTCGACGAAGGCGCCCTTGACCACGCCGGGGCCCTTGCCGAGGTCGCATTTCTCCAGCGACGCGTTTTTGGGTCCGCGCGCCTTCTTCCACAGATCCTCGCCCTTGGCTTCGAACAGTTCGGCCGGGTTGCCGTCCTGAAGCATCTCGCGGTATTCCTCGATGGCCTGGATCGAGGTCTTTTCCTGCGCCAGCGCGCCACCGCTGACGACCACCGCCGCCAGCGCCAGCGCCAGTTGCGCCTTGCCTGTTTGTCTCATTGCTGCTTGTCTCCTCAGAGTGAGATGCTTCGAAAAAAGAAAAAGGCGGACGCGGTGTTCGACCGGTCCGCCTTCGCGCCTGCGAGGCAGTCCTTGCGGGGCGCTGCTTATGACACCGTGGCTTCGTCGGTGCGGCTCTCGCCCTTGTTGTCCTTCCAGCTCACGCTGATCTTGTCGCCGGCCTTGGCGCCCTTGACGGTGAACTGCAGGAACGGGTTCTTCGACACCGCCGGACCCCATTCGCAGGAGAACACCTGCTTGCCGTTCAGGCTGGCGGTGACGTCCTGGATGTGCCAGGCCGGCACCAGCTTGCCGGACGCGTCCTTGCGCTGACCGGATTCCATCTCGTGGCTCATGAGTACGCGCACCGTGGCCTTGTCGCCAGCGGCCTGGGCGCGGATTCGCATCGGATCTGCCATGTCTTTTCTCCTAAATTCAGTATCTGATCAAAACGTTCGAGTGGCCGCGGAGCAGGCCGGGCGGGGGCGCCGTGGAGCGGGCTTGGCCCGGCCACTGGCGCCGTCCCCCGGGGGAAGGCGCCGCAGGCGACTGAAGGGGGGAAGTCATTACCCGCCGCAGCCACCCAGGGTGACCTTGACTTCCTTCTTGGCGTAGTGCGCCTTGCCGTCGGCGGTGATGGCCACCGCGTAGACGTCGGACGACTCGCCCATCTTGGAGCGGGTGGCGAAATTGGCCTCGACCTCGGGCGAAACGTTGAACACCGCCACCAGCGCGTTCGGGTTCTTCTCGACCAGCAGCACCAGCTGCTTGACGTTCGGCAGGGTGCTGGCGACAGCCAGCGGCACCACGGCGCCGTTCTCGGCGATGTCGGGCGCGGTCAGGGTGACCGAGCTGCTTTCGGCCGGTGCGCCGCTGGCGCCCAGGGCCTTGAGCGCGTCGTTCAGGCTCTTGGCCTCGAACGCGGCCTTGTTGAAGGCCAGCGCGTACTGCGGGAACAGGCCGGTGCCGGCCAGCAGGCCAGCCACGACGGCGCTTTGCTTGAGGGTTTGTCGACGGGTCTGCATCGCGTGGATCTCCTGAAAGTTAAGTGGATGCTAATGGGTTTGAGTCGGCATGCCATGGGGAAATTCCCCATCCGTGCCGACCCCAATGCCGCAGGCTGGGCGTCTACTTGCCCGCGCCGCCTGCCAGCCAGGCCGCCATGGCCTGGGTGTCTTCGTCGGGCAGGCTCTGCGGCGGCATGGGGATGTCGCCCCAGACGCCCGATCCGCCGCTCTTGATCTTGCCCGCCAGGTAGTCGGTCTTGCCGCCGTGCTTCTTGGCGATGTCGACGAAACTCGGGCCGACCAGCTTGCCGTCGATGTTATGGCAAGCGGTGCAGGCGTGCTTCTGCGTCAGGGCGATCGCTGCCGCATTGGGGCTGGCCGTGCCGCCGACAGGGCCGACCACCTTCACCGGGCCGGCGGCGTCGCCCAGCTTGCCCTCGGGCTTGCTGGTGTCGGAGCCGCGCTGCGGCCCGACGGTGCGGTTCTGCTCGCGCAGGTTGCCGTGGGCGTCGCGGGCGTGCTCCGGCAGCCGCGAGCTGATCTTGGGCTCGGGGCCGCAGTCCTTCATGCAGGCGGTGCCGACCACGTCGGGCTTGGCGGCGCCATTCAGCTCCTTGCCCGGCCACATGGCGTGCGCGGTGGTCATGCCGTTGCGGTTGGGCATCTTCTGCTGTACCTCGGCGATGTTCTTGTCCGACAGCGTGAAGTCCTGCGGCACCACGTGCGCCAGGTTGAGCAGGAAGGCGGTGACCGCGTAGACCTCGTCGGGCTTGAGCGACTTGGGCCGGTCCCAGGGCATGGCGCGGTTGATGTAGTCCCACAGCGTCGACACCGTGGGCACCTTCATCAGGCTGGTGCGGCCGGGGTAGTCGGTGCGCGTCAGGTTGGCGACGCGGCCGGTCTTGACGTCCTCGGCCGTGGTGCCGCCGACCAGCGGCGTGAACACCGAGTTGGATTCGGCGAAGAAGCCGTGGCAGGTGGCGCACTTTTCTTCCCAGATGTCCTGGCCGGCGGCGACGCTGCCGCTGCCGGCCGGCAGGCCCTTGAAGTCGGGCCGCACGTCGATGTCCCAGGCCGCGACCTCCTTCGGGGTCGCGGCACGGCCGATGCCCGGGAACCTGTCCTGCGCCAGCAACGGCAGGGCGAACGCGGCCAATGCCAGCGCGGCGAGCGCTTTACGAGAGCTGGACATTCTTCACCTCGCCGTTTTCTTGCACCAGCCAGGACTGGATCGCGTTGTTGTGATAGATCGAGCGCGTGCCGCGCACCGCGCGCAGCTGCTTGGAACTGGGCTGCACGTAGCCGGTGTCGTCGGTGGCACGGCTTTGCACGATGGCCGGCTTGCCGTCCCAGACCCAGTCGATGTTGAAGCGCGTCAGGCACTTGTCCATGACCGGCGTTTCCAGCCGCGCGGCGCGCCAGTTGCGGCCGCCATCGGTGGACACGTCGACCTTCTTGACCTTGCCGCGGCCCGACCAGGCCAGGCCGCTCAGGTTGTAGAAGCCCTTGTCGAGCAGCACCTGGCCGCCCGAGGGCGTGGTGATGACGCTCTTGCATTCCTGGATGCTGGTGTACTGGCGGTGCGTGCCATCGGGCAGCAGGTCGACGTAGTGGATCGCCTCGTCCTTGGCGCCCCAGGGCTTGTCGCCCACTTCGACGCGGCGCAGGTACTTGACCCAGCTCACGCCCTGCACGCCCGGCACCACCAGGCGCAGCGGGTAGCCGTTCTCGGGTCGCAGCATCTCGCCGTTCTGGCCGTAGGCCACCAGCACCTGGCCGCTGGTGACCAGGCTCATCGGGATGGTGCGCGTCATCGACGAGCCGTCGGCGCCCTCGGCCAGCACGAACTTGCCGCCCTTGAGGTCGGCGCCGGCCATCTCCAGCAGGGTGATCAGTGGCACGCCGGTGAACTCGCTGCACGACAGCATGCCGTGCGAGTACTGCACCGTCGGCACGGCCACGTTGCCCCATTCCATGCCGGTGTTGGCGCCGCACTCAATGAAATAGAAGCGCGACACCGAAGGCAGGCGCATCAGCTCGTCCATGGTGAACACCTTGGGTGTCTTCACCATGCCGTTGACCATGAAGCGGTGCTGCGCCGGATCGACGTCCCACCAGCCCTGGTGGTGGCGCTCGAAGTGCAGACCGCTCGGCGTGACGATGCCGAACAGCGACTGCAGCGGCGCGAACGACACCGAGGACTGGTTCGACTGCGTCAGCCCGGGGCTCTGACGGCGCTGCACGTTGCCCTCGAACTTGGACGGGCGGCCGTAGCCATCGGTCACCACCGGCTGGCCGAGGCCGGTGCTGTGCGCCGGCAGCTTGAGAATCGCCGGATCGCCGTCCGCAGGTGCCGCGCCCTGCGCGGCCGCGTGCGCGGCGGCGCCGCCGGCTACGGCCGCGGCAAAGGCGCCACGAATGAAGTCACGCCGGCCGCGCTTGCCTTCGGCGAACACGGCGCGGACACCAGCCTGGTCAAGGAAGCTCTCGGGCGCCTTGCGCAGGCGCCCGCGGTCCAGACTGGCTGGTGCGGGTTGAAGTTGATCGTCTGCCATGGAGCTAAAAATTTGTATATGCGCAATCGCTGATATTAAAGCCGTTTTGACCCCAATTGAGCTAGGGTTTATCCGGGGGTGAAGCCAGCCGATCTGGCGCTTGGCTGGTGCGGGTGGCTACTGCTTGAAGTGGTAATGGTCGCGGTTCAGCACCGCGGCGATGGCGGTCACTTCTTCGGGGAACAGGCTCAGGTTGAGCTGGACGCTGCACTGCTCCACCATGCCGCGCAGCAGGCCGGGCGTGTTGATGCGCCCCTTGGGCCGGTAGATGGCCTTGCCGTCGTCGGTCCATTTCTGCGCGTGGCACTGGTTGCATTTGTTCTCGGCGATCAGCTTCTCGCCCAGCTTCAGGTCGGCGTCCTTGAAGATGGCCGGCACCTGCGCCATGGCGCCGAGGCTGAAGCCCAGCAGGCCACAGGCCAGCAGGGCGCGGATTCGGGTGGCGTAGGGCATGTCGGTCTCCTGTGCTGTGGTGGGGTTGCCTCGCAACGCGGCCTACCTTCGCTGATCAGACGGGTGTCTGTCAATCCTCGGTGGTCCGGCGTCCTCGCTCCCGGGCACATCAGCCGTTGATCGCCTTGCGCGCCTGTGCCAGGCGGTTGTCGAGGTAGGCGGCGTAGAAATCCGGCGAGCCGCCGACCAGGCGCTCGGCCACTTCCTTGCCGCCGGCGCCCAGGAACAGCACCGTGGGGGCCATCGATATCTTCCAGCCGCGCACCAGCGCATCGTGCGTGATCGGCTCGCCCTGCACCGTGCGCGTGCCCGCCGGGCTGAGCATGTCGACCTGCACCACCGGCAGGCCCTCCTGCGCCTGCATCGGCGCCAGGTAGTTGTTGCGCACCTCCTCGCACCAGGGGCAGCGGTGCAGGCTGACCATGACCACCAGCGGCTGACGTGCCTTCAGCGCCTGCGCCAGTTCGTCTTGCAGCGAGGACGACAGCGGCAGCGTGCGGCCCTGTGCCAGCGCGCCGCGTTGCGCCAATGCACCGCCGGCGCCGAGCGCCAGCAGGCCGAGCGCCTTCAGGCTGCGGCGGCGTGGGTGGTCCAGGGGGCGCCGGATGCTCATTCGGGGTCGTGCTCCATCAGCAGGTAGGTGTTGTAAGCGTTCATGCGGTTGGCGGCATTGAACAGCGGCAGGTGCTCGAACTGGCTCCAGTCGGTGGCCTTGTAGGCCTCGTCGAAGGGCGTCATGTCCAGCGCCGCCTTGCCCATGGTCTTGCGCAGGTAGACCAGGTAGTCGCGCGTCAGCTGCATGTCCTTGCGGGCCTCGGTCGAGACCGGCCCGTGTCCGGGGATGATGACCTCGGTGTCGAAGCCGAGCAACTTGTCGAGCGACTTGATCCAGTTGCGGCTGTCGGCCTGGCCGACGAAGGGCACGCGGCTGCGGAACACCAGGTCGCCGGCGTACAGCACCTTCCTGGCGGGCAGGTACACCGCCAGGTCCTCCGGCGTGTGCGCCGGGCCGACCGGCTGCAGCACCAGCTGCGTGTCGCCCAGCCTCAGCTCGCGCCTGCCGTCGATCCACTCGGTGGCCTCCACCAGGCGCGTCTTGTCGTCGATCCACGGCGCCAGTTCCTCGCGCGAGGCCTGCAGACGCAGGCGCGCGGTGTCGGCGAACAGGTATTCGCGCCCGGCCTGGTGGGCGATGATCTTCGCGCCCGCCTGCTCGAACACCTGCAGGCCGTAGACGTGGTCGGCGTGATAGTGCGTCACCACCACGTGCGTCACCTTCTGCGGCGTCACCTTCCTGATCTCGGCCAGCAGGCGCTCGGCCAGCGCCGGCGAGCCCAGCGCGTCGACCACCACCACGCCGGCCGAGGTGACGATGAAACCGGCGTTGGAGATGAAGTTCTGGTTGGCCGGCGAGCCGAGCGCCGACAGGCCCTCGACGTACCAGCAGCCCGGTGCCGCCTCGCGCGCCCGCATCTCGGGCAGCGCAACCGGCTTGTCGGCCGCCTCGGCGTAGCGCGCCCAGGTGGCCGCTATGCCGCCGCTGAAGGCCACGCAGGCGCAGCGCTGAAAAAGTTGACGTCGGTCAATCATGCCTGCCATGATGCCTCCATAATATCCATAAGTTATTGCTGATTTAATTATTCATCATGGCGATCGACCTGGCAAGCTTGCTGGAGCAGCATGGCACGACCGCGGTGCTGGCGGTGGGGGGCGCCGCGATCGGCGGCCTGTTCGGCTTCTTTGCCCAGCGCTCGCGCTTCTGCCTGCGCGCGGCGGTGATCGAGTTCTGGCGCGGCAAGTTCGGTGAGAAGCTGTCGGTCTGGCTGCTGGCCTTCGCCAGCGCGGTGGTGGCGGCACAGGCGCTGATCCTGAGCGGCTGGCTCGACGTCAGCGGGGCGCGCCAACTGGCCAACCGCGGCAGCCTGTCGGGCGCGCTGGTCGGCGGCCTGCTGTTCGGCGTCGGCATGATCATGACGCGCGGCTGCGCCAGCCGCCTGCTGGTGCTGTCGGCCAACGGCAACCTGCGCGCGCTGCTGTCGGGGCTGGTGTTCGCGGTCACCGCCCAGGCCTCGTTGTCGGGCAGCCTGGCGCCGCTGCGCAGCGAGATCTCGGGCTGGTGGACGGTCGAAGGCGGTACCGCGCGCGACCTGCTGGCATACGCCGGCGCCGGGCCGATGGACGGCCTGGTGTTCGGCCTGCTGTGGCTGGTGGTGGCGGTGATCTTCTCGCTGCGCACCGGCAACCGGCTGTGGATGTGGGTTGGCGGCATCGGCACCGGGCTGGCGGTGGCGGCGGCCTGGTGGTTCAGCTACGGTATCTCGCGCACCAGCTTCGATCCGGTGCAGATCCAGGGCCTGACCTTCAGCGGCCCCTCGGCCGAATGGCTGATGCGCGTGCTGGCCAGCCCGGCGCCGCCGTTCGGCTTCGACGCCGGCATGCTGCCGGGCGTGTTCATCGGCTCCTTCGTCGGCGCGCTGGTCGGGCGCGAGTTCAAGGTCGAGGGCTTCAAGGACGGCTACAGCATGGCGCGCTACATCGTCGGCGCCATGCTGATGGGCTTTTCCAGCATGCTGGCCGGCGGCTGCGCGGTCGGCGCCGGCATGACCGGCGGCGCCATCTTCGCGCTCACCGCCTGGCTGACCCTGGCCGGCATGTTCGTCGGCGGCGGGCTGATGGACCGCCTGCTGGACGAGCCGGTACGGACCGCCCAGCCGCCGACGCAGCAGGCGCCGGTGGTGATCCAGGTCGCGCCCTGAGGCGCGTCCGGCCTCAGGCGCCCAGCTGGGCGAACACCTCGCGCGCAGCGGCGATGGTGGCGTCGATGTCCTCGTCCGAGTGGGCGGCGCTGACGAAGCCGGCCTCGTACAGCGCCGGCGCGATGTAGACGCCGCGGTCCAGCAGGCCGTGGAACAGTTGGTTGAAGCGGGCGCCGTCGCTCTTCATCACCTCGGCGTAATTCTGCGGCAGCTCCGGCAGCAGGAAGAAGCCGAACATGCCGCCTTCGCAGTCGGCCGAGAAGGGCACGCCCTCGGCCGCCGCCGCGGCTTTCAGGCCATCGACCAGGCGCCGGGTCTTGGCGCCGAGCGCCTCGAAGAAGCCGGGCTGGCGGATCTGGCGCAGCGTCGCCAGACCGCAGGCGGTAGCGACCGGGTTGCCGCTCAGCGTGCCGGCCTGGTAGACCGGGCCGAGCGGCGCCAGCTGCTCCATCACCGAGCGCTTGCCGCCAAAGGCCGCCAGCGGCATGCCGCCGCCGATCACCTTGCCCATCACCGTGATGTCGGGCTCGAAACCGGGGATCGACCTGGCGTAGACGCTCTGCGCGCTGCCCAGCGCGACGCGGCAGCCGGTCATCACCTCGTCGTAGATCAGCAGCGCGCCGTGCTGGGTGCACAGCTCGCGGCAGCGGCGCGTGAACTCGACCGTGGCGCGCACGAAGTTCATGTTGCCGGCGATCGGCTCCATGATCAGCCCCGCGATGTCGGGGCCGTGCAGCGCGAAGGCTTCTTCCAGCTGGGCGATGTTGTTGTATTCCAGCACCATCGTGTGCTGCACCACCTCGGCCGGCACGCCGGCGCTGGTCGGATTGCCGAAGGTCGCCAAGCCCGAGCCGGCCTTGACCAGCAGCGCGTCGGCGTGGCCGTGGTAGCAGCCCTCGAACTTGATGATCCGGTTGCGCCCGGTGGCACCGCGCGCCAACCGGATCGCGGTCATGCCGGCCTCGGTGCCGCTGTTGACCAGGCGCAGCATCTCCATCGAAGGCACCAGCGCCAGGATCTCCTCCGCCAGCTCGATCTCGCGCTCGGTCGGGGCACCGAACGAGAAGCCGTCGGCCGCCGCCTGCCGCACCGCCTCCTCGACCGCCGGATGCCCGTGGCCCAGGATCATCGGGCCCCAGGAACCGATGTAGTCGATGTAGCGCTGGTCGTTGGCGTCCCAGAAGTAGGCGCCCTTGGCGCGCTGCACGAAGCGCGGTGTGCCGCCGACGGCGCGAAAGGCGCGCACCGGGGAGTTGACGCCGCCCGGGATGACCCGGCGCGCACGTTCCATCAGGTTTTCATTCAAATCAGTGGTCATGGATGGGAGAGAGCAAAGCAATGTGACAAGTGGCCGCGGAGCAGGCCAAACCAGCGAACGCCGTGGCTGGACCTGTGCCAGCCACTGGCGTTGTCCCCCCTCCCGCAGGAGAGGGGGGAAGCGGCGTGAGCCGCTCAGTGGGGTGTGCGCCATCAATGCTTGGTTTCATTGAACGGATGCGGGATATCGATGGGGGCGGGCGCGTCGTCGGTATCGACCTCGGCGTCGTCCGACGCGGCCCAGAACAGGCGGTCGGCCACGGCCCGACCCATGCCGGGGCGGAAGCCGTGGTCGAGCGCCTGATCCAGGTACTGTAGTGCCTCGAGCGCGGCCTCGGACAGCTCGGAGCCGGTCGCCAGCAGGGCCGCCAGCGCCGCAGACAGGATGTCGCCGGCGCCCAGGAAGGCGGCGTCGATGCGGTCGAAGCTCTGGCTCAGCAGCTCGGCCTGCGGCGAGGCCAGCACGTTGCTGAACTTGTCGCTCGCATCCGGCATGCCGGTCGCCAGCACGTAGGGCACGCCCAGTTCGGCGGCCGCGCGCGCCAGGTCGGTGGTGCGGGCGTGGCGGTCGGTGATCGATTCCGGCAGCAGCCAGTGGCGCAGCGTGGTGTTGTTGCCGACCAGCACCGCGGTCTGCGGCAGCAGCAGTTCGCGGAACGCGTCCAGGTAGCTGTCGATCTCGTCCTCGCTCCACCACGACAGGTCGGGCATGTAGGCGATCACCGGCACCTCGGGGTAGTCGGCGGTGAAGGCGGCGATGGCGGCGACGGCTTCGGCGCTGCCGACGAAACCGACCTTGATGGTGCGCACCGGCACGTCCTCGGCTACCCATTGCGCCTGCTCGGCCACCACGGCGTCGTCGATGACGGCGTGGCCGATCGCGTCGCGGGTGTCGCGCAGGTAGATGCCGGTGGCCACGGTGAGCGCGTGGGCGCCGATCGAGGCGACCACCAGTGCGTCGCTGGCCAGACCGCCGGCCCCGATCGGGTCGACGGCGTTGAAGCTCAGCACGCCAGGGGGCGAATCGTCGCCGGAAAGCGGTTCGGAAAGTGCGTGGTCTTGCGACGTGGGCGTCGCGCTGGAATGGGTCATTGAGTGCCCATGGAGTCGTCGGGTGTACGCGCCGGACGGCCTTGCGGTGCCTGCGCGTCGATACAATTGCAGGCCATTCTAAGCAGTTGCGCCTTGAGCAGTGATGGACTCGAAAACCTGGATGTGCCTGATTTGTGGCTGGCTGTACGACGAGGCGGCCGGTGCGCCGGACCATGGCCTGGCGCCGGGCACGCCCTGGAGCCAGGTGCCGATGAACTGGACCTGCCCGGAATGCGGCGCCCGCAAGGAAGACTTCGAGATGGTGCAGATCTAGGCCGCCTCGATAGAATCGAACCATGGCCGATGACGCGCAGTCGATCAACCTGACGAACCACTTTCTCATCGCCATGCCGGGCATGGAGGATGGCACCTTCGCGCGCAGCGTGGTCTATGTCTGCGAGCACAGCGAGCGCGGCGCGCTCGGCCTGATCATCAACAAGCCGGGCGATATCAACCTGGCCGACCTGTTCCAGAAGGTCGATCTGCCGCTGGCGCGCCAGGATCTGAGCGTGCAGCCGGTGTTCCATGGCGGTCCGCTGCAGACCGAGCGCGGCTTCGTGCTGCACGACCCGGTGCTGGCCGAGGGCCTGGAGCCCGACCAGTCGGTCTACGCCTCGACGTTGGCGGTGCCCGGCGGGCTGGAGATGACGACCTCCAAGGACGTGCTGGAGGCGCTGTCGTCCGGCGGCGGGCCGCGCCGCGTGCTGGTGACGCTGGGCTACTCGTCCTGGGGCGAGGGCCAGCTCGAATCCGAGATCGCGCGCAACAGCTGGCTCACCGTGGATGCCGATGCCAGCGTGGTGTTCGATGCACCCGTGACCGAACGCTACGACATGGCTCTGCGCCTGCTCGGCCTGGAGGCCTGGATGCTGGCGCCGGACGCGGGGCACGCATGACCGAGGTGCTGCCGGTGCACGAGGTTCCGGCTCGCCTCGGCAGTTTTCTCGCCTTCGACTACGGCCTCAAGCGCACCGGCGTCGCGGTCGGCAACCGGCTCACCCGCAGCGCCACGCCGCAGCCACTCATTCGCGCCGAGGGCGACGCGCGCTGGGCCCAGGTGGCGGCGCGCATCGCCGAATGGCAGCCGGATGCGCTGGTGGTCGGCGTGCCCTTCCACCCCGATGGCGCCGAGCACGAGAACACCCGGCGCGCCCGCCGCTTCGCGCGCCAGCTGCACGGGCGTTTCGGGTTGCCGGTGTACGAGGTCGACGAGCGCTACAGCAGCACCGAGGCGCACGCCGCCGGCGCGCGCGCAGCCGAGGTCGACGGCGTCGCGGCGGCGGTCATCCTGGAGCAGTTCCTGAGGAGCCTGGCATGAGTTCCACCCCCGGCAGCACGCTGGCGCTCGACGCCGAGGCGCTGTACGCCGAACTGCTGCGCGGCGTGCGTCCGCTGCTCGGCGCCGACACGCGCCTGGTCGGCATCGTCACCGGCGGCCAGTGGCTGGCCGAGCGGCTGCAGGCCGACCTGGGCCTGGCCGGCGCGGCCGGCGCGATCTCGTCGGCCATGCACCGCGACGATTTCGCCAAGCGCGGCCTGGCCGCCAGCAGCCAGACCACGCTGCCGTTCGAGGTCGACGGCGCCGACATCCTGCTGATCGACGACGTGCTCTACACCGGCCGCACGCTGCGCGCGGTGGTCAACGAGCTGTTCGACTACGGCCGGCCGGCCTGCGTGCGGCTGGCGGTGCTGGTCGACCGCGGCGGCCGCCAGCTGCCGATGGCGGCCGAACATGCGGCCGCCCGCGTGGCGCTGCCGCAGGCGCAGTCGCTGCGGCTGGCGCGCGGCGATGACGGCGCCTTCAGTTTCAGCATCACCGAGAAGGAATGAAGCGCATGCTGGCCCGGCACAACCTGCAACTCAACCGGCACGGCGAGCTGATCCACCTGCTGTCGACCGAGGGGTTGCCGCGCGAGTTGCTGGTCCACATTCTCGACACGGCGGCGCAGTTCGTCGGCGTCAGCGAGCGCGAGGTCAAGAAGGTGCCGCTGCTGCGCGGCAAGAGCGTGTTCAACCTGTTCTTCGAGAACTCCACGCGCACCCGCACCACCTTCGACATCGCCGCCACGCGGCTGTCGGCCGATGTCTACACGCTCGACATCGCGCGCTCGTCGACCTCCAAGGGCGAGTCGCTGCTCGACACCGTGGCCAACCTGAGCGCGATGGCGGCCGACATCTTCGTCGTGCGCCACTCGGAGAGCGGCGCGCCCTACCTGCTGGCGCAGCACGTGGCGCCGCACGTGCACGTCATCAATGCCGGCGATGGGCGCCACGCGCACCCGACGCAGGCGCTGCTCGACATGTACACGATCCGCCACTACAAGCAGGATTTCTCGCGGCTGGTGGTGGCCATCGTCGGCGACGTGCTGCATTCGCGCGTGGCGCGCTCCAACATCCACGCGCTGACCACGCTGGGCGCCGCTGAGGTGCGCGTGGTGGGGCCGCGCACGCTGGTGCCCGGTGACCTGGCGCCGATGGGCGTGCGCGTCTGCCACACGCTGGAGGACGGCATCCGCGACGCCGACGTGGTGATCATGCTGCGGCTGCAGAACGAGCGCATGAGCGGCGCGCTGCTGCCGTCCAGCCAGGAGTTCTTCAAGAGCTTCGGCCTCACGCCCGAGAAGCTGCGCTGGGCCCGGCCGGACGCCATCGTCATGCACCCGGGCCCGATCAACCGCGGTGTCGAGATCGATTCGCAGGTGGTCGACGGCGACCAGAGCGTGATCCTGCCGCAGGTCACCTTCGGCATCGCCGTGCGCATGGCGGTGATGAGCATCGTGGCGGGCAACGAAGCATGACTTCGCCGTGCTCGATGACCTCGCTGTGCTCGATGACTTCGCCGCTGTGCGGCTTCGATGACGACATGACTTTGGACGCGAAGCGTTGCCACCACCTGGTGTCATGGCGGCGCAGCCGCCGTCATCGAAGCGCAGCGAGCTCATTCCGTCATCGAGAGGCGGCCAGAACATGAAAATCCTGATCCAGCACGGCCGCGTGATCGACCCCGCCAGCGGGCGCGACGAGGTCGCCGACGTCGCGATCGCCGCCGGGCGCGTCGTTGGCATCGGCAAGACGCCGGCCGACTTCACGCCCAACCGGACCATCGACGCGCGCGGCTGCTGGGTGCTGCCCGGCCTGGTGGACCTGGCGGCGCGCCTGCGCGAGCCCGGCCACGAGCACGCGCGCATGCTCGAGAGCGAGATGGCGGCCGCGGTGGCCGGCGGCGTCACCAGCCTGGTGTGCCCGCCGGACACCGACCCGGTGCTCGACGAGTCCGGCCTGGTCGAGATGCTGAAGACCCGTGCCGAGCGCCTGCACCAGGCGCGCGTGTTCCCGCAGGGCGCGCTGACGCGCGGACTCAAGGGCGAGGTGCTGACCGAGATGGGCCAGCTCACCGATGCCGGCTGCGTCGCCTTCGGCCAGGCCGAGGCGCCGATCGTCAACACCCAGGTGCTGCAGCGCGCGCTGCTGTACGCCGGCAGTTTCGGCTACGCGGTCTGGCTGCGGCCGATCGACCCCTGGCTGGGCGGCGGCGTCGCCGCCAGCGGGCCGCTGGCCACGCGCATGGGGCTGGCCGGCGTGCCGGCAGCCAGCGAGACCATCGCACTGCACACCGTGTTCGAGTTGCTGCGCGCGATGCAGGGCAGCGATCCCGGCGGCGGGCCGCGGGTGCACCTGTGCCGGCTGTCGAGCGCGGCCGGCGTTGCGCTGCTGCGCCAGGCCAAGGCCGACGGCCTCAGGGTGACGGCCGACGTCAGCGTCAACTCGCTGCACCTGATCGACCAGGACATCGGCTACTTCGACAGCAGCGCGCGGCTCAACCCGCCGCTGCGCCAGCAGCGCGACCGCGCGGCACTGCGCGCCGGCCTGGCCGACGGCACCATCGACGCGCTGGTGTCGGACCACACGCCGGTGGAAGCCGACGCCAAGCAGTTGCCGTTCGCCGAGGCCGAACCGGGCGCGACCGGGCTGGAGCTGCTGCTGCCACTGGCGCTGCAATGGGGCCGGGAAGACGGTGGCCCAGGTCCGGTGCGGGCGCTGGCGGCGGTGACGCACGGGCCGGCGCAGGTGCTGGGCGGCGCGCTCGGCACCTTCCAGGCCAGCTGCGGCCGGCTGGTGGAGGGCGGCGCGGCCGACCTGTGCGTGTTCGATCCCGAGCTGCGCTGGCAGGTGTCGCCGCAGGCGCTGCGCAGCCAGGGCAAGCACACGCCGTTCGCCGGCCACGTACTCACGGGCCGGGTGCGCTGCACCCTGGTCGGCGGGCATCTGGCGCATTCGGTCTGAGCGCATGGCGGCGCGAGGGGCTGGACGCATGAGGGCGCTGACCGCCAGCTGGCTGATGCTGCGCGGCGCCGGCCACCTGGCCAGCGGCTGGTGGACCATCCGCACGCGCTTTCCGAAGCTGAGCCAGGCCGAGCGCGAGCTGCGCGTGCAGCAATGGGCGGCGCGCTTCCTGCAGATCTGGCGCATCGAGCTCGACGTGCGCGGCCAGCCGCCGCAGGACGGCCCGGTGCTGCTGGTGGCCAACCACATTTCCTGGCTCGACATCCTGGTGCTGCATGCGGCCGGCTATTGCCGCTTCGTCTCCAAGTCGGACGTCAAGCGCTGGCCGGTGATCGGGCCGCTGGCCACCGGCGCCGGCACCCTGTACATCGAGCGCGAATCGCGCCGCGACGCGCTGCGCGTGGTGCACCACATGCGCGACGCGCTGCTGCGCGGCGAGGTAGTGGCGGCGTTCCCCGAAGGCACCACCACCGATGGCAGCACGCTGCTGCCGTTTCACGCCAACCTGATCCAGGCGGCGATCGCGGCGCAGGCGCCGGCGCTGCCGGTGGCGCTGGAGTTCATCGACCCGCGCACCGGGGCGCCCAGCCTGGCGCCGATCTACATCGGCGACCAGACCCTGATCGGCTCGCTCTGGCGCACCCTGACCACGCCGGGCGTGCGCGCGGTGGTCAGCTACGGCACGCTGCAGGCACCCGATGGGCGCGATCGGCGCCAGTGGGCGGCCGAGCTGCGCGCGGCGGTGGGCGAGCTGCGCTCGACGCGCTGAGCGCTCAGGCGCCGCGGCCGCGCGGCGCCGGCAGCGGCGCGGCCGCGGCGTCGGATTGCGGTGGGAAGGTCACCACGTGGTCGACCGCCGGGCGGATGCCGATCCACTCGCCGACCTTGTGGTTGTGGTGGCTGGGCACGTAGGTCAGCACCTGCTCGCCGCTGGGCAACTGCACGGTGTAGAGGAACTCCGAGCCGCGGAAGGCCTTGCGCACGATCTTCGCCTTCACCGGCGATTCGTCGTCGTGCACGATGTCGTCGGCACGCAGCAGCAGCTCGCAGCAGTCCTGCGGGTAGGCGCCGGGCAGCGGGCAGTCGGTCAGGTTGCACAGCCGGCCCAGCGGCGTGTCGACCTGGGCGCCGTTGTCGTGCGCCACGATGTGCGCCGGCACGAACACGCCGTGACCTATGAAGTCGGCCACGAAGCGCGTCGCCGGGCGGTGGTAGAGCGAATAGGCGTCGTCCCACTGGTGCAGGTGGCCCTCGTGCATGACGCCGATGGCATCGCCGATGGCGAACGCTTCCAGCTGGTCGTGGGTGACGAACAGCGCGGTGGCCTCGGCCGCCTTCAGGATGCCGCGCAGCTCGTGCGCCAGCCGCTCGCGCAGGTCGACATCGAGGTTGGAGAACGGCTCGTCCAGCAGCAGCAGACGCGGCGCCGGCGCCATCGCGCGCGCCAACGCCACGCGCTGCTGCTGGCCGCCCGACAGTTCGTGCGGAAAGCGCCGCTCGCTGCCGGCCAGGTCGACCAGCGCCAGCACCTCGGCCACACGCTGCTCGCGCGCCGCCGGCGACAGCTGCCTGAGGCCGAAGCCGACGTTGCGCCCCACGTCCAGGTGCGGGAACAGCGCGTAGTCCTGGAACACCATGCCGATGCGCCGCGCCTCGGGCGCCACGTGCCGGTGCGTGCTGCTGACCAGTTCGTCACCGAGGCGGATCTCGCCGGCGCTGACGCGCTCCAGCCCGGCCACGGCACGCAGCAGCGTGGTCTTGCCGCAGCCCGAAGGGCCGATCAGCACGCCGATGTCGCCGGCGCGCAGGCCCAGCGACGCGCCCTCCACCGCCGCGCGCGGCTGGCCCGGGTAGCGCACATCAACCTGGTCGATTCGGAGGAACATGGATAGATTGTAGATACGTACAATTCTCATTTGGTTCTCGGCCGCTGGCTGTCCGGTGTGTCGTGCGCCCCGGCAGCACGCACCTGTGAGCCGCCCCACCACATCGTCCGGTCCCTGTCGTGCGTGCCCTGCCCACCCTGATCCTGCTGCTGGTCGCCAGTGTGCTGGCGCTGCCGGTACTGGCGCTGGTCAGCACCTGGGCGCAGTGGAACGTGGTCTCGGCCGACATCCTGCGCGAGATGGCGGCCACCGTGCTGCCCGAATACCTGTGGGTGACGGCGCAGCTGATCGTGATGGTGGGTGTCGGCGTGGTCGCCATGGGCGTGCCGGCGGCGCTGCTGGTGACGGTGTTCGACTTTCCCGGCCGGCGCAGCTTCGAGTGGCTGCTGCTGCTGCCGCTGGCGATGCCGGCCTACGTGACCGCCTACGCCTACACCGACTTCCTGCAGTACGCCGGGCCCTTGCAGACCTGGTTGCGCGCCAGCTTCGGGCTCGAAGGCCGCCTGCTGCCCGAGGTGCGCAGCGTCTGGGGCGCCGCCTGGGTGTTCTCGTTCTCGCTCTACCCCTACGTCTACCTGCTGGCGCGCACCGCGCTGGCCGAGCGCGCGCCGCAGCTGATGGAGGCGGCGCGCCTGCTGGGCGCGCCGATGTCGCGCCGGCTGCGCGAAATCGCCCTGCCGATGGCGCGCCCGGCGGTCGCGGCCGGCACCGCGCTGGCGCTGATGGAGGTGATGGCCGACTACGGCGTGTCGATCTACTTCGGCATCCAGACCTTTACCATCGGCATCTACAAGGCCTGGCTGTCGATGGACAACCGCATCGCCGCGGCGCAGCTGGCCACCGTGCTGCTGGCGGTGGTGGTGCTGCTGCTGTGGCTGGAGCAGCGTGCGCAGCGCCGGCTGCGCTTCGTCGGCGCGGCCACCGCGCGCGCCAGCTCCAGCGACGCGCGTCCGGTGCGGCTGCACGGGCGCCGCGCGGCGCTGGCCTGGGTGCTGTGCCTGCTGCCGGTGCTGATGGGTTTCGCGCTGCCGGTCGGCTTCATGCTGCGGCCGCTGTCGGCCGATTGGTCGGTGCTGCCCTGGGACCGCTTCCTGCTGTGGACCTGGAACAGCGTGCGCCTGGGCGCCATGACGGCGGTGCTGGCGGTGCTGTCGGCCTGGTTCCTGGCCTACAGCCTGCGCCGTGCGCCGACGCTGCTGCGGCGCTGGGCGGTGCAGATCATCGCGCTCGGCTACGCCGTGCCCGGCGCGGTGATCGTGGTCGGCATCCTGCTGCCGGTCGGCTGGCTGCAGGCGCGCTGGCCCGAGAGCGGCGCCGGCGCCTGGGTCACGGTCACGGTGTGGGGGCTGGTGTGGGCCTACCTGGTGCGCTTCGTCTCGGTGGCGCTGCAGTCGATGCAGGCCGGCTACGCGCGCGTGCCGCGCAGTCTGGACGAATCGGCGCGCATGCTCGGCGCCACCGGCGTCGAGCTGGCGGCGCGCGTGCACTGGCCGCTACTGCGCCGCGCCGGCTTCGCGGCGGCGCTGCTGGTGTTCGTCGACGTCATGAAGGAGCTGCCGGCGACCATCGTGCTGCGCCCCTTCAACACCGACACGCTGGCGGTGGTGGCCAACCAGCTGGCGCGCGACGAACGCCTGGGCGAGGCGGCGCTGCCCTCGCTGGCGCTGGTGCTGGTCGGCCTGGTGCCGGTGATCCTGCTCAGCCGCACGCTGCGCGCCAAGCGGGGACCGGCCGACGCCGAGTTGCGCTTATAGTGCCGGGTAGACCCATTGTTTCGTTTTGATGACTGCCCTGCCTCGGGCGCCTGCCGGGCGCCGCCCATCATGGTGAAGAAAAGCCCGCCGCCCAGCGTGACCGACAGCGAACTCGAATCCGACGAGGTGTTCGAGCTCGCGGCCGAGGTGTTCCGCGTCATGTCGGCGCCGATGCGGCTGAAGATCATCAGCGCGCTGTGCAACGGCGAGAAGAATGTCGGCGAGCTGCTGGTCGAGATCCCGACCACCCAGCCCAACATGAGCCAGCACCTGAACACCCTGTACAAGGCCGGCGTGCTCGGCAAGCGGCGTGACGGCGTGCAGATCTACTACCGCATCATCAACGATCGCGTGGTGGCGCTGTGCCGCGCGGTGTGCACGCAGGTCGCGATCGAGACCGTCGGCGACGCACGCTGAACGCCCGGCCGGCCGCGCCGCGCGGCCTCGCCCTGATCCGCTTATCACCTGAGCGCATGAGCATCCAACGATTCGGTCGTTGGTGAGCGTCCGCCAGCGACCTAGACTGGCCGTTGCCGCCTCGTTGCGCCGTGCGGATAAGCTCGTATGAGCATCCGTGCAGGGCGCTGGGGTAATCCCCCACTGCCGATCCAGCGCACGAGGCCTATCATTTGTTTGCATATAAGCGTCGGCGAATTTTCTTGCCCTGCGCGCCATCCACGTCGATAGGAGGACATCACACCATGAAAGCATTCCTGTTTTCGGGACTGGCCGCAGCCGCCCTGCTGGCAGCCGCCGGCCCGGCCCAGGCCCAGGTCGATCCGCTGCAGGTGCGCAGCTGGGCTGCCAGCTGCGCCAACTGCCACGGCACCAACGGCCGTGCGGAGAAGGGCAACGAGCCGCTGGCCGGCATGGCCAAGGACGAGATGATCAAGAAGCTGGCCGACTTCAAGAGCGGTGCCAAGCCCGCCACCGTGATGCACCAGCTCAGCAAGGGCTACACCGACGAGCAACTGGCTGCCATCGCGGCCTGGTTCGCCGCGCAGAAGAAGTGAGGAGGCACACCATGGATCGTCGTCAATTCATTCAGGCCGGCTCGGCCGCATCGGTTCTGGGCCTCACCGCAGGCTGTGCTTCCACCGGCAGTGGCGCGGGCGGCAACGTGGTCGTCGTCGGCGGCGGCTACGGCGGTGCCACCGCGGCCAAGTACATCCGCATGTGGTCGGACGGGCGCGTCAACGTCACCCTGGTCGAGCCCAGCGATGCCTTCATCTCCTGCCCGATCTCCAACCTGGTGCTGGGCGGCGTCAAGCAGATGGCCGACATCACCACGCCCTACGACAACCTGACCAAGCGCCACGGCGTGAAGATCGTCAAGGACCGCGCCACCGCCATCGATGCCGACAAGCGCCAGGTGCGCCTGGCCGGGGGGCAGACGCTCAGCTACGACCGCCTGGTGCTGTCGCCCGGCATCGAGTTCATGTGGGACGGCCTGCCGGGCCTGAAGTCGGCGGCGGCGCAGGAGCGCGTGCTGCACGCCTGGAAGGCCGGTCCGCAGACGGTGGCGCTGCGCAAGCAGCTCGAGGCCATGCCCGATGGCGGCGTCTATGCGCTGGCGATCCCGCTGTCGCCGTACCGCTGCCCGCCCGGTCCCTACGAGCGTGCCTGCCAGATCGCGCACTATTTCTCCAAGGCCAAGCCGAAGTCGAAGGTGCTGATCCTCGACGCCAACGACGACGTCACCTCCAAGGGCGCGCTGTTCAAGAAGGCCTGGGCCGACCGCTACAAGGGCATCATCGACTACCGGCCCAAGCACCGGCTGGCCGACGTCGACGCCGCCACCGGCACGCTCAAGTTCGAGTTCAACGACGACATCAAGGCGCAGGTGCTCAACGTGGTGCCGCCGCAGCGTGCCGGCGACATCGCGCACAACGCCGGCCTGACCACCGCCAACAAGCGCTGGTGCGAGGTCGACTGGCTGACGCTGGAGTCGGTGGCGGCCAAGAACATCCACATCCTGGGCGACGCCACCATGTCGGCGCCGGCCATGCCCAAGTCGGGCCACATGGCCAACCAGCACGGCAAGACGGTGGCCGCCGCCGTCGTCGCGCTGCTGGCCGGGCGCCAGCCGAACCCGCTGCCGATCTACAACAACACCTGCTACAGCTTCGTCAGCGACTCCGACGTGGTGCACGTGGCCAGCGTGCACCGCTACGACGCCGAGAAGAAGACCATGCTGGCGGTGCCGGGCTCGGGCGGCGTGTCCACCGCGGCGAGCGAGCTTGAAGGCCGCTACGCGCTGGCCTGGGCGCGCAACATCTGGGCCGATACACTGGCATGATGTGACGCACGGCGGAGCGGCCATCGGCCGCGTCGCCGGCACACTTCCTCCGGGGCGCGTGGCGCCCTTTTTTCGGCATTGAGGTTCTATCCATGCGCATGCAACGATTTATCAATGTGTTCTTCGTGGCGCTGACGGCCCTGGTCCTGCCCGGCCTGGCAGCGGCGCAGGCCGACGAGGCGCGCGCCAAGAAGATCATCGGCGGCTCGTGCTTCCTGTGCCATGGCGCCGAAGGCGAGTCGGCCAGTGAGGTGTTCCCGCGCCTGGCCGGCCAGAACGCCGAGTACATCGCCAAGCAGCTGGAGAACTTCAAGAGCGGCAAGCGCAAGAGCAGCGCCATGGCCAGCATGGTGACCGAGCTCACGCCCGAGGACATGATCGCGCTGGGCCAGTTCTACGCCAGCCGGCAGCCGCACAAGGAGCCATCCAAGGACGCGCAGCTGGCGGCGGTGGGCCAGTACATCTACCACGTTGGCAACAAGTTCAGCGGCGTGCCCGCCTGCGCCAGCTGCCACGGGCCCGAGGGCGCCGGCAGCACCACGCTGCCGCGCCTGGCCGGGCAGCATGCGGCCTATCTGGACAACCAGCTCAAGCAGTTCAACAAGCGCGAGCGCAACAACGACAACGCCGTCATGCTCAGCATTGCGGAGAAGATGACGGCGCTGGAGATGGCGGCGGTGTCTGAGTATCTGAGCGGTAAGTGAGCGGCTTCATGCGGTGTAGGGAGGTACCCCGCATGGTGTTGGTGATGTCGCTGGCCGGGATTGCGCCCGGCGGCGCACCTACTTTTCTTTGCTCCGCCAAAGAAAAGTAGGCAAAAGAAAGGCGGCCCCACTGGCCGTGTCCCTCCGCTTCGCTGCGGGCAACCTGCGATGCTCGAGCATGGGGCGGCGCTGCGGAACTCGCTTTGTTCGCTGCGCTCACGCCGCTCGGACAACCGCAGCGAGTCAGAGCACGAAGCGCGGCATGCTTTGCTGCCGCGCCCGCCCCACGCCCTGCGCTTCTCGGCACGGCCAGAGGGGGAGTGGAAATCCATACGGGCCATCGCTGCGCTCGGCCCTGGATTTGCTCCCTCTCCCGCTTGCGGGAGAGGGTAGGGGTGAGGGTGACTTCGACGGGGATTGCTGTTTCTATCAATCCAGATCAGTGACGGAAATGCCGCACGCCGCTGAACACCATGGCGACGCCGCGTTCGTCGGCGGCGTCGATCACTTCCTGGTCGCGCATCGAGCCGCCCGGCTGGATCACGCAGCTGGCGCCCTGGTCGATCACCACGTCGAGGCCGTCGCGGAACGGGAAGAAGGCATCACTGGCGACCGCAGATCCTTGCAGCGACAGGCCGGCGTGCTGCGCCTTGATGCTGGCGATGCGCGCCGAGTCGAGCCGGCTCATCTGGCCGGCGCCGACGCCCATGGTCATGCCGCCGGCGCAGAACACGATGGCGTTGCTCTTGACGAACTTGGCCACCTTCCAGGCGAACAGCAGGTCCTGCAATTGCTGCTCGGTCGGTGCCATTTTCGTCACCACCTTCAGGTCGGACAGCTTCAGCTCGTGGTTGTCAGAACTCTGCATCAGCAGGCCCGAACCGATGCGCTTGATGTCCATGGCGTTGTGGCCACGAGCCCAGTCGGTATCGCCGCCGCGCTGCACGCCGTCGAGCGGGATGCGCAGCACGCGCACATTCTGCTTGGCCCGGAACACGGCCAGCGCCTCGGGTGTGAAGTCGGGCGCCATCAGCACCTCGACGAACTGCTTCGACACCGCTTCGGCAGCCGCACCATCGACCGGCACGTTGAAGGCGATGATGCCGCCGAAGGCGCTGGTGGGGTCGGTCTTGAAGGCCTTGTCGTAGGCCTCCAGCGCATTGGCGCCGACGGCGACACCGCAGGGGTTGGCGTGCTTGACGATCACGCAGGCCGGTACATCCCACTGCTTGGCGCATTCCCAGGCCGCGTCGGCGTCGGCGATGTTGTTGTACGAAAGCTCCTTGCCCTGCAACTGCTCTGCCGTGACCAGCGAACCCGGGGCAGGGTAGAGGTCGCGGTAGAAGGCCGCCTGCTGGTGCGGGTTCTCGCCGTAGCGCAGGTCCTGCAGCTTGATGAAGCGGCCGTTGCTGTGCGCCGGGAACTGCGTCAGCACCGGCGCCGCAGCGCCCGTCGAGGCATCGAAATCGATGGCCGACAGGTAGTCGCTGATGGCCGCGTCGTAGTCGCTGACGCGGTTGAACGCCGCCACCGAGAGGCCGAAGCGGGTCTTGTCCGACAGCCTGCCGCCATGCTTGCCGTGGTTGGCCTGCAACTCGGCTAGCACCGGCGCGTACTGCGCGGCATCGGTCAGCACGGCAACGTCCTTCCAGTTCTTGGCCGCGCTGCGCACCATGGCCGGGCCGCCGATGTCGATGTTCTCGATCGCATCCTCGAGCGTGCAGCCGGCCTTGGCCACGGTGGCCTCGAACGGGTACAGGTTGACCACCAGCATGTCGATGGTGCCGATGCCGTGCTCCTGCAAAGCCTGCATGTGCGCCGGCACATCACGCCGTGCCAGCAGGCCGCCGTGCACCTTGGGGTGCAGGGTCTTGACGCGGCCGTCGAGCATCTCGGGAAACTGCGTCAGCTCGGCCACCTCGGTCACCGGCAGGCCGGCGTCCTGCAGCAGTTTGGCGGTGCCGCCGGTCGACAGCAGGTTGAAGCCCAGCGCCACCAGCGCGGCGGCGAATTCGGCGATGCCGGCCTTGTCGGAAACGGAGATCAGAACATTCATGGCTTGACTCATGGCAGATGACGAAACGACTTCGCCGCTGGTGCGGCGTCAATGACGAAATGAAGGCGCTTCGGTCATGACAGCGCAGCCGCTGTCATCGAAGCGCGACGAACTCATGCCGTCATCAGAGCAGCTTGTGCTCCTGGAGCTTCTTGCGCAGCGTGTTGCGGTTCATGCCCAGCCACTCGGCGGCGCGCGACTGGTTGTGGCCGGCGTGCTGCATGACGACGTCGAGCAGCGGCTTCTCGACCACGCGGATCACCATCTCGTACAGGCCATCCGGCTCGGTGCCGCGCAGGTCGCGGAAGTAGGCCTCCAGGTTGTCACGGACGCTGTCCTCGATGTGCTTTTTGCTCATGGTGTTCAGCGGGCCTCCAACATTCCCGCGTGCGTGGCCAATGCCGGCGCCAGCGGCAGGCGCTCATGCGATTCGGCCAGTTCCTCGAAATAGTCGGCCACCAGCTGCCACTGCACGGCGGCGGCGTCGACCTGGTTCATGCGGGCGCGAAACGCCTCGCCGCCCGGCAGTTCGCGCACGTACCAGCCGATGTGCTTGCGCGCCGAGCGCACGCCGGTGTATTCGCCATACAGGGCGTAATGGTCGTTCAGGTGCGCCAGCAGGGCGCGCCGCACCTCCAGCACCAGCGGTGGCGCCAGCCGCTGGCCGGTGGCCAGGAAATGCGCGATCTCGCGGAAGATCCACGGCCGCCCCTGCGCGGCGCGGCCGATCATCAGCGCGTCGGCACCGGTGGCACGCAGCACGGCGCGCGCCTTCTCGGGTGAATCGATGTCCCCGTTGGCGACGACGGGAACGTTCAGCGCGGCCTTCACGGCGGCGATGGTGTCGTATTCGGCCGCGCCCTTGTACCCCTGCTCGCGCGTGCGGCCGTGCACCGTGACCATCTGCACGCCGGCGCTCTCGGCGGCGCGGGAGATCGCCAGCGCGTTCTTTTCCCGCGCACACCAGCCGCTGCGCATTTTCAGCGTCACCGGCACGCTGCGCGGCGCACAGGCCGCGACCACCGCCTCGACGATCTGCAGCGCCAGTGCCTCGTCCTGCATCAGCGCGCTGCCGGCCCACTTGTCGCAGACCTTCTTGGCCGGGCAGCCCATGTTGATGTCGATGATCTGCGCGCCGCGGTCGATGTTGTGGCGCGCTGCCTCGGCCATCATGGTGGCGTCGGTGCCGGCGATCTGCACCGCGATCGGGCCCGGCTCGCCGCGGTGGTCGGCGCGGCGCGAGGTCTTCAGCGTGTGCCACAGATCGCGGCGCGAAGTCACCATCTCGCTGACCGCATAGCCGGCGCCGAAGCCGCGGCACAACTGGCGGAACGGCCGGTCGGTCACACCCGCCATGGGGGCGACGAACAGGCGGTTGGGCAACAGGTGGGGGCCGATCTGCATGGACTTCGAACAGGCTCGGCCGGACGACGCTGAGAGTGCGGGGCGCGAGGCAAGGAACAAATTCTACCTGCTCAAATTTTCAGCAATCGAAACGGCGTACCACGACTTGCGCGAGACGCCCTAGACTCTCGCGCTGCATGGACGGATGGCTTCAATCTCTGCTGCAGGCGCTGGCCTTGCCCGAATACGGGCTGTCCACGGTGTTCGTGGCGGCCTTCGTGTCGGCCACGCTGCTGCCGATGGGTTCGGAGCCGGTCGTGTTCGGCCTGGTCAAGCTCAATCCGTCCTTGTTCTGGCCGGCGATCCTGGTGGCCACCGTCGGCAACACGCTGGGCGGCATAACCAGCTGGTGGCTCGGCCAGGCCGCGCACAAGGTGGTCGACAGGTACCGTGATTCACCCACCCACCTGCGGGCGCTGCAGTGGCTGCAGCGGTTGGGGCCGAAGGCCTGCGCGCTGTCCTTCCTGCCGGTGATCGGCGATCCGTTGTGCGCCGTCGCGGGCTGGCTGCGCATGCCGCCGCTGCCCTGCGCCGGCTGGATGGCGCTGGGCAAGTTCCTGCGCTACCTGGTGATGACGGCGGCGCTGCTGTGGCTGTGGCCGGAGCAAGCGGGTGCTGCAAGACCATGAGCCATGGTCTGTTCGAGGGCGACACGCCGCTGGCCGGTACCCGCTCGTGGCTGGGCGAGCAGGCCCTGCTGCTGCGCGGTTTCGCGCTGCCGCGGGTCGCTGTCCTGTGGCCGGCGCTGCAGGCCGTGCTGGCGCAGGCGCCGCCGCGGCACATGCTGACGCCCGGCGGGCAGCGCATGTCGGTGGCGCTCAGCAACTGCGGCGCACTCGGCTGGGTCAGCGACGGGCGTGGCTACCGCTACACGCCGATCGATCCCGACAGCGGCCAGGCTTGGCCGGCGCTGCCGCACGCGTTCGTCGATCTGGCGCGCACCGCCGCGGCCGAGGCCGGCTTCGAGGGCTTCGTGCCCGACGCCTGCCTGATCAACCGCTACCGGCCGGGCACACGGTTGTCGCTGCATCAGGACCGCGACGAGCGCGACTTCTCGCAGCCGATCGTCTCGGTCTCGCTCGGCGTGCCGGCCACGTTCCTGTGGGGCGGCCGGCGCCGCGCAGACCGCGTCGAACGGGTGCCGCTGTTTCATGGCGACGTGCTGGTGTGGGGCGGGGTCGACCGGCTGCGCTTCCATGGTGTGGCGCCGGTGCGCGCCGCCGCGCATGCACTGACCAGTGATGAGCGCATCAACTTCACTTTCCGCCGGGCCGCATGAGCACACCGCCGGACATCGACTGGTCCCAGCCCTGGAGCGCGCCGCTGCGGCGCTGGGGCGAACCGGCCGCCGCTGCCTGGCAGGCCGGCGCGCCGGTGCGCGAGGCCTTGGCGCAGCTCGGTGCGGCTCCGCGGCGCTTTGTGGGCCAGGATGCGCTGCCCAAGGGCATGGCCTACGAGCAGTTCATCCACGAGCAGCGCGCGGTGCCAACGCGCGACAACCTGCACGACTTCTTCAACGGCCTGATCTGGTGCGCGCTGCCGCTGGCCAAGCAGCGCCTGAATGCGCTGCAGCATGCAGAGATCGTGCGCCTGGGCGTGCACGGGCAGCGCGGGCCGCTGCGCGACGCGCTGACCGTGTTCGACGAGAACGCCGCCCTGCTGCACGTGCCCGACGCGCTGTGGCAGGCACTGCTGGCGCGGCGCTGGGCCGAGCTGTTCGGGCCGCTGCGACCGCTGTGGCGCGAGGCGCGCCTGCTGCTGTTCGGTCATGCCGCGCTGGAAAAGCTGGTTGCGCCCTACAAGTCGATCACCGTGCACGTGTGGCGGGTGGCGCCGGATTTCGATCCGATGGGCGAGCTGTCGGCGCTCGACGTGTGGCTGGCGGATGACCTGACGCCCGACAAGCTGGCCGCCAAGCCGTTCGCGCCGCTGCCGGTGCTGGGCGTGCCGGGCTGGTGGGCCGGCAACGAGGCGCCGGGCTTCTATGACGACGCCGAGGTGTTCCGGCCGCCGCGCCGGCCACGCAGCTCAGAGTGAGCGCGCCAGCTGGCGCAGGAACTGCTCGCACTGCGCGAGCTGGTCCTTCTCCACGTATTCGTCCGGCTTGTGCGCCTGCACGATCGAACCCGGACCGCACACCACGGTGGCGATGCCGGCGCCCTGGAACAGCCCGGCCTCGGTGCCGTAGGCGACCTTGCGCACGGCGTCGTCGCGGGTCAGCGCGCGCACCAGCTGCGTGACCGCGGCCTGCTCGCTGGCTTCCAGACCGGGTGCGCCGGCCAGTTGCTCGATTTCCACGCTGGCCCCCGGAAACTCGCGCCGCATGCGGGGCAGCAGCTCGCCCTGCACGTAGCCCTGGATGCGCGCCTGCACCTGCTGCGGCGTGATGGCGGCCAGGTTGCGGAACTCGTAGGTGAACTCGCAGGCATCGGCGATGGTGTTCATGGCGATGCCGCCCGAGATCAGGTTGGTGCCGATGGTGGTGTAGGGCACGTCGTAGAACTGGTCGAACGGGCCTTCGGCGCGCCAGGCCTCGGCCAGCTCGCGGATATGGCAGATTAGCCGCGCCGCGTGCTCGATGGCGTTGCAGCCCTGCGGCGTCAGCGACGAATGCGCGGCCTTGCCGTGCACGCGGCAGCGGTAGGCGTTGAGCCCCTTGTGCGCCACCACCGGCTTCATCGAGGTCGGCTCGCCGACCACGCAGCCGTCGACGCGGATGCCGCGCCGCTGCAGCTCGGCCAGCATCAAGGGTGCGCCCAGGCAGGCGACCTCCTCGTCGTACGAGAACGCCAGGTGCAGCGGCTGTTGGCGCGGCATGGCCAGGAACTCGGGCACCAGCGCCAGGCTGGCGGCGATGAAGCCCTTCATGTCGCAGCTGCCGCGGCCGTACAGCCGGCCATCCTTTTCGGTCAGCCTGAACGGGTCGCTGGCCCAGTCCTGGCCGTCTACCGGCACCACGTCGGTGTGGCCCGACAGTGCGATGCCGCCCTGCGTGCTGCCATCGGCCGCCGGTAGGGTGCAGAACAGGTTGGCCTTGTTGCCTTCGGCATTGAGGTCGAGCCAGGGCTCGAGACCGTGGCTCCTGAGCGCGTCGCGCACGCTCTCGATCAGGCCCAGGTTGCTGTGGCGGCTGACGGTATCGAAGGCGACCAGGCGGTCGAGCCAGGCGATGGTGTCCATGGTGCGGTGATCCTTGTGCGTATCGCCCGCAGTGTAGGACGGCGCCGATATCGCAGTCGGCGCGACATTATTTGGAACACTTTGCATTGAATCTGCTCCAATCGGCCCTACCATCCGAACCAGCGCCTGCCTTCACGACCGGCGCTTTATTTTGAGGAAACCATGCAAAGAATCCTGCTGTTCGTCCTGACCAACATCGCCGTCATGGTGGTGGTCGGCATCGTCACCAGCCTGCTGGGCGTGGGCCCAGCGACCGGCACCAACACCGGCCAGCTGATGATCTTCTCGCTGGTGGTCGGCTTCTCCGGCGCCATCATCTCGCTGCTGATGAGCAAGTCGATGGCCAAGATGAGCATGCGGGTGAAGGTCATCAACCAGCCCGGCAACGCCGACGAGGCCTGGATCGTCGAGACGGTGCGCAAGTTCGCCGACAAGTCCGGCATTGGCATGCCCGAGGTCGGCATCTACGAGGGCGAGCCCAATGCCTTCGCCACCGGCGCGTTCAAGAACTCGGCCCTGGTGGCGGTGTCCACGGGCCTGCTGCGCGGCATGACACGCGAGGAGGTCGAGGCCGTGATCGGCCACGAGGTGGCGCACGTGGCCAACGGCGACATGGTGACCATGGCGCTGATCCAGGGCGTGATGAACACCTTCGTGGTGTTAGCCAGCCGCCTGATCGGCTCGCTGGTCGATGGCTTCCTGCGCCGCGACAGCGAAAGCAGCGGCCCCGGCATCGGCTACTACGTGACCACCGTGGTGCTCGACATCCTGTTCGGCGTGCTGGCCGGCATCATCGTGGCCTGGTTCTCGCGCCAGCGCGAGTTCCGCGCCGACCGTGGCGCCGCCGGCCTGATGGGGCAACCCGAATCCATGGTGCGTGCGCTGCAGCGCCTGGGCGGCATGCACGCCGAAGGGGCGGACATGCCGAAGAACCTGGCTGCTATGGGCATCGCCGGCAACATCGGCAAGCTGTTTTCGACCCACCCGCCGATGGAAGAGCGCATCGCGGCGCTGCGGGCGCTGAAGGGCTGAGCCGGGCGTGTCCGCCCCCGGTTCATGAAACCCGCCGCGAGGCGGGTTTTTTCCTTTTCAGGCCGGCAGATAGCCCTCGACCGACAGGTAGCGCTCGCCGGTGTCGTAGTTGAAGCCCAGCACCCGGCTGCCTGTGGGCAGTTCGGGCAACTTCTGCGCGATCGCGGCCAGGGTTGCGCCGGAGCTGATGCCGACCAGCAGGCCTTCCTCGCGCGCGCTGCGGCGGCCGTATTCGCCTGCCGCCTCGGCATCGACCTGGATCACGCCGTCGAGCAGGCTGGTGTCGAGGTTGGCCGGGATGAAGCCGGCGCCCAGGCCCTGGATCGGGTGCGGCCCTGGCTGGCCTCCGCTGATCACCGGCGACTGCGAAGGTTCGACGGCGAACACCTTGAGCTGCGGCCATTTCGGCTTCAACAGCCGCGCGCAGGCGGTGATGTGGCCGCCGGTGCCGACGCCGGTGATGAGGGCATCCAGACCCTCGGGGAAATCATCCAGGATCTCCTGCGCCGTCACCAGGTGCGCGCTCACGTTGGCCGGGTTGTCGAACTGCTGTGGAATCCAGGCGCCGGGCGTCTGCGCCGCCAGTTGCTCGGCGCGCGCGATGGCGCCCTTCATGCCCTGCTCGCGCGGCGTCAGGTCGAAGCGGGCGCCGTAGGCCAGCATCAGGCGTCGGCGCTCGACGCTCATGCTGTCGGGCATCACCAGGATCAGCTGGTAGCCCTTGACGGCAGCCACCATGGCCAGGCCGACGCCGGTGTTGCCGCTGGTCGGCTCGATGATGGTGCCGCCGGGCTTCAGCTGGCCGCTCTGCTCGGCGGCTTCGACCATGGCCAGCGCGATGCGGTCCTTGATCGAGCCGCCCGGGTTGGCGCGCTCGCACTTGATCCACACCTGGGCATCGGCGCCGAACAGGCGCCTGATGCGCACGTGCGGCGTGCGCCCGATGGTGGCGAGGATGGTGTCGGCTTTCATGGGCGGGTCTCCGGAGTCGGGGTCGAAACCGACCATTCTGGCGCAGTTGTTCTGACGTGGCGTGATATCGGTATGCTGCGCGCCATCCGCAGCCGCGCAGCGTGCGGGCAGGCCGTGTGGCGTTCGCTACCATGCCGGATGCGCAACACCCATTGACCGGACGCCCTTGCCATGAACCTGCTGTACTTCAATATGATCGTCGTGTCGGTCTGTGGCTTCCTGCTGATCGGGGGGTTCAGCGCGCGCGAGCGCCGCTGGGGCGGGGTGGCGATGATCGCCGGCCTGATCGGCCTGATGCTGGTCATCGCCGCCAACATCCGCAGCCTGCTCGGCGGCTGAGCCAGGGCCTGCCCGCGCCCTGCGCCCACTGCGGTTTGCGCCGATAATCCAGCCCGTGAAGCCCGCCAGGCCGCCGCTGGTGCAAGTGTGGAAACACCGCACTGGAGGAACGTCCGGACTGCACAGGGCAGCGCAGGAGCTAACGGCTCTCCACCGCGAGGTGAGGATCAGAGCAACAGAGACGAGTCGCGCCGGGCAACCGGCGCGGGTGAAACGGGCAATCTCTGCGCGCAGCAACACCAAGTAGGTTGGCTTCGAGGCGGCCCGCCGAGCCAACGGGTAGGTGGCACCGAGCCGGGTGGGCGACCCCCGGCCCAGATTGATGGCGGTCACGACGCGGCGTTCGCAAGAACGGCGCGCCGCACAGAATCCGGCGTATCGGCGGACTTCACACTTTTTTCATGGCCCACCCGGGTTGGCGGGGCGGCTTTCAGGGTCAGTCGTTGCCCGGCTGCATGGCCTGGATGCGCTCGACGTGCGCCAGCAGCGAGCGCTTGGCCACCGGCCAGACGCGCGGTGGCACATCGTCGTAGGCCTTGGCGACCCAGTCGTCCATGCTGCCGTCCGGGTCGGCGCGCATCACCGCCAGCACCTTGGCCTCGCGCGCCAGGCGGTGCGCTTTCAGTTGCGCGATCACGCCGCGCGCATCGCCGAGCACATAGCCGTGCGCCGGCAGGATGAAGCGTACCTCGTGCTGCGCGCAGGCGGCGTCCAGCCGGTCGAGCGATTCCAGGTAGGCCGTCATCTCGCCATCGGGCGGATCGACCACCGTGGTGCTGCCGTTCAGGATGTGGTCGCCGGAGAACAGCAGGCCGTCCTCCTCCAGCAGCAGGCACAGGTGGTTGGCGGCGTGGCCGGGCGTGTGGATGGCGCGCAGCGTGTGCGTGATCTCTCCGCCATCGGGTGTCGGCGCGGCCAGGCGCAGGAACTGGCCATCCTGCAGCGGCTGGTCGGGCGTGAACTCGCTGGCGGCGCGCGCGGTCGGCTGCGAGGGCAGGCCGAGGATCGGCGGTCGCTCGTCGCACAGCGCCTGCAGCGGCCGGGCGCCGGGCGAGTGGTCGGGGTGCGAATGGGTGCAGACGATGAAGCGGATCTGCCCGCCGGCGGCGCGCCACAGGCGCTCGACGTGGATCGGGTCGGCCGGACCGGGGTCGATGGCGATGTAGCCGGTGCGCGGATCGCCCACCAGGTAGCTGTTGGTGCCGGGGCCGGTCATGAAGCCGGGGTTGGGCGCCGTGAGGCGTTGCAGGTTCTTCAGCAGCGCCACCGGCTGCTCCGACTGCCAGTCGAGCGGGTGCAGCAGCTGGCCATCGGGTGTCACCAGTTCGAGTTCGCCAAAGGGCGACTCGTGCTCCATGTAGCGCGCGTCCTTGCCGCCCAGCAGGCCGGCGCGCGGGCAGCTGGCCCACAGCGGCTGCTCGCCGGCGCAGGCGGCGAGCACCTCGTCGACCGTGGTGTAGGCGGCGAGGCGCTGCAGCGTGCGGATGGTCGGGAAGATGATGAAGAACTCGCCGGCTTCATGGCGTGCCAGCGCGTCGGCGGGACGTACCCAGACCGGCTCGAACTGCTCGGTCTCGTCGGCCACTGGCGTCTGGCCTGCGGGCATGCGGGCGACCAGGAAAGGCACGTCGAAGCGGCGCGGCAGGTCGCGGTCGGTGATCCAGTGCGCCAGCACGTACACGTCGGCCGCCGCCAGCGTCAGCCCGCGCGCCGCGCATTGCGGCAGCAGCGGGGCGTGGCGGTCCAGCGCGGCGACGGACGCGGCGTCGACCGGCGTGCCGTCGGCACTGTGGGCGATCAGCACGCCGAGTTCCTCGAAGCTTTCGCGGATGGCGGCGATGGCCTGGGTCAGGTGTTCATCGCTCTGCGTCGGTCGCCGCGTCGCCTGGGCGTGCGCTGCCGCGTCGGCGGCATCGATGCCGCCACCCGGGAACACATAGGCGCCGGGTGCGAAGCTGGCGGTGGTCGAGCGGCGCGTCATCAGCACCTCGATGCCGGCCGGCGTGTCGCGCAACAGCAGCACCGTGGCGGCGGATCGAAGCGGCGCGGGTTCGCGCTGGGGATGCAGGAGTTGGCTGGGGCGGGGCATGCTCCGGATTATGAGTGCGGCTGTCGGGGAGCCGCTGTCCGATGGGTGCCAGGGCCGGCAGGTGGTCGAGACTGGAATGAAAAACGGCGCCTGGTGCCGGTCGAATGGCACCAGGCGCCGCGTGGCGCCGGGAAACGGTTGCGGATCAGGCCGCGGCGATGGTGCGGTGCGCCACCGGCGTCTCGGGCACCGGGTAGCCGGCGGCAGCGAAGGTCTCCACGATCGCCCTGTGGGTGTCGAAATAGACCTGCCAGTAGTGGTCGGTGTGGGTGTAGGGGCGCACGCACAGCTTGGGTCCCTCGGGCGTGAATTCCAGGATCTCGATGTCCGGAGCAGGATCCTGCGCCACGTTGGGGATGGCGGCGATCACCGGCTTGAGGTGCGCGATGGCGTCCACCGGGTTGACGCTGTTGGCCACTTTGGTCACGCAATCGACGCGGCGTACCGGCAGCGCGCTGAAGTTCTGGATGTTGTCACCGAACACCTTGCCGTTGCCGACGATGGTGGTGACGTTGTCCATGGTGACGATGGTGGTGGTGAACAGGCCCAGCTCGGCCACCGTGCCCATCACGCCGCCGGCCTGGATGAAGTCGCCGACCTTGTAGGGGCGCAGCACCTGCATGAACATGCCGGCGGCGAAGTTGCCCAGCATGCCGCTCCAGGCGGCGCCGATGGCCAGGCCCGCGCCCGCCAGCAGCGCCGCGAACGAGGTCGTGCGCACGCCGAAGATGTCCAGGATCGCCAGGATCAGGACGATGTTCAGGATCACGTTGATGATCGAGGTCAGGTACTTGGTCAGCGTGGCGTCGACCTTGCCGCCGCGCGCGAAGGCCCTGGCGACCAGCTTCAGGGCCAGGCCGATCAGCCAGCGCCCGATGATCCAGGCGACGATGGCCGTCAGCAGCTTGATGCCGAAGTCCACGCCCTGCGTGGTGATGAAGTTCCAGATGTCTTGGGTGTTCATGGGTGTGTCGATGGTTTTTGGGACCAGGATGAGCGACTTTGCCATGAGAAAGCCGTCCCGCTGATGACAGGCGGCCGCAGGCCGCCGTATTCGTGATATTCGTCACGCCACGTGCGGAACACCTTTTCCATCGGAGCCTTCTATTGGGGTCGGATTAGAATTTTTCGATGGCCCGACTGCCCCGCCTCACGGTTCCCGGTTATCCGCACCACATCATCCAGCGTGGCAACAACCGGCAGCCGATCTTCATCGACCCGCAGGACTGTGAGCGCCTGCTGGCCGAGTTGCACGAGCAGGCGAAACGCCACCAAGTGGCGCTGCACGCCTATGTGCTGATGAGCAACCACCTGCACCTGCTTGCCACGCCGGAGACCGCCGAGGGCGTGCCGCTGATGATGCAGGGTCTAGGGCGCGCCTATGTGCGCTGGTTCAACCGGTGCCACGGTCGCAGCGGCACGCTGTGGGAAGGGCGCTACCGCAGCACCCTGATCGAGAGCGAGCGCTACCTGCTGGCCTGCATGGTCTACATCGACCTGAATCCGGTGCGTGCCGGCATCGCGGTGGCGCCGGCCGATTACCGGTGGTCCAGCCACTCGCATTACGCCGGCCTGCGCAGCGATCCGCTGGTCACGCCGCATGCGCTCTATTGGGCGCTGGGCAACACGCCGTTCGCACGCGAACAGGCTTATGTGGACCTGGTGCGATCGGGTCTGGACCCTGGGCAGCAGGACGCGCTGCGTCGCGCGGCGCACAGCGGCTGGGCCCTCGGCAGCGCCGAGTTCGTTGCTGAACTGCAACGGCGAACCGAGCGGCGCGTCGCCAGGGGCGCGGCGGGCCGGCCGCCCAAGCGCGAGCAGGCCGCCTGCGATTGACGCCTGATCATTCTGATCTGCAGGCCATCATGCCTCTGATTTTGCTATGTCCCCAATTTAATATTGTTCGATATAAAGTCTGATTAATTGTGATCTGACCCTAAATAAAAAGCTTGTCGTCGATGTGCTGGCGCCGTATGCTTGCGCTCCCTTTCGATCTGGATGATGGAGTGCGCGCGATGACGATGCCGGCCGAGCAGCAGGACCTGAAGCAACACGGGTTGTACGACCCGGCGCATGAGCACGATGCGTGCGGCGTCGGCTTCGTGGCGCACATCAAGGGCGAGAAGAGCCACGCCATCATCCGCAACGCGCTCAAGATCCTGGAGAACCTCGATCACCGCGGCGCCGTCGGCGCCGACGCGCTGATGGGCGATGGCGCCGGCATCCTGATCCAGATGCCGGACGCGCTGTACCGTGCCGAGATGGCCAAACAGGGCGTCACGCTGCCGCCGCCGGGCGAATACGGCGTCGGCATGATCTTCCTGCCGAAGGAGCACGCTTCGCGCCTGGCCTGCGAGGAGGAACTCGAGCGTGCCATCCGGCTGGAAGGCCAGGTGCTGCTGGGCTGGCGCGACGTGCCGGTCAACCGCGAGATGCCGATGAGCCCGGCCGTACGCGCCAAGGAGCCGATCATCCGCCAGGTCTTCATCGGCCGCGGCCATGACGTGATCGTGCAGGACGCGCTGGAGCGCAAGCTGTACGTGATCCGCAAGACCGCCAGCGCCCACATCCAGGCGCTGGGGCTGCGCTACAGCAAGGAGTACTACGTGCCGAGCATGAGCTCGCGCACCGTGATCTACAAGGGCCTGCTGCTGGCCGACCAGGTGGGCACCTACTACCAGGATCTGCAGGACGAGCGCTGCGTCTCCGCCCTGGGCCTGGTGCACCAGCGCTTCTCCACCAACACCTTCCCCGAGTGGCCGCTGGCGCACCCGTACCGCTACATCGCCCACAACGGCGAGATCAACACCGTCAAGGGCAACTACAACTGGATGCGCGCGCGCGAGGGCGTGATGAGTTCGCCGGTGCTGGGGGCCGACCTGAAGAAGCTGTATCCGATCAGCTTTCCCGACCAGTCCGACACCGCCACCTTCGACAACTGTCTGGAGCTGCTGACGATCGCCGGCTACCCGCTGGCGCAGGCGGTGATGATGATGATCCCCGAGCCGTGGGAGCAGCACACGCTGATGGACGAGCGTCGGCGTGCGTTCTACGAGTACCACGCCAGCATGCTCGAGCCATGGGATGGCCCGGCCTCGATCGTGTTCACCGACGGCCGCCAGATCGGCGCCACGCTGGACCGCAACGGTCTGCGTCCGGCGCGCTACTGCGTCACCGACGACGACCTGGTGGTGATGGGCTCCGAATCCGGCGTGCTGCCGATTCCGGAGCACAGGATCGTGCGCAAGTGGCGCCTGCAGCCCGGCAAGATGTTCCTGATCGACCTGGAACAGGGCCGCATGATCGACGACGAGGAGGTCAAGGCGAGCCTGGCCAACGCCAAGCCCTACAAGCGCTGGATCGAGGATCTGCGCATCCGCCTCGACGATGTGCTGAGGCCGGTGGCCGGCGCCGATGCCCGCGAGCTGCCGATCGGCGAGACCGAGCCGCAGTCCTCCGGCGTCGAGGCCACGCCGCCGGCCATGCTGGACCTGCAGCAGGCCTTCGGCTACACGCAGGAAGACATCAAGTTCCTGATGAGCCCGATGGCTGTCAATGGCGAGGAGGGCATCGGCTCGATGGGCAACGACAGCCCGCTGGCGGTGCTGAGCGACCAGCACAAGCCGCTGTTCAACTACTTCAAGCAGTTGTTTGCCCAGGTCACCAACCCGCCGATTGACCCGATCCGCGAAGCCATCGTGATGAGCCTGGTCAGCTTCATCGGCCCCAAGCCCAACCTGCTCGACATCAACCAGGTCAACCCGCCGATGCGCCTCGAAATCAGCCAGCCGGTGCTGCTGGCCGCCGACATGGCCAAGCTGCGCGAGATCGGCAAGCACACCCAGGGCAAGTTCGAGAGCGCGGTGCTCGACATCACCTACCCGCTGGCCTGGGGCCCTGAGGGCATCGAGGCGCGCCTAGCCAGCCTGTGCGCGCAAGCGGTGGATGCCATCAAGGGCGGCAACAACATCCTGATCGTCAGCGACCGCGGCATCGGTGTCGAGCGCGTGGCGATCCCGGCGCTGCTGGCGCTGTCCAGCATCCACCAGCACCTGATCCGCGAGGGCCTGCGCACGGCGGCCGGCCTGGTGGTCGAGACCGGCAGCGCGCGCGAGGTGCACCACTTCGCCGTGCTGGCCGGCTATGGCGCCGAGGCCGTGCATCCCTGGCTGGCGATGGAGACGCTGGCCGCGATCCACCGGGATCTGCCGGGCGAACTGAGCGCCGACAAGGCGATCGCCAACTACGTCAAGGCGATCGGCAAGGGCCTGTCCAAGATCATGTCGAAGATGGGCGTGTCGACCTACATGAGCTATTGCGGCGCCCAGCTGTTCGAGGCCATCGGCATCAACTCCGAGACGGTGCACAAGTACTTCACCGGCACCGCCAGCCGGGTCGAGGGCATCGGCGTGTTCGAGATCGCCGAGGAGAACTTCCGCCGCCACCGCAGCGCCTTCGGTTCCAGCCCGATCATGGCCGACATGCTGGACGCCGGTGGCGAATACGCCTGGCGCACGCGCGGCGAGGAGCACATGTGGAGCCCCGACGCCATCGCCAAGCTGCAGCACAGCACGCGTGCCAACAACTGGAACACCTACAAGGAATACGCCCAGCTCATCAACGATCAGAGCCGCCGCCACATGACGCTGCGCGGCCTGTTCGAGTTCAGGGTCGACCCGGCCAAGGCGATCCCGGTCGACGAGGTCGAGCCGGCCAAGGAGATCGTCAAGCGCTTCGCCACCGGCGCCATGTCGCTCGGCTCGATCTCCACCGAGGCGCATGCCACGCTGGCCGTGGCCATGAACCGCATCGGCGGCAAGAGCAACACCGGCGAGGGCGGCGAGGACGCGGCGCGCTACCGGCAGGAACTGAAAGGCATCCCGATCAAGCAGGGCGAGACGCTGGCCTCCGTCATCGGCGAGGACGTGGTCGAGGTCGACCTGCCGCTGCAGGACGGCGACAGCCTGCGCAGCAAGATCAAGCAGGTGGCCTCGGGCCGCTTTGGCGTCACGGCCGAATACCTGGCCAGCGCCGACCAGATCCAGATCAAGATGGCGCAGGGTGCCAAGCCCGGCGAGGGCGGTCAGCTGCCCGGTGGCAAGGTCAGCGACTACATCGGCCGGCTGCGCCACAGCGTGCCGGGCGTGGGCCTGATCAGCCCGCCGCCGCACCACGACATCTATTCGATCGAAGACCTGGCGCAGTTGATCCACGACCTGAAGAACGTCGCGCCGCACAGCGACATCAGCGTCAAGCTGGTGTCGGAAGTGGGCGTCGGCACCATCGCTGCCGGCGTCGCCAAGTGCAAGAGCGACCATGTGGTGATCGCCGGGCACGACGGCGGCACGGGCGCGTCGCCGTGGTCGAGCATCAAGCACGCGGGCAGCCCGTGGGAAATCGGCCTGGCCGAAACCCAGCAGACCCTGGTGCTCAACCGCCTGCGTGGCCGCATCCGCGTGCAGGCCGACGGTCAGATGAAGACCGGCCGCGACGTCGCCATCGGCGCGTTGCTGGGCGCGGATGAATTCGGCTTCGCCACCGCGCCGCTGGTGGTCGAGGGCTGCATCATGATGCGCAAGTGCCACCTCAACACCTGCCCGGTGGGCGTGGCCACGCAGGATCCGGTGCTGCGTGCCAAGTTCACCGGCAAGCCGGAGCACGTGGTCAACTATTTCTTCTTCGTCGCCGAGGAAGTGCGCCAGATCATGGCGCAGCTGGGCATCCGCAAGTTCGACGACCTGATCGGCCGCAGCGACCTGCTCGACATGAAACAGGGCATCGCGCACTGGAAGGCCAAGGGGCTGGACTTCAGCCGGCTGTTCGCGCAGCCCGATGTGCCTGCAGATGTGCCGCGCCTCCACGTCGCGGCGCAGGAGCACGGGTTGGAGAAATCGCTCGATAACCGGCTGATCGAAAAGTCGCGCCCTGCCATCGACCAGGGCGAGGCCGTCAAGATCATGGACACCGCCCGCAACGTCAACCGCTCGGTCGGCGCCATGCTGTCGGGCGCGGTGACCAAGGCGCACCCGGAAGGCCTGCCCGACGACACCATCCGCATTCAGCTTGAAGGCACGGGCGGCCAGTCGTTCGGTGCCTTCCTGTGCAAAGGCATCACGCTGCAGCTGATCGGCGATGCGAACGACTACACCGGCAAGGGCCTGTCGGGCGGGCGCATCGCCATCCGCCCCAGTCTGGACTTCCGCGGCCATGCGCACCAGAACATCATCGTCGGCAACACCGTGATGTACGGCGCCACCACCGGCGAGGCGTTCTTCAGCGGCGTGGCGGGCGAGCGCTTCGGCGTGCGCCTGTCGGGCGCCACGGCGGTGGTCGAAGGCACGGGCGACCACGGCTGCGAATACATGACCGGCGGCACCGTGGTGGTGCTCGGCAAGACCGGCCGCAACTTCGCCGCCGGCATGTCGGGCGGTGTGGCCTATGTGTACGACGAGGACGGCCAGTTCGCGAAGCGCTGCAACCTGTCGATGGTGACGCTGGAGAAGGTGCTGCCCGCCGCAGAGCAGAAGGCGAATGTCGACGCCGGCATCTGGCACCGCGGCCAGACCGATGAAGAGCAACTGAAGAAGTTGCTCGACGACCACCTGCGCTGGACCGGCAGCCGCCGCGCCCGCGAACTGCTGGACAACTGGGCCACGGCACGCGAGAAGTTCGTCAAGGTCTTCCCGACCGAGTACAAGCGCGCGCTGGGTGAGATTCATGCAAGAAAAGAGACTGAAGCGCCCAAGGGGAAAGCGCAAGCAGCTCCTAAAAAAGAAGCGACTGCCGCCAAGTAAGAAGGATTCGAGATCATGGGAAAAGTCACCGGCTTCATGGAATTCGAGCGCATCGAAGAGGGCTACGCGCCCGTGGCCGAGCGCGTGAAGCACTACAAAGAATTCGTCATCGCCCTCGATGACGCTCAGGCCAGGCAGCAGGGCGCGCGCTGCATGGACTGCGGCACGCCGTTCTGCAGCCACGGCTGTCCGGTCAACAACATCATCCCGGACTTCAACGACCTCGTGTACCGCGGCGACTGGAAGAACGCCTTCCACGTGCTGGATTCGACCAACAACTTCCCCGAGTTCACCGGCCGCATCTGCCCGGCGCCGTGCGAGGCGGCCTGTGTGCTGAACATCAACAACGATCCGGTGGGCATCAAGTCGATCGAGCACGCCATCATCGACCGCGCCTGGGCCGAGGGCTGGGTGGTGCCGCGTCCGCCCAAGGCCAAGACCGGCAAGAAGGTCGCCGTGGTCGGCGCCGGCCCGGCCGGCATGGCGGCGGCGCAGCAACTGGCGCGCGCCGGGCACGCCGTGACGCTGTTCGAGAAGAACGACCGCGTGGGCGGCCTGCTGCGCTACGGTATCCCCGACTTCAAGCTTGAGAAGTCGCACATCGACCGCCGCGTCAAGCAGATGGAGGCCGAGGGCGTCATCTTCCGCACCGGCGTGCTGATCGGCGCCCTGCCCACCGAAGGCCCCGGCGCCAAGGTCACCAACCTGGCGCAAGACGTGCGCAGCGCCGAGCAACTGACGCAGAACTTCGACGCCGTGCTGCTGACCGGTGGCGCCGAGCAGTCGCGTGACCTGCCCGTGCCGGGGCGCGAGCTGGCGGGCATCCACTTCGCCATGGAATGGCTGCCGCAGCAAAACCGCGTCAACGCGGGCGACAAGGTGAAGGACGCGATTTCCGCCAAGGGCAAGCACGTCATCGTCATCGGCGGCGGCGACACCGGCAGCGACTGCGTCGGCACCAGCAACCGCCATGGCGCGAAGAGCGTGACGCAGTTCGAGGTCATGCCGATGCCGCCGGAGCAGGAGAACAAGCCATTGGTCTGGCCCTACTGGCCGATCAAGCTGCGCACCAGCTCCAGCCACGAGGAAGGTGTGCAGCGCGAGTTCGCGATCTCGACCAAGGAATTCGTCGGTGACGGCAAAGGCGGAAAAGCTGGCAAGGTCAAGGCGCTGAAGACCGTGCAGGTGGTGTTCAAGGACGGCAGGCCGACCGAGGTGCCCGGCACCGAGAAGCAATGGCCGGCTGACCTGGTGCTGCTGGCCATGGGCTTCACCAACCCGGTGGCCAGCGTGCTGGAGGCCTTCGGCGTCGACAAGGATGCGCGCGGCAACGCCCGCGCCAGCACCGAGGTCAGAGGCGGTTACGCGACCAACGTGAAGAAGGTGTTTGCCGCCGGCGACATGCGGCGCGGGCAGTCGCTGGTCGTCTGGGCGATCCGGGAAGGTCGCCAGGCCGCGCGCGCGGTGGACGAGTTCCTGATGGGCGCCAGTGAGCTGCCGCGCTGAAGCCGCGTCACCCCGGTAAGATTCACTGTCATGACAACGCCTCGCCCCGCGCGGGGCGTTGTCGGTTCAATCCAAGGAAACGAGCATGAGCACCCCCATCCGAATCGCCATCGCCGGCCACGGCAACCTGGGCCGAGGCGTCGAGGCCGCGCTGACCCGCAACCCCGACATGCAGCTGGTCGGCATCTACACCCGCCGTCCGCCGGCGCAGCTCACGCCGCTGGTCGCGGGCACGCCGGTGCACGGCATGGAAGCGCTGACCGGTCACACCGGTCAGATCGACGTGCTGATCCTGTGCGGCGGCTCCAAGGACGACCTGCCGCAGCAGGGCCCGCAGCTGGCGGCGCTGTTCAACACCGTGGACAGCTTCGACACCCACGCCCGCATCCCCGAGTACTTCGCCGCCGTCGATGCGCCGGCGCGCGCCAACCGCAGGACGGCGCTGATCTCGGCCGGCTGGGATCCCGGCATGTTCTCGATCAACCGCGTGCTGGGCGAGGCCCTGCTGCCCGAGGGCGCGACCTACACCTTCTGGGGCAAGGGCCTGAGCCAGGGCCATTCCGACGCCATCCGGCGCGTGCCCGGCGTGGCCGGCGGCGTGCAGTACACGGTGCCGGTGCCGGCGGCGGTCGAGCAGGTGCGCAGCGGCAGCCGCCCCAGCCTGAGCACGCGGCAGAAGCACACGCGCGAATGCTTCGTGGTGTTGCGGGACGGCGCCGACGCCGACGCGGTGCGGCGCGCCATCGTGACCATGCCGCACTACTTCGACGAGTACGACACCACGGTGAACTTCATCAGCGCCGAGGAGTTGCGGCGCGAGCACGGCGCCATGCCGCACGGCGGCTTCGTCATCCGCAGCGGCAACACCAGCGTCGGCAACGCCCAGGTGATCGAGTACGGCCTGAAGCTGGACAGCAACCCCGAGTTCACGGCCAGCGTGCTGGTCGCCTACGCGCGCGCCGTGCATCGCCTGCACGGCCAGGGCCAGTACGGCGCCAAGACGGTGTTCGACGTCGCGCCCGGCCTGCTGTCGCCCAGGAGCGCCGAGCAGCTGCGCGCCGAGCAGTTGTAGACCGAGGTCCGCGGGCGCCGGCGCGGACAATCGTATCGAACTGTTTGACTGGCTGGTTCAATCGGCGCGGACCCGTTGCCGCTGTTGATTCTGATGCTACATGGATCGTAGCTGATGGACAGGCGGGGCGACGGCTAAAATGGCCCATTTTCGCGAGCCGGCTGCCGCCGGCTCTTTTGATGGCCCCGCCATGTCCACACCGCACTTTGCATCCGTCAACGATGCCCTGGTCGAACTGCGCGACGTGACCTTCGGTTACGGGGAGCGCCCGGTGCTGGCGGAGCTGAGCCTGCGCGTGCCGCGCGGCCAGGTGACGGCGCTGATGGGCGCCTCCGGCGGCGGCAAGACCACGGTGCTGCGCCTGATCGGCGGTCAGCAGCGGGCGCAGCAGGGCCAGGTGCTGGTGGGCGGCCAGGACGTCGGTGCCATGGACGAGGCGCAGCTGTACGCGGCGCGCCGGCGCATGGGCATGCTGTTCCAGTTCGGTGCGCTGTTCACCGACCTGTCGGTGTTCGAGAACGTGGCCTTCCCCTTGCGCGAGCACACCCGGCTGCCCGAGGCGCTGATCCGCGACATTGTGCTGATGAAGCTGGGCGCGGTCGGCCTGCGCGGCGCGCGCGAGCTGATGCCGGCGCAGATCTCGGGCGGCATGGCGCGGCGCGTGGCGCTGGCGCGCGCGATCGCGCTCGACCCCGAGCTGATCATGTACGACGAGCCCTTCGCCGGGCTGGACCCGATCTCGCTGGCCACGGCGGCGCGGCTGATCCGCCGGCTGAACGCGGCGCTGGGCATCACCAGCATCGTGGTCTCGCACGATGTGCAGGAGACCTTCCTGATCGCCGACCAGGTGATCATCCTCGGCGACGGCAAGGTGGCGGCGCAGGGCACGCCGGACGAGCTGCGCGCCAGCACCGATCCGCTGATCCGGCAGTTCATCGGCATCGATGCCGAGGGGCCGGTGCAGTTCCACTACCCCGGCCCGAGCATCGAGCAGGACTTCGGCATCGAGGTGGCCCGGTGAGCTGGTGGCGCCCCTCCGACGTCGGCTTCGCGCTGCGCTCGCAGCTCGCCGACATGGGCTACGCGGCACGCTTCTTCTGGCGCCTGGTCATGCTGCTGGGCAACAGCTTCCGGCGCTTCGGCCTGGTGCGCGACCAGATCCACTTCCTGGGCAACTATTCGCTAGCCATCATCGCGGTGTCGGGCCTGTTCGTCGGCTTCGTGCTGGCGCTGCAGGGCTACAACATCCTGCAGCGCTACGGCTCGGCCGAGGCGGTGGGGCTGATGGTGGCGCTGTCGCTGCTGCGCGAGCTGGGACCGGTGGTGACGGCGCTGCTGTTCGCCGGTCGCGCCGGCACCTCGCTGACGGCCGAGATCGGCCTGATGAAGTCGGGCGAGCAGTTCAGCGCCATGGAGATGATGGCGGTCGACCCGATCAAGCGCATCATCGCGCCGCGCTTCTGGGCCGGCGTGATCGTGATGCCCTTGCTGACGGCGGTGTTCAACGCGGTCGGTGTGCTGGGCGGCTGGATTGTCAGCGTGCCGATGATCGGCGTCGATCCGGGCGCGTTCTGGAGCCAGATGCAGGGCGGCGTCGACTGGTGGGCCGACCTCGGCAACGGGGTCATCAAGAGCCTGGTGTTCGGCGTCACGGTGACCTTCGTCGCGCTGCTGCAGGGCTACACCGCCAAGCCGACCGCCGACGGGGTGGCGCGCGCCACCACCCGCACGGTGGTGATGGCGTCGCTGATGGTGCTGGGGCTGGACTTCCTGCTCACGGCCATGATGTTTTCTTTTTGATCGAGGGCGAGCACATGGGACGCTCCAAGAACGATTTATGGGTTGGCCTGTTCGTGATGATCGGGCTGGCGGCGCTGGTGTTCCTGGCGCTGCAGTCGGCCAATCTGCTGTCGCTGAGCTTTCAGCCGACCTACCGCATCACGGCGCATTTCGACAACATCGGCGGCCTGAAGCCGAAGGCGGCGGTGCGCAGTTCGGGCGTGGTGGTCGGGCGCGTGGCCGAGATCGGCTTCGACGACGAGCGCTTCCAGGCCCGCATCGCGCTGGAGATGGATTCGCGCTTCCACTTCCCCAAGGACAGCTCGCTGAAGATCCTCACCAGCGGCCTGCTGGGCGAGCAGTACATCGGCGTCGAGGCCGGCGCCGATGAGAACAACCTGGCCGCTGGCGATAATGTCACGGCGACGCAGTCGGCGGTGGTGCTGGAGAACCTGATCGGCCAGTTCCTGTACAACAGCGCAGCCGGCGACGCATCCTCCGGCGGTGCTGGCAAACCGGCGCCGGGCGGCGCCAAATAAGGGTTCGACCCGTGAAGACCGAGCGCATCATTTCCATGTCAACTCAACCGACCGGCCCGGGCGGCAAGCTGGCGCGCCTGGCGATCCGCGGCGTGGCGCTGGCCGTTCTGGTGCTCGCGACCGGCTGCGCCACCGTCGCCAACCCGGATCCGCGCGATCCGTTCGAGGGCTACAACCGCTCGATGACCGAGTTCAACGAGGCCGTCGACAAGGCGGTGCTCAAGCCGGTGGCCACGGCCTACAAGGAGGTGCTGCCGCAGCCGGTGCGCACCGGTGTCGGCAATTTCTTCGGCAACCTGGGCGATGTCTGGTCCTTCGTCAACCAGGTGCTGCAGGCCAAGCCCGAAAGCGCGCTGCATTCGTTCTGGCGCGTGGTGATTAACACCACCATGGGCCTGGGCGGCGTGCTCGATCCGGCCACCGAGATGCGGCTGCAGCGCCAGCGCGAGGATTTCGGCCAGACGCTGGGCCGCTGGGGCGTGCCGCCCGGCCCCTACCTGGTGCTGCCATTGCTGGGCTCGTCCAGCGTGCGCGACACCGTCGGCCTGCCGGTCGACTGGTACGGTCATCCGCTCGGCCAGGTGAACGACGTGTCGTGGCGCAATTCGCTGCGCTTCACCGACGTCATCGACCGGCGCGCCCGGCTGCTGGAAGCCGGCGACCTGCTGGAGGCGGCTGCGCTCGATTCCTACACGTTCAGGCGCGATGCTTACCTGCAGATGCGCCACAGCCTGGTCCATGATGGCAATCCGCCGCAGGATCTGGAGCGCTATGACTTGGACGAGGACGAGCCGGCCAGCGCGCCGCCCGCACCCGCGGCATCGCAGCCCGCCAGGCCCTGACTGGGCCTGAGTCGGGCACAAGTTGTAACAGCCGCCGGGAACCCGGTGGCCGGGACGGGTTCCAACCCACCCGTGGGCGCCGCCTGTGTGAGCGCCGGTCAGAAAGAGCAAGCAATGAACCGAGTCCATCGTCGATCCTTCGTCAAGTTCAGCGCCGGCGCGCTGGGCCTGCTGGCCACGGCTGTCGCCGTGCCGGCGGCCTGGGCCGCCGACGAGGCGCCGGATGCCATGATCCAGCGCCTGTCGAGCGAGGTGCTGCAGATCATCAAGACCGACGCCGCGGTGCAGAACGGCGACATCGAGCGCGTGATGGCGGTGGTCGACAGCAAGATCATGCCCAATGTCAACTTCCGCCGCATGACGGCCTCGGCCACCGGCCCGGGCTGGCGCAAGGCGACGCCCGAGCAGCGCGAGAAGCTGCAGCAGGAATTCAAGTCGCTGCTGGTGCGCACCTACGCCGGTGCGCTCAAGCAGGTCGGCGATCAGACCGTCGAGGTGCAGCCGATGCGCGGCGCCACCGCGGCCGATAAGGAGGTGGTGGTGCGCACCCTGGTCAAGGGCCGCGGCGATCCGATCCAACTCGACTACCGGATGGAGAAAACCCCGGGCCAAGGCAGCGGCTGGAAGATCTACGACCTCAACGTGGTCGGCGTCTGGCTGGTCGACAACTACCGCCCGCAGTTTGCGCAGCAGATCAACGCCGGCGGCATCGACGGGCTGATCGCCTCGCTGTCCGAGCGCAACAAGGCCAACGCCGCCAGCAGCAAGAGCTGAGTTGACCCGGTTCTACCCATGCTCGTGATGCCCGCCGAACTCACGCACGTCCAGGCCTCGGTCTGCCTGAACATGCTGGCGCAGGCCGCGCGCGCGGAAGGCGGCGCCCAGGTGCTGGTCGATGCCACGGCGCTGACGCGCTTCGACTCGTCGGCGCTGGCGGTGCTGCTGGAATGCCGGCGCCAGTGCCTGCAGGCCGGCAAGGGCTTTGCGGTGCGCGGCCTGGCGCCCCGGCTGCGCGAGCTGGCCGACCTGTACGGCGTGGCCGACTTGCTGACCGAGCCGGCGGTGACGGGCGAGCCGGCGCTGGCCATGGCCTGAAGCACCCGGCTGCGACCGGCAAATGGCGGCGCCAAGCACGCTGGCGGCAGCGAACGTAAAATGGCCGGTTGCTCATGCCAGCCATCTCTTTTCAGTCGGTGTCGAAGGTCTATCCGGCCCTCGGCAGACCCGGCTCATCCCCCCTCAAGGCCCTGGACAACGTCAGTTTCGATATCGAACATGGCGAGTTCTTCGGCCTGCTCGGCCCCAATGGCGCCGGCAAGACGACGCTGATCTCGATCCTGGCCGGCCTGGCCCGCGCCAGCTCGGGCAGCGTGAAGGTGCACGGCTTCGACGTGCAGACCGAGTTCGTGCAGGCGCGCCGTCACCTCGGCATCGTGCCGCAGGAACTGGCGTTCGATCCCTTCTTCACGGTTCGCGAGGCGCTGGTGTTCCAGTCCGGCTACTTCGGCCTGTTCCGCAACGACGACTGGATCGACGAACTGCTGACCGGCCTGGGCCTGGCCGACAAGGCCAATGCCAACATGCGCCAACTCTCGGGCGGCATGAAGCGGCGCGTGCTGGTGGCGCAGGCGCTGGTGCACAAGCCGCCGGTGATCGTACTCGACGAGCCGACCGCCGGGGTCGACGTCGAGCTGCGCCAGACGCTGTGGCAGTTCGTCGCCGACCTGAACCGCGCCGGCCACACGGTGCTGCTGACCACGCACTACCTGGAAGAGGCCGAGGCGCTGTGCGCGCGCATCGCCATGCTGAAAAAAGGCCGGGTGATCGCGCTGGAGCGCACCAGCACCCTGCTGGCCAACGCGACCGCCAACGTGCTGTATTTCAAGACCGACAGCGTGCTGCCGCGGCCGCTGGCCGCGCTGGCGCGCATCACCGGCCGCATCGTCGAGCTGCCGGCCAGCAACCCGGCCGAGATCGAGCAGCATCTGGCGGCGCTGCGCCAGGCCGGCGTGAACGTCGAGGACGTCGAGATCCGCAAGGCCGATCTGGAGGACGTGTTCATCGAACTTATGAACGGCACCGCTGCCAGCCGCACGGTCGCCACCATTACCGAGGCCGGCCTGGCCGACGCCGCCACTGTATGAACGAGCCCACCACCGCGACCCGCGCCCCGGCGCTGCATGCGCTGCCGGCCCGCAACGACGGCTGGAAGATGCTGCTGAAGAAGGAAATCCTGCGCTTCTGGCGAGTGGCCTTCCAGACCATTGCCGCGCCGGTGCTGTCGGCAGTGCTGTTCCTGGTGATCTTCAGCCACGTGCTAAGCGATCGGGTGCAGGTGTATCCGGGTGTCAGCTACGTCGCCTTCCTGGTGCCGGGGCTGGTGATGATGGCGGTGCTGCAGAACGCGTTTGCCAACAGCGCCTCCAGCATGGTGCAGAGCAAGATCATGGGCAACCTGGTGTTCACGCTGCTGACGCCGCTGTCGAGCTGGCACTGGTTCGTTGCCTACGTCGGCGCGGCGGTGGTGCGCGCGCTGCTGGTCGGCCTGGGCGTGTACCTGGTGACGCTGCTGTACGCGCCGGCCAGCTTCGCGGCGCCGCTGTGGATCGGGGTGTTCGCGCTGCTCGGCGCTGGCCTGATGGGCGTGCTGGGCCTGCTGGCCGGCCTGTGGTCGGACAAGTTCGACCAGATGGCGACGTTCCAGAACTTCATCGTGCTGCCGATGACCTTCCTCGCCGGCGTGTTCTATTCCATCCACTCGCTGCCGGGCATCTGGCAGACCTTGAGCCAGTTCAACCCCTTCTTCTACATGATCGACGGCTTCCGCCACGGCTTCTACGGCGTCTCCGACGTCTCGCCCTGGCTCAGCCTCGGTGTTGCGGGCGGCAGCTTTGTGGCAATCTCGGCGCTGGTGCTGCACCTGCTGAGGAGCGGCTACAAGCTGCGCAACTGAATGGATGGATCGTGATGACCGCTGAGAAACTCAAGCAACTCCTGGCCGCCGGCATGCCGTGCGAATACCTCGAAGTGGAGGGCGACGGCCGCCACTGGTTCGCCGTCATCGTGTCGACCGAGTTCGAGGGCAAGCGGCCGATCGCCCGCCACCAGCGCGTGTACGCGGCGCTGGGCGACCGCCTGGCGACCGAGGAGGTGCACGCGCTGTCGATGAAGACCTTCACGCCCGCCGAATGGGCGGTGCAGCAGGATTGACGGCCTGACGCGCTGCCGTGCTGCCGATGGATGGCGCACTGCGCGATCAATCACCGCGCTCGAACGACGCCCGACCGGCCCAGCCCATGGATGAGATGCTGATCGGCCGCGTGCGCACCGTGCTCACCGGCCGCGCCGTGCCCTACACGCGGCCGGACAGCTTCAGCGCCATCGACAAGCACCCGGTGCCGGATGCGGTCCAGGTCCATGCCGAGGGCCTGGTGGGCGACGAACAGGGCGACCGGCGCGTGCATGGTGGCCCCGAGAAGGCGGTGCATGTGTACCCGTGGGCGCATTACCCGATCTGGCAGGACGAACTCGGTGCCTTGCCGGTGCTGCAGGCGCCGGGCGCGTTCGGCGAGAACCTGAGCGTCGACGGCCTGGACGAGTGCCAGGTGTGCATCGGCGACGAATGGCGGATCGGCAGCGCCGGCTTCACCGTCAGCCAGGGGCGCCAGCCCTGCTGGAAGCTCAACGACCGCTTCGGCGTGCCCGACATGGCGCGCCGGGTGCAGGACAGCGGGCGCAGCGGCTGGTACCTGCGCGTGCGCGAACCGGGTGCGCTGCGCGCCGGTGACGAGGTGCGGCTGCGCCATCGCCCGCATCCCGACTGGCCGCTGGACCGCATCGCCTCGCTGATCCGCGAGCGCGTGTGCGATCCGGCGCTGCTGCGCGAGGTGCTGGCGCTGCCGCTGACGCCGTCGTGGCGGCGGCTGTTCGAGCAGCGCCTGGCGCAGGGCGCGGCCGAGGACTGGTCGCGCCGCCTTGATGGCCGGCAGCCCTGAGCCGGATCACCGGGCCGCTCAGGCGCGACAATAGCCGCTGTGTCGTGAATCGATGACTGGCCGATGCCGCATGTGCGCCCGCCGTCATTGCCCAATCCAAGGAACCTGCCCGTGATCACCCTGGCTTTGTCCAAAGGCCGCATCTTCGACGAGACCCTGCCGCTGCTGGCCGCCGCCGGCATCGAGGTGCTGGAAGACCCCGAGAAGTCGCGCAAGCTCATCCTGCCCACCAACCGGCCCGAGGTGCGCGTGCTGCTGGTGCGTGCCACCGACGTGCCGACCTATGTCGAGTACGGTGGCGCCGACCTCGGCGTGACCGGCAAGGACGTGCTGCTGGAGCATGGTGGCGCCGGCCTGTACCAGCCGCTCGACCTGCGCATCGCCCGGTGCCACATGGCCGTGGCGGCGTCGGCCGGCTTCGACTACCAGCGCGCCGTGCGCCAGGGCAGCCGCATCACCGTGGCGACCAAGTACACCGGCATCGCGCGCCACTTCTTTGCCGAGAAGGGCGTGCACGTCGACCTGATCAAGCTCTACGGCAGCATGGAACTGGCCCCGCTGACCGGCATGGCGCACGCCATCGTCGACCTGGTCAGCACCGGCAAGACGCTCAAGGCCAACAACCTGGTCGAGGTCGAGCACATCATGGACATCAGCTCGCACCTGGTGGTCAACCAGGCGGCGCTGAAGCTGAAGACGGTACCGATCCGCCGCATCATCGACGCGTTCGCCGCCGCGGTGCAGACACCGGAGGCGGCATGAGTCGGGCCGCCCGCCCGCTGCGCCTGTCCACTGCGCAGCCTGATTTCGAGGCGCAGTTCCAGGCCCGCCTGCACTGGAGCGGCGAGCAGGACGAGGCCATCGAACAGCGCGTGAAGGACATCCTGGCCGACGTGCGCGCGCGCGGTGACGCGGCGGTGCTGGAGTACACGGCGCGCTTCGACGGCCTGGACGCCGCGTCGGTGGCCGCGCTGGAACTGGGTGCCGACGAGCTGAAGGCCGCCTTCGACAGCCTGCCGGTCGAACAGCGCGACGCGCTGCAGCAGGCCGCCGCGCGCATTCGCCGCTACCACGAATGGCAAAAGCGCCAGGGCGGCGAGACCGCGACCTACCGCGATGAGGACGGCACGCTGCTGGGCCAGAAGATCACGCCGCTGGACCGCGTCGGCATCTACGTGCCCGGCGGCAAGGCGGCCTACCCCAGCAGCGTGCTGATGAACGCCGTCCCGGCGCACGTGGCCGGCGTGGGCGAGATCATCATGGTGGTGCCGACGCCGGTGCGGCGCGATGCCGCCGTGCCCGAGGACGTGCCGCACCAGCACGCATCGGCCTCCGGCCACAGTGCGCCTGATGACACCTTGCACGCGCCGCGCCCGAGTGCGGCTCAGGCGGCGCGCAACCCGCTGGTGCTGGCCGCCGCCCACGTGGCCGGCGTCACGCGTGCCTTCAGCATCGGCGGCGCGCAGGCGGTGGCGGCGCTGGCCTTCGGCACGGCCACGGTGCCCAAGGTCGACAAGATCACCGGCCCCGGCAACGCCTACGTGGCCAGCGCCAAGAAGCACGTGTTCGGCCAGGTCGGCATCGACATGATCGCCGGGCCGAGCGAGATCCTGGTGCTGGCCGACGGCAGCACGCCGCCCGAGTGGGTGGCGATGGACCTGTTCAGCCAGGCCGAGCACGACGAGCTGGCGCAGTCCATCCTGCTGTGCCCCGACGCGGCCTACATCGACGCCGTGCAGGCCGAGATCGATCGCCTGCTGCCCGGTCTGCCGCGCGCCGAGATCATCGCCAAGAGCCTGAACGGCCGCGGCGCGCTGATCCACACGCGCAGCATGCAAGAAGCCTGCGAGATCAGCAACCGCATCGCGCCGGAGCACCTGGAGATTTCCAGCCGCGACCCGTACCAGTGGGAGCCGCTGCTGCGCCACGCCGGTGCGATCTTCCTCGGCGCCTACACCAGCGAGAGCCTGGGCGACTACTGCGCCGGCCCCAACCACGTGCTGCCGACCAGCGGCACGGCGCGTTTCTCGGGACCGCTGTCCGTGTACGACTTCCAGAAGCGCAGCAGCCTGATCGAGGTCAGCGAGGCCGGTGCGCAGCAGCTCGGCCGCATCGCCAGCGTGCTGGCGCGCGGCGAGGGTCTGCAGGCGCATGCCCGGGCGGCGGAGCTGCGCCTGAAGCCCTGACCGGCGCGGGTCTGGCTGGATGCCATTCCCGCGCCGGCGGCAATCCAGGGGCTGCCGGTGCACGGCAGCCCGCCTGCGTAGACTGCGCGGTCATCGGCGCCGGGATCGACCATGCCCGGCCCCTGGCGCCGTGCCATTGAAGGAGGTGAGCAAGCATGACCCATATTTCCATGTACCAGGCCAGCGTACCGAGGCTGGTGAACCTGCTCGGCAACCTGTCGGGCATGCTCGACAAGGCGCAGGCGCACGTCGATGCCGGCCATGTCGATGAGGCGGCGCTGATGAGCCGGCGCCTGGTCGAGGACATGTACCCGTTCTCCAAGCAGGTGCAGATCGCCTGCGACAAGGCGCGCAGCGTGGTCGCGCGGCTGGCTGACCTGGACCCGGCGCGCGACCCCGATGACGAGCAGACGCTGGCCGAACTGCAGGGGCGCATCGCCCGCACCATCGAATTCCTGCAGAGCGTGCCGGCCGAGCGCATCGACGGCACCGACGACAAGGACGTGACCCTGCCGGTGACCGGCGTGCCGACCACCTACAAGGGTTTGCAGCTGCTGCTCGGCCATTCGCTGCCCAACGTGTATTTCCACACCGTCACCGCCTACAACCTGCTGCGCCAGGCCGGCGTGCCGGTCGGCAAGCGCGATTTCCTCGGCGATCCCTGATCCGGCGGCGCGTCCGGGCGCCGGAACCGGATCATTCCATTTCCAGATCAACACAACAACAAACTTGTCATTCCGGCGAGGGCTTGTCCCGTACCGCGATACGGGGCCGGAATCCAGACGGCGTGTGCAAGCAGGCATGGATCCCGGCTTTCGCCGGGATGACGATAGTCGACGTTTTGAAGTGGGATTGGAATCAGAACACGCCCAGCGCCAGGCCTGCCGCCAGCGCGGCGCCGAGTTCCTCGGCCTGCTTCAGCTCTGCGGCGGGGATCGTCTTGGGCGCCAGGATCGCCTCGGGCGTCTGCGCGTGCGTGCAGACGATCAGCGCCGGCGCCGCGGCCTTGAGCCGCCAGCCGGTGGCGATGCGCTCGATCTGCCGTGCCGCGTTGCTGCCGTCGCTGCCGGCGCAGATCAGCGTGGCGTAGGGCCGGCCCTCGATGCGCTCCAGCACCGGGTAGTAGCAGCGGTCGAAGAAGTCCTTCATCAGACCGGCCATCGAGGCCAGGTTCTCCGGCGTGCCGAACAGGTAGGCGTCGGCCGCCAGTACGTCGGCGGGCCCCGCTTGCGGCGCGGCCAGCAGGCGGACCCGCACCCCGTCCTCGGCGCCCGCGCCCGCGGCGGCGGCCCGCACCAGCTGCCCGGTGCCGCCGGTCATCGTGTGGTAGACGATCAGCAGGGTCTTCATGACGAGCATCGTCGGCCTGCGTGCGGATCAGCGTTGGCCGACCCAGCGCGTCACCCTGGCCGGGCCCTGGTGGCCCGGCCCCTCGTCGAGCACGGTGTCGGTCTCCTCGGCCAGCAGCTCGCGCAGGCCGGCGAAGTCGGCGCGCAGCAGTTCCAGCGTGTACAGCATCGCGACGTCCTTGGGGCCGCCGCTGGCCAGCGGCAGCTGGCTGGGATGGAAGGCTTCCAGCACCAGCAGGCCGCCCGGCCGCAGCGCCTGCACCAGCTTGCGATGCACCGCCGTGCGCAGCGCCGGCGGCAGGTGCAGGTAGATGGCGACCACGGCATCGAAGCCGGCCGGCTCGGACGACCAGTCGGCCAGCTCGGCGTGGGTGGTGTGCAGCGTCACGCCGCGGCGGCGTGCCAGGTCCTGGGCGCGCGCCAGGCCGACCGCCGAGCCGTCGACGCTGAAGGCGGCGTGGCCCTGTTCGGCCAGCCAGACGCCGTTGCGGCCCTCGCCGTCACCCGGCAGCAGGATGCGCGAACCGGGCGTGAAGCGCACCGCCTGCTCGACCAGGAAGGCGTTCGGCCGTTCGCCGTACTTGAAGCCGGTGCTGGCGCCGTAGTTCTGGTCCCAGAAGGAGGGCGGCGGGTGGGTGCTCATGGGTCCGATTCTGCCCGCACCCGGCATCGGCAAGCTCGGCTCAGCGCCGCGCCAGGCTGGGCCGGCGCGCCGCCAGGTTGCGCCGCTGGTCGACCCACAGCAGGCGCTCGACGTCGAAGCCGGCCGCGCGCGCCTGCTCCAGCAGCCGGGCGCGGATGGCCGGGCGCAGCTGCGGCGTGCGCGCCAGCAACCGCAGCTGGTCGTGCGTGGGGCCGCTGACCAGCGCGTGCTGGTAGTCGTCGTCGAGCGCGAACACCACGTGGCTGGCCCGCAGCGGCCAGAAGATGCTGAGCTGCAGATGCCCCGCGTCGGCGCCCTCCACCGCTTGCACGCGGGCGTGGCCGGTGCGCCAGCGGCCGTCCCGGAAACCGCGCTGCAGCAGCTGCACGCCGCCGTCGGCCAGCCGCTGGTAGTCGAGCGTGGTGTTGCTGATGCCGCGCTCGTGCGGCTGGTCGATGCGCGCCACCTCGTACCAGCGGCCCAGAAAGCGCGCCAGCTCGAACGACCGCACCGGCTGCACGCCGGCCGGCAGTTGCAGGCGTTGCGACACGCGAACCAGCGCATAGGCGCCGGCAGCCAGCAGGGCAAGGGTTCTGAGCTTCATGGTCAGCGCCGCAGCTTAGCGTGCTTCAGCAGCCGATGCTGTAGGCGTGCGCCGCAAACCGCGTCGGCTGGTACATCGCTCCGCGCGCCGGCGATCGCTGCCCGGCGCGGCCGCCTCGCCGCTATGATTTGCGTAGTATCCGGCGCCACGGTGCGCGCCGGCCGTGCGAGGCGGGACATGGCGGATCAGGTGGTGATCATCGGCGGTGGCGCCATCGGCAGCAGCGTGGCGCGCTACCTGACGCAGCCCGGGTTCCAGGCCGCACGGCGCTGCGCGGTGACGGTGCTCGAGCGCGACTTCAGCTATGCCCGCGCCTCGTCGGCGCTGTCGGCCAGCTCGATCCGGCAGCAGTTCTCGAGCGCCATCAACATCGCCATCTCCCAGTACGGCATCGGCTTGCTGCGCCGGGTGGCGCAGGAATTGGCGCTGCCGGGCGAGCCGCCGCCGGACATCGGCCTGCACGAGGGCGGCTACCTGTACCTGGCGACGGCGGCCGGCGAGCGCGTGCTGCGCGACCAGCACACGGTGCAGCGCGCGCACGGCGCCGACATCGCGCTGCTGGCGCCCGAGGCTTTGCAGGCGCGCTTTCCGTGGCTCGACACCAGCGGCATCGCGCTCGGCGCGCTCGGGCTGTCAGGCGAGGGCTGGTTCGACGGCTACAGCCTGCTGCAGGCCTTTCGGGCCCAGGCGCGGGCGCAGGGCGCGCGCTACCGGCAGGCCGAGGCGGTCGGCTTCGACCTCGCCGGGGACCGCATCGGCGCCGTGCGGCTGGCGGGCGGCGAGCGGCTGCGTGCCGACGTGGTCGTCAATGCCGCCGGTCCGTGGGCGCGCCGGGTGGCGGCCTGGGCCGGCATCGCGCTGCCGGTGACGGCCAAGCGGCGCACCGTGTTCCACGTCAGCTGTCCCGAACCGCTGCCGCGCTGCCCCTTGCTGATCGACCCGTCCGGCATCTGGCTGCGGCCGGAAGGTGCGGGCTTCATCACCGGCTTCACGCCGGCCGAAGCCCAGGACGGCGACGATCTGCCGCTCGACGAACCCGACCACGCCGCCTTCGAGGACATCGTCTGGCCCACGCTGGCCGGGCGCATCCCCGCCTTCGAGGCGCTGCGCCTGCAGCGGGCCTGGGCCGGCTACTACGAGATGAACAGCTTCGACCACAACGCCATCGTCGGCCCGCACCCGGCCTGCGCTAACCTGCTCTTCGCCAACGGCTTCTCGGGCCACGGCCTGCAGCAGTCGCCCGCCGTCGGGCGCGGCGTGGCCGAGTGGATCGTCCACGGCGGCTACCGCACGCTGGACCTGGCGCCGCTGGGCTGGACGCGGGTGCTGGAAAACCGCCCGCTGCGAGAGCAGAACGTGATCTGATGTGCTGCGGTGTTCCGGCCGCACGATTGACGGCCTGCTTTGTCTTCCTGTTGACGTGTTCAAAGAATCATGACCACGCGCGCTGCCACCAAGGAAACTCCCTCTCCCCCCGGGAGAGGGTCGGGGTGAGGGTGGCCGGCGCGGCGCGGGCAATCGTTCCGGCAACGATCGATACCAACACGAATTTCGTGCAACACGAATTTCGTGTAAAATCCACACCATGAAGAACGTCACCATCACCGTCGAGGACAGCGTGCTCGAATGGGTGCGCGTCGAGGCCGCCAAGCGCGGCAGCAGCGTGTCGCGCCTGGTCGGCGAGATGCTGGCCGAGAAGATGCGCCGGGACGACGCCTACGAGCGCGCCTACCGCGAATGGCAGGCCGACACCGTGCGCATGCATTCCGACGGCCAGCCGTATCCAACGCGCGACGAGATCTATGCCGAGCGCACTGACCGTCTTCGTTGACGCCAACGTGCTGGTGTACGCCGACGACGCCTCCGAGGCGCGTCGCCAGCCCCTGGCCGCCGCCTGGCTAAACGCGCTGTGGTCGCGTCATGCCGGGCGCCTGTCGACCCAAGTGCTGAACGAGTTCTACGTGATCGCCACGCGCAAGATCAAGCGGCCCCTGAGCCAGGGCGATGCGCGGGCCAAGGTGCGCCGCTACCAGTTGTGGCAGCCCTGGCAGATCGACCACCAGACGGTGGAAACCGCCTGGCGTGTCGAGGCGCGCTATGGCCTGAACTACTGGGATGCGCTGATCGCGGCCGCGGCCATGCACAGCGGCGCCTCGGTGCTGCTGACCGAGGACTTGCAGCACGGCCAGATGCTGGATGCGCTGCGCATCGTCAACCCGTTCCAGATGTCAGCCGCCGAGCTGTTCGCCGATGAAACCTGAAATGCCCACCCCCAACCCGCTCGCCCGCATCCGCCAGGACGTGCAGTCCATGCACGCCTACGCGGTGCAGGATTCCGCCGGCCTGCTGAAGATGGACGCGATGGAAAACCCGCATCGCCTGCCGCCCGAGCTGCAGGCCGAGCTGGGCCGCCGCCTCGGCGCCGTCGCCATCAACCGCTACCCCGGCGCGCGGCTTGACGACCTGAAGTCTGCGCTGCACGACCACGCAGCCCCGCCCGTTGGTTGGTCGCTGATGCTGGGCAACGGCTCCGACGAGCTGATCAGCCTGCTGGCGCTGGCCTGCGACGTGCCCGGCGCGTCTATCCTGGCGCCCGTGCCCGGCTTCGTCATGTACGCCATGAGCGCGCAATTGCAGGGCCTGGCCTTCCATGGCGTGCCGTTGACGGCCGATTTCGAGCTGGACGAGCCCGCCATGCTGGCCGCCATCGCTGCGCACAAGCCCGCCATCCTGTACCTGGCCTACCCCAACAACCCCACCGGCACGCTGTGGGACCAGGCCGTCATCGAGCGCCTGATCGCCGCGCAGGGCGCGCAGGGCGGCCTGGTGGTGATGGACGAGGCCTACCAGCCTTTCGCCGCCCGCAGCTGGATCGACAGCGTGCGCGCCGCGCCTGAAAAACACCGCCACGTGCTCGTCATGCGCACGCTCAGCAAATTCGGCCTGGCCGGCGTGCGCATCGGCTACATGCTGGGCGATGCCGCGCTGATCGCCGAGATCGACAAGGTGCGCCCGCCCTACAACATCAGCGTGCTGAACGCCGAATGCGCGCTGTTTGCGCTCGAACACGCCGATCTGTTCGCCGCGCAGGCGGCCGATATCCGCGCCCAGCGCGCGCGTCTGCTGATCGAACTGGGCGCGCTGCCCGGCGTCACGCCCTATCCGAGCGAGGGCAACATGATCTTGGTGCGCGTGCCCGATGCAGCCAAGATCTTCGCCGGCATGAAGGCACGCGGCGTCCTGATCAAGAACGTTTCCGCCCTGCACCCCATGCTCGCCAACTGCGTGCGCCTTACTGTCGGCAGCGCTGACCAAAACACCCAAATGCTCACCGCCCTGAAGGAGTCGCTATGACCACCACCGCCCCCCGCACCGCCGCCGTCGCGCGCGACACCGCCGAAACCAAGATCAAGGTCAGCCTCGACCTCGATGGAATGGGTCGGTCCAAATTGAACACTGGCATCGGCTTCTTCGACCACATGCTGGACCAGATCGCCCGCCACGGCATGATCGACCTCGACGTGCACTGCGACGGCGACCTGCACATCGACGGCCACCACACCGTCGAGGACGTTGGCATCTGCATCGGCCAGGCCGTGCGGCAGGCCGTCGGCGACAAGAAGGGCATCATCCGCTACGGCCACAGCTACGTGCCGCTGGACGAGGCGCTGTCGCGCGTGGTGATCGACTTCTCGGGCCGCCCGGGCCTGGCCATCGACGTCAACTTCACCAGCGGCATGATCGGCCAGTTCGACACCCAGTTGCTGCACGAATTCTTCCAGGGCTTCGTCAACCACGCCTTCGTCACCCTGCACATCGACAACCTGAAGGGCATCAATGCGCACCACCAGGCCGAGACCATCTTCAAGGCCTTCGGCCGCGCCCTGCGCATGGCGCTCACGCCAGACGCGCGCGCCGCCGGGCAGATCCCGTCGACCAAGGGCAGCCTGTAGCGCCCCGGTCCGGGTCGACCGGCAGACGGGACAGCGCATCCGCACAGGGTGCGCTGTTGTTTTTTTTTGGCTCGTGGAGACGAGGTTGTTGGCCAAACCCCTGGAAACCAAGGGTTAACCCCTGCAAGTTACAGGATTTTACCGGCGCACCTGTGCTAACCGCCGATGTGTCCAGTGTCGAGGAAACGTGATAGAAATGCGCTCGGAAGTCTGCATGTTTCGGATTGCAACGGTATTGCAATGGCATGCATGCGTGATTGGAGCAGGAGGTCACATGAAGCAAGTGGGAGAGCATGGCTCTGGAACGCGTGGCAGATTGTTGCCACGCCTGGCGGCGCTGGGAGTGCTGGCGATGGCGTTCGGCGCGCCTTGGCCGTTGGCGCAGGCGGCCACGGGCGGCGAGGTGAGTCTGGTCCCTTGCGCGCCAGAAGAGTACAAATGCGTGGCCAACGACGCCCAGGGCGCGATCAGCGTGACGGCTGAGGATATCCCTTCCTGCACGGTCGGAGAGTGGGTTGATGTTCCGGTGACGATTCAAGCTACCACTTCCGGCAACAGCGAGCGTCTGGACATCGGCGCTTGGTTTCTCAGTTCGACGGCCGGCCAGTGCCAGAACGTGATGACCACGGCGACCAACGTCGATGGCCAGTTCAGGAATGTGGATGGCGACACCTGCGGCGACATGAGCGGCTCCGCGACCGCCTCGCAGAGCTTCTGGGTCAAGGTCCAGTGCAACCCCGATGCCAACGGCGTGGTCACCTTCCCGACCCTGGCCTACTGGTCCAACAACAAGGATCCGAATACCTGCAACGCATTCCCGGCAGGCAGGCCGAAATGCACCAAGAGCGAAACGACGGTGAACGTGGCCGCCATAAAGGGCAAGATCACGGTCAAGAAGACCGCGGCGGACGCGGCCACTCTTCCCTTCACGTTCAACGTCACCGGTGGTACCACGCAGACCTTCTCGCTGACGGCGGGCGGCACTCCGAAGGTGATCGAGGCTGACGCCACCAAGAATGGCACCAATTACACGATCACCGAGACTCCTCCGGCCGGTTGGCAATTCATTGGCGCCTCCTGCTCGACAGCCACCGGTGTGCCGGTGGGAACGTCGACCACCAATGGCATCACCGTTCCGGTGACGTTTGCCGCCAGCGAAATCAGCTGCACGTTCTCGAATGCACGGATCCCACCGACCAACCAAGTGACCTTGGTGAAGGACTTGACCGCTGACGATGGCGGCCAGTTCACCTATACGCTGGGCACGCAGACGAGCCTACCGAGCGGCGGGTCGGGCGACAAGCTGACGGGACAGTTCCAGGCCGGCACCAAAGTGGTGTTCGGCGAGGCGGCTGCGCCTGGAATCAACCTCAATCACTACACGCGGACCTACTCTTGCGTGCAGGGGACCACGCCGATCACGTTGACCAATGAAGCCACGGACAGCCGAAGCTTCACCATGCCGGCAACGGAAGGGGGCGTGACCTGCACCATCAAGAACGAGCGCAAATCCCGGCTTGTGAAGATCGACAAGGTGCTCAACGATCCTGTCACGACAAACGCGGCCACATTCAACTTGCTGCTCAATGGCACGCTAACGGCAAGCGGAGTGCGCAATTACACGGACACCGCTGGCACCCCAGTGGCTGTGGGCAGTGAGGTGACCGTGAGCGAACAGGCCGTCAGCGGTTCGCTGTCTGACTACACGGCGCAACTGAGCTGCCCGAACGTCAACCCTATCACCATCACCCAAGACAACACCGAAGGCGTGTTCAACATGCCGGATGCGGATGTGACCTGCACCTTCACCAACACCCGCATCAGCGCGAAGCTGAAGGTGGCCAAGGCCTGGGCCGATGGCTTCACGGCCGGCGACAAGGCAACGGTGACGACGACAGGCTTCATCAACACCGCGAGTTCGGGCGAGTCGACCGCCGGCACCGGCACCACCGGCGCCGAGGTCACGGTCTACGCGGGCGAGACTGGGCAGTTGATCGAGACCTTCAGCGCCGGCACCATGGCCAACTACACGCAGAGCTATGCCTGCAGCGGCGGCGTTGCGGTGGGTGCCGAGGGCAATATCAGCATCGCGGCGGCGGACAAGGACAAGACCATCACCTGCACATTGACCAACACCCGCAAGCGGGCCAGTGTGCGTATCACCAAGAGCTCCAGTGTTCCGGGTCCGGTGGCGCCGGGCAGTGAGCTGACCTACACGGTGGTGGTGCGCAACACCGGCCAGATCGCGCTCGGCGGTCAGCCGATCAGCGATCCCATGCCAGCCGACGTGGCCAGCCAGACCTGGACTTGCAGCGGCACTGGCGGCGCAACCTGTAATCCGGCCAGCGGCGACGGCGACGTCACCGGCACGGTCAATCTGCCGGTGGGCGGCGAGGTCACCTACACCATCAAGGCCAGGCTGAAGGACACCCTGACCGCAGCGGTGACCAACATCGCCAGGGTGGTGGTGCCGCCAGGCACGAGCTGCGAGGAGCCCCAGGAACAACAGGCGGCGCGCGAACGGCCGGCAAATGTCGTCGTAAACCCGGTGGTGTGCGAGGCGGAGGCCTCGAACCCGCCCGCGCCGCCGGCGCCCGCCGCCGTGACGCCGGTGCCCACCACCTCGCCCGAGGGGCTGGCCGCCCTGGCGCTGATGATGCTTGGCGTCGCCGGCTGGGCCGCGCGTCGGCACGGCAAGCGCAAGTAAGCATCCGTGACCGGGCTGCCGCACGACACGGCGGCAGCCTTCGAGCCAAGCCCGCAAGGCCATGAACCTTGCGGGCTTTTTTTATGGCGCGCGCACAGCCCGCCTCGGCAAACGCTGATTCTGCATCACCCGCTTGGCAAACTGGCATCTGCGCACGGTTTGACGATGGTGCGTATTTGGCCTTGATTTCCTGTCATATCGGTTTGCGAAGTCATCGCTTTGTGCTACAACCATCCTGGTTTGCGCGTTTGTTGGAGTCGGGAGGTCCGCTCGGCGTGCAGATACGTGAGCAGCAGGAGAAGGGGGCGACATGGATGATTCGGCAGCCCGCGCAGCCAAGGCGCGCAGCGCATGCCCGCACTCGTGTCTGGCGGCCGGCCCTCGGCCTGCTTGGCCAGGCAACAGGCCGTCGTACTTGTTTCTTTAAGGAAAGCGAGGAAGCTTCATGAGCACATATCTGAAGAAAATGGCCCGGCACGCGTCCGCGGCATCCTTGCTGGGGCTGGCGGGGGCGTTCGCGATGGCGCCGGCCGTGCAGGCGGCGCCAGTGGTCGAACTGTGCCTGGCGGTCGATTCGTCTGGCTCCATTTCAGACGAGGACTGGCGCAAGCAGATCGATGCCTATCTGGACGCGCTGCGTGATGAAACGGTGGTGCCGCAAACCGGTGCGGTCGCCGTCTCGATCGTGCCTTTTTCGACATTCTCGCAGGTTAGTCTCCCCATGACGGAGGTTACGTCTGCCAATGTAGCGGGTGTGATAACTGATCGTCTGACCGCGTTGCGCTCTGCGCGCCCATATTCGACTGAAACCGCGATCGGCGATGCCATTGCCAAGTGTGTGAGGACGTTCACTGCCGACTCGTCCGCCAAGAGATTGATCGACGTCAGCACGGATGGCGTCAATAACGAAGGTCGGGATCCCGAACTCGCTGCCAATGAGGCTGTCAATCTAGCGAGGGTCTCCGCCATCAACCTGCTGGGCATCGGAGACGAGGTCAAGCAGGGCGAGGCCGAACTGAAGAAGATCGCCCGGCCAGGCCCGGCCAAGCAAATGGGCGAGGGCCCTGGTTTCGTGAAAATCGTCGATGAGTGGAGCCAATTCAAGGATGCCTTGAGGGCCAAGCTGAAAGCCGAGCTGGGTACGCCGGGACTTGAGGTGAGAAAGACCAACCTTCGTGACTCGGTCAAGCCAGGCGAATCGCTCACCTACACCGTGACCATCACCAACACCGGCGACGCAGCCACCGGCGTCAGTTGGACCGACACCTTCACCGGTCTGGATGTGACCGGGATCACGGGCAGCGCCAGCCCCAATTCGAATGCCGGCAACTGCACACCGACCGGCTGCACCGACATCACCGTGGCCGCCCGCAGCGGCAGCGTGAGCTACACCGTGACGGCCACCGTGACGGGCGATGCGGGCACCAAGGCCAAGAACACGGCGACCGTGACGGGCGGCAACTGCTCAGCCACAGCGCCGTGCGTGGCCGTCGACGAGGATCCCATTGTCGACCCGACGACGCCGACGCCGAAGCCGCCGACGCCGCCGACCCCCGGTGCCGTGACCCCGGTGCCGACCACCTCGCCCGAGGGCCTGGCTGCCCTGGCGCTGATGGTGGTCGGGGTTGCCGGCTGGGCCGCGCGCCGGCGTGGCAAGGGCGGCAGGCGCGGCAAGTAAGCGCCGCCATGCCTTGAGGCCGCGGCGGTCCGGGCGGCCTCGCAAGCCCGCAGGCTTGATTGCCTTGCGGGCTTTTTCGTTTCCAGGAGCGCGCGGTCCGTACAATCGCGGGCTCTGACTGAGAGAAGTGGCAAGCAGTGGCATCCGGCACGGTGGCGGTGGTCGATTACGGCATGGGCAACCTGCGCTCGGTGGCGCAGGCGGTGATGCACGCGACGGCCGACACGCGTGTCAGCGCGGTCATCACGGCCGACCCGGGGGTGGTGCGCGCCGCCGACCGCGTGGTGCTGCCGGGCCAGGGCGCCATGGCCGACTGCATGCGCGAGCTGCGTTCGGCCGGCCTGCTGGAGGCGGTGCTCGACGCCGCCCGGGCCAAGCCGCTGTTCGGCGTCTGCGTCGGCATGCAGATGCTGCTGGACCACAGCGCCGAGGGCCGCACGGCGGCGGGCACGCCGGGCCTGGGGCTGATTCCGGGCGAGGTGCGGCGCTTCGAGCTGGCCGGCCGCCGCGCGCCCGACGGCAGCCGCTACAAGGTGCCGCAGATGGGCTGGAACCGGGTCTTCCAGGCCCGCGCGCACCCCATCTGGGCCGGGGTGGCGGACGGCGAGTGGTTCTACTTCGTGCACAGCTACCATGCCTGCCCGCTTGATCCAGATCACAGCGTGGGCCAGACCGATTACGGCGCGCGCTTTACCTCGGCGATCGCGCGCGATAATATTTTTGCCACCCAGTTCCACCCCGAGAAAAGCGCCGCCCAGGGCTTGGCGCTGTACCGCAACTTCCTGCACTGGAAACCCTGAAGGAGGTTGGGCGTTGGGCGTTGGGCGTTGAGCGTGGGGATCCCGGTATTCACGCTCAACGCTCAACGCCGAACGCTCAACCCTTTCGCAACGCTCAACCGATCGATATGCTCTTGATTCCCGCCATCGACCTCAAGGACGGCCACTGCGTGCGCCTGAAGCAGGGCGACATGGACCAGGTCACCACCTTCAGCGAGGCGCCGGCCGACATGGCCGCCCACTGGCTGGCGCAGGGCGCGCGCCGCCTGCACCTGGTGGACCTGAACGGCGCCTTCGCCGGCAAGCCGCAGAACCTGGCCGCCATCAAGGCCATCCTGGCCGAGGTGGACGACCGGATCCCGGTGCAGCTGGGCGGCGGCATTCGCGACCTCGACACCATCGAGCAGTACATCGACGCCGGCATCAGCTACGTCATCATCGGCACCGCGGCGGTGAAGAACCCGGGCTTCCTCAAGGACGCCTGCGCCGCCTTCGGTGGCCACGTGATCGTCGGCCTGGACGCCAAGGACGGCAAGGTCGCCACCGACGGCTGGAGCAAGCTGACCGGCCACGAGGTGGTCGACCTGGCGCAGAAGTTCCAGGACTGGGGCGTCGAGAGCATCGTCTACACCGACATCGGCCGCGACGGCATGCTGAGCGGCATCAACGTCGATGCCACGGTGAAGCTGGCACAGGCGCTCAGCATCCCGGTGATCGCCTCGGGCGGGCTGTCCGGCATGGCCGACATCGAGGCCCTGTGCGCGGTCGAGGGCGAGGGCGTCGAGGGCGTGATCGCCGGCCGCGCCATCTACACCGGCGACCTCGACTTTGCCGCCGCGCAGGCGCGCGCGGACGCCTTGAGCGGCGCCGCCGCATGAACGAGGCACCCACCATGCTGGCCAAACGCATCATTCCGTGCCTCGACGTGACCGGTGGTCGCGTCGTCAAGGGCGTCAACTTCGTCGAGCTGCGCGATGCCGGCGATCCGGTCGAGATCGCCGCGCGCTACAACGAGCAGGGCGCCGACGAACTGACCTTTCTCGACATCACCGCCACCAGCGACGGGCGCGACCTGATCCTGCCGGTGATCGAGGCGGTGGCCTCGCAGGTGTTCATCCCGCTCACCGTCGGTGGCGGCGTGCGCACGGTCGACGACGTGCGGCGCCTGCTGAATGCGGGTGCCGACAAGACCAGCTTCAACTCGGCGGCGATCGCCAACCCGCAGGTGATCCGCGACGCCTCGGACAGGTACGGCGCGCAGTGCATCGTGGTCGCCATCGACGCCAAGCGCCGTGTCGGCGATGAACTGGCGGCGCGCGGCCCGGGCTGGGACGTGTACAGCCATGGCGGACGCACCAACACCGGGCTGGACGTGGTCGAGTGGGCGCGCAGGATGGCCGGGTACGGCGCCGGCGAGATCCTGCTGACCAGCATGGACCGCGACGGCACGCGCAGCGGCTTCGATCTGGAACTGACACGCGCCGTGGCCGAGGCCGTGACGGTGCCGGTGATTGCCTCCGGCGGCGTCGGCAACCTGGACCACCTGGCCGACGGCATCCAGATCGGCCTGGCCGACGCAGTGCTGGCCGCCAGCATCTTCCATTACGGTGAATACACCATCGCCCAGGCCAAGCAGCACATGGCCGCGCGCGGCATCACGGTGCGGCTATAACTGCTGACCGGCAGGCGTTGATCCGGACCGCAAGGCCGGCGCCGGAAAAAAAATCGCTGAACCGGCCTGCAGCGGCAATTAGAATCGTTCGGCTCGTTTTTTTGGTGCTGCTTGCCGTTCGCGTGGCCGGATGGTGCATCATTGGCCGTTTTTCCGCGAATCCACACCTCCGAAAAGGAACCTAGCTTGTCTGCCTCCAGCCTTGAAGATTTCCTGCGCGCCGTAGCCCGGCGCGACCCGGACCAGCCCGAATTCCTGCAAGCTGTGCGCGAGGTGATGACGTCGCTGTGGCCGTTCCTGGACAAGTACCCGCATTACCGCGAGCACGGCCTGCTGCAGCGGCTGGTCGAGCCCGACCGGGCGATCCAGTTCCGCGTCGCCTGGGTCGACGACAAGGGGCAGACCCAGATCAACCGCGCGTTCCGGGTGCAGCACAACATGGCGATCGGCCCGTACAAGGGCGGCATGCGCTTCCACCCCTCGGTCAACCTGTCGATCCTGAAGTTCCTCGGCTTCGAGCAGACCTTCAAGAACGCGCTGACCACGCTGCCCATGGGCGGCGGCAAGGGCGGCAGCGATTTCGACCCCAAGGGTAAGAGCGACGGCGAGGTGATGCGCTTCTGCCAGTCGCTGATGACCGAGCTGTACCGCCACCTGGGCGCCGACACCGACGTGCCGGCGGGCGACATCGGCGTCGGTGCGCGCGAGGTCGGCTTCATGGCCGGCATGATGAAGAAGCTGGCCAACAACGCCAGCAGCGTGTTCACCGGCAAGGGCATCGCCTACGGCGGCAGTCTGATGCGCCCCGAAGCCACCGGCTACGGCACCGTGTACTTCGCGCAGGAGATGCTGCGCCGCCGGCAGATGGGCTTCGACGGCCGCAGCGTCAGTGTCTCCGGCTCGGGCAACGTGGCGCAGTACGCCGCCGACAAGGCGATCGAGCTGGGCGCCAAGGTGGTGACCCTGTCCGATTCCGACGGCACGCTGGTGTGCGAGGCCGGCATGACGGCGGGCATGCTGCACGACGTGATGGATTTCAAGAACGTGCAGCGCGGCCGGCTGAAGGATTTCTGCCAGCAGCACAAGCTCAAGTTCGAGGCCGGCAAGCGCCCCTGGCACGTGCCGGTCGACATCGCGCTGCCGTGCGCGACGCAGAACGAGCTCGACGCCGAGGATGCGCGGCGCCTGATCGCCAATGGCGTGGTCTGCGTCGCCGAGGGCGCCAACATGCCGAGCACGCTGGAGGCGGTGGACTGCTTCCTCGAGGCCGGCACGCTGTACGCGCCCGGCAAGGCCAGCAACGCCGGCGGCGTCGCCACCTCGGGCCTGGAGATGAGCCAGAACGCCATGCGCCTGTCGTGGACGCACAGCGAGGTCGACCTGCGCCTGCACGAGATCATGAAGGATATCCACGGCAACTGCGTGCGTCACGGCGAGCGCAGCGACGGCACGGTGAACTATGTCGAGGGCGCCAACGTCGCCGCCTTCGTCAAGATCGCCGATGCCATGCTGGCGCAAGGAGTTCTCTGACCACCCCGCGCTCCACACGCTGCGCGTTGTTCCGCCACCCCCTCAAGGGACATCGCCGACGGCCGGGCCAAGCCCGTCCGTGGCGATCGCTGGGATAGCCGGCTCCGCGGCCTTTTGGCTCTTTGGAAGGGTGGGCGGGCTGGCGGTGAGCATGCTGCGTTGGCGTTGAGTTTGATGGGTGCTGGATAGTCCCTCATCCTGGTGTCCGTGTGCAATTGAGCCGATCACCGACAATCCGTCCATGAACTGGCTGGATCAAGTGAAGTGGGACGCGCAGGGCCTGGTGCCCGTGATTGCGCAGGAGCAAGGCAGCGGCGACGTGCTGATGTTCGCCTGGATGAACCGCGAGGCGCTTGCGAAGACGGCCGAACTGGGGCGCGCGGTGTACTACAGCCGCTCGCGCGGCAGGCTGTGGTTCAAGGGCGAGGAGTCGGGCCACGTGCAGACAGTGCACGAGATCCGCATCGACTGCGATGCCGACGTGGTGCTGCTGAAGGTGACGCAGCTCGGGCATGATCCCGGCATCGCCTGCCACACCGGGCGTCACAGCTGCTTCTTCAGCGTGCTCGTGAATGGCGCATGGCAGGCCGTCGATCCGGTCTTGAAAGATCCTGAATCGATCTACAAATAACCTCATGACCGATCTCGACACCCTGGCACGCCTGGCGGCCGTCATCGAAAGCCGCAAGCCGGCCGCCGGTGGCGACCCTGCCACGAGCTATGTCGCGCGCCTGCTGCACAAGGGGCCGGACGCGTTCCTGAAGAAGATCGGCGAGGAAGCCTGCGAGGTGGTGATGGCCGCCAAGGACGCCGATCATGGCGGCGCGCGCGAGAAAATCGTCGCCGAGATGGCTGATCTGTGGTTCCACGGCATGGTGGCGCTGGCGCATTACGGCCTGAGCGCGGCCGACGTGGTGGCGGAACTGGCGCGCCGCGAAGGACTCTCAGGCATCGAGGAAAAGGCCTTGCGCAAGCTGCACGAGCGCGAAGCCGAATGACCCGCACTGGATGACCCGCACGACAAGGAGCCGGCTCATGAGCAACAACGACATCATCGACGTGGAACCGATCAGCGGCCGCGGCCGCGTCAGCCCCAAGGCCCACGATTCGCTCAAGACCTGGGGCTGGGTCAGCTACGTGCTGCACCTGATCGTGGCGGTGGCGGCGGTGGTGCCGGGCGCCCAGGTCAGCATCGCGTTGCTGATCATCGCGCTGGTGATGGACTTCGTGAAGAAGGACGACGCCGCCGGCACCTGGCAGGAAAGCCATTTCAGGTGGCGCATCCGCTCGGTGCTGTGGGCCACGGTCTGGTACGTGGTCACGATTCCGGTCGGCCTGCTGTTCCTGTTCGTCTGGAACCCGGCCTGGCTGCTGGTGTCGATCTGGTTCCTCTACCGCATTGTCAAGGGCATGGTGCGCATGAATGCAGGCCGTGCCGTCGATGCCTGAAGCGAAGAAGCCACGCAAGGACGCCGGCAGGAAAGGCGCGAGCAGCGGTGCCAGGCCGGCAGCGCGCAAGGGCAACGGCAAGCCAGCCGGTAAGACCGTCAACCTGGCGCTGCAGGGCGGTGGCTCGCACGGCGGCTTTACCTGGGGCGTGCTGGACGCGCTGCTGGAAGATGGCCGGCTGCGCTTCGAGGGCGCCAGCGGTACCAGCGCGGGCGCCATGAATGCGGCGGTGCTCGCGCACGGCCTGGCGCGTGCGCACGAGGACGGGCTGAAGGACGCCGATGCGCGCCAGGCCGCGCGCGAGGCTTTGACGCGCTTCTGGGAAGGCGTCGGCGTCATGGGCGCCTTCACCTCGGGGCTGCCGCTGGCCGGCGCGCAGCTGATGGGCGCCTGGCTGTCGGCATGGGTTTCGCCCTACCACGCCAATCCGTTCGGTCTCAACCCGCTCCGCCAGTTGCTGGCGCGCGAGATCGATTTCGAGTTGCTGGCGCGCCAGCAGGCGATGAAGGTGTTCGTCACCGCAACCAACATCCGCACCGGCCGCGGCGAGGTCTTCAGTGGTGACAGGCTGTCGGCGGACGCCGTGATGGCCTCGGCCGCGCTGCCGTCGGTGTTCAAGGCGGTGCAGATCGACGGCGAGTACTACTGGGATGGCGGCTATTCGGGCAACCCGGCGATCTACCCGCTGATCTACGAAACGCGCTGCGCCGACGTGGTGCTGGTGCAGATCAATCCCATCGAATCGCCCTATACGCCGGGCGCCAGTGCCGCCGACATCATGGAGCGCGTCAACGAGATCACCTTCAACGCGCCGCTGCTGGCCGAGTTCCGCGCCATCGAGTTCGTCAGCCGCCTGCTGGCCGAGGGCAGGCTCGATCCCAAGCGCTACAAGAACGTGCTGCTGCACCGGGTCGACGGCGGCAGCGCGCTGGCTGAGTTCGGTGCCGCCAGCAAGTCGCGCGCCGACGTGGCGTTCCTGCACCGCCTGTTCAAGCTGGGGCGCGAGGCCGGCCAGCGCTGGCTGCAGACGCATTTCGACGATGTCGGCGTCTGCTCCAGCGTCGAGCAGTTGCGCCCGTCGAACGCGCGTTCCACCGTTTCCAGACAGACCGAACCATGAGCACATCCGTACCCGCCACCGACCCCGACTGCATCTTCTGCAAGATCATCGCCGGCCAGATCCCGTCGAACAAGGTGTACGAAGACGACGAGTTGTACGCGTTCCACGACATCAACCCCTGGGCGCCGGTGCACTTCATGATCGTGCCGAAAGCGCACATCCGCTCGCTGGCGCACTCGGGGCCCGAGCATGCGGCCCTGCTGGGCCGCATCCTCACGCTGGCGCCGAAACTGGCCATGGAGCAGGGCTGCAATCCGTACCCGGACGGCGGCTTCCGCGTGGTGGTAAATACCGGTGCCGAAGGCGGGCAGGAAGTGCATCATCTGCACGTGCATGTCATGGGTGGTCCGCGGCCCTGGCTGCGGGGCTAGTTTGCCCCCGGCCGGAACCGCTGGCTCGCGCCGCCGTCTAAAATCAGTTCAATCGCGCCCGATCCATCAGTGGCGCAAGGAGTAGCAACATGGGTACTTTTTCCATCTGGCATTGGCTGATCGTCCTGCTGATCGTGGTCATGATCTTCGGCACCAAGAAGCTGAAGAACATCGGCTCCGACCTGGGCGGCGCCGTCAAGGGCTTCAAGGACGGCATGAAGGATGGCTCCACCGAGGCCGACGCCGGCAAGCCGGCCGGGCAGGTGACCAACAGCGCCAGCAGCGCCAAGGAAACCATCGACGTGCAGGCCAAGGAAAAGAGCTGACGCGCGAATCGGCTCGGGCGTTCAGCGCTGAAGCGTTGAGCCTGCAACGCGGCTGTTGACGCCCAACGCTGAACGCGCAACCTGACGATGCTTGATCTCGGCATTTCCAAGATGGCCATGATCGGCGCCGTGGCGCTGATCGTCATCGGACCGGAGAAACTGCCGCGCGTGGCGCGCATGGCAGGCACCCTGCTGGGCAAGGCGCAGCGCTACGTGGCCGACGTCAAGGCCGAGGTCAACCGGGCCATGGACCTGGATGAGCTCAAGAAGATGAAGGAAACCGTGGAGCAGGCTGGGCGCGAGGTCGAGAAGAGCATCCACTCCACCAAGGCCGACTTCGAGAAGGACTGGAGCGAGGTCACCGCCGGGCTGGAAGGCAGCGGCCTTGACGCTGGCGCCACCACGCCCTCCAGCTGGGAGCCGCCGCCGCCCCAGTACAAGCGCCCCGACAAGAACTGGCGCCTCAAGCGCGGAGCCACCCCGCAGTGGTACAAGCAGCGCCATGGCGTGCGCCGCCAGGTGCAGTCGGGCGCGGCCCGGGTGGCACGCTTCAGGCCCAAGCGCAAGTGACGCCATGAACGCGCCGCGCTGCGGCACAGGTGACGTCACGAGCGCGGTTTCGGAGCGGCGTCCCGGCCGTCCCGCCACCGTTGCCGCCTGAGCGAACCCGCCATTCGTCACCGGCACACCTGCGACAATTGCCGTCTCCATGACCGACCCGAATCCCAAACCCGATCCCGAAGACGAGCTCGCCGGCACCGAGCAGCCCTTCGTCGCCCACCTGATGGAGCTGCGCGACCGGCTGATCAAGTCGATGGTCGCGATCGGCCTGGTGGCCGCGGTGCTGGCGCTGTATCCGGGGCCGGGGCAGCTCTACGACCTGCTGGCAGCGCCGCTGGTGGCGCACCTGCCGCAGGGCTCGACCATGATCGCCACCTCGGTGATCTCGCCATTCATGGTGCCGCTGAAGATCATGCTGATGGCGGCGTTCCTGATCGCGCTGCCGGTGGTGCTCTACCAGGTCTGGGCCTTCGTCGCGCCGGGTCTTTATTCGCACGAGAAGCGGTTGGTGCTGCCGCTGGTGATCTCAAGCACCATCCTGTTCTTCGCCGGCGTGGCGTTCTGCTACTTCCTGGTGTTCGGCAAGGTGTTCTCGTTCATCCAGGGCTTCGCGCCCAAGAGCATCACGGCGGCGCCAGACATCGAGGCCTACCTGAGCTTCGTGCTGACCATGTTCCTGGCCTTCGGCCTGGCCTTCGAGGTGCCGATCGCCGTGGTCGTGCTGGTGCGCATCGGCGTGGTGACGGTGCAGCAGCTGCGCAGCTTCCGCGGCTACTTCATCGTCATGTCCTTTGTCGTCGCGGCCGTCGTCACGCCGCCGGACGTGGTGTCGCAGCTGGCGCTGGCGATTCCGATGTGCCTGCTGTACGAGGTCGGCATCTGGGCCGCGCAGCTGTTCGTGCGCCACACCAAGGCGCCGGACGCGGACGCCGACGAGGCCAAGCCGGCCGAATCCTGATTCCCGTGTGAGCGGTGGCGGCCGCAAACTGGTCCCTGTGGTGGGCGAAGCGAAGCACTTGTTCCCACCTGCCACCGCCCCACTTGTTTTCTTCATCCGACGGCGAAGGCCCTGATCAGGGCTGCCGTCAGCGCTGCCGCATGCGCGGTGCCGGGCGCTGCGCCGGGGTCACGCTGGTGTCGACCTGCTGGCCGCGCCGCTGCAGCACGAAGGGTGCGGGCTGTCCGGGCGCCAGCGCGGCGATGCGCGTCAGCAGTTCCGACACCGTGCGGATCGGCTGGCCGTCGACCTGCGTGATGACGTCGCCCGGGCGGATGCCGGCGTTGGCGGCGGGCCCGTTGTTGAGTACGCCGGTGACGATCACGCCCTGCGCGGTCTTGATGCCGAAGGTCTGCGCCAGCTCGGGCGTCAGCTCGTTCGGTTCGACGCCAATCCAGCCGCGCACCACCTGGCCGTTCTTGACGATGCTCTCCAGCACCTGCCTGGCGGTGCTGACCGGAATCGCGAAGCCGATGCCCATGCTGCCGCCCGAGCGCGAATAGATCGCGGTGTTGATGCCGAGCAGGTGGCCATTGATGTCGGTCAGCGCACCACCGGAGTTGCCGGGGTTGATGGCGGCGTCGGTCTGGATGAAGTTCTCGAAGGTGTTGATCCCGAGCTGGTTGCGCCCGAGCGCGCTGACGATGCCGCTGGTCACGGTCTGGCCGACGCCGAACGGGTTGCCGATGGCCAGCACCTGGTCGCCGACCTGCAGCGCATCGGAATTGCCGAGCGTGATCGCCGGCAGCTTGTCGAGCTGGATGCGCAGCACCGCCAGGTCGGACTCGGGGTCGGTGCCGATCACCTTGGCCGATGCGCTGCGCGCGTCGGCCAGCACCACCTCGATGGCGTCGGCGCCCTCGACCACGTGGTTGTTGGTCAGCACGTAGCCCTCGGGGCTCATGATCACGCCCGAGCCCAGGCCCGACTGCTGCTGTTCGCCGCGCTCGCCGAAGAAGAAGCGGAACCAGGGGTCGTTGCTGAGCGGATGGCGCGCCGAAGTCGAGGTGTTGATGCTGACCACCGCCGGCGCCGCCTTGCGCACCGCGGCACTGAGGCTGCCGGGCGCGGCCTGCACGCTCGGGGCGGTGCTGGGGGCTTCCAGGATCGAGACCGTGCCGCCCGGCAGGGCGCCGCGGCCCAGCCACTCGGGCTTCAGCGTGCCGACGACGAAGTAGGCAGCCAGCAGCACGGTGACGGCCTGGGCGAAGACGAGCCAGAGGCGTTTCATGAAGGGTTCCGAATCGTGGTGGGCCGCCGTTCCTCAGGTTTCCGGCGTCCAGGGGCTGAAATTGTAGGGTGCGGAGCCGGTTTGCAAGGCTCTGGGGTGATCCTTGCCGGCGCGGCAGCAATCACCGCATCTGGAACAGTTCCTGGTGGAACGCATCCGCCGGCAGGCCGTGCGCCACCAAGTCGGCGCGCAGCGCCTGGCCGAAGCCGGCCGGGCCGCAGAACCACACGCTGGCATTCTTCCAGCCGGGCACCCGCTCGCGCAGGCGATCACCGGTCAGGCGGCCATCCTGCTTGTCAAGGAACAGGTGCAGGCGCACGCCGGCGGCCTGCGCGTCGGCCTTCAGCTTGTCGAGCGCCGCGGGATCGATGACGGCGGTGGGGTGGAACAGGTCGACCTCCGTGGTGCCGCGCGCGCCCGCCTGCGCCAGATGCTTCATGCGGGCGATGAAGGGCGTGATGCCGATGCCGGCGCCGATCCAGATCTGCTGCGGCTCGTTGCCTGCGAAGGTGAAGCGGCCGTAGGGGCCCTCGATCTTCACGCGGTCGCCCACGCGCAGGCGCTCGTGCAGCGTGCGCGTGTGGTCGCCCAGCGCCTTGGTGACGAAGCAGATGCGCCGATCCTGCGGATTCCAGGCCGAGGCGATGGTGTAGGGATGCGCGCCTTCCGTCGCGCTGGAGGTGAGAAAGGCGAACTGCCCCGGCTGGTGGCCGGCCCAGCGCTCGTCCAGCACCAGGGTGGTCTCCAGCACCTGCAGGGCGGGAAAGCGCTGCAGCGATTCAATGGTGCCGTGCGCGGTGCGCCGTGCACCGATGCGGCCGAGCAGCACGATCACTGCCGACACCGTGCCCGCGACCAGCAGCGCGGCCTGCACCCAGCCTACCGGCTGCGCCCAGTAGTCGATCTTGGTCAGCACGACGGTGTGGAACACCAGCACCAGGTAGATCGCCGCCAACAGCTTGTGCGTTTGGGCGAACAGGCGGTAGGGAAAACGCTTGACGAGCGCCAGCACGATCAGCAGCACGGCGCCGTAGAAGGCCCATTCGCCCATCACCTCGGCGGTACCGCGCCAGTTGCGCAGGGCTGCCTCGATGAGGCCCATCTCGCCGGGTCCGCCGGGCCCGCGCGCCGGCTTGGTCAGCCAGCCCCAGCCTACCGCCCACTTGGTGCCCTTGGCCCACAGCCAGTGCACGGTGCCCACCACCAGTGCGCCGATGCCCAGCCACTTGTGCAGGCGGTACATCTTGTCCAGGCCGTCCAGATGCGACTCCAGCCACACCGGGCGCACCGCCAGCAGCATGGCCAGCGACATCACGCCCATGGCGATGACGCCGGTGTACTGCACCCACACGGTGCGAAAGTCGAAGTAACCGCGCTGCTCGGGCAGCAGCGTGTCCGCCATCAACCACAGACCCGTGAGCAGGGTCAGAAAGCCCCAGAAAACCCAGGTGATGCGCTTCATTGTTCGACCTCCAGATTCCTTTTTGTGTATATGAAACCAGCGTAACGCCGCGGTTTTAAGCGGTTCTGAACTCGTGTGAAGTGCAGGTAAACGGATTTGATCTGCATCAGCAAAGTGCCGATGGCGGACAATGCGCCGCATGTCTTCCGTGCCCACCGTCGACCGCGCCGCCCTGCTGGCCGCCTGCAATGCCGAACTGCAACCTGAACGCTTCAAGGACTACGGCCCCAACGGCCTGCAGGTCGAGGGCGCCGAGCGCATCCGCAAGATCGTCAGCGGCGTCACCGCCAGCCGCGCGCTGATCGACGCCGCTATCGAGGCCGGCGCCGATGCGCTCTTCGTGCACCATGGCCTGTTCTGGCGCGGCCAGGACGGCACCGTGACCGGCTGGATGAAGCAGCGCCTCACGCGCCTGCTGGCGCACGACATCAACCTGCTGGCCTACCACCTGCCACTGGACGCGCACCCGACGCTGGGCAACAACGCCGAGCTGGGCCGCGTGCTCGGCCTGCAGGCCAGCGCGCGGTTCGGTGAGCAGGAGCTGGGCTTCATCGGCAGCCGCGTCGACGGCGAGGCCTTCGCCGACGCCGACGTGCTGGCCTGGCAGATCGAGCATGCCCTGCAGCGCCCGGTGCTGCAGGTCGGACCCAGCGGTACGCCGATCGAGCGCGTGGCGTGGTGCAGCGGCGGCGCGCAGGGCTATTTCGAGGCCGCCATCGCCGCCGGCGCGCAGGCCTTCATCACCGGCGAGATCTCCGAGCCGCAGGCGCACCTGGCGCACGAGTGCGGCGTCAGCTTCTTCGCCTGCGGCCACCACGCCACCGAGCGCTACGGTGCGCCGGCGCTGGCCGCCTACGTGGCGGCGCAGCTTGGCATCGAGCACCAGTTCATCGACATCGACAACCCGGCATGAGCCTGCCGGTTGCCATCACGCAGGGCGATCCGGCCGGCATCGGGCCGGAAATCATTGCCAAGGCCTTCCGCGACCAGCCGGAACTGCTGCGCGGCTGCTTCGTGGCTGGCGACGTGGCCACGCTGCGCCGCGCCGCCGCCATCGTGCAGGGCGACTCGCAGGCCAGCCTGCCGGTGGCCGAGCTGGCGCAGGCCAGCGATGCGCTGGATGTGCCGCCGCGTTGCGTGCCGGTGCTGCAGGTGGCGACGCCCGCCGACGCCCTGGTGCCGTTCGGCCAGGTCAGTGCCGCAGCCGGGCGGGCCGCTGGCGACTGCGTGTTCTGGGCCGCCCGTGCCGCGCTGCGGGCCGAGCTGGCCGCCATAGTCACCGCACCGCTGCACAAGGAGGCGCTGGCGGCGGCGGGCGCGCCGTATGCGCGTTATCCGGGCCACACCGAGCTGCTGCAGGCCGAGGCGGCCGCGTATCTCGGCCGGCCGATCGAGCAGCTGCCGGTGCGCATGATGCTGGCCAACGACGAGCTGCGCACCGTGCTGGTTAGCATCCATCTGTCCTTGCGCGCGGCGATCGAGCAGGTGACCGAGCGCAACATTCTGCAAACACTGCGAATTACGCACCAATCTGTTGGCGCCGCGCTACACAGGTCGCCCCGCATCGCGGTGGCCGGCCTGAACCCGCATGCGGGCGAGGGCGGGCTGTTCGGGCGCGAGGAGCTCGACATCATCGGCCCGGCGATCGCGCAGGCGCGCGCCGAGGGCATCGACGCGCATGGCCCGTTCGCGCCCGACACGGTGTTCATGCGGGCCCGCAGCACGCCCGAGCGCGCGGGCGAGTTCGACGTGGTGGTGGCGATGTACCACGACCAGGGGCTGATTCCGGTCAAGTACCTGGGTGTCGAGCAGGGCGTCAACGTGACGCTCGGCCTGCCTTTCGTGCGCACCAGTCCGGATCACGGCACCGCCTTCGACATTGCCGGCAGCGGACGCGCCGATGCGGCAAGCCTGCTGGCGGCGGTGCGCATGGCACGCGAACTGGCACCCTGAGACAACAAAGCGCCTGCCGCGCATGGCGACAGGCGCTGGATGCTATCTTGCTTGTAGCTTGATCGGCGGACTGGATCAGCGTTTCAGGCTGTCGCGGATCTCGCGCAGCAGCTGCACCTCTTCCGTCGGCTCGGCCGGCGCAGCGGGCGCGGCTTCCTCTTCCTTCTTCAGGCGGTTGATCTGCTTGACCATCATGAAGATGATGAAGGCCAGGATCAGGAAGTTGACCAAGATGGTGATGAAGTTGCCGTAGGCGAACACGGCGCCGGCTTTCTTGGCTTCTTCCAGCGCCAGTCCTGCCGCCTGGCCGGCCAGCGGGATGTAGTAGCTGGAGAAGTCGAGCCCGCCGAAGATCTTGCCGACGATCGGCATGATCAGGTCGCCGACGATCGAATCGACGATCTTGCCGAAGGCGGCGCCGATGATCACGCCCACCGCCAGGTCGATGGCGTTGCCCTTGACGGCGAATTCCTTGAATTCCTGCATCATGCCCATTTGGAGTACTTCCTCGAGTGGTTGGAAATGGTGCTCATATTCTCGCAGCTTGAGCAATGTCAATCGCGCGGCTTAACGCGCCGGGAAGCCACTGACGCTCCGCTACAATCCTTGACTGCCCCCGCGTACCAGAATAATTTCGCCAGAGGACAGTCATGAGTGACGCATCTCCCAGCAACTTCACCCCCGTCCCCCTGGACGCCAGCAAGCGAACCTGGCTGATTGCCTCGGGCGTTGCCGGCGCTGCCGGCACCGTGGCCCTGGCCACTCCGTTCGTGACCAGCTTCGCCCCGTCCGAAAAGGCCAAGGCCGCCGGCGCCGCCGTCGAGGTGGACATCGCCGCCCTCAAGCCCGGCGAGAAGATCACCGTGGAATGGCGCGGCAAGCCGGTGTGGATCATGCGTCGCACGCCCGAGCAGATGGCGACGCTCAAGCAGGTGGAAGGCGAACTGGCTGACCCGATGTCGGTGCGCAACGCGTACCCGACGCCCGAATACGCCCAGAACGAGGCCCGCGCCCGCGCCGAGCACCCCGAGGTGCTGGTGCTGATCGGCATCTGCACGCACCTGGGCTGCTCGCCCGGCGACCGCCTGAACCCGGGCCCGCAGCCCTCGCTGCCGGACGACTGGAAGGGTGGCTTCTTCTGCGCCTGCCATGGCTCCACCTTCGACCTGTCGGGCCGCGTGTTCAAGAACAAGCCGGCGCCGGACAACCTGGAGGTACCGCCCTACGTGTACCTGGCCGACAACAAGCTGCTGATCGGCGAAGACAAGAAGGCATAAAGAGGCGGCCATGGCTGAATTCAAGGAAATCTCCCCCAACGCGCCGCTCGGCGCCAAGGTCCACAACTGGTTCGACAACCGGTTCCCGACCCTGTTTGCGGAATACCGCAAGCACATGTCGGAGTACTACGCGCCGAAGAACTTCAACTTCTGGTACTTCTTCGGCTCGCTGGCGATGCTGGTGCTGGTGATCCAGATCGTCACCGGCATCTTCCTGGTGATGCACTACAAGCCCGACGCCGCCAAGGCGTTCGAGTCGGTCGAGTACATCATGCGCGACGTGCCCGGCGGCTGGTTCATCCGCTACATGCACTCCACTGGCGCCTCGGCCTTCTTCGTCGTGGTCTACCTGCACATGTACCGCGGGCTGATCTACGGCAGCTACCGCAAGCCGCGCGAACTGGTGTGGATCTTCGGCTGCGCCATCTTCCTGGCGCTGATGGCCGAGGCCTTCATGGGCTACCTGCTGCCCTGGGGCCAGATGTCCTACTGGGGCGCGCAGGTGATCGTCAACCTGTTCTCCGCCATTCCCTTCATCGGGCCCGACCTGGCGCTGCTGATCCGCGGCGACTACGTGGTCGGCGACGCGACGCTGAACCGCTTCTTCAGCTTCCACGTCATTGCCGTGCCGCTGGTGCTGATCGGCCTGGTGGTGGCGCACCTGCTGGCGCTGCACGACGTCGGTTCGAACAACCCCGACGGCATCGAGATCAAGAAGGGGCCCAAGGGCAACCGCTGGTCGCCCGACGCGCCGGCCGACGGCATCCCGTTCCACCCGTACTACAGCATCCACGACATCCTGGGTGTGAGCGTGTTCCTGATGATCTTCTTCGCGATCGTGTTCTTCGCGCCGGAGATGGGTGGCTACTTCCTCGAGTACAACAACTTCATCCCGGCCGACCCGCTGGTGACGCCGCTGCACATCGCGCCGGTGTGGTACTTCACGCCCTTCTACTCGATGCTCCGCGCCACCACCGACCTGATGGTCAACGTGCTGGTGGTGATCATCGCGCTCGGCGTGGTGCTGGCCTTCCTGCGCTGCAAGTGCTCGATGATGCTGAAGATCGGCATGGCGGTGGCGGGCTTGGTGGCGATTGCCCTGCTGAAGACCTTCGACGCCAAGTTCTGGGGCGTGGTGGTGATGGGCGGCGCCGTCATCATCCTGTTCTTCCTGCCCTGGCTCGATCACAGCCCGGCGCGCTCGATCCGCTACCGCCCGGGCTGGCACAAGTGGGTCTACGCCGTGTTCATCATCTGGTTCCTGATCCTGACGGTGCTGGGCATCATGTCGCCGGGCCCGATCTTCGGCGACCCCTCGCTCAACTGGCTGACCAACGAGCGCGTCGCCATGGTCGGCACGCTGGTGTACTTCGGCTTCTTCCTGCTCATGCCCTGGTGGAGCCAGCTGGGCACGCCCAAGCCGGTGCCCGACCGCGTGACCTTCAAGCCGCACTGAGCACCGCTGGAGAGAACAACATCATGAATGCACTGAAGAAACTGCTCTGCGGGCTGGCTCTCGCGCTCGGCGTGGCGGGTGGCGCGCACGCCGCCACCGGTGGCGTCGCCTGGGACAAGGCGCCCGTCAACACCACCGATCTGGCCTCGCTGCAGAACGGCGCCAAGCTGGTCGTGAACTACTGCCTGAACTGCCACTCGGCCGCCTTCATGCGCTACAACCGCCTGCAGGACATCGGCCTGACCGAGCAGCAGATCAAGGACAACCTGCTGTTCACCACCGACAAGGTCGGCGAGACCATGCGGGCGGCGATCGGCGCGCGCGAAGCCAAGGAATGGTTCGGCGTCAACCCGCCGGACCTGACGCTGGTCGCGCGCTCGCGTGCCGGTGCCGGCGGCAGTGGCGCCGATTACATCTACACCCTGTTCCGCACCTACTACCGCGACCCGGTGGCGCCGACCGGCTGGAACAACCTGATCTTCCCCAACATCGGCATGCCGCACCCGCTGTGGGAACTGCAGGGCGAGCGCAAGCCGGTGTTCGAGACCGTGCAAAGCCACGGCCACGAGGTGCAGTCCTTCACCGGCCGCTGGGAGCAGGTGTCGCCCGGCACCATGACGCCGCAGCAGTACGATGCCGCGGTCGGCGACATGGTCAACTTCCTGACCTGGATGTCCGAGCCGGCGCAGAACAAGCGTGTCAAGATCGGCGTCTGGGTGATGCTGTTCCTGCTGCTGTTCACCCTGATTGCCTGGCGCCTGAACGCGGCGTACTGGAAAGACGTCAAGTAATTCATCGATCATGGCACGCCGCGCGCGTGCCGTCTTGGAGTGGGGGTGCGCCGGCCTGCGGCGAGCTTCCCACTCTTTTGGTTTTTCAAGGAGCTATTCGCCATGATGGTGCTGTACTCGGGGACCACCTGCCCGTTCTCCCACCGTTGCCGGTTTGTCTTGTTCGAGAAGGGCATGGACTTCGAGATCCGCGATGTCGACCTCTACAACAAGCCCGAGGACATCGCGGTCATGAACCCGTACGGCCAGGTGCCGATCCTGGTCGAGCGCGACCTGATCCTGTACGAGTCGAACATCATCAACGAGTACATCGACGAGCGCTTCCCGCACCCGCAGCTGATGCCCGGTGACCCGGTCGACCGCGCGCGCGTGCGCCTGTTCCTGCTCAACTTCGAGAAGGAACTGTTCACGCACGTCAGCACGCTCGAGAACCGTTCCACCCGCAGCAACGAGCGCGCGCTGGAGAAGGCGCGCGCCAACATCCGTGACCGCCTCACCCAGATGGCGCCGGTGTTCCTGAAGAACAAGTACATCCTGGGCGAGAACTTCTCCATGCTCGACGTCGCGCTGGCGCCGCTGCTGTGGCGCCTCGACTACTACGGCATCGATCTGTCGAAGAACGCCGCGCCGCTGCTCAAGTACGCCGAGCGCATCTTCTCGCGCCCGGCCTACATTGAGGCGCTGACGCCGTCCGAGAAGGTGATGCGCAAATAAGCTGCGGGACAGGCTATGATGAACGCGCTGGAATCCACCTCGACCCGCCCCTACCTGGTGCGGGCGCTGCACGAATGGTGTACCGACAACGGCCTCACGCCCTACATCGCGGTGCTGGCCGACGACAGCGTGCAGGTGCCGCGCGAATACGTGCAGAACGGCGAGATCGTGCTCAACGTCAGCTTCGACGCCACCAGCGCGCTCAAGCTCGACAACGACTTCATCAGCTTCAAGGCCCGCTTCGGCGGTGTCGCGCGCGAGATCATGGTGCCGATGGACCGCGTGCTGGCCATCTACGCGCGCGAGAACGGCCAGGGCATGGCCTTTCCGGTCGCGGTGCCGAGCGCTGAAGCCGAAGCCGAGGGCGACGCACCGCCAGCCGCGACCGGTGAGCCAGCCGCACCCGAAGCCGCGCCGGCGCCGCGCGCCGGCATGCAACTGGTGCAGCCGACCGACGATGGCGTCGACAGCGACGCGCCCGACACCGACCCGCCGCCGCCCAGGCGCAAGCGGCCGGCGCTGAAGGTGGTCAAGTAGGGGCCTGAAATCCGGGGGCACGGTAGAATCCGCGCCTCATGCCGCCTTAGCTCAGCTGGTAGAGCACCCGCCTTGTAAGCGGTAGGTCGTCAGTTCGAATCCGACAGGCGGCACCATTTTGGAGACTCGGACAGTCTCGGAAGCCATCCAACCCGCATCCTGCTCGAGTTTGCGGGTTTTTTTTGTCGACTTGACCTGGGGTTGCGTGCAGTTTGGGTTGTCCGGCTCGTAAGGATCGGTGTCAAGCGGGAGCAGCGCCTTCCACCAGCAGCCGGACGCGGCGCGCGCCCTGCCACTCGTCGACCTCGAGCCGGAAGGCGAGCAGGGTGCGCGGCTGCAGCGGCTCGGTGCGGCCGAACCAGATGCCGTCGACCGGCTGGCCATGGTGGCGCAGCTTCAGCGCCAGGTGCCTGTCGCCGACCAGGCGCTGGCTCAGCACCTCGACTTCCTCGCTGAACACCGGCGGCGCGAAGCCCTGGCCCCAGACCTCGTGGTGCAGGGTGTCGACCATGTCGGGGCGGCGGTATTCAGGCGGCAGCGGGCCGTCGGTCTCGAGCCGGCGGGTCAGCGTGGCGGCGTCCAGCCATTCGGCGGCGACCTGCTGCAGCGCCTGCTCGAACAGCTCGAAATGCGCCTCGGCGATGGTGCAGCCAGCTGCCATGGCATGGCCGCCGAACCTGAGCAGCACGCCGGGGTGTCGCTTGGCGACCAGATCGAGTGCGTCGCGCAGGTGAAAGCCGGGGATCGAGCGGCCCGAGCCCTTCAGCTCGTGCTCGCGCCCCGGTGCGCTGCTGGCCGCGAACACGAAGCTGGGGCGGTGCAGCCGGTCCTTCAGGCGCGCGGCGATGATGCCGACCACGCCTTCGTGGAAATCCGGATCGAACACCGCGATCGCGCTGGGCGGTTCGTCCTCGACGTCGAACAGGCCGGCGGCGATCTGCATCGCCTGTTCGCGCATGCCACCCTCGATCTCGCGCCGCTCGCGGTTGATGCCGTCGAGCGTGCGCGCCAGTTCGTCGGCACGCGCCGCATCGTCCGTCAGCAGCAACTCGATGCCGAGTGTCATGTCGGCCAGCCGGCCGGCGGCGTTGATGCGCGGGCCGAGGGCAAAGCCGAAATCGAATGTGCTCGCCTTCTGGCTGCTGCGGCCGGCGACTGCGAACAGCGCCGCCAGCCCGGTGCTCATCTGCCCGGCGCGGATGCGCTTGAGGCCTTGTGCTACCAGTCGGCGGTTATTGGCGTCTAGGCGCACCACGTCGGCCACGGTCCCGAGGGCGACCAAGGGCAGCAGCGTATCGAGCTTCGGCTGGCTGGCTGCATCAAAAGATCCGCGTTCACGCAGTTCCGCGCGTAACGCCAGCAGCACGTAGAACATCACGCCGACACCCGCCATCGACTTGCTGTCGAACCCGCAACCGGGCTGGTTCGGGTTGACGATGACGTCGGCGGCGGGAAGGATGACTGCCCCCACGCTCCCTGCTTCGCATGGTGCGCTGCCCCCCGGGGGGGCGCTCGCCGCCTTGGGGCGGCCCGGCGGCGGCTCGGTCGCCGGCAGATGGTGGTCGGTCACCAGCACCTTCAGGCCCAGCTCGCGTGCGCGCGCCACGCCGTCGATGCTGGCGATCCCGTTGTCCACCGTGACCAGCAGGTCGGCGCCGCGCGCCGCCACGCGTTCGGCGATCGGCGCGGTCAGGCCGTAGCCGTCGACCAGGCGGTCAGGCACCAGGTAGTCCACCTGCCGCGCGCCCAGCAGTCGGAGGCCGCGGATGCCGACGGCGCACGCGGTGGCGCCGTCGCAGTCGTAGTCGGCGACGAAGCAGATGCGCTGGCCGGCGGCGATGGCGTCGGCCAGCAGCACGGCGGCCGCATGCGCGCCCTTCAGGCCGGCGGGCGGCAGCAGGCGCGCCAGCCCGGCGTCGAGTTCGTCGGCGCTGGCGACGCCACGGGCAGCGAACAGGCGCGCCAGCAGCGGGTGCACGCCGGCCTGCTCCAGCGCCCAGGCGGCCCGCGGCGGCACGTCACGCACTTCGATTTTCATAGCTGCGCGATCAGTTCGGACGGCCGCAGCGGCCGCATCAGGCTCGACAGCCGGAATGCCAGGCCGGCGCCGGGCCGCAGTGTTTGCGCGCGTTGCGCCCCGCACAGGGTCAGGCGCACCTCGGCGCCGGCAGCGAGCCGCTGGCGGGCGTGGGCGATAGTATCGGCGTCGATGGTCTGCCAGGCGGCTTGCCAAGCCGCCAGGTCGCCGGCGGCGGCGGGTAGTGTCAGACGCGACTCGACCCGCACTTCGGCGCCGGGACTGATGGTGTGCTCGAGCGTGCCGGCGCCCTCGATCCACAGCGCATTTACCGGCCACTGCCTGGCCTGCTCGCGCGCGTCGTTGACCGGGTGCGTGTAGAGCAGCATCTGGATCTCGTTCTGCAGCCGTCGCAGGTGCGCACTGTGCGCCGGCGTTGCCGCCAGTGCCAGCACCTCGCGGGTCAGTGATTGCTGCGCCGCGCGCGCCATCGACCAGGTGGTCAGGCCGCGAAACAGCTCGCCGTGCGCCAGCCAGGCGTCGGGGCGCTCGTAGCGCAGGGTGATGCCGTCTTCGCGCAGCAGGGGCTCGGCGGTGGCCAGCAGGCGGCGCGATTCCTCCTCGCTCAAGTCGAGCTGCCCGGGCGGCAGCAAGTTGACGTGGTCCATGCCGAGCTGCCAGTGGCAGGGCCGCAGCCAGGCGCATGGCACGCCGACGGTGCCGGTGTCGAACGCGGCCCAGGGCACCTGCCCGGGGGCGCCGGGCAGGCCGTGGGCACGCGCCAGTGCGCGTTCGAGCGGCGTGTCGGGGGTGTCGTCTTCGCAGGCCAGCGTGTCGGCGGGCTGCAGGCGCTTGAGCAGTGCGTCCAGCTGGGGCAGCGGCGGGAGCGTGGGTGGGGGCGCGCCTGCGGGCTGCAGCGGCGCGGCATCGGCGATCAGCAGGTGGAACGCCTGGGAGACGGTGGACATGCGCCCGATTGTCGGGGATGCGAGAATCGCCTCTTGGCGCCGCGGGAACCCCCCAGCGGGGCGGTTTGATTCAGGCCTCGATGTCCTTGTCCCAGCGATTGCCGTACGAAATGCTGCTCGGCTGGCGCTACACGCGCGCCGGCCGGGCGACGCGGCGCAACGGCTTCATCTCCTTCATCTCGGCAGCGTCGATGCTGGGCATCGCGCTCGGCGTGGCGGCGCTGATCATCGTGCTGAGCGTGATGAACGGGTTCCAGAAGGACGTGGCCGGACGCATGCTGAGCGTGATCTCGCACGTCGAGGTGTTCTCGCCCGACGGCGGTGCGCTGCCTGATCCGCAGCGCACGCTGAGCGAGGCGCGGCAGAACCCGGAGGTGATCGGAGCCGCTCCGTTCATCGGCGCGCAGGGCCTGCTGGCGCGCGGCGAGACCATGCAGGGCGCGATCGTGCGCGGCATCGATCCGGCGCTGGAGCCGGGCGTCACCGACGTCGCCGCCGACATGAAGGACACGCTGCTGCCGAAGCTGGTGCCGAGCGGGTTCGGCATCCTGCTGGGCAGCGACCTGGCGCGCAAGCTGGGCGTGGGCGAGGGCGACCAGGTGACGCTGATCGCGCCCAGCGGGCAGGTCACGCCGGCCGGCGTGGTGCCGCGGCTGAAGCAGATGACGGTGGTCGGCACCTTCTCCAGCGGCCACTACGAGTACGACTCGGCGCTGGCGATGCTGCACATGGAGGATGCGGCGCGCATCTTCCGGCTGGAGGGGCCGACCGGCATCCGCCTCAAGCTGCGCGACCTGCACCAGGCGCGCGAGGTGACGGACCAGCTTGCCGGCTCGCTCTCGGGTCACTTGCTGCTGCTCGACTGGACGCGCCAGAACCGCACCTGGTTCGCCGCCGTGCAACTGGAGAAGCGCATGATGTTCATCATCCTGACGCTGATCGTCGCCGTGGCCGCGTTCAACCTGGTCAGCACGCTGGTCATGACGGTGCAGGACAAGCGTGCCGACATCGCCATCCTGCGCACGCTGGGGGCGAGCCCGGCGAGCATCATGAAGATCTTCATGGTGCAGGGCGCGCTGGTGGGCGTGATCGGCACGCTGGCCGGGCTGGTGCTGGGGCTGGCGATCGCCTTCAACATCGATGTCATCGTGCCGTTCCTGGAGGGCGTGTTCCGCGCCAGCTTCCTGCCCAAGGACATCTACCTGATCAGCCAGATGCCGAGCGATCCGCAGGCCAGCGACATCGTGCCGATTGCGGTGATCTCGCTGCTGCTGGCCTTCGTCGCCACCATCTACCCGAGCTGGCGCGCCAGCCGCGTCAATCCGGCAGAGGCGCTGCGGTATGAATGACTCCCCCCTGAGCCGCTCACACGGCTTCCCCCCGGAGGGGGGACAACGCTGGTGGTCGGGGGGACCCCGACCACGGCGTTCCGGCGTGGCCTGCTCCGCGGCCGCCAGATCGGGCTTGCTGCGCAGCCCTTATGAGGGCACGCCATGAATTCAGAAACTGCTCGCGCAGATTCAACGGGGGCTGCGGCCGTATTGGAGGCCGAAGCCGTCACCAAGCGCTTTCACGAAGGTCCGCTCGACGTCACCGTGCTGCACGGCGTTGACCTCACGGTGAATCCGGGCGAGACGCTGGCCATCGTCGGCCAGTCGGGCTCGGGCAAGAGCACGCTGCTGCACCTGCTGGGCGGGCTGGACGCGCCCACCAGCGGCAGCGTGCGCCTGATCGGGCAGGACTTCAGCGGCCTGTCGGCAGCGGCGCAGGGCGGCCTGCGCAACCGGCACCTGGGTTTCGTCTACCAGTTCCACCACCTGCTGCCGGAGTTCAGCGCACTGGAGAACGTCGCCATGCCGCTGTGGATCCGGCGCGGCTCGCGCACGCAGGCAGCCGACGTCGCGGCGCGGATGCTGGCGCAGGTGGGGCTCAAGGAGCGCGTGCAGCACCGACCGGCCGAACTGTCGGGTGGCGAGCGCCAGCGCGTGGCGATCGCGCGCGCGCTGGTCACGCAGCCGGCCTGCGTGCTGGCCGACGAGCCGACCGGCAACCTCGACCGCGCCACCGCCGACGGCGTGTTCGCGCTGATGCTGGAGCTGGCGCGCGAGCACGGCACCGCCTTCGTGCTGGTGACGCACGACGACGGTCTGGCGGCGCGCTGCGGGCGTACGCTGCGGCTCGAACGCGGCCGGCTCGCCAGCACCTGAGCCGATCGGCATCTACCATGACGGCCATGGGGCGCTGGTACTTCGGCTGGAACATCGTCGCCGCTTCAGCGCTGCTGACCCTGCTGTCCAGCGGCCTGCGGCTGTCGATCGGACCGTTCTTCCTGCCGATCGCGCACGACCTGGGTTTCAGCCGCAGCCTGCTGGCGGGCATCGTCGCCGTCGGCATGATCTGCTATGGCCTGGCGATGCCGGTGGCCGGCCACCTGATCGCGCGCCACGGCACCCGCGCCGTGGTGCTGGCCAGCGCGGTGATCATCAACGCCGCCGCCTGGTGGAGCGTCGTGGCGGCCGACGCCACCGCCTTCATGCTGTCGTTCGGCGTGCTGCTGTCGATCGGCCTGGCATTCGCCAGCCCGGTGGCCTTCACGCCCATCATCAGCCACTGGTTCACGCGCCAGCGCGGCATGGCGCTGTTCTTCCTCTCGACCGGCTCGATGGCCGGCCTGGCCATCATGACACCGGTGCTGACGGCCTCGATCGAGGCCTTCGGCTGGCGCGCCACCCTGGTCGGCTTTGCCGCCGTGCTGACGCTGATGGCGATTCCGGTGGCGCTGTTCGTGATGCGCGACGAGGCGCCGGCCGGCACCGACCAGCTGCCGATTACCGCCACCGATGGGGCGCCGGTGACGGTGGCGGTAACGGCGCCGGCGCCGCGGCTGCGCGAGGCGCTGCGCAGCACGCCGTTCTGGATGATCTGCGGCGGCCTGTTCGCCTGCGGCTTCAGCATGAACCTGCTCGGCACCCATGGGGTGCCGATGCTGATGGACCACGGCTTCGACGCGCACACCAGCTCGATGGGCATCGGGCTGATCGGCTTCGTCGCCATCTTCGGCACCCTGGTGCTTGGGCGCTGGTCGGACCGGCTGCCGCGCCGCAACATCCTGGCGGCAATCTACGGCGTGCGCGGGCTGGGCTTCTTCGCGCTGGTGCTGGTCGGCACGCACTGGGAGCTGTACGTGGCCGCCAGCATCGGCGGGCTGGTCTGGGCCGGCAGCATCGCGCTGTCGTCGGCCATCCTGGCTGATCTGTACGGCGTGCGCCTGGTCGGCGTGCTGTACGGCCTGGCCTATGTCGGCCACCAGGTTGGCGGCATGATCAGCGCCTGGCTGGGCGGCTGGGGCTACGAGCGCTTCGGCACCCACTGGCTGTCCTTCGGTGCCGCTGGCCTGCTGCTGCTGGCGGCCGCGCTGGTGGCGCTGAAGCTGCCGATGCGCAGGCCGGCTGCGGTGCCGGCGTAGGCGCCGTTTTCAACGCTCGTGCGAAATCGCGCTCAACAAGCGGGAACCGTTCGGGCTGAGTTGGTCAAAGTCGTGCTTGGACTCCGCACTTCGACAAAGCCTGTCGTGAGCTTGTCGAATGGCTCAGTGCGAACGGATTTTCAGGCGTTGGACGCCAATCGGGATCAGCGGCCGTCGGTGGTCTTCAGCCGCGTGCCGTCGACGATGCGGTCGTCGGGCTGCACCACCACCCGGTCACCCTCGTCCAGGCCTTGCAGCACCTGCGCGGCGGTGGCCGAGCGCAGGCCGATCGTGACCGGCGTGCGGCGCGCGCGGCCGCCCTCCAGCCGATACACTGCCCAGCCGTCGCCGGCGCGAAACAGCGCGCTGCCCGGCAACTGCAGCACGCCGGCTTCCTGCTGCACGATGAACTCGACCTCGACGCGGTAGGCATCGCCCAGCGCGGCCCACCGCTCGCGTGGGCTGTCGATGTCGAGGATGACGCGCGTGCGTTGCTCTTCCACGCCCAGTGCCGACACCTTGGTGAAGCCGCCGGGCTCGACGCGCGCGACCCGCGCCGCCAGCTCGCCTTCTCCGCCCCAGCGCAGCACGCGCGCGGCCATGCCGGGGGCCAGGCGCACGGCGTCGGTGGACAGCACCTCGGTCTCGATCTCCAGCAGCGCCGGATCGCCGATCTCCATCAGCACGGTGCCGACGGGCACCGGCGTGGCACTTTCCAGGGGGCGCTTGAGCACGCGCCCGGCCACCGGCGCCGTCACCGTCAGCAGCTTGCCGGCGGCGCTGGCGCGACCTTCGTCGGCCAGCAGCGCGCGTGCGGCAGCCAGGCGCTCGGCGGCGGCGCGTTCGTCGGCCTGGGCGGCGGCGAGTTCAGCGCGCGTGGTGTCGGCGCGGCTGCGTGCCTGGTCGAGCTGCTCCAGCGCGACCGCGCCTGCCTGCTGCAGGGTCTGGGCGCGGCGCAGCTCGGTCTGCGCCAGGCGCTCGGCGGCCTGCGCGGCGCCGATGCGCTGGTGCGTGGCCGCCAGCTGCGCCTCGGCGCCGCGCACCTCGGCCTGCGCCTGGCTGCGCGTGCGGGCGTCGAGCAACTGGCTGGTGGCCGGCTCGATATCGGCCAGCGGCTGGCCGGCGCGCACCGCATCGCCCGGCTGCAGCGTGATGCGGCGCACCATGCCGGCCACCGGCGCGGTGACCACGTAGCGTGCCTTGAGCCGCGTCTTGCCCTCTTCTTGGAACGTCACTTCCAGCGGGCCGCGCGTGACCTGCGCCGTGCTCGCCAGCTGCTCGGGTTCGCGCATGGCGGCCCAGGCCAGCAGCGCCAACACGGCGGCGGCCAGCAGCCAGTAGAGGCTGGTGCGGATCAGCTTCGGGGCGGCCATGGTGTCGTTTCGTAGGTGGATGGGCGACGCAGTGGGGCGTTCATGTTCATTCCCGGGTTTTCAGCACACCGATCAGGTCGAGCTGGCGGATGCGCCAGTGCACCGCCAGCGATGACAGCACGGCGCTGACCAGCGTGACCAGCGCGGTGAAGGCGTAGGCCGAAGGGTGCATCACCACCGGCACGCGGTACAGGTCGGACTGCATGCCGGTCGCCAGGAACCAGGACAGGCCCCAGCCGATGGCAAAGCCGAGCGGGATCGACAGCAGCACCAGCAGCGCCAGTTCGCCGAGCAGAATGTAGCTGACCTCGCCGCGCGTGAAGCCCAGCACGCGCAGGCTGGCCAGTTCGCGTCCGCGCTCGGCCAGCGCGATGCGCGCCGAGTTGTAGACCACGCCGAAGTTGACCACCGCGCCCATCAGCACGGCGATCCAGGTGTAGACGCCGGTCATCTCGGCCACCGTGGCGTAGAACGAGCGGATCGCCGCCAGCCGGGAATCGGCGCCGACCACGTGCGGGCGGCGATCGAGCTGGTGCAGCACCTGGCGCTGGGCGTCCTGATCCACCGTCAGCAGCACGCCGCTGATGACGTCGCCATCACCGAGCGCACGGTTCAGCGCCTGCAGGTCCATGTAGGCCGACATGCCGGTGTATTCCCTGGTCAGCGCCACCACCGGCAGCTGCAGCTGCTTCTGACGGCCTTCCAGCACCTCGACCCAGACCGCGTCGCCGACGCCCAAGCGCAGGCGTCGGGCCAGGTAGTCGCCCAGCACCAGACCCTGCGGCGGCAGCTGCACGTGGCGCAGTTCGGTGTCGACCGGGCGGCGCAGCGTACCGCCCTCGGGCAGGCCCTCGATGGCCGTCAGCACCGCGTGGTTCTCGTGCCGCAGGCGCACCGCCACGTTGCGCACGCCTTCCACCTGGCGCACGCCCGGCAGGGCGCGCAGCTCGTCGGCGGCACGGCGCGGCGCGGCCTCGATGAAGGCGGCCGAGATGTCGTGCTGGCGCGCCAGCCGGAACTCGACCTCGATCATGCGGTCGATGGCGCTGATCTGGAAGTTGGCCATCATCACGATGCCGCCGGCGAAGCCCAGGCCCAGTACCGACATCAGCGCCTTGCCGGGCCGCCGCTCGAGCTGACGCCAGATGATGCGCGTGGGCTGCGACAGCCAGCGCATGAGGCCAAGGCGTTCGCCCAGCGTGCGGCGAAAGTGCTCCGGCGCCGGCGGCCGCATGGCCTGCGCCACCGGCTCGCCGGCCGCTGCATAAACCGCCCAGCCGGTGCCCAGCAGCGCCGCGCCCAGGCTGACGCCGGCGCCGATCGCCACCACCGGCCAGCCGAGCACGAAGTCGAGGAAGGGAAAGCGGAAGTGCAGCTGGTACACCCCCGCCAGCAGCGTGCCCAGCCAGGCGCCCAGCGCCACGCCGATCAGCGTGCCGAGCAGGCAGATCAGCGTCACGATCAGCCCGTAGTGCAGCGCCACGTGGTGGGTGCCGTAGCCGAAGGCCTTGAGGATGGCGACCTGGTCGCGCTGCATGCTGATCAGGCGCTTGAACACCACGTTCAGCAGGAACGCCGCCACGCCCAGGAAGATGGCCGGAAACAGCCGCGCCATGGTGCCGAGCTGCTTGAACTCCTCGTGCAGGAAGCGGTAGGAGAGCTGGTCCATGCGCCCGGTGGCGCCGCGCCCGCCGTAGCGTGCCAGGATGCGGTCGACGGTATCGATCACATCGCGCTCGCTGGTGCCTGGCGCGAGCCGGAGCGTGGCCTGGTTGAAGGCGCCGTTCATGTCCAGTGCCGCTTCCAGCGCGCGCCGGTGCGCCCACACGATGGCGTAGCGCTGGTAGTCGGGGAACATGCTGCCCGGCTTGATCTGGTTCAGGTATTCGGGCGAGACCGCGATGCCGACGATGGTGAACCATTGGGAGCGCCCGTACACCGTGGCGCGCAGCCGGTCGCCGGGCTTCAGCCGGTGCGCCTGCGCGAAGCCGTCGCTCACCAGCACCTCGCCGTGGGCGAATGGCGCCAGCATGCGGCCGGCGCGCAGGTACAGGCGGTTCTGCAGCGGCGCGCCGGTGTCTGGCAGCGACTGCACCAGGGCCTCCACCGGCTCGCCGAAATCGGGCAACTGCAGCTTGCCGCCGGCGACGATGCGCGTTTCCACCTCGCTCACGCCGGCGATCTCGGCCAGGCGCGCGGCCACCGGCTCGGGCGCGCGCTTGACCTGCGCCCAGACGTCGGAGAAGCGGTGGTCGGCAAACAGCCGGGTGCTGGTGTCGCGCAGCGATTCGAGCGTGGCCTGCGACATCACCAGCATGGCGATGCCCGAGGCGATCACCAGCGCGATGGCGATCGCTTGGCCGCGCATCAGCCACAGGTCGCGCAGCGCCTTGCGGTGGATCGCCCTCATGCGCGCTGCCTCACCACTGCAGCTCGCTGGCTTGCGCACGCTGGTGGTTCACCTGCTCGCGCACGATGCGGCCGTCCTGCATCCACAGCACGCGCTGGGCCATGCGGGCGATGTCCGCGTTGTGGGTGATGATGACGGTGGTGGTGCCCAGCTCGGCGTTGACCCGCTCCAGCGCCTCGAGCACGCGCACCCCGGTGCTGGAATCGAGCGCGCCGGTCGGCTCGTCGCACAGCATCACCACCGGGCGCTTGGCGATCGCCCGTGCGATGGCCACGCGCTGCTGCTCGCCACCGGAGAGCTGGGCCGGAAAGTGATCCAGCCGTTCCCCCAGCCCCACCATGGCCAGCGCCTCCTCGGGCGGCATCGGGTCGGGCGCGATGTCGGTGACGATGGCCACGTTCTCGCGTGCCGTCAGGCTGGGGATCAGGTTGTAGAACTGGAACACGAAACCGACGTGCTCGCGCCGAAACCGGGTCAGGCGCGCATCGCCGGCGCGTGTCAGGTCCTCGCCGTGGTACCACACCTGGCCGTCCGTGGGCACGTCAAGCCCGCCGAGGATGTTGAGCAGCGTCGACTTGCCGCTGCCCGAGGGGCCGAGCATGACCACGAACTCACCTTGGCGCAGTTCCAGGTCGACGCCGCGCAGGGCATGCACCTGAACGTCGCCCATGCCGTAGACTTTGGTCAGGCCCAGGGCCTTGAAGATGACTGTCTCGGTGGGGGTGGTCATGCGATTGGGGATTATGGCGAGGGGATGTGTCTGAGGGTCTCTTGGTGTTCTGGGGTTGGATGCGCTGCTGGCCGGGATGTGCGCCCGGCGGCGCACCTACTTTTCTTGTCTCGCCAAGAAAAGTAGGCAAAAGAAGGCGACCCTGCTGGCTGCGTCCCCTGCGCTTCGCTACGGGGCAACCTGCGGTGCTCGCGGTCGGGGTGCGCCGCAGAACTCACTGCGCGCTTTCAGCGCTCCGTTCAGACAGCTGCGGCGAGTCAGACCACGATGCGAATGCATCCTGCGGTGCATTCGCTCACCCCGCCCGCTGCGCTCCTCGGCGCAT